>NZ_MUHX01000002.1 GCF_002007215.1 Pyramidobacter sp. C12-8 | reverse complement strand
CAGGTCTTGGGACTCGTCCCTACGGGGGTTCTTATTCCGTAAGCGATTGCCCTGCTTTCTTGCTCCAAAAATTGCACAAACGGAAACGAGTGGGATATAATAGAAAAGAGGCACAGCCCATCATGCTGAGCCTCTCGGCGTTTTTATATCGCGGTCCGCAAAGAGTTTGGCCGTTGGAACTATTTGACTTTGATCTTGCGAATCTTGAGCTTGCGGATTCCCATCGGGACCTTGACGGGCACTTCGTCGCCCACCCTTTTGTTCATCAGGGCCCGCCCTACGGGGCTCACGGAAGAAATGAGACCCTTTTCCGGATCGGATTCTTCCGAGCTGACAATGGAGTAGACGAACTCCTTGTTGTGGGTGATATCCATGATGGTCACGGTCGTTCCCACCGAAACGTGCGAATTGTCCAAACTGGCCGAATCGATGATTTTGGCGCGTGAAAGCTGATATTCCATGACTTGGATCTTGCCTTCGAGTTTGGCCTGGTCGTCCTTGGCCGCGGCATATTCGGCATTTTCGCTGAGATCGCCGAAAGAACGGGCCTCTTCGATCCTGCGGGCGATTTTATAACGTTCTTCGCTTCTGAGCTGTTTTAATTCGGTGCTCAGTTTGTCATAGCCTTCCTGAGTCATTAAAACAGCGTCGTCGTTGTGCTTGTGTTCAGCCACTTTTATACCTCCAGTTGGGGAAAGAAAGATTGAAATGCAAAGATGCCTTATACAATACTATTCTAGCAGAATTGTTCTTTCATTGCGAGAGCCATCGCAAAAATCATAGACAAGGAATGTTGAGATGAAAAATAATTCGAAGAGTGCAATATCAACGCAGCCCGCAACGGCGTCGCCCCAGAGAAAGGGCACCAAAGGGACGTACAGCCGGCGCACAATCAGCGAAAAAGGGACGGCAATGAACGTCTCACGCGCAGCCTATGCCCGCAGAAGAAAGATCGCCTCCGCGCCGACTGAAACGCTGAAGTTTATTCCTCTGGGCGGCCTGGGGGAGATCGGCAAGAACATGTACGCCATAGAGTACGAAAATGACATTGTGGTGATCGATGCCGGTCTGATGTTTCCCGATGAGGAGATGCTGGGCATCGACTTTGTCATTCCCGACATCTCCTATCTCGAAGAAAATCGAAAAAAAATCCGCGGCATCCTGATCACCCATGGGCATGAGGACCATATCGGCGCGCTGCCGTTCGTGCTGCCCAAGCTGGACGTCCCCGTGTACAGCGCCAAGCTTACTCTGGGCATGATCGAGGGGAAGATGCTGGAAGCCGCGCCGCGGTACAAGCCGCGGCTGGTGGAGGTCAAGGCCGGAGAAACCGTTGCGCTTGGCGTTTTCAAGGTTACGTTCATTTCCGTCTGTCACTCGATCCCCGACGCTTTGGGGATCGCCGTCGAGACCCCCCTCGGCGTCGTGCTCCATACGGGCGATTTCAAGTTCGATCCCACGCCTGTCGACGAACACGTCACCGATTACGCCGCTTTCGCCGAACTGGGGCGGAAGGGCGTGCTGCTCATGGCTTCCGACTCCACGAACGCTGAACGCGAAGGTTTTACAAAATCCGAAAAGTCGTTGATCGGGTCCATCGACAATCTTTTCCGCACCTACCGCAACCGGCGCGTCATCATTTCCGCTTTCGCCAGCAACCTTCATCGCGTCCAGCTGGTCCTTGACGCGGCGGCGCGCTTCAACAGGAAGGTCGTCTTCGCCGGGCGCAGCATGGTCAACAACGTCGAGCTGGCAATACGTCTGGGCTATATAAAGGCTGATCCCGAGACCGTCGTCCCTCTTGCCGAGATGGATTCTTACAACGATTCCCATCTTGTCGTGATGACGACCGGCAGTCAGGGAGAACCTTTTTCCGGGCTTGTTTTGATGAGCAAAGGCGCTCATCATCGAGTCAAGCTTGACAGCAAGGATGTGGTGGCCCTTTTCGCCAATCCCATTCCCGGCAACGAAAAATTGGTCAGCAACACCATCAACAGACTTTTTGAACTGGGATGCGAAGTCCTGTACGGCAGGGAGGCGGGGCTGCATGTTTCCGGGCACGCCTCCAGAGAAGAGCTGAAAATGCTTCTCAGCATGGTGAAGCCTCGATATTTCGTTCCCGTTCACGGCGAATATCGCATGCAGATCCGCCACTCGCAGCTGGCCGAAGAAGTGGGGATCCCCGAAAAAAATGTTTTCATCATGAACAATGGCGACATCCTTTCCATCACGCGGAATTCGGCCGGGGTCAAAAGCAAAGCGCCGGCCGGCGCCGTGCTGGTAGACGGTATGGCGCTGGGGGAGAAGGAAGGCTCGATCCTGAAGGAACGTCAGGAACTTTCGGAGAACGGGGTCCTCGTGGTCTCGATCACGCTTGACAAGAAAGGACGTCTTGTCGGCGAGCCTTGTTTCGAGAGTTACGGCCAGATCCATTTCAAGGACGCGGAAGGGATGCGTCAGGAGTTTTCCGAAGCCGTCCGCCGCGCTTTGAAACGCGAGGCTTTGGAAGACGACGAGCTTTTGAAAAAGCAGATTTCCCTGCGATGCAAGGAGCTGCTGAGGAAGTACATGCGCAGCGCCTCCGCTGTGATTCCGTTGATCGCAAGGTTATAACGAGACACTGAGATTCGTTCAGAGCTTTTAGGCTCTGAACGAATTTTCTGGCGGATAAATTCTGTGAAACGGGTGAAAGTGATGACTCCATTTATTTCCAGCCTTTCGCAAGGCGTGTTGCAGGGATTGACCGAGTATCTGCCGGTCAGCAGCTCCGCGCACTTGGCGATATTTCAGCATGTGACGGGGAACGGCGAGGCGGGACTGGCGTTCGATCTGGTACTGCATGTGGCTACGGTCTGTTCTACGCTGGTTTATTTCGGCACAGACATTGTGCGGATGCTTTTCGAATTCTTTCGCGGTTTCAGGATGCCGGTCGGACAGAAATCAGACGGATGGTATTTCGGCTGGGCCGTCATCTTCGGATCCGTTCCCACGGCGATCATCGGTCTGCTGCTGAAGCCCTTCGTGGAGAGAATCGGCGCTTCGATGGCGGGCGTCGGCGGTGCGCTTTTGGTGACAGGCGTCTTGATGCTGATCCTTGCGGTCGTTCCCGCCGGCACGCGTAAAATTTGCGTTTCCATCGGCCTTATTGTCGGCATCGCTCAAGGGATCGCGGTGATCCCCGGTATCTCGCGTTCGGGAGCGACGTTGGTTGCAGGCGTTCTATGCGGCTTAAGCGCGGCGGAAGCGTTTCGCTTTTCGTTTTTGCTTTCTCTCCCGGCCATAACGGGCGCGGCAGTGCTTGAACTACGCCATGCCGCCGGGGCGGGCGTATCCCTTCCCGAAGGCTGGCTTTATGGCGCGCTGCTTGCCTTTGTCTCCGGATTGATAGCGTTGTATGTGCTCCATCGCGCGATCCTCCGCGGGCGCTGGTGGATTTTCGCTCTGTACTGCGGAGCGCTGGGACTTGTCGCGCTGCTCTGGCTTTGATTCATGCGCATCAGAGATGTTCACGTGATCCTCGCGTCGGCAAGCCCCCGGCGCAAGGAACTCCTTGAAAAAATCGGCCTGAGCTTCGACGTCATTCCCGCCGATGTTGCCGAAGAGAGGATGGCCGGCGAGTCTCCCGCGCGCTTGGTCATGAGGCTTTCCGAATTGAAAGGGCAATCCCTTGCCGTGAAATATCCGCAGGCATTGATCATCGCGTCCGACACGGTGGTGTCTCTGGGAGCGGAAATTTACGGCAAGCCGCACGACGGCGCGGAAGCTTTTGCCATGCTCTCGTCTCTTTCGGGCAGGGAGCACGCGGTGTACACCGGCCTGGCGCTGTTCTGGAAGAGGCGCCGACTCTGTCGGTACGAGTGTACGAAGGTGCAGTTCAGGGAACTGACCGCCTCGGTCATAAAGAGCTATGTTGCGACCGGCGAACCTTTCGGCAAGGCTGGCGGCTATGCGATTCAGGGGTTGGGCGGTCTTTTCGCGCGGGCGATCCACGGAGATTACTCGACGGTCGTGGGGTTCCCGGTGTGTCTGTTCGGCTCTATGATGGAAGAGTTGAGGTTTTCTTTAAATCAACTCTGGGAGGTGTCTTCATGATGACGAAAACTAAAAATGACGCAAGGGTGTTTGTTTATTGTCTGTTCGCGGCATTGGCGCTTGCCATACCGTCTCTCATGTGGCGGTTGTTTCAAGAGCATGCGAACCGTTCTGCGCTGCTCGTGTTTGACCTGATGGAACTTCATTCCTTAAACGCGGAAGAGGGGCAGAATAGATTTGCGGCGCTGATGGAGGCGGGAATTTCTGCGTTCATGGTGCCCGAGTGCACGGCGGAAGATCTCGTCAAGGGGGCCGTCGATCAGGTAACGGCGGTTCCGGCAGCCGACGTGCCCGATTCAGTCCTCAGGAGTTTTTCTTATCCCTCGGGGACCGTCGTCATTCTCAGGGATCCGGCGCTGGCGGAACTGCAGCAAGAATATTTAAAGAGACGCTTCAAGAGCGGAGAGCGCGTCGCTGAGGGGCGGACCGTCTATTTCAGGATCCCGCGTCCTTATGTGCAGCTGGAAAAAGCGGGCGTCCTGCCCGATCTGCGTTCCATGCAGTACCTTTCGGCGGCCGGCGTGCCGTTGGTTTTCGCGCCGTCGCCCAGTGTGGGCAGCTCGGGTGAAGGGCTTGAGGAGAGCTTGACGTTTGTCTGCGACAATTTCTCCAGCGTCAAGGTCCTCTGTCCCACCGGAGAAATTGCCACAACTTACCCTGATACGGAACGACTGGGCAGCTTTGTCAAGGAACGCGGTTTGCTGATGGCGCAGGTAGAATTCTCGCGGCAGTACGGAGCGGACAGACAGGTCGCTGCCGCCTGGCCGAACGTCGTGTCGCTGCATGCCGTGGATCGCGAGGAAGTCCTGAAAAGGAATATCATCCGCCCCATTATGCTGAATCGCTTTTACCGCGCCGCAGAGGAGAGAGAAGTGCGTCTTCTGGTGCTCCGCGCGGATCCTTTGCGCGCCGTTGCGCCTCAGCTTGCCGAATATTGCGAGGACGTCAAGGCTCTGCGGGCGCGTCTCGACGGAAACGGCTTCAAGCGTCTGTGGCCGGCCCCCGCTCCGTCCAGCCCATGGATCAATTCGTTTTTTTCGGCGATCGCTCTGCAGATTTTGTTTTTGCTGCTGCTGGCGAGATATGTCGAGCGTTATTTCGACATGTCGCTCCTTTCTCGGAAACGTTTTTTGGGCGTCCTTGCGGCGACGGCCGTCGTCCTTGGCGTGTGCTCTTTGTACGCGGGAATCCTTTCCCGACTTGGCGGAGCGTTTGCCGCCGGGTTCCTGGCGGCGGAAGCTTCGCTGTTGGCCATGGATCGCTGGAAGGTGCCCCTGCGCGGGGCGGTTGAAGGTTTTCTGCTCGTGCTTGTCGGCGGTCTCGTGATCGCCGGCCGTTTTTCCGTGCCTCTCTATATGTATCGCCTGAGCACGTTCAGCGGCGTCAAGCTGAGCTTGCTCCTTCCGCTGCTCCTCATTCTGCTGATCGACGTGCATAAGCGCGAACATCCCGAATCATTGCCCGAGATTTTGTCGCGGCCGCCGCTTTGGGGCGAAATCGTGCTGGCGGGAACGCTGCTGCTGGGCGCCGCAGTAATGCTGCTGCGCAGCGGAAATTACGGGCTCGTCGGAACGTCCGAGATCATGTTCCGCGACTGGCTTGAGAAAATCCTCGGCGCCCGTCCCAGAACCAAGGAATTTCTCATCGGCTATCCAGCCCTGGTCGTCTGGTACTATCTAAAACGTCAGGAAATGTGGGCTCATTGGCGGGAAATCCTTCGCCTGGCCGTGACGCTGGCTTTCTCCTCCGCGGTGAACAGCTTCTGCCATTTCCATACGCCCTTGCCTTTGACGTTGCTTCGGGGCTTCAACGGATGGTGGATCGGCCTGGTGCTGGGCAGCCTCGTCCTGTTTGTCGGCGTACGCGTGGGGCGGCCGCTCTTCCGGCGGCTGCGCAGTCTCTTGTAAAATGACGCGCCGCTGGAAAGTTCTGCTCTGCGGCTATTACGGCATGGGAAATCTCGGCGACGAGCTGCTGGCGGCCGCGACCATTCGGCTTCTGAAAAACTGCGGCCTGAAGGAACGCGAGATCGCCATGCTGTCGGGAGAACCGAAAAAAAGCGTGGAACAGCATCGCGTTTATCCAATCGACCGCTGGTCCCGCCGGGATGTTGTCCGGGCTTTGAGGCTCAGCGAGACTTTGCTGCTCGGCGGCGGCGGGATTTTTCAGGACAGTTCCAGTTTTCGCAGTCCGTGGTATTATTGGACGGTAGTTAGATTGGCCAAACTCTGCGGCTGCAAAACATGGGCGGTCGGCCAGTCCATCGGCCCGCTGTCGCGCCGGATCAATCGCCTTTTGGCCCAAGACGCCTTCCGAAGCTGCGAGATCGTTTCGGTCCGGGATCTTCACTCGCAGACTTTTCTCAACGGACAGTGCCTTCTTTCGGACGATCTGGCCCTGGCGCTTCCTTTCGGGAGAGAGAGCCGGCGCCCCGAATATTTCCTCGTAAATTTCCGCCGTCATGACGGGGAGCTGGAGTACGAAGCCGCGAGGGCTTACGCCCGTTCGTCTCCTGCCGGGAAACTGAAAACCGTCGGAGTCGCGATGGACAAGAACGATCTCCAGCTGATGCGGGAGATCCGGGAACGCGGCGTGTGCGGAGTCGACGAGCTTATATATCCCGACGCTGAACAGCTGTCGAAACTTTTCAGCGGCGCCGCGGGAGCGTTTGGCATGCGCCTTCACTTTGGCGTGCTCTCGCTGAAGGCGGGCGTCCCATGCACGCTGATCCCGTACGATTCGAAAGTGTCCGATTTCGCCGGGCGTTGGGGAGGAACTCTATGGAACGGCGGCGGGGTCCTCTTTCCCCCCCCATGGCAAAAGCGGGCCGATCTGGAAGCGGCGTGCGCGGCGATCCAGTCCGACTTTGTCCTCTGCTTCGAAAGGGCAATGCGCTCGTGATTGTGGTATGATAATCAGCGGCGCTTTTGATTGGGAATGGCGACAGGAGGTGCATTGCTATGGAGATCCACATAAACGGACTGACGAAAATCTTTCCGCCGAACATCCAGGCCCTCAGCGATATTTATCTGGACATTTCGGAAGGAGAGTTCGTATACCTGATCGGCACTACCGGTTCCGGAAAAACGACGCTGATGCGGATGCTGACCCGGGAAGTGCTGCCGACACGAGGACAGGTCAGCCTCGACGGAATCGACCTGCGCCGGCTCTCGTCTTCCAGTCTGCCATACTTTCGACGCGACATCGGCGTGGTGTTTCAGGATTACAAATTGTTGCCGAATCTGACGGCATGGGAGAACGTGGCCTTTGTTCTCGAAGTGTGCGGGGTGCCGCGCGCGGAGGCACGCGAAAGAACCGACGACGTCATCGATAAGGTCGGCCTTTGGAATCGCAGGGGGCTTATGCCCGATCAGCTTTCCGGCGGAGAACAACAGAGAGTCGCCATCGCGCGGGCGATCGTGAATGCGCCGCGCCTCTTTTTGGCGGACGAACCGACCGGCAACCTGGACGTGCATACGGCGGAGTACGTGATGAAACTGCTGCTGTCCATCCATGCCGCGGGAACCACCGTGATCGTGGCGACGCACGATCAGCACTTGGTCGATACGTATCGTCAGCGCGTGGTGGAACTGCACATGGGACGCCTGGTCCGCGACGAGCGGGAAGGGAGGTACAGCATCAGTGGGGACTTATAGGTATGTTGTGCGCGACACGCTGCGGCTGTTTTTTCGTCACTGGGGTTTGAGCCTTCTGACGCTGGTCACCGCCGCCTCGGTCTTTTTTCTTGTCGGGGCAAGCTCTCTTCTGGCGCTGAATATCCGCAAAATTGCCGTGAACATCCAGAGCGACTTGGTAATACAGGCTTATGCTTCCTCGGAGGAAGCGGTGCATCACATTATCGACGCTTTGAAGGATAACCGTGACATTGCGGAGCTGAAGTACATCTCCCCTCAGGAGGGGCTGGATCGTCTGCGCGCGAAAATGGGCGCCCAGTCGAAAGCGGTGACGCTGTTGGGAGACAATCCTTTGCCCTGGACGATCGAGATCAAGGTGAGACAAGCTCCGCTGGTGACTTCGATCGTCAAGCAGCTTTCGGGGATGAGCGAGATCGACGACTTGATGTACTCCGGAGCGCTGGCCGAACGTCTGGTGAAGCTGTCCTCGCTGATTTCCAAAATCGCTCTGACGGTTCTCGTGATCGCGATGCTTGTGAGCGGCCTGGTCTTCTATAACACGATTCGCATCGGCATTTATTCAAGGCGTCAGGAGATATCGGTGATGCTTCTTGTCGGCTCGACCCGCTCATACGTGGCGTCTCCCTTCGTCCTCAACGGAATGCTGCTGGGGCTGTTAGGCGCTGTGGCCGCTGTGATCCTGCTGCATTATGGACAGCTGCATGTCATGGGGACGATCGATGCGGTCCTGCCGTTTCTGCGTCAGCAGTTGCAGTGGAGAGAGATCGTTTTGCTCGATCAGGTCCTGCTTTGCGCAGGTGTGACGATGGGGTGGCTGTGCAGCTTTATCGCTGTGCGCCATTACATAAAAAATGCGGCTGCCCCGCTTTAGAACCTGCGTCCTGCCGGTCTTGAAACGCCGCTTGCGCTCAGGAAAAGCCGTCTGGCTTTCCCTTTGCGTGGCGCTCGTTCTCGGCTCTCCGGCCTTGAGCGCGTCAAGCCTCGACGACAAGATCGCTCAGCAGAAAAAGCAGCTGGATCTGCTGAACAAACGCATTCAATATCATACTCGCGAACTTGCCGAAGCGAAGGCAAAGGAAAAGGGGTATCTGCGCGAACTGTCTGTGTTCGATCACCGCGTCCAGCAGTCCGAGGAGCAGATTGCCCTGCTTGATCTGCAGATCGAAAAGAACGAGCGGGAACTCAAAGAGGTCGGCGAAAGCATTGAGGAGCATAATAAGCGCATCGGAGCTTTGCAGGATATCCTCTCAAGACGGTGCGTCGCTATTTACAAATACGGCGGCGCGGCTGATTTGAACGCGATGCTCTCGGCGGCGGACCTGGCGGAGCTCAACAACCTGACGTATCTCATGAATCGTTTGAGTCGCCAGGACGAGAAAGACATCGAAGCTCTTGAAGCGGAAAAGTTGGCTCTGAAAAGCGACGAATTGAAACTTCAACAGACGCGCGGGCAATTGGCTCAGCGCCATAAACAGCGCACGCGGGAACAACAGGCCAATAAGCAGGCTGGAGCTCACCGCAGGGAACTTTTAGCTCGCGTGGAGAAGGATAAAAAAGCCCACGAAGCGGCGATGCGGGAGAGCGAGGAAGCCGAAAAAGCCCTGCAGAAAAAGATTGCCGAATACCTTAAGAAGAAGGCCCTTGCCGCTCGACCGGGGAAAAATAAAGGCGGCCGTATTCCCGCTTACGAAGGCAACGGCAAGTTCGACTGGCCGGTTCCAGACCGAAAGGTGACAAGCCGCTTCGGGATGCGGGTTCATCCTCGGTTCAAAACGAAACGTCAGCATACGGGCATCGATATCGCCTCTCCTCTGGGAACGCCGATCAAGACTGCCGGCCCCGGGGAGGTCATCTTTGCGGGGTGGATGAGAGGATACGGCCAAGTGGTCATCATCGATCACGGCGGCGGTTACGCCACTGTTTACGCTCATATGAGCAGGATTCAGGTCGATGAAGGGGACACCGTGAAGAGAGGGGCCACGATCGGCAGGGTCGGCATGACCGGCGTAGCGACCGGGGCGCATCTCCATTTCGAAGTGCGTGTGAATGGAGAGGCTCGCAATCCGTTGAAATATTTGTAGTGGAAGGAGTAGAAAGAGCCCTTTTGGGGAACTCATGAAAATACTGAAAAAATATCGCGATGTGGCGCTGGGGATCCTGATCGGCGCGGTCCTCATGACTCTTATCCCCGTGGTGTACGCCAGCAAGGGGGAATTGTCGCAGGTCGCTCCTTTCTCGACTGATTCGCTGTGGCTCCTGAAACAGGCGCGCGTTATTGTCGAGGCGTATCAGGTCGATGCGGCAAGCAACGACATCGATGAGAGTGAAATGGTCCATGGGGCCATGCGCGGAATGCTGGGCGCGTGGAAAGACCCATATACGCGTTTTCTCGATCCTCAGCAGTTGGAAGACGAGAAAACTTCCTTGGAGGGATCCTTTGGCGGTTTGGGAATCAATATCGCCAGCCGCGACGGGAAAATCCTCGTCATAAATCCCATTGAAGGAACGCCCGCCGATAAGGCCGGGCTGCGTCCCATGGACGAAATTGTCAGAGTGAACGATGATATCGTCATCGGCTGGGACCTCGACAAGGTTGTGAAACTGCTTCGCGGCGATCCCGGCACGGAAGTCTCCGTGGGGATCCGTCGCGCCGACACGGCCAGGCTGATCGATTTCAAGATCGTGCGGGACACGATCAAGATCGAGACCGTGCACGCGGAGATCCTCAGCGACGATATCGGTTACATTCGCCTGCGCCAGTTCATCAAGACCAGCGCGCCGGATGTGGGCAAGGCCGTCATCGATCTCAAAAACAAAAAAGCGAAGGGATTGATTCTCGATCTCAGGAATAATGGCGGCGGTCTGCTCGACTCAGCGCGCGATATCTGCGACCTGTTTATCGACGGAGGACTTGTCGTTTCGACGAAGGGGCGCGTTGATTCGGCGAACGAAGAGTTCTATGCGCATGAAGGCGTCCTGACTCAATTGCCCTTGGTCGTGCTGATCAACGAGGGCAGCGCCAGCGCTTCCGAGATCGTCTCCGGCGCTCTGCGCGACCGCAACGGTACGCTTCTGATCGGCGCCAAGAGTTTTGGCAAGGGATCGGTTCAGGTCCTCTTCAATCTTTCCGATGGCTCGGGGATGTTCGTGACGACGGCTCGCTATTTCACTCCGAAGGGAGTCCGCATTGACCACGTCGGGCTTTCTCCCGATATTTACGTGAAATCCCTGTGGAGCGACGAAGATCGCGACAAGGCGGATTCAAGCCAGGGAGACAAAGGCGAGGCGGAAGGAACCGGAACGCCGAATGGGAAAACGAAAAACGGGCCGTCAGAAGAAAAATCCACAAAAGACGCCAGCCCCCGCGATCCTCAGCTGGACAAAGCGAAAGAGACGCTCTTGAAACTGATTGCGGGAGAAAAACCGGAAACGCTGAGGGATCCCATCCCTGAGCCCGTGTCTTCCGACGTTTCCGTCATTTCCGCAGATCAGGGCAGCGATGACGCTGCAGTGAAGAGCGAACGCGACGATAAGAGTTCGAATCCCGACAAGAAACCCGTTCTTGGCAAATGAAGAATCCTTCCTGGGTTCTGGCGGCGGTGATCTCCTTTGCTGTCGTTTGCGTTTTTACAAACATGATGCACAATGGAGAGAGCGTACGGCGTCGAGAGGCAAGAAAAGCGGAGAACGCGGTCGTCTTGTCGGCGGAGGAGCGGCTGTGGCGTCCAGGGGCGTTTCTTTCTCTGGAAAAAGCGCTGTCCTCGACGAAGAAAACGATTCTCGTGGCGGCCTCTTGGGTGGCGCGGCTCCAGTCGGCGGCGCTGCCAAAGAAAGGGAAGCCCGCCGCGGCGTCCCGCCCTCGTCTGGCCCTTGTTATTGATGATTTCGGCTATAATTACGGCATGGCCGAGCGCATCGCCCAGTTGAGACTGCGCGCGACGTGGGCGATTATTCCCGGTACGCCGCACGGTCACAAGATCGCCGAATATGCAGTCAGACAGGGGCAGCCTTTTCTGCTGCACGTGCCGATGCAGGCGCTGGGGGATCCGGACGGCGGACGCAATTATGTTATTGGGATTGACGTGCCGGAAAAGAAAATGGCCGAGTACCTTGCGTCGCTGCAGAAAGATTTTCCGCATGCGATCGGCATCAACAATCACAGAGGTTCAAAAGCGACTTCCGACGCGCCGACAATGCGCCGCTTTATGAAAGCGCTGTCGGCGACCCGGTGGGGCTTTCTGGACAGCCGCACCAGCGGCAGGACAGTCGCCGAAAAAACGGCGCGGAACTATCATATCCCGACCGCTCAGAACAAAGTGTTTATCGATGGGACAACGGATTTGCCCACGATGAAGGCGCGCTTCAACGCGGCGCTTCATCTGGCGAGAAAATATGGCAACGCTGTCGCGATTTGCCATGCGCGCGAGAAAACGTTCCCTTTTCTGGCCTACCTGAGCACACTTGACCTGAATTCGGTGGAGCTGGTGACGGTAGACGAGATCTGGAATTCGCAGCAGCCTGTTAAGGAGGAAAAACAATGAAGGGCAAGATCGAGGCACTTATCGGCGCTCAATGGGGAGACGAGGGAAAGGGCCGCGTTGTCGATTCCATCGGCTCGAGAGTGGATATTTTCGCCCGTTATCAGGGCGGAGCGAACGCCGGCCATACCGTGTACGTCGACGGGGAGAAATACGTGTTTCGCCTTTTGCCTTCGGGAATGCTTTATCCCGGCAAGACCTGCGTGATCGGCAACGGCGTCGTCATCGACCCCGAGCAGCTGCTGAAAGAATTGGGCGAACTGCGCGCCCGGGGGAAAGACCGCGCGTGCCTTCGCGTCAGCGGAGCGGCTCACGTGGTGATGCCGTACCATAAGCTTTTCGACCAGCTCCAGGAGGAATCCCGCGACAGCGAGCATAAGATCGGCACGACCGGGCGCGGCATCGGTCCTTGCTATGCCGATAAATACACGCGCATTGGCATCCGCGTGGAAGACCTCCTGGACGAACATGTGCTGCGCGAAAAACTCGGCGTCGCTTTGGCCGAGAAGAACCGGATCCTTACCGGCGTGTACGGCAAAGAACCGTTGGCTCTCGGCCCCATTTATGAGCAGGCGTTCCAATGGGGCAAGGAGCTCTCGCCTTATGTGGCGGACGTTTCGCTTGAGGTATACAACGCGCTCGAGAACGGACAGACGGTGTTGTGCGAAGGCGCGCAGGGCACGTTGCTCGACGTCGACCACGGCACCTATCCCATGGTGACGAGCTCCAATCCCGTTTCTTCGGGCGGCTGCATCGGTCTGGGGATCGGCATGAAGTACGTGGACCGCGTCATCGGCGTGGCCAAAGCCTATCTGACCCGCGTCGGTTCGGGCCCGTTCCCGACGGAGGATTGCGGCCCCGACGGCGAAGAGATCCGCCGCAAGGGCGGCGAATTCGGCGCCGTGACCGGACGTCCGCGCCGCTGCGGCTGGCTCGATCTCGTCGCGCTCCGTTACGCCGTGCGGGTGAACGGCTTCACCTGTCTGGCTCTGACCAAGCTCGATATCCTGACCGGCTTCAAAGAGCTGAAAGTTTGCAATTCTTATAAAGTGGGCGACAAGATCGTCGCGGATTTTCCCTCCGCCATCGCCAAGCTGGCTCAAGTCGACCCCGTGTATTACTCGCTGCCCGGCTGGAGCGAAGACATTTCGGCGGCGCGCGCCTTCGAAGATCTGCCGGAAAACGCCCGCGAATATGTGCGGCACATCGAACAGGTCATCGGCATCCCCGTCGTTCTGATCGGCGTCGGCCCGGATCGCGAGCAGCTCGTGCTGCGCGGATTGTAAAAAACTCGTAAAAACAAAAATGGAATGAGGAAACGAATTTTCGTTTCCTCATTCCATTTTTGTTTTTTGAAGATCAGCGCAACGCTTCTTCGGGGGCCATGGGCAAGTCGGCGAAGACCTGGGCGTCGCGGCGCGACGAGCGCACCTTGGCCGCTTTCTCGTCGGCGTAGGACTGCAGCTTCTCAGCGACGGCGCCGTCATGGGCGGCGACGATGCGCGCCGCCAGCAGCGCGGCGTTGGCGGCGCCGTTGATGCCGACGGAGGCCACGGGCACTCCGGGCGGCATCATCGCCGTGGAGAGCAGCGCGTCCATGCCGAGCAGCGTGCCCGACTCGACGGGGATGCCGATCACTGGCAGCGTCGTCTGGGCGGCGACGGCGCCGGGAAGAGCTGCGGAAAGGCCGGCTACGGCGATGATCGCTTCCAAGCCGCGAGAGCGCGCGCTTTGAGCGTAATGCGCCGCGTCTTCGGGCGTGCGGTGAGCCGAAGCGACCGTAACCTCGAAGGGGATGCCGAGCTCGCGCAGCGTGGCGCCGATTTTCCGGGCGTGCGGGGCGTCGCTGGCGGAGCCGAGGATGATGCCGATTCTGGGATGGTTCATAAACGTTCTCCTTTAAACGGAATTTTTCTCGAAAACCTGATGGCCGATGTCGTTTCGATACTGCATGCCTTGGAAACGGATTTTGCCGACGGCCTCGTAGGCGCGTCCCCGGGCCTGCTGCAGCGTATCGCCGGTCGCCGTGACGCAGAGCACGCGGCCGCCGGCCGCCATGATTTTGCCGTCCTGGGCGGACGTTCCCGCATGGAACACGGTCACGCCCGCGACGGCGCCGGCGGCGTCAAGGCCGTGGATTTCCGCCGCAGCGGATGCGGCGGCGGGGTAACCGGCGGAGGCGAGGATCACGCAGAGGGCGTTTTTCTTTTCCGTGCGCCACGGGAAGGACGCCAGCTCGCCCCGGGCGACATGCCAGCACAGATCGACCCAATCTCCCTCGAACAGGGGCAGGAGCACTTCCGTTTCGGGATCGCCGAGGCGCACGTTGTACTCCAGCACTTTGGGCGTGCCGTCCGGGGCGATCATCAGGCCGACGTACAGAACGCCGCGATAGTCGAGCTTTTCTTTCCCGAGCGCGGCGACGGACGGTTCGATGATCTCGCGGCGGACGCGGTCCATCAGCTCTTCCGTGACCCACGGCGCGGGGGCGTAGGCGCCCATGCCGCCGGTGTTGGGGCCGCGGTCGCCGTCGAGAAGGCGCTTGTGGTCCTGGCTGGTGCTGAGGAGCCGGTACGTCGTGCCGTCGGTGACGACCATCAACGACAGCTCGCGTCCTGGCAGCGCTTCTTCGATGACCAGCGTCTCGCCGGCGGCGCCGAGCTTTTTGCCGACGAGCATCCGACGCGCCGCCTCGCGCGCGCCCTCGAGCGTGGGTTCGACGAAAACGCCCTTGCCGGCGGCCAGACCGGAAGCTTTGACGATATAGGGACTGGAAAAGTTGGAAAGCGCGGTTTCCGCTTCCTCCATCGTGCGGCACACGTAAAAGTCCGCGGTGGGAATACGATGGCGCGCCATGAATTTTTTGGAGAACTCTTTGCTCGCTTCGAGCTGCGCGCCCGCGCCGGACGGGCCGAACACGGCCACGCCGCGGGCGCGCAGCGCGTCGGCGACGCCGGCGGCAAGCGGCCCTTCGGGACCGACGATGGCCAGGTCGATCTGATGATCCAGACAGAAGGCGGCCAAAGCGGCGCCGTCCGTGACGTTCAGCGCATGGCACTCCGCCTCCTGGGCGATGCCGGGATTGCCGGGGACGGCGTAGAGTCTGCCGCAGCGAGGCGAGCGGGCGCAGGCGGACACGAGCGCGTGTTCGCGCCCGCCGCTGCCGATGACGACGACGTTCAGTCTGCTGTCCATGGCTTAATGGCGGAAGGTTCGGTGCCCGCTGATGAACATGGACACGCCGAGTTCCTGGGCGCGCGCGGCGACTTCTTCGTCGCGCACCGAGCCGCCCGGCTGGATGATGGCGGCGATCCCGGCGGCGGCCGCTTTTTCGACGCCGTCGGGGAACGGGAAGAAGGCGTCGGAAGCCATCACCGCGCCTTTGGCCTTTTCGCCGGCCTGGCGCGCCGCGAAATCGACGGCGAAGACGCGGCTGCAAAAGCCCATGCCGATGCCGACGGCCTCGCCGTCTTTGACCATGGCGACGGCGTTGCTCTTCGACACGGCCGCGACTTTCCAGGCCAGCACGAGATCGTCCCAGAGATCGGGGCGGGGCGCGCCGACCCACTGTCCCTTGCTTTGATCGGGCAGAGGCGCCAGTTCGTCGTCCTGCATCAGCATCCCGCACCAGGTCGAAACCATCTGCTTGTCGAAGGCGCGTCCGCCCTTCCACGTCATGACGCGCAGATTTTTGCGCTTTTCGGTCAGGAGCTTCAGCGCCGCGTCGTCGATGGAGGGGCACAGCAGCACCTCGGTGAAATGTTTGGAAATGGCTGCGGCCGTTTCGAGATCGATGTGGCGGGTGACGCCGACGACGCCGCCGAACGCCGACAGCGAATCGCAGGCGAAGGCGCGGTCGTAGGCTTCGGCGACCGATTTCCCGACCGCCATGCCGCAGGGCGTGGTGTGCTTGATGACGACGGCGCCGACGTCGCTTTGCAGCATGGCGGTGGCGCGCATGGCCGCGTCGAGGTCGAGCAGATTGTTGTAGGAGAGTTCCTTGCCGGCCAGCTGCGTCACGGGCGAGTCGGCCAGCGGCGGAAGATAGACGCCGGCCCGCTGATGGGGATTTTCGCCGTAGCGCAGTTCCTGCGTGCGCACGAGCGGCAGCGTCACGGAATCCTCGCCGGATTTTTCGCCCAGCTCGCGGCGCAGTCCGTCGCCGATGGTCGCGTCGTAGCGGGCGGTGGCGTCGAAAGCGCGCAGCGCCAGGCGGCGGCGCGTCGCGGGCGTCACGTCACCTTCGGCCTTGAGCTCTTCGAGAACGGGAGCGTAGTCGGCCGGATCGGTCATGACCGTCACGTAGCGGTAGTTCTTGGCGGCCGCGCGGATCAGAGCCACGCCGCCGATGTCGATGTTTTCGATCAGCGCGTCGAGGGCGGCGCCGGAGCGGGCCGTCTTTTCGAACGGATAGAGATTGACCGCCACCATGTCGATGCCGGCGATGTCATGATCTTTCATGTCCTTGACGTCGGCGGGCAGATCGCGGCGGGCCAGGATGCCGCCGAAAACGAGAGGATGAAGCGTCTTCACCCGTCCGCCGAGGATGTGGGGGAACTTTGTCAGATCGGAAACTTCGACGACGGGGACGCCCGCGTCGCGGAACATCTTCGCCGTGCCGGAGCTCGACAAAATCTCCCAGCCCAGCTCCGCGAGAGTTTGCCCGAGCTCAAGCGCCCCCGATTTGTCGGCCACCGAAATAAGCGCTCTGCGTTTCATGTACAGACCTCCTATGAAATCCGCTTGATGTAGTCTTTCAACGCCTGCCAGTAGAGCTGATGCTCCACGGCGTGGATTTTGGCCTCGAACGTCTCGATCGTGTCTCCGCTTTCGCGGGCCACTTCGCGCTGCGCCAGGATCGGGCCGTGATCCATCTTGTCGTCGACGAGGTGGACCGTGACGCCGCTGACCGGTTCGCCGCTTTTCCAAAAGTCCTCGATGCCGTGCGCACCGGGAAACTTCGGCAGCAGCGCCGGATGGATGTTGAGGATCCGTCCTTCGTGGCGGCCGACGAACTTGCCCGTCAGCAGGCGCATGAAGCCGGCCAGGACGAGCAGGTCGATCCCGCGCTCCTGCCAGAGCTTTTCGACGGCCGCCTCGCCGGCGGCGCGTCCGTCTTCATAGGGCAGCACGGCCGTGGGAATGCCGCGCTGCCGGGCGAGGCGCAGCCCCGCCGCGGAAGCGTTGTCGCTGGCCACGAAAAGCACCTGCACGTCGGCTTTTTCCGCGGCGACGTGAGCGACGATGGCCTCCATGTTCGTGCCGCGGCCGGAGATGAGAATGCCGATCTTGCAGGTCATGCTCTGACGACGCGCCCGACGCGGCGCGGTTTTTCGCCGAGCGATTCGAGGACCGCGGCGACCTCGGCCTCGTCTTCGGGCGAGACGATGAAGACGTAGCCGATGCCGAGGTTGAAGACACGGCGCATCTCCTCTTCGGAAACGCCCTTGGAGGCGATCAGATCGAAAACGGCCGGGCGCGGCCAGTCGTAGCTCAGCTTGCAGACGCAGGGAGGGGGAACGACGCGGTTGATGTTGTCTTCGAGACCGCTGCCGGTGATGTGCGCCATGGCCCTGACCTTGCCCGTCTTCGTCGCCGCGATGGCCTGGGGAACATAGAGGCGCGTCGGCTTCATCAGCGTCTGTCCCAGCGTTTCGCCCGCGACGGGGCCTTCTTTGTCCAGACCGTGGGCGATCTCCTCCGCCAGCGCCGAACGGACCAGCGTGTAGCCGTTGCTGTGGATGCCGGAACTGTGCAGGCCGATGATGACGTCCCCCTCTTTGACCTTGGAGCCGTCGATGATCTCCGATTCTCTGAGCGTGCCGACGGCGAAGCCGGCCAGATCGAAACTTTCCCTGCCGTAAACGCCGGGCATCTCCGCCGTCTCGCCGCCGAGCAGCACGCAGCCGCAATATTCGCAGGCCTCGACGACCGACGTGACCACGGCGGACATCATCTTTTCGTTCAGCGCGCCGCAGGCGATGTAATCGAGAAAGAAGAGCGGCACGGCGCCGCCGGTGACTAGATCGTTGACGTTCATGGCCACGAGGTCCTGTCCGAGGCCGTCGTAGATCCCCGAGGCGCGGGCGATCTCGACTTTTGTCCCCACGCCGTCGCAGCAGCCGGCGATCAGCCGGTCCCCGTCGAGGCGCATCAGCCCGCTGAATCCGCCGATGCCGCCGACCACCCGCGGGTCGGATTTGCGGCGTTTCATAATGCCCTTGATCGTTTCAACCCAATGGTCGCCGCCCTTGATGTCGACGCCGGCCTTTTCGTACGTCAGATTGCCCATGATCTTCTGTCCTCCAATTAGTCAAAGCCAGATATTTCGATTGCAGACGGTTCAGCCGCGTCCGTCAGCCCAAACTTCGGCGCGGCGCGAAAAAACGCCGTGGTCACACGAGCCGCTGCCGATGAAAGGACGCGGCTTGCACTTGAATTTTAAAGATTTCTGAACGCCTTGTTCAGCTCCTCGACGCTGCGAAGGCATTTCCCGCCGACGGCGAGGCATGGACCGCCGACAACGCCGATCTCCTCGAGAGGCACGTCCTTCCAGCAGCGGCGGAATTCTTCGACCTTCGCGGTCGGCACGGCGTAGATCGCCGCGGTCGCTCCTTCTCCGAAAAGATCGGCGGCGCTGTAATCCTTCTCTTTCAGATCAACGCCGACGCCGCTCTCGATCGCCTCTTTGGCGACGACGACGAGCAGTCCGCCGCCGATGATCGGGCGGGCGCTGTCTGCCGCCTGGGCTTTCGCCGTGGCCAGCGCCGCGGCGTTGAAGGCCCGCTCGCGCTCGGGCACGAAGGGAACGGGACGGCCGGCGAAGTCGCGCGCGTAATGGCGTTGATAGACGCTCGCCGCCAAAGTGCCTTCGTTCCAGCCGGCCAGGAAGAGCACGTCGCCTTCCCTCCACTGGCCGCATTTCATCACCGCCGGCGCTTCGACGATGCCGACCACGCCGAGCAGCGGCGTCGGCAGGATCGCCGTGGCGGACGTTTCGTTATAGAGGCTGACGTTGCCGGAGACGACGGGACAGTCGAGCTCGCGGCAGGCGGAAGCCATGCCCTCGACGCTGTGCGAGAGCACCCAGAAATGCTGCGGGTTTTCCGGCGACGGGAAGTTGAGGCAGTTGGTCAAACCGCCGGGAACGGCGCCGGCGACGGCCAGCGCGCGGCAGGAACGGGCCACCAGATTGGCGGTCGCCCGCTCCGGATCGAGCTCGCAGCCCCAGGGATCGGCTTCCATGCTGACGGCGCACAGCCGTCCCGAGTCGGCGACGCGGAAGACGCTGACCGGCGATCCCGGGCCGACGACGGTGTTCGTCTGCACCATCGAGTCGTACTGGACGTAAATGTCTTCCTTGCAGTGCAGATTGGAATCTCCCAACAGATCGACAAGGGCCTGTCCCGGGCAGGGCGCGTCGAATTTCAGATCCTCGTTCCAACGGGCTTCGAGATCGGGGCGCTGCTGCGGCCAGTCGATGGTGGGGCAGTCGCTGCCGATCGTCGTCGCGGGAATGTCGGCGGCCAGCGCGCCCTTCCAGTAAATGCGGTAATGGTCGCCCTCTTCGGTGCGGCCGATCTCCGTGGCGTCGAGCCCCCACTTCTCGGCGATCGCGTAAATTTCGGGCATCTTCGCGTCTTCGACGATCAGCAGCATGCGCTCCTGGGACTCCGACAGGGCGATTTCCCACGGCTCCATGCCTTCCGCCCGCAGCGGCACCTTGTCGAAGTCGATCGTCATGCCGACGCCGCTCTTGGCGGCCACTTCCGACGAGGAAGAAAGGATCCCGGCCGCGCCCATGTCCTGCATCGACACGAACAATCCGGCGTCGCGCATCTCCAGGCACGCTTCGGTGAGCAGCTTTTCGACGAACGGATCGCCGATCTGAATCGACGGACGGCTTTCCTTGGTGTTGTCCTTCAGTTCCGCGGAGGCGAACGCCGCGCCGGCGATGCCGTCGCGTCCCGTTTTGGAGCCGAGGATGACGACCGCCTGGCCGGGTCTGGCCGTCTGTGAGCTGACGATCTTGTCGAGACGGACCGTGCCGATGTTCATGGCGTTGACGAGCGGATTGCCCTCGTAGGTGGGATCGTAACAGGTCTTGCCGCCGATGGTGGGCACGCCGATGCAGTTGCCGTAGCCGCCGACGCCCTTGACGACGCCGTCGTGGACCGGCGACTGCTCGGAGCCGAAGAACAATCCGTCAAGCGAGGCGACCGGCCGAGCGCCCAGAGCGATGATGTCGCGGATGATGCCGCCCACGCCGGTTGCCGCGCCCTGATAGGGTGCGACCGCCGAGGGATGGTTGTGGCTCTCGACCTTGAAGGCGATGCCGATTCCTGCGCCGCCGTCGATGATGCCGGCGTTTTCCCCCGGACCGAGGACGACGTACCGCCCTTCCTTGGGCAGTTTCTTGAGCAGCGGGCGCGTGGATTTGTAGCTGCAGTGCTCCGACCACATCACGCCCATGATGCGCAGTTCGAGTTCGTTGGGCTCGCGCCCCAGCGTTTTCTTTAAAGAAAGATATTCGGACTCGCGGAGTCCTGCTTCTTTGTAATTCATCGGCGAAGGCCTCCTTCAAGCCAGCTTTTTACGGAAGTCCAGAATCCGGCGCCGTCGTTTCCGCCCAGCAGCGGATCGCTGTAGCGTTCGGGATGCGGCATCAGCCCCAGCACGTTGCCGCGATCGTTGACGATGCCGGCGATGTTGTTCAGCGCGCCGTTGGGATTGCTTTCCGGGGTGATATTGCCCCGCGCGTCGCAGTAGCGGAAGGCGACCCGTCCTTCGCCTTCCAGGCGTTTCAGGCCTTCGGCGTCGATGTAATAGCGTCCCTCGTTGTGGGCGATCGGGATCGTGAGGACCTCGTTTTTCTTGTATCGAAGCGTGAAGGGCAGATCGTCGCGCTCGACGCGGACAGTTATGGGCTTGCAGACGAAATGCATGCAGTCGTTGGCCAAAAGCGCGCCGGGGAGCAGACGGCTTTCCGTCAGCACCTGAAAGCCGTTGCAGATGCCGAGAACAAGCCCGCCTTTGGCGGCGTGTCCCTTGACCGCATTCATGATCGCCGAGTTCGCGGCCATGGCGCCGCAGCGCAGATAGTCGCCGTACGAGAAGCCTCCGGGGAGGATGACCAGGTCGGTGCGGTCCGGCAGAGACGTCTCCTTGTGCCAGACCGTGACGGCCGTCGCGCCGGCGACCGAGGCCGCCGCTTTTACGGCGTCCTGGTCGCAGTTGCTGCCGGGGAAAACGACAACGGCAGTCTTCATGCGCGGGCCGCCTCTGGTTCGATCGTGAACTCTTCGATAATATCGTTGACAAGCAGATCGTCGCACATCTTCTCAACCTGCGCGACGGCTTCGGCCTCGGAGGCGGCGTCGACGTCGAGATGGATGTACTTGCCGACGCGCAGATTTTTCAGGCAGCCGTATCCCATGCCCTTGAGAGACGCCGCGACCGTTTTGCCCTGAGTGTCGAGCACGCCTTCCTTGAGAAAAACAAGCAGACGGATTCCGTAAGTCATCAGTTCATACCTCTTTCTGGAAATTGCATTCCAAATAATTTTCTCCTTCAGGTTCAAAAAATATCCACGGACCTGAACGCAAAATCGCACTGACATTATTCTTCATCATGAAATAAAAGTCAATAAATAGAGCGCATGATTTTTGCCGAAAGAGACCCCGTTTTTTGTTCGAGGCCGTTCATAACGATAAAACGAGTCGTTGCGCGAGCCTTGAAACCTCTTCCACAAATAATAACAGAGAAAGGGCTCTTTCGCGAAAGTTTTTAACTTTTTCGAGATGGATCGGCACTCGAAAGCGTCGAATCAAAAAGACTTTGTGCCGGCCGGAAAATCGTGTATACTAGCTTGCAGATCAGAAATCGCAATTTTTGTATCACGCACGAAGGAAGGACGATTTTTGTGACAGCCGATCCTCGAAAAATACGCAACTTTTCAATTATCGCTCATATCGACCACGGCAAGTCTACGATTGCCGACCGGCTGCTGGAATCGACGGGAACGATCGCCAAAAGAAACATGAAGGAGCAGATCCTCGACAACATGGCGATCGAACGGGAGCGGGGCATCACCATCAAATCCGTCCCCGTGCGCATGGAGTATCGTGCCGCCGACGGGCAGGCGTACGTGCTGAACCTGATCGACACGCCGGGGCACGTCGATTTCGGCTACGAAGTGTCGCGCTCTCTGGCGGCCTGCGAGGGCGCGCTGCTCGTCGTGGATTCCACGCAGGGGGTGCAGGCGCAGACGCTGGCGAACGCTTACAAGGCGGTCGATCACGATCTGACGGTGCTCCCGGTTCTGAACAAAATCGATCTGCCCTCGGCGCGCCCGGAGGAAATCCGCCGCGAGATCGAGGACGTGATCGGCATCGACGCTTCGGAGGCCGTGTGCTGCAGCGCCAAGGAAGGCACCGGCATCCGGGACATTTTGGAGCAGGTCGTCGCTCGCGTTCCCGCGCCGCGGGGGAGCGAGGGCGCCCCGCTGCAGGCGCTGATCTTCGACGCCGTTTACGACAACTACCGGGGCATCGTCTGCTACGTCCGCATCATGAACGGCGCCATGCGCCCCGGCGACACGGTGAAGATGATGGCGACGGGGGCTTCCTATGCGGTCGAAGAGGTGGGCGTCTTTTCACCGGGCTGGACGCCGGTCGACGCGCTCGGGGTGGGGGAAGTCGGATACTTTACGGCGAGCATCAAGACGCTTGACGAAGCGCGCGTCGGCGATACCGTGACGAGCGTCGCCCGGCCGGCGGAAAAGGCGCTGCCCGGTTACCAGGCGGTGAAATCGGTGGTCTATTGCGGCTTTTATCCGGTCGAGCGCGACGACTTCCCGCAGCTGCGCGACGCTTTGGAGAAACTGAAGCTGAACGACGCCTCGCTGACTTACGATCCCGAGACTTCGACGGCTCTCGGCTTCGGATTCCGCTGCGGCTTTTTGGGGCTGCTGCATATGGACATCTCGCGCGAGCGGCTCGAACGCGAGTTCGACGTCCGTCTCGTCGCCACGGCGCCCAACGTGGTGTACCGCGTCGTCAAAAAAGACGGCGAAGTCGTCGAAGCGCACCGTCCCAGCGATTTTCCTCCGGAAGGAGAGATCCAGGAAGTCCTGGAGCCGATGATCCGCCTGACGGTCTACACGCCCAAGGACTACGTGGGCAAGGTCATGCAGCTCTGCCAGGACAAACGCGGCGTCTATATCAACCTCGACTACATCACGCCCGAGCGGGCGCGGCTGGTCTACGATCTGCCGCTGGCCGAGTTCATCGTGGAATTCTACGACAAGCTGCAGTCGCTGACGCGCGGCTATGCGTCTCTCGATTACGAGCACATCGGCTTCCGGGCCTCGAATCTGGTCAAGGTGGACATGCTCATCAATCAGGAGCCGATCGACGCGTTCTCGTTCATCTGCCACGTCGACGACGCCTATCACCGCGGCCACGCTTCGGCCATGAAGCTGAAAACGCTGATCCCCAACCAGCTGTTCGAGGTGCCGATCCAGGCTTCGATCGGCAAAAAGGTGATCGTGCGCACCAACGTGCGCGCGCTGCGCAAGGATGTGCTCGCCAAGTGCTACGGCGGCGACATCTCGCGCAAGAACAAGCTGCTCGAAAAGCAGAAGAAGGGCAAGGAACGCCTGAAGCAGATCGGCAAAGTTTCCATCCCGCCGGAAGCGTTCCTTTCGTTCCTCGACGTGAACGATGAAGAGGATGGCAGATAAACGCCGCCTTTCGCTTTACGTCCACGTGCCTTTCTGCCGTTCCAAGTGCCCGTACTGCGCGTTTTACAGCTTTGCGCCGCGAAGCGGGCAGATGGAACGGTGGCTGGCGTGCGTCGCCGCGGAACTGGGAACGATACGTCGCGGGGTGTCGGAAGGAGAACGTTTTTCAACGGTCTACGTCGGCGGCGGCACGCCGTCGTATCTGCCGTCGTCTCTTTGGCGCGGACTGCTCGGTGCGCTGGGCACGATGCCGCGGGAGCCCGCCTGCGAGTTCACGGTCGAAGCCAATCCCGAGAGCGTCGACGAGGAAAAACTGGCGCTCTGGAAAGATTTTGGCGTCACTCGCGTCAGCGTGGGCGTGCAGTCCCTCGACGATCGGGAACTGAAGATGCTGGCCCGACCGCACGACAGCGCGCAGGCGCTGAGGATTCTCGAACTCTGCATGAAAAAAGGTTTTCGCGTCAGCGCCGATCTGATCTTCGGCCTGCCGCGCCAGACGCTGAGGCGCTGGCACGAAAACATGTCGAAACTCGTCGCCGAAGGCGTGACGCACCTGTCCGTCTACCAGCTCATGATCGAAGACGGCAGTTTCTGGGGGCGCCGTCGGCCGTCGGCGCTTCCCGACGGTTATCCGATGTACCGTTGGGCGCAGTATTATCTGCCGCGCCAAGGATTGAAACAATACGAGATCGCCAGTTTTGCGGTCCCGGGATTTGAAAGCCGGCACAATCAAGCCTATTGGAAGCGCAGCGACGTATATGCCGCCGGGCCCGCCGCCTGGGGCTTCCTGGACGGCGTCCGCTTCGCCAACTGCCGCAGCTTGGAGCTCTGGGCGGAGCGGATCGAGGACGGCCAAAGCCCCGTGGAATTTCGCGAGGAACTGTCCGGCGCCGAAGAGGCCTCGGAGGCGGCGGTACTGGCGCTGCGCACGAGCGAAGGCATCCATTTCGAGGAGTTTGCCGCGCGCTATGGCAAAAGGTGGCTCGACGCGATAACGGAGCGCCTGCATTCCTTGCCGGAGCCGGATTTTTTATGGGGCGAAGGCCGAGTGGCTGTTTCGCCGCGGGGAATGCGCGTCGGCAATTCGATCTGGGCGGAACTGATGGATTTGGAACGGTAAAGAGACCATGGGAATGAACGATTTTTTGCCGGTCTGCCGGCACGACATGGAGCGCCGCGGCTGGGAACAATTGGACTTCTTGTTTGTCACCGGCGACGCTTACGTGGACCACCCGACGTTTGCCAACGGACTGATCGCCCGCTGGATGGAGTACCTGGGCTATCGCATCGGCGTGATCGCCCAGCCCGACTGGCGCAGCCGCCGCGATTTCGAAGCGATGGGGGAGCCGCGGCTGGCCGTCTTCGTCTCGGCGGGCAACCTCGATTCCATGCTGAACAAGCTGACCGCCTCGCGCAACAAGCGGGGGCGCGACGCCTATTCGCCCAACGGCGAAGCCGGACATCGGCCCGACCGGGCCACGATCGTCTACTGCAACCGCGTCCGCGAGATCTGGGGGACGAAGCCGTTGATCGTCGGCGGCATCGAGGCCAGCATGCGCCGTTTCAGCCATTACGACTACTGGTCGGACAAGGTGCGTCGGCCGATGCTTGCCGACTGCAAAGCGGATCTTCTGATTTACGGTATGGGCGAACTTCAGCTGAAAGAAATCGCCGCCCGGCTCGAGGCGGGCGTGCCGGCGCGTGAAATCGACTCGGTGCCGGGCACCTGCGTGATGAAAAGGTCCAAACCGGAGGGCTGCGTGGAAATCCCGTCCTACGAGGCGGTCGCGGCCGACAAGACGGCTTATGCCGAAGCGTTCCGCCTGCAAAGCCTGGAGCAGGATCCCATCTGCGGCACGGCGGTGGCGCAAAAAGTCGGCGACCGCTACATGGTGCAGAACAAGCCCATGCGCCCGCTGACGACGGCAGAGTTCGATCTGGTCAACGAGCTGCCGTTTACCCGCGAAGCCCATCCCATGTACGACGCCCGCGGCGGCATCCCCGCCATTGAAGAGGTGCGCTTCAGCATCAACAGCACGCGCGGATGCTTCGGCAGCTGCGCTTTCTGCGCGATCCACGCCCACCAGGGGCGCATCGTTCAGGCGCGGAGCGAAGCTTCGATCCTGCGGGAAGCCCGCGAGATGACGCGCCACCCGAAATTCAAAGGCTACATTCACGACGTCGGCGGCCCGACGGGGAACTTCCGCGCGCCCGCCTGCGAGGCTCAGCTGCGCCGCGGCTGCTGCCGCCACCGGCAGTGCCTTTCGCCGAAGCCGTGCCCGCATCTGCACGCGACTCATCGCGAATTCATCCGGCTGCTCGAAAAACTGAGAGCCGTTCCCGGCGTGAAAAAAGTTTTTCTCCGTTCGGGACTGCGGTATGATTATATCCTCGCCGATCCCGAGGGGAAAAAGTTTATCGAGGCGCTGTGCCGCCATCACGTCTCCGGGCAGCTGCGCGTGGCGCCGGAGCATGCCAGCCTGCGCGTGCTGCGTTTGATGGGCAAGCCGCCCATCGAAGAGTACGTGCGCTTTAAAAAGCTCTTCGAAGAGGCGACGCGGCGCGCGGGAAAAGAACAGTACGTCTTGCCGTATCTGATTTCCAGCCACCCGGGATGTACGCTGAAGGACGCGGTCGAACTGGCGGAGTTCCTGCGCGACCAGCATTTTACGCCGGAGCAGGTGCAGGATTTTATCCCGACGCCGGGCAGCCTCTCGACCTGCATGTTCTATACGGGGCTCGACCCGACGACGGGCGAAAAGCTGTACGTTCCCCGCGGCGGCCACGAAAAAGCCCTGCAGCGCGCGCTGCTTCAGTATCGAAAGCCCGAAAATCGCGACCTTGTGGCGGAAGCTCTGCACAAAGCCGGCCGCGACGACCTGATCGGCTGGGACGAGCGCTGCCTGATCCGCCCGCCGAAAAGGAACCGGCAGGAATTTTCTGTGAAACGAAAAAAATTAAGCACGTCATTCGCTTCGGGAGGAGAAAAGAGGAAATATGGCCAACACACTCGCCGAAACCCTGACTGACTCGGGATTGATCTGGAGAAACGGAGTGCCGCTGCGGAACCTGTGCCACTGGAAGATCGGCGGCCCCGCGGATTATGTGATCGAACCGCGCAGCGCGGAGGAGGCTGCGGCGGCGCAGCGCATCGCCAGAGAAGCAAACGTTCCGTTTCTTGTCATCGGTCACGGTTCCAACATGCTTTTCGACGACGCCGGTTACCGCGGCGTCATCATAAAGTTGGGCAGCAGGATGAGCCGTTGCCGCTTTTCCGGCTCGAGGGTCAGGGCGGAAGCCGGGATCTGGGCGCCGATGCTGGCGCGGGCATGCGCCGGGCGTGGCCTGACGGGACTCGAACATATCGTGGGCATCCCTGGCAATCTCGGCGGACTGCTTTATATGAACGGCGGCAGCCTGAGGCAGAGCATCGGAGACGCCGTGGTCCGCGTGGACATTTTGGACGGGCAGGGGAATATCGCCGCCGTCTCTGCTGCGGAGTGTGATTTCTCCTACCGTCATTCGGTCTTTCAGGAAAAGAAGAGCATCGTTCTCGGCGTGGAATTGGAACTTCAACAAAGCACGCCCGGTGAAGTGCGCCGAAAGATGCTGGACATTCTGAGGGAACGCCGGGAAAAGTTCCCATTGGACCTGCCCAACTGCGGTTCGGTGTTCAGCAACGAGCCCCGGCTTTACGAAGCGTACGGGCCGCCGGGCATGGTGATCGAGCAGACGGGGCTGAAAGGCGCTCGTATCGGCGACGCGGAGCTCAGCGTGCGCCATGCCAACTTTATCGTCAACCGCGGACGGGCGTCCTCGGCGGATGTTTTCGCGCTGATCAGACACGTCCGGCGGAAAGTCCTGGAGCGAACGGGATTTCTGCTGCACTGCGAGGTCTGTTATGCGGCTCCGGACGGCCGATGCGGGCGTCTTGACGCTTTCCTGTAGATAAAAAATATGGAAGCTCCTCATTCTCAGAAGAGCTTCCATCATTTTTAGATTTGCAGTTGGGAATTTATAGAGAAAGAGTATTGCAGGCAAGCAAAGTGGAAACGATCTCGAACATGTTGGAGACGATCCCGACTCCGACTTTTTCCATCAGGCCGAAGTGCTTCAGGCAGGTCCCGCAGACAAGCACCGTGCCGCCCCGCGCCACATAATCGCGAAGCGTTTCGGCGCTGGACGTGCCCCGCTCCGCAAGCGTGACGCCCTCGTTCATCAGGGCGATGACTGACGGGCGTTCGTTTTCGTCGTACTGCACCAGCGTGCCGAGGAAGGCTTTCATCAGCACTTCGCCAAGCTCCGGATCGTCGCCGCCGATCCTGCTGTGAGCGATGAAAACGGCGTTCTTCAGCTTGGCCGACGGCACGAGATTGCCGCCGCAGGCTGCGGGGGCCGGCAGCGAACCGTCGCGGGTGCCGGTCACGGTGAAATCTGTGCCTTCTCCGCTGACAACGGCTTTGTAGCCCCTGCTTTCGAAGAAGCGCGAGACGTTCTGCGTGGCCGGGACGTTGTCCACGCGCACGGCGACGGCGTCAGGATTGTCGGCGACGGCGTTCTTGGTCATGATCACGGGTTCGGGGCAGGCTTTGCCTCTGGCATCGATTTGAATCATCTTTTTTCCTCCAATTCCGATATTCGTGAGATAATAAATGACAACAATAATGATTATAGCATTCAAGGTTGAAAATGCTACTCGAAATTTACTGTGGGAGCGTGTTCATATTGGTTAAGAAGCAGCGTAAGGTCGAGTCCGTCCAGGAGTTGATGCGTTCACTCCCTTCCATGGAAAAAATCCTCACCGACGGCCGCTTGGGCGAATTCGGCGGCATTATCGACCGCGACAGTCTCAAGCATCTGTGCCGCGACGCTCTGGAACGCTGGCGCGACATGATCCTCGACAGAGAGGTGCTGAATTTTGACGACGACGTTTTTTTTGCGGAACTGCGTCAGGAGTTGAAACGCCGGCTGCGTCCCAGTCTGCGTCCCGTGCTGAATTGCACCGGCGTCGTGGTGCACACGAATCTCGGACGCTCCTGCCTTTCCGCCGAAGCGGCCGAGGCGGCGCGCGCCGCCGCCTGCGGGTACAGCACGCTCGAGTACAATCTCGAAAGCGGCGCGCGCGGGCAGAGAAATTTCCACGTGGAATGGCTCCTTTGCCAGCTGACGGGAGCCGAAGCCGCGCTCGTCGTGAACAACAACGCGGGCGCGGTGCTGCTGGTGCTCGCCGCGCTGGCCGGCAAAAAGGAAGCGGTCGTGTCCCGCGGGGAGCTGGTGGAGATCGGCGGCTCGTTCCGCATCCCCGACATCATGAGTTTCGCGGGGACCCGCCTGGTGGAGGTCGGCTGCACGAACCGCACTCATCTGAAGGATTACGAAAACGCGATCGGCGAAGAGACAGCGATGCTGCTCAAAGTCCATCCGTCGAATTTCCGCATCACGGGGTACGTGTCCCTGCCGCTTCGGGAGGATCTGGCCGAACTGGCCCACGCTAAGGGACTGATGATGGTGGAGGATCTGGGAAGCGGCATTCTTGTGGACGCTCAGACGCTGGGGCTCGAGGGCGAGCCGACCGTGAACGAGTGTCTGAAAGCCGGCGTCGATGTCGTCACTTTTTCGGGCGACAAGCTTCTCGGCGGTCCGCAGATCGGCGCCATCGTCGGCAAGAAAGAGATCGTCGACCGGATCCGCAAATACCCGCTGCTGCGCGCTCTGCGCTGCGACAAAATGACGCTGGCGGCCATGGAAGCGACGCTTCGCCTCTATCTTCGCGGCGACTGGAAAAAGATTCCTTCGCTCGGCATGATCGCCGTTCCCGCGGACGAACTGAAAGCCCGCGCCGTCCGGTTGAAAAAAAGGATCGATGCCGAACTGGCCGATTTCTGTCTGCAGACGAAAGTCGTGCCGGTCGAAGACGCGGTCGGCGGCGGCGCTTATCCGGAACGTCCGCTGCCGGGCTGGGCGGTTTCGCTGCTTCCGGCCAACGAGAATTTAAACGCCGGCATTCTGCAGGAACGCCTGCGCCGCTGTACTCTGCCCGTCGTCGCCGGAGCGCGCAGCAATGAGCTTTTGCTCCATATGCGCACGCTCCCGGCCGAGAACGAGAGCGTCTTGATGAATTCGCTGAGAGAAGCTCTGGTGACGGAACGATGAGCCGGCGCGAAATTTCGCTCGTGGTCGGAACCGCGGGGCACATCGACCATGGCAAAACGCAGTTGGTCAAAGCTCTGACGGGAATCGACTGCGATCGTTTGGGCGAAGAGAAAAAACGCGGCATCACGATCGAACTGGGATTCGCGCCGCTGGTCCTGCCCAGCGAGCGCGTGATCAGCCTGATCGACGTTCCCGGTCATGACCGTTTCATCCGGCAGATGGTGTCGGGAGCTTCCGGCGTCGACGCGGTCATGCTGGTCGTCGCTGCGGACGAAGGCGTGATGCCGCAGACGCGGGAACATCTGGACATCCTGTGCCTGCTTGGCGTTCAGCACGGCATCGTCGCCATCACGAAAAAGGATCTGGTCGACGAAGAGATGCTCGCACTCGTCGAAGAGGACGTCCGCACTCTGACGGCCGGCACGTTCCTCGAGGGCTGCCCGGTCGTGAGCGTCTCTTCGGTGACCGGCGCCGGCATCGACGAATTACGGCGCGCGCTGGAGCGTCTGGTGGATCAGGTAAAGCCGCGGGAGCGCAGCGGCGCTTACTTCATGCCGATCGACCGAGCGTTTCCCGTGGCGGGATTCGGCACGGTCGTCACCGGTACGGCCTACAAAGGGAGCATTGCTCCCGGCGAGGAGATCGAAGTCTATCCTTCCGGGCGGAGATCGCGCGTGCGCTCGGTGCAGGTCCACGGGAAAACCGTCGAGTCCGCCTATGCCGGACAGCGCGTCGCCATGTGCCTGAACGATCTCGATCTGAATGAGATCCGGCACGGCGACGTCGTCTGCGCGGACGGCGTCTACAAAGCGACATCGTGTCTTGACGTGATGCTCAAACTGCTCGGCTTCGTTCCCGAACCTCTGGAACATTGGCAGCGCGTCCGGCTTCACATCGGCACGTCCGACGTCCTGGCCAGAGTTTCCCTGCTCGACGAAAAAAATCTCCGTCCCGGTCAGACCGCCCCCGTTCAGCTGGTTCTGGAAGAGCCGGTGGTCGCTTCGCTGGGGCAGCGCTTTGTGATCCGCTTTTACAGCCCGCTGCGGACGATCGGCGGCGGAGAAGTGCTCGTCCCCTATGCGAGCCGCCCCTCGGGCAGGAAACGCCGCGAATCGGAACGCGACCGTCTGGTCGCGCTCAGCGGGACGTTGACCCGCGAGGAACGGGTCGGCGCGATCGTGAACTTCGAGGGGAGCCTTTCCATGAGCGAACTCATGGTGCAGGCGCAAGAGCGCCGTCAGGACCTTGCCGCGGTCCTCGAGAAGCTGGAAAGCGGCGGCAAATTGGTGCGTCTCCACGTCGGCGACGGCATGATCTTTTCGGCGGAAAGCTATCGGAACGCCGTGGAAAAACTTCGTGCCGCAGCGAAGGCGTTCCATGCCGCTTATCCGCACCAGCGCGGGATCGCGCCGGAATCGCTGATCAATCAGGTCTTCTCTGAGTCGGAACGGAAAATCGGCCGCCTGATCCTGGAAAAGGCCGTCGAGCAGAGCCGGTTCAGAGTTGACGGAGACGTGCTGGCGCTGCCGAAGTTTGCAGCCGTCGACGATTCTGCGTACAGCGAGGCGCGGAAAAAACTGCTGGATCATTGTTCCAGGTGCGGTTTTCAGCTGCCGGAAATCGAGGCTTTGCCGAAAAACCTGAACATGACGGCCGGAGATTTTAGAAAACTGCTGGATCAGCTGAAAAAGAACAATGAAGTCGTCGTTCTTGAAGGGACGTTTGTCCTCGCGGTCGAGATTCTCAATCCGCTTCTGGCCCGGCTGAGCCGGATCGAGGGAGGGTTCACGCTGGCGCAAGTGCGGGATTTGACGGGCAGCAGCCGCAAGTTCGTCCTGCCTGTCCTTGAGTACATGGACGGAAGAGGGATCACGCGGCGCGTCGGCGAAAAGAGAATTCTCTTGAAAAAAGACTAAAAAGCAGAGTCTTCTCCGGAATGAAGAGGCGCTGATTATTTCAAAAAGAGGCTCCGGCCTCTTTTTTTGTCGCAGCGTGCAGGAGGCTGATCGAGGTGGAATTTCGGAACTGCTGGGCCAAGATAAATCTGTCTTTGCGAGTTGTGGGCAGGCTGCAATCCGGTTATCATGACCTGTGCTCCGTCTTTTTCAAAATCGGGCCGGTCGATTGCTTGACAATTAATGAGGACGTAGAGGATAATGTAAGGGTAATTTTTAGCCGGACAAAGTCAGGCATCCAGGGACGCAATATTCTTTTGAAAGCGCTGGACAGGATCCGTGCTGCGGGCATCGCCGTACCGCCGCTGGACATGTGCCTCGAGAAAAGAGTGCCGCCGGGAACGGGGCTGGGCGGCGGCAGCGGCGACGCCGCCGCGCTTTTGGATTATCTGGCGTCGGCGGGGTATCCCGTGGGACGATTCGCTGCGGAGATCGGCGCCGACGTTCCGTTTCTGCTCAGCCGGGTTTCTGCGGCGCTTGCGCGGGGGGCGGGGGAAAAACTCTCGCCGCTGCAGGCCTCCCCAGCCCAATGGCGAGTCGTCGTCGCCATACCGACGTGGCGTTGTGTGACGGCCGATATGTTTGCCAGACTGGACGAATATTTTCATGACGAATGGAAAAGCACGAGCGAGCGGGCGTGCTCGGAAGCGCGTCAAGTTTTTGACCGGCTTGTGCGCGGAGAGTTCTGCGGCCTGCTGCCGAACGATTTTTCCGATCTGCTTTTAAGGGAACGCGGCGAATATCGAGCGCTTTTTGCCGATTTTTATCGGACCGGGGCCATCGCCTGGGGAATCAGCGGCAGCGGCAGCTCTGCCTTTGCCTTGTGGAATAAGAACGACTTTCGCGGTTTCAGCACCGCGTTGCCCTGGGTGGAGGACGTGCTTGTTTTTTGAATCGATCGAAAAAGAAAAGGTGTGACACGACATGAAAGGTCAGCGTACGGAACGGCTTATTCGTATAACTTCCAAATTTCTTTCTTCCCCGTCATGTCAGATTTCACTGACCGGTCTGGCCAATGAGTTCGGAGTTTCGAAGACGGTGATCAGCGACGACGTGTCCATGGTGAACGACGCCCTGACGCGGGAAGGGTACGGCCGTCTGGTCGTAGATCGCGGCCGTACCGGCGGGGCTTTTCTCGTCCCCGCGTTGTCCTCGGAACGCCGCGAAGAGTTTTTGAAGAACGTCGCGAAAATCCTTTCCGCTCCCAGTCGTTTGCTGCCGGGAGGGCTGATCTATTATGCGGACATCCTCTTCAATCCGGTTTATACGGACGTCTTGGGATTGGCTTTCGCTTCGGATTTCAAAGATCTTCATCCCTCTCTGATCATGACCTCGGAGGTGAAAGGGATCCCCCTTGGACTGGCGACGGCCAGGGCTTTGGGCGTGCCTCTGGCGGTGTGCCGCTTTCGAAACCGCGCCAGCGATGGGCCGGCCGTCTGCGTGCATTATCCGACGCAGAGCGGCGAAGTCCGCTCAATGTATATGGGGACGAAAGTCCTTTCGCCCGGCGACAAAGTGCTTCTGATCGACGACTTCATGCACGGCGGCAGCACTGCTGCCGGAATGGTTCAGGTCGTGCATGAATTTCGCGCGGAATTGGTCGGTATGGGCGTGTTTATCGCCGTGGACGAGCCGGAGGAAAAAGCCGTCGGCGAATATAAAGCTTTGCTGAGGCTCTCTTTGCATGGCGAAGAGCGCGTTTCGCTCTTCTGAACTCCGGGTGGATGATGGGTTGACTCATGTCGTGGCGCTGGTTATAATTGTGCGTCGTGGGAAGGGGACTGGCTCATGTTTGTGACCCTAGATACGGAGAAGTGCATTGGCTGCGGCGTCTGCGTGCAAATCGCGCCGGACGTTTTTTCTCTCGACGAGGAGCGCGGTGTGGCGAAAGTCATTCGCCAGGAAGGCAATGCAGCGGTGGAACAGGCTGTGAAAAGCTGTCCGGTTTCGTGTATTGCGGTTGAATAACGTTCGTCGTCTGGCTGCATGATCTGAAGAGGGCCCATAGCTCAAGGGTAGAGCTGCCGGCTCATAACCGGGAGGTTCCAGGTTCGAACCCTGGTGGGCCCACCATTTGACTGTCAGTTGATTGAATTTCTCGAGAAACCTCGCTTGCGGCGAGGTTTTTTTGTTATACTGTGTGTGTCGCTTTGCGGCTCTCTCGGAACGCCGCAAGGTTCGAGTTTTTAAAAGGGACACTTTTGTCAAAAATACAAAGCTGCCGTGTGCGGCAGCGTTTCAGGGAGGCTGAAGGCATTGAATAAGTTGAAGGGGAAGGTCGGCGAGGCGCTCAAGTCGGTTACGCCTATTTCTCTCTTGGTCGTCGCTCTGAGCGCATTGATCGTCCCCATGCCTGCGGAGATACTGATGCTTTTTCTTGTCGGCGCGGTGCTTTTGATCGTGGGGATGGGATTTTTTTCTCTCGGCGCGGACATGGCCATGATGCCGATGGGGGAGGGCGTCGGAAAGCAGATCACTCTGCTGCGCAAACTCTCCTTTGCCGTGCCCGTCTGTTTTTTGCTCGGCCTGATCACGACGATCGCCGAGCCGGATCTGCAGGTATTGGCCGGGCAGGTGCCGGCGGTTTCGGATTTTACGCTGATCATCACGGTTGCCGGCGGTGTCGGCGTTTTTCTTGTCATCGCGATGCTTCGCCCTCTGTTGAAGATCGATCTCGCCCACGTTTTGTTGTTTCTGTATGGGGTGGTTTTCCTTCTCGCGTACTTTACGCCGCAGTCGTTTATCCCCGTCGCTTTTGACGCCGGCGGCGTCACGACGGGACCGATCACCGTCCCGTTTATCATCTCTCTCGGCGTCGGCATGGCGTCGATGCGCCACGATGAATCGTCTCAGGAGGACAGCTTCGGTCTCGTGTCTCTCTGCAGCGTCGGCCCCATCTTGACGGTGATGCTCCTGGGGATGATCTATGATCCCCAGACAACGGAGGCATCCCAAACGATTGTGCCGATGGACAAGATGACTTCGATCGACATTGCCGAAAGCTTCTTTGTGAGAATTCCCGCTTATTTGAAAGAGGTCTCGCTCGCCTTGACGCCCGTTGTCGCTTTTTTTGTCGTTTTTCAAGGGATCTTTGCCCTTTTCCGCCGTGGCTCTCTGATCCGCATCGTCGTGGGGGTCGCCTATACGTTTATCGGGCTCGTGCTTTTCCTTACCGGCGTCAACGTCGGCTTCATGCCGGCCGGGCACTTCATCGGCAAGTCGCTGGCCATGTCCGAGTACAGATGGCTGCTGTTGCCCCTCGGACTGATTATCGGTTATTATGTGGTCGACGCGGAGCCGGCCGTCCACGTTCTGAACAAGCAGGTCGAAGAGATTACCGGCGGCACCATCTCGCAACGAGCCATGCATGTCAGTTTGGCCTGCGGCGTGGCCTGCTCCGTTGCGTTTGCGATGTTGCGCGCGATTACGGGACTGTCCATTTACTGGATCATCATTCCGGGTTACGCGCTGGCGCTCGTTTTGACTTTTTTCGTTCCCCCTATTTTTACCGGGATCGCCTTCGACTCCGGCGGCGTTGCCAGCGGTCCCATGACGGCGACGTTTCTTCTGCCTTTGGCCATGGGCGCGTGCGAAGGCGCGGGCGGTTCCATCCTGACGGACGCGTTTGGCGTCGTTGCCATGGTGGCGATGACGCCGCTCATTTCGATCCAGATTCTTGGCGTGTTGTATAACATGCGTCTGAAGGCCGCTGCCAAACAGCCGCCGGTCAGTAAGGTCTACGACAACTTCGTTATTATCGAGTACACTCCGGAGGAGCTTGCCTATAATGACTGAGAAATTGCCCGTAATGGAACTCATGGTCACGATCGTTGACCGAACCAAAGCGGTCCAGGCCACAAATTTCTTCAAAGGAAAAAACGTTTCCCTGACGCTTTCCTGCTGGGGGAGGGGAACGGCGAGCACCGAGATCTTGGACATCCTGGGCATCGGCGAAAAGGAAAAAGTCGTTGTGTTCGGCTTGACCCCGCGCTCCTGGATCCCCGCCCTCATCACCCAGATCTCGGACGCCATGCAGCTTCGCAACGCCGGGCGAGGGATCCTTTTTACCATCCCGCTTTCATCCGTGAACCGGGGAATACCGCGTCGTTACCTGTCAGCCGTTCGTGAGAAAAAAAACGAGGAGCGCGTCATGTATAAGACTAACGAAAACAAATATGAATTGATCATTGTCAGCACAGAAGATGGTTTCGTCGATTCGATCATGAAATCCGCTCGGAACGCTGGCGCGCGCGGGGGGACCGTGATGAAGGCCCGCGCTGTGGGCGACGAAACTACGGAAAGTTTTTTTGGGCTGAAGCTGTATGATGAGATGGAAATCTTGGCGATACTGGTCCAACGCGAAGAGAAAGCGAAGATCATGTCCGCCGTCAGCAGAACCCTGGCGGAGAAATCTCCGGAGAAAAGCACGATTTTTTCGGTGCCGGTCGATGATGTTGTAGGGGTTGGCGCGGATCTGGAGAATCCTGCCCCAGTATAATAAAGTAAGGAGAGAGCCCAATTCGTTCGTTTTATGGGCAGCACATGAGGCGCACGGAATATTAAAACTTTTGCGCGGTCCGGCATGTCGATTTTTATGTATTAATATGCTATACTGAAGCCGCGATAACAGCGGCTCGGAGAATAAAAAAATCCGCAAGACGATTCGTCTCACGGATTTGCTGGTTCCATATGGTGGGCGATACAGGGTTCGAACCTGTGACCTCTTCCGTGTGAAGGAAGCGCTCTTCCACTGAGCTAATCGCCCTTTTTGTTTGCAACGTATGAGATTATAAATGCTCTGTGCAATTTTTGCAACCCCCAAAAGAGAAAAGTTGCTTGTATACGGCGTTTTGCTTTTGTGGTAAGATTTGAAAAGTTAGATGGATAAAATACGCTGTATGCAGTCGAATGGATACCATATCGTGCAGGAGAGTGCCCGAGATGATCGATATGTCCTACTTAACGGGTGGAAAAATTTATTGGGACGACTGGCGTTTTGTGCCATGGCAAAGTGGCAGCGCGTCGGGAGTTTATCGTCGGGTCGATTTCATAAAAGCGGGGCTGCTGGGCGAGGTGGGGCGGTATAAAGCTGATGATTATATTATCTGGAAATATGAGGATGGGGACCTTGAGTGTCTGTTTAAAAATGCCAGGCACCAAAAAGGCTTGATGCTTCAACGCTATATTTTTGTCCGCCCAGAAGGGAATACCACTTCGAGAAGCAAATCGTTCCGAATGGGATTCAACGGCTTTGTCGAGGTCTATCAGTATACCCCTCTGGGAGATTCATTGAAAAGACTGACCGATCTTACCCAGCTCATCGACGCGGCGCACAAATATGCCTTGGCTCATAAGGGGGAATCGCCGGGATAAAACACAGGGGCGACGGAATCTCATGGGGTGAGTGCCGGTGGGGAAGCAGGTCCTCCCGGTTCACGATAGAAAAACGCCCAAGACGAAAGGGCGCAAAAATTGTATGGAGGTGTGTTTTATATGCTGTTCCCAATGATGTTTGGTATTTCTGCTGTCATATTTATCATCGGCTACATCGTTTATGGGCGCTTTATGGCGAATGTGTACGGCCTTTCCGACACGAACGAGACTCCTGCTGTCAAGTTCGAAGATGGGATCGACTATTGTCCTGCCCATCCGGCCGTCTTGCTGGGGCACCACTTTGCTTCGATTGCCGGCGCTGGACCCATCACGGGGCCCATCGCCGCAGCCATGAAGTTTGGCTGGCTGCCTACGATTTTATGGTGCGTCATCGGTTCGACCTTCCTCGGCGGACCTCACGACATGGGCGCCCTGGTTGCTTCTCTTCGCCACGACGGCCAGTCGATCGGCGCGGTCGTTGAAAAATGGATCGGCAAAACGGGGAAATTCCTTTTCCTGAGTTTTACCATCCTCACGCTGATCCTTGTCGTCGCCGTCTTCCTGGTCATGTCCGCCGGCACGTTTGCGGCTGATCCTGTCGTTGCGTTTGTCAGCTCTCTTTATATCATATTGGCGATTATCGCCGGCTTCATGATTTATCGCTGGCATGTTCCTCTCTGGGTTGTCACGATCGTCATGCTCGCTTTGATCGTCGGCGGCTGCGTCAAGGTGAACGCCGAGACGGCCCCTTGGCTGATCAACACCGTTTTTGCCCATGACATCAACTTCTGGAACGCGTTCCTCGGCGTTTATATTTTCTTTGCTTCCATCCTGCCGGTGTGGATGCTCCTTCAGCCCCGCGATTACCTTGCCTCTTACTTCCTGTATTTTGCCGTGGCCATCGGCGCGTACGGCATGTTCGCCGGCAGTGCGCTTGATTCCAAGACCGTTTCCGTAGTGGCTGCCAACGTCCGCTACTTCGGTTTCTCTTCCAGCGCCATGTGGCCTGCCATGTTCGTCCTGGTTGCCTGCGGCGCCATTTCCGGTTTCCATAGCCTCGTCGGCAGCGGCACGACGTCCAAGCAGCTCCGCAAGGAGAAGGATGCCGTTCTTGTCGGCTACGGCGCCATGCTGATCGAAGGTCTGGTGGCCGTCATCTCCATCGGTACGCTGATGGTGCTTGGCCTTGAAGGCGCAAAGGGACTTTCTCCCGTGCAGATTTTCTCGTTGGGTTTCGGTAAGTTCTCGACGCTTGTGGGACTTGACGCCACGTTCGGTGCCCGTTTGGGCGCCATTGCCATCAACAGCTTCCTGCTGACTTCTCTTGATACGGCGACTCGTCTGGCCCGCTATCAAGTCCAGGAGATTACCGGCGGCAAAGTCAGCATGTATCCTGCGACGATTTTCGTTATCGTCCTCGCTCTTTGCCTGGTCTACACCAAGACTCACGATGTGAGCGGCAAGGTGATCGCGGCGTGGCTGGCGATCTGGCCGATTTTCGGCGCCGCCAACCAAATGGTCGCCGCTCTGAGCCTTCTGAGCATCGCGGCCTGGGTCAAGCTTGGCCTCAAAAAGAAGCATACTTTTGTGTATGCTCCCTTCTGGTTCATGCTTGTAACGACGGTCTTCTCGCTGATCATCGAGGTGAAGGAGCGGTTCGCGGTCGCTCAGCCCAACTATCTGCTTTCCTGCTTGGCGGTTATCCTCATCGTTCTGGGGATCGCCATGTCCATCGCGGGAATCAGGACCATGCATTCCAGCGAAAAACAAAGCGCCTGATGCAATTTAGAATTTAAACGGTACGAAAAAAATCTTCCTCTTCGGAGGAAGATTTTTTTTGTGAACGAAAAGAGTCTGTCTCATGCTCTTTCTCGGGCGAAAGACCGAATTACGAGGGGCCCCGAGACAGTCCAACCGATCGGACTGCCTCGACCGCTGTACGGTCTGCGCAGCTCGCTTTGTTGTTTTCCCTCGGAGCGCCGCAAAGTTCAATCCTTTAGTGAGAAATCGGTATAATGTCGTTTTTGGGGCAGACGCCCCAACAGTCTTTTTATGGTGAGCGATGAAGAATTTGCTCTGCGGCAAAAGATGTGTTGAAAACTGTATAGGGTTACGTGTCATGTGTTTTTTGTAACACGACTGTGTGTAAACGCGGCGCTTTTTAATTAGTTTTTTATTTGCAATGTGCGTTATCTATTTGTCAGATCCTCGTGAAATGGTGAGTTTAAGAAAAGAACCATCATTTTTATACATGTTAATTATTGTATTTGACAAAGAGTGGTAATTTTGATATTATTCAAACATAAAGCGGTATTTTCTTGGTATACTGCAAAAATACTACCGGAATTTTATGATGCTCCACTCACGTAAATGGGAAGTCGTTCTTTAAATAAGGAGATTTTACGTTATGCCACACCATTGAAGGAGGGGAAATATTGCTCACTACAAAAAGGGATATTGCGTACAAAAGAATCAAAGAAATGATTCTTCAAGGAGATTTAACGTCGGAATCCACCCCTTCGGAGAAAAGTCTCGGCGATGAGCTTGGCATGAGCCGAACTCCTGTACGTGAAGCTCTTCAGAGGCTAGTTATGGAGGGATTCATGAAGGGATTTTCGCATAAAGGTTCTATGGTCAACGAGATCTCGATAGTCGAAGCTGTGGAGATCGTGGAGTTACGTATGGCTGTGGAGGAGTTCGTCATTCAGAATCTCAGTCTTCCTCTGAGCGGCGAACAATGCGCGAAGCTGCAGGCGATGGTCGATTCTCAGGAGGGGCTCGCAGCCGCCGGCAATTCGTCGGCTTTCCTTGAGAGCGACGTGGAATTTCATGACTATCTGGCAAGTCTTTACGGCAATCAGCTGCTGAGAGATACGCTTAAAAGCGCTCGAGAGCGCTTTCTCGCCCCCGGCGGGGTCATTTTGCGCAACAAACCCCAGATGCTGGAGGCACTGGAAGGGCACGTGAAAATACTTGATGCCCTGCGAAAGGGGGACTCGGAAGAGGCCAAGCGGCAGATGCACGCCCACATGGTTTTTGCGAAGCACGTGCTGATTTCCTGATGGAACGTGAGAAAACAGAGGCTCAAGGGGGGTACTTCACCTCGCGATGGAGTCCACTTCACCGAGAGGAGTCAAAAAATCGTTAGGGAGGTTGTTTGGATGAGTGCGCTTGCCATTCATAAGGAACCGACGGTTCCTGTGAGGAAGTATAGCAAAAAACTGTTGACGGAGCTCTACGGAAAGATGGTAACCATCCGGCTTTTTGAACAGACGGTCGAATCTCATTTCCTTGCGGGTGAGATCCCTGGGTTCGTGCACCTCTACATCGGCGAAGAAGCCATTGCTGCTGGTATTATGGCAAATCTAACTAATCGCGATTACATCGAAAGTACCCATCGCGGCCATGGCCATACAATCGCCAAAGGAGCCGATCTAAAACGCATGATGGCCGAAATCTTTGGCAAAGCTACGGGCTACTGCAAAGGCAAGGGTGGTTCTATGCACATCGCGGATTTTAGCATTGGCATGCTCGGGGCTAACGGCATTGTGGGCGGCGGCTACACTTTAGCAGTTGGCGCTGGATTGGCCACAAAACTTTCTGGCGAAGACAAGGTTTCCGTTGTGTTCTTCGGCGATGGCGCTTCCAATCGCGGCACTTTTCACGAGGCTCTGAACATGGCGGCCATCTGGCAGCTGCCAGTGTTATTCGTTTGTGAAATGAACCAGTGGGCTTCCACGACTCCTTACAGAACCACCACATCCGTAGAAAACATTGCCGATCGTTGCCAGGGATACTCCATTCCCGGCTATGTTGTGGACGGAAACGATGTTTTAGCTGTGTATGAGGCCGCGAAGGACATTGTCGCAGATATCCGCGCGGGGAAAGGTCCCGCCCTCTTGGAGTGCAAGACGTATCGAATCAAGGGACACTTCGTGGGTGACCCCGAGAAATACCGCACAAAAGAGGAAGTTCAGCACGAATTCGAGACCAACAACCCGATCACCCGTTTTGAGGAAAAGGTTTTGAAGGCCGGAGCCTTGACCCAGGCTGATCTCGATGCCGTCTATAAGCAGGCGGAACAGGAAATTGCCGAGGCACTGAAGTTTGCCAAGGAAAGTCCGGAGCCATCGCCTGAAGCGATTTATGAGGATCTCTACGTATAAGGAGGCTCGTCAGCCATGAAGACCATCACTTTTTCTCAGGCAACTCAAGAGGCCATGATCGAAGAGATGGAGCGTGACCCCTCCGTATTCGTCATGGGAGAGGACATCGCCCGTCAAGGAGGCATTTTCGGCCAATTCAAGGAACTCCCGGGACGCTTCGGCACCGATAGAGTCCGCGACACGCCGATCAGTGAAACGGCGATCGTCGGTGCTGCCGTCGGGGCTGCTCTTGCGGGTATGCGTCCCGTTGCCGATATGCATTTTGCCGATTTTATGCTCGTCTGCGGCGACGAGGTGTTCAACCAAATGGCTAAAGTTCATTACATGTTCGGAGCTCAAAAGACTGTTCCCATGGTCCTCCGCGCTCCTGATGGATTGATCAGCCAGGCTGCCGCACAGCATTCTCAAATGGTTGAGGGGATTTTTGCACATATTCCTGGGTTGAAGATTGTTTCCCCCTCCAATCCCGCCGATGCGAAAGGACTCTTGAAATCTGCGATTCGTGATGACAACCCCGTTATCTACTTTGAGCACAAAGCCCTCTTCAGCACCAAAGGCGAAGTCCCGGAAGACAGCGATTTTTACGTTCCTATTGGCAAAGGCCGAATTGATAAAGTCGGTACGGATGTGACGGTGGTTTCTTGGTCTCACTGTTTGCACACTACGTGCCAGGAAGTCGTTAAACTGGCAGAAAAGGAAGGTATCAGCGTTGAGTTGATCGACCTTCGTACGATCGTTCCCTGGGATAAGGAAATGGTTCTTGAGTCCGTTACGAAGACTAGTCGCCTCTGTATTGTCCATGAAGCTGTGAAGCATGGCGGTTTTGGCGGTGAAATCGCCGCTACCGTTGCTGAAGAAGCCATCGGAATGCTTGACGCGCCGATCCTTCGTTTCGGAGCTCCCTTTACTCCGGTTCCGTTCGCTCGCACGCTGGAGCAGGCCTACCGCCTTTCGCCGGAGAAGATCGTGGCTGGCATCAGGAAAATGTTCTAGTGTTCTTAGAGACATAGCGTGAAAGTGATTTTTATTATGATCACTGGCATGCTTAAGTAAATGGATGCAATGTTCCGAGTATTGCAAGGCGTTTTCAAGCTCTTTTGAGAGCTTAATCCATGCTCAAAATAATGTGAGGAGGGTATTTTATGAAAAAGTTTGCAGCAGTGTTGTTGGCACTCCTGGCTGTTGGCATTACCGTTCCTGCTATGGCAGCCTACAAAAGCGAGTACAAACTTGATATCGTTCCCAGCATTACCACCGCCTGGGGGCAGGGAGCGCAATACTTTGCGGATCTGGTTCGTACCAGGACGGACGGGCGCGTCAACATTAAGGTCTATCCCAACGCTCAGTTGACTACCGGCAAGCAGACCAACGCCTTTATGATGATCCGCAACGGGGCTATCGACTTTGCCTGTCAGTCCTCGATCAACTGGTCTCCTCAGGTGGTGGAGCTGAATCTTTTCGCTATGCCCTTCTTCGTGGCGGAGCAGCCCGATCGCTATGCCGCGATGGACGCCATCACAGGCGGCAAAAGCGGCGCCATGATCAAGACTGCCGTGGAACTCAAGGGCGTTAAAGTTCTCGCTTACGGCGAAAACGGATTCCGCGAGTTAACCAACTCGAAAAGGGAGATCCACACCCCGGAGGATTTCAAAGGGTTGAAACTCCGCGTCGTTGGCTCCAAACTGTTCCTCGACACCTACAAAGCTATGGGAGCCAATCCCATCGCCATGAACTGGTCCGACACGATGACCGCCCTGCAGCAGGGCGTCGTCGACGGCCAGGAGAACCCAATCAACACCTTCTACCCCGTAAAAGTCTACGAGTACAACAAGTACATGCTAGACTGGCACTGTGTAATTGATCCCACATTGTTCTCGGTGAACCCTGGCGTCTGGAAGTCCTTCACTAAGGAAGATCAGGCAATCATCGAGGAGGCGGCCAAGGAAGCCGCGAAATTCCAGATTGCCCTTGCCCGGATTGGCCTTGACGACGGCTGGGCCTATGATTACCTTGCCAAGATGAACAAGTTGCCCGAAGTTACCGACTGGTATAAAGAACTCGCCAAGGTCGGAATGGTCGTCACCAAGCTGACTCCGGAGCAGACCGCCGCCTTCGCCGCTCTGGCAAAGCCGGTTCGCGACGAGTGGTACAGCAAGTTCCCTCAGATCATGGATCAGGCAGTCGCAGATATGGCCGCCGTCGCCAAGAAGTAGTTCTCTCGGTATTTCATACAGAAAGGGGAGCGCGCAAAAGCGCTCCCCACTTAACTGAGCGTTTTCTCGACAGCGCAACTTTTCTGTTCCGGTACACTTTCAACGTGAAAGGAGCAGCGTTATGTTGAAAAAATTCTTCGCCTACTTTGAAGAGATCGTGGGCGCGGTTGTCCTTTTTATAATGGTTTCGATCACCTTCGTAAACGTGATGACTCGCTATGTTATTGTTTATCCGCTTTCGTTTACCGAGGAAGTGACGGTTAACCTCTTCGTGTGGCTCGTGATGGCGGGAACATCCTTGGCCTTCCGCCAGAATGCGAATCTAGCCATGACCTTTGTATATAATCATCTACCGAAGAAAGTTCGCAAGATTTGTTTCTGCTTTTCCTGCTTTCTGACGGTGGTCTTCTTCGGTCTGCTGACGTGGCTCGGAACCTCTCAGGTGATAGATGAGATTGAACTCGGATCTGTCACAGAGTCGCTCGCTATCCCATCGGCCGTGTATTCTGCTGCGGTCCCCTTCTTTTCTGTCATTATTTTGATTAGATTTTCGCAGGCTGCGCGTGATTTCGTCGCGCAGGGCAGATATTGAGAAAGGGGCGATTCTTATGAGCGAATTCTTTTCGGATTCGGCGCTCTGGACTGTCATCCTTTTCTTCATCCCCCTGCTTCTCGGCGTGCCTATCGCCATTTCCTTGGGCATGACGGCCATCGTCGTCGCCATTGGTTGGGATATGGGTTACCAGATGCTTTCCTACAGCTACTTTTCAGGCATTGCCAAGTTCCCTCTGCTCGCAATCCCTTTCTTCGTCATGGCTGGCGTCATTATGGAGAAGGTGGGGATCGCGGAACGCCTGATCGCCCTGATTAAGCAGCTTGTGGGCGACATGCCCGGCGGACTTGCAGTGGCGACCGTTCTCGTCGCCGCTTTTTGGGGGGCCGTTTCGGGATCGGGGCCTGCTACGGTAGCCGCCCTGGGACTTATCCTTATCCCCGGCATGGTCAACGCCGGATACGACAAACCTTTTGCGACGGCCGTAGTGTCGGTCGCAGCGGGGCTCGCCATCATCATCCCTCCGAGTATTTGCTTCATCGTCTACGGGGATATCATGGAGCAGTCCATCGGCACGCTGTTTGCTGCCGGCGTGTTCCCCGGGTTGGTGGTTGCCGGATGTCTGTGCGTTCTCGTTTATCTCGTATCGGTAAAACGCGGCTACCGCGGCGCTCCCCGGGGGGCTTCCAGGGAGGTGTGGAAGGCCTTCGTGGATGCCTTGTGGGGACTTATTACTCCCGTGATTATCCTCGGCGGAGTGTACGGTGGAATTTTCACTCCGACCGAAGCCGCAGCTGTGGCCGTGTTCTACGGCCTGTTTGTCGGCATGGTGGTCTACCGCACCATGTCATGGAAGATGTTCTACGATATTCTCGTCGACACGGTAGTCTCGACCGCCGTAGTCATGCTCGTGGTCACCTGCGCCGGGCTTTACGGCTGGATTGGAGCCACTATCGGCCTGATCGATAAAATTGCGGCGGTCCTGCTGTCTGTTTCTGACAGCCCCGTCATTATCCTGCTCATGATCAACGTGATCTTGCTTTTTGCGGGCATGCTTCTCGATGCTATTTCGATCTGCTACATCTTTCTGCCCATTCTGATGCCCATTATCGCTCATTTTCAGTGGGATCCCATCTGGTTCGGCGTCATGATGACCGTCAACTTGGCAATCGGGCAGGTCACGCCTCCTGTAGCAGTCAATCTCTATGTTGGGGCTCGCATCAGCAACCTGTCGATTGAAGATATAGTCCCAGACGTCCTCCCTCAGCTTTTTGCTGCTTTGATTGCGCTGTTGCTGATCACGTTGTTTCCCTCGATTACGACGGCCCTTCCTCATTGGATGGGTATGCTGTAGGTTTCTTCGGCCTTCTCCTATCCGTTCGGATGGGAGAGTTGCAGCGATGCTTTGGCTGCGTGGATGGAGAAGGCAAGAGCAAACTTTTCTGGACACTTGGTCGGTGAGCCGGAGTGTTTGAACAGGAGGCATCTTGGCATCGGATTCTTTATTATAGGGAAAGAGGGAATTGATTCATGGCAACTTTTATTACAATGCCCAAACTCGGTCTGACGATGACTGAAGGAACGATTTCGAAATGGTTGAAGAAAGAAGGAGATTCAGTTGCGACGGGAGACTCCCTGTTCGTCGTTTCTACCGACAAGCTGACCTACGAGTATCGGGCGGAGGTAAACGGGACGCTGCTGAAGATCGTCGTGCCCGAAGAGGGAACAGTTGCCGTCGGCGGCGAAGTGGGCATTGTAGGAGGAGTCGGCGAATCGGCCGAGGCCGCTCCCGCGGCGAAGGTCGTTTCCGCCAAAGTCCCGGAAGCCAGCGTAACGTTACCCGCCGCGACGGTATCGCCGCTGCAGGAGAGCGCTGTTAACGTTTCGCCCAAGGCTCGCGCCTTTGCGAAAGCCCGTGGTATCGATGTTTCACTAATCGTGGGACACGGCGAACCTCCCATGGTTCACCTCTCGGACGCCAAGGCCTATGCGGATGCCCGTACCGTCAATGCGACGCCTAAAGCGCGGAGTCTGGCGAAAGAGAGAAAGGTGGATCTTTCCGCTGTTGCCGGTCACGGAGAGCCGCCTATGATCCACATGGCCGACGTGGAAGCATGGCTTGCCGCGAATAAGGTCAAGTCATCGCCGCTCGCTGCGAAGATGGCTGCGGAGCTTGGCGTGGACATGGCTGATTTGGGGCTCGGCCGTCGTCGCGTTATGAGCGGCGATGTCATGAAAGCCGCTGGGGTCGTTCCCGCAGCTTCTGCCACCAAAGTCTCAGAGGCTGTGAAACTCTGTGAGAACGACGCGGACGCAAGACCCATGACGAAAATGCGCCAGATTATCTCGGAGCGTATGACCGAAAGCGCCGCTGCGATTCCCTCGGTCAATTACCAGACTGAGGTGGACTGCACTGCTCTCAAGGCAATGCGCAATGCGTTGAAGAACGACGGCGCCAAAATCTCCTTCAACGACATTATCATGAAGGCCTGCGCTCAGATCCTCGTGGAGATGCCCATGTGCAACTGCTCGACCGACATGGAGCACAAGCGTTATATCATGCACAGCTTCGTCAATATCGGTCTTGCTGTGGCGGTGGACGGTGGCTTGATAGTTCCCAACGTCAAGAACGTGCAGGTCAAGGGACTGGCAGAAATTTCAGGCGAGAGTGCAGCGCTTGTGGAAAAGGCCCGCAGCGGCAGTTTGATGCCCGACGACATGTCCGGCGGCACCTTTACGATTTCCAGCCTGGGCATGTTCGGCATCAAGCACTTTACACCCATCATCAACCCGCCTGAATCCTGCATTCTTGGCGTAACCATGATTGAAGACCGCGCCGTGGTACGGAATGGACAGATCGTGATCCGCCCGATGAGCACCTTCTGCCTGACTGCCGATCACCGTTCTGTGGACGGCGCCGATGCGGCAAAGTTTCTGCAGAGGTTGAAAGAGCTTCTGGAAAACCCTTACCTGATGCTGCTCTGAAAAAGCTCTGCGAGAATTTTTGGCCCCTCCTCTTGTATTTCAGATATTGCGAAAGAAGGATAAAGATAAATGGCTCAATCCATCACCATGCCTAAGCTGGGCCTGACGATGACCGAAGGCACCATTTCAAAATGGAACAAGGCTGAAGGCGACGCTGTTGCCGTCGGCGAAGTTCTTTTCGTCGTGTCCACCGATAAGCTGACCTATGAGTATCAGTCGGAGGTCTCCGGGGTGCTTCTTAAAATTGAGGTGCCCGAGAACTGCAGCATTGCAGTGGGCGGCGAAGTCGCACTTGTCGGCGAGGCCAGCGAGATCGTCTCTTCGAAGTCCGTGCCGCCGCGGGGTTCTGACGGGAAAGAGGCGCCCGTGGCTCCGGTTGCGGTGTCCTCTGCAGCGTCTTCTGTTGGCAAGAAAAAAGTCGTCGTCATCGGCGGGGGCCCCGGTGGCTATGTCTGCGCCATCCGCTTGGCACAGCTGGGGGCCGACGTCACGCTCGTGGAGAGGGAGAGCGTGGGCGGTACCTGTCTCAACGTGGGGTGCATTCCAACCAAGGCTCTCGTCAAGTCGGCCGAGCTGTACGGCGAGATGAGACACGGGGCGGATTTCGGCGTCCTCTGCAGCGACCTTCGCGTGGACTGGGACGCTGTTCAGGGTCGAAAAAACGCGGTCGTCGAGCAGCTTGTGGGCGGGGTGTCAGGGCTTCTGACCGCCAATAAAGTTGCCGTCGTATCCGGCGAGGCTCATTTTCTCTCTCCCTCTGCCGTCGAGGTGTCGGGCAGGACCATCAAGGCCGATGCCTTTGTGATTGCCGCCGGCTCGGCTCCCGTGATTCCTCCAATCCCGGGAATCACGTCGGATGGCATCGTGACGAGTACCGAAGCTCTTTCCTTCGCGAAACTGCCCGAAAAGCTCCTTATCGTGGGCGGAGGCGTGATCGGCATGGAGTTCGCCTGCTTGTATGCGACTCTGGGCGTGGATGTGACCGTCGTCGAGATGATGCCGGCGATCCTTCCGCCCGCCGACGAGGAAATGGGAGCCATCGTCCGCAAGCGTATGGAAGCCCTTGGGGTGAAAATCCATACGAGCTGCAAGGTGACCGGTTTTGACTCCGTTTCGGGCGGCGTGGTGACTCATGTGCTCGATCCTCAGGGCAGAGAGCTGAGGTTCAGCTCCGACAAGGTTCTCCTTTCCATCGGCAGACGCGCCGATACGGCGGCTTTGAACCTTGACGCCGCGGGAGTGAAGGCCGAGCGCGGCCGCATCGTCGTCAATAAAAGGATGGAAACTTCCGTCAGGAACATTTACGCCATCGGCGACTGCTGCTCGCCCATCATGCTGGCGCATGTGGCTTCCGCGGAGGGGGAGGTCGCGGCGGAAAATATCATGGGGGGCTCCTGTGATATGAACTATAAGACCGTCCCATCCTGCGTCTATACTCTTCCTGAAATGGCCTGGGTGGGCATGACCGAGAAGGCTGCTGTTGAAACGGGACGCAAGATCAAAGTCGGGAGGTTCCCCCTGATAGGGAACGGCAAAAGTCTGATCATGAACGAAACCGATGGCATGGTCAAGATCATCGCCGATGAGAAATATGGCGAAATCCTCGGCGTTCACATCGTCGGCCCCCATGCTACGGATCTGATCGTCGAAGGTGCCCTGGCGCTCAGACTTGAGGCGACTGCGGACGAGATCATTTCTACCGTTCACGCCCATCCCACGGTGGGCGAAGCGCTCGCCGAAGCGGCGCTGGATCTGCAAGGCAGAGCCATACACTTGCCGCCACAGGCATAGACAATTTGAGGATGCATTCAGCAAGAGAGGGTGATTCGTGCGACGACCATCCTCTCTTGTCTTGATTGATGCAGCGCTTCCCATAAGATGGATTCACGCTGTTTCTTATACTATTTTTTGATAGAAAGTATTAACATAGTTCTCTGGGCGCTACGGGGGAGTTCAGTCGCTTGAACATACTCGACTGCTGCGCAGTCTGCGCAGCTCGCTTTGTGAATCTCCCCCGCAGCGCCCTCACGTTCGGCTTTTTGATCAGGAAATAGTTAATAGAAAACGACAAACGAATTGTTTCGCCCCCCGAGGGAGTCCACTCGCTTGGACATGCTCGACCGCTGTGCGGTCTGCGTAACTCGCTTAGTGGCTTGACCTTGACTTTTCCTCGGAGAATTTCTGTTGTGAATGAGTGTGAATGGCTTAGAGGCTGAACTTGGCAGCTTACGGAGTCTCTGCGTTTTTACGAGGGATCACGGACTGCGGACGACGCTTAAAGACAGGAGCGGGTAGGACGATGAATTTCACCTATATATTGAACGACAATCACGATCCCCGGTACAATCTGGCCTTGGAGGAAAGCCTTTTTCTGAAGGCGCAGAGCGACAAGGAAGGTTTTCTGATGCTCTGGAGCAACGATCCCACGGTGGTGGTGGGGCGTTTTCAAAATACGGCCGAAGAGGTGAACCGGAAATTCACCCAGGAACGGAATGTCTTCGTGGTACGCCGTATTACGGGCGGCGGAGCCGTTTACCACGATCGGGGAAACCTCAATTACACGGTCATTCTTCCCACCGAAGACGCGGCCATACTGGACGTCCACTCTTTTTCGATACCTCTGCTTGATTATCTTGCGTCGCTGGGAGTCAGGGCAGAGCGTACGGGCCGAAATGACGTGACCCTCGAGGGACGCAAATTCTCCGGCGTGGCGCAGCATTCAGGCGGCGGCGTGATGCTCCATCACGGCACGATCCTCTTTGATTCTAGGCTGGAGGACGTCGCGGACTCCTTGAGGGTGGATCCTGAAAAATTTCGGTCCAAGGGCTTGAAATCCGTACGCAGCCGCGTGACGAACCTTTTGCCCTGTCTGAAAAATCCCGTTGCCATGGAAGAATTTCAATCAGGCTTTGCCGACGAGCTGATCTCCTTTTATCGGGCTGAAACGGTCAGAACGCCTTCGAACGACGAAGCAGAGAAAGCGGAAGAACTTTTCGCTCAAAAATACTCCCGTTGGGACTGGAACTGGGGGGCTTCTCCGGAGTTCGATTTTATGGACAAACGGCGTTTTCCCGGCGGAACCGTGCAGTTCTGTCTGTCGGTGATGGACGGCGTCGTGGAGAACTGCCGTTTTTACGGCGACTTTTTCAGCTATCTTGGCACGGAAAAGATTGAGCTGCTTTTACGAGGGCGTCCCTATCCTTTTGAGGGGCTTGAGAAGATTCTGCCCGACGAGCTCCTCAAAGGCAGCTTTATCGGCGTGGCTCCCTCTCAGCTTCGGGCTTTTCTCTCTGAATGACCTGGCGAGACGGCAGCGGCGAAAGTCAGACCAGTTTTTTCAGCTCCTCGGCCATCAGATGGGCCATCATTTTATGTCCTTGGGCGGTCAGATGGAGGCCATCGAGGTAGAATGAAGTTCTCCGAGGATCTGGCATTTGCGCGAACAACCCCCAGAAATCCACGAACGGGACCCGAAAAACTTCGGCATAACGACGCAGCCATACGACATACTGGCGCAGGATCTCTGCTGCCGAGCGGAAATCCGTCAGAAGAGACCAGTCGTCCCGTACCAAGCTGGGCTCGAAAGGAACAGGAAAGCCGATTACGGGGGTAATCGCGCGGGATAATGCCTGCTGGACCAACGACCCCATATTGCACCGTGCCGTACTGTCGCTTCCCGTCAGAAAAATGTCGTTGCAGCCTCCCATAAGGATCGCGACGTCCGGCTTGATCCGGGGAACGTCGACGCAAAACCTCGCAAGCATGCCCGACGTAGTGTCGCCGTTGACCCCTCCGTTGATCATCTCATGACCGGTCGCCGCGCCGACAAGGGCAGGCCAGGCTTCGCGGCGGGAGACCCCGAAGCCGTAGGTCATGCTGTCTCCAAGACAATATACGCGCATCTTCGATCCGCTCCTTTGTGATAAGTTGATACCGTTGTTTGTCACGGCGAGCCTGCCATTCAATCCACATGGAGGAAGCGCATTCTTTAAATGTCTCCCCGCTTCGCTTCCCGTTGTTTTCAACTCCTTTTTCTGAAGCTGGTTTTATTGTACTCTTAGTGGCATAGAAAAGAAAACAAGGGAACGATATGAGCCTGTCTCGAAACTCGTAAAAAACGAGAGAAGAGACAGGCTCTTTTGTTCGATTCGCAGTGCTCTTTTGCCTTTTTGTCGCCAGGCTTTTGCCTGTCATGTGTCGATTTTTTCGTGAAAGAAATTGTCATGTTGAAGAAAACTGTAAAACTATTTCAGTGCCTATAAAACGTGGTATGATTTAGCATGGAGTGTTTTTCCGAAGAGATCGTTTCTCCTTGTCTGTGATTGATGCCGGTTCTTAATGGGACGGACTCACGGCGAACCGACGACATCCCGAGAGAATCCGGCCGCCCAAGCGTATTCGATTGCTGCGCGCTCTGGAGAGCTTGCTGTGCGGCTGCGATTCAACCTTTTGGCTGAGAATCAGAATGGATCCCCTGTATAAAAATTTTTGACGTGGCTTTCTCAAATGGAGGAATTACGATGATAGTGACTGTAACGCTGAACCCTTCGGTGGATGAAGAATATCTGCTTGACGAGATTGTTTTAGGCAGCTGGTCGCGGGCGAATTCTACCCTCAGGATGCCGGGGGGGCGAGGCATCAACGTTGCTCTGATGCTGACGCAATTGGGTTACAGTGCCGTGGCAATGGGGTTCCTGGCCGGTTTCAACGGCGAATACATTCGCGACGCGCTGCGCCGGGCAAATGTAACGACGAACTTTGTGCATATCCAGGGAGAGACGCGTACGAATGTTTATCTTTCCCTGAAAAATCCCGATGAGGGGACGAGCATTTACGAAAAAGGCCCTCTGGTCGACGACGAGGCGCGCAAAAGGTTTCTCATGAATTACAAGCGCATGATCAACAGAGCGTCAGCGGTCGTTATCGGCGGCTCCCTCCCGGCGGGAATGCCGAAAGAAACCTACAAGGAACTTTCGCTGATGGCCAAGGAAGCGGGCTTGCCGGTGTACATTGACGCCTATGGTTCTCCGTTTCTGATGGCTCTGGAGACGCAGCCCCGCATGGCGAAAGTTCCCGATACGCAGATCGAGCATCTGGCCGGCCGGCCGGTGGACTCTCTTGAGGCTTACGTCGAGGCCGCGCACAAAGTGCATGAGATGGGGATCCCCTGGGGCGTGGTCTCGTATCAGGTTTACGGCGATGTCTTTGCCACTTCTCATGGAACGTATCTCGCGAAGATGACGCGGGACAAGACCCAGGCCTTTCTGTTTACAGCGCGGGATGCTCTCGTCACCGGGATGGTGATCGCGGATGCCGAAGGGATGGATACGGAAGATTCGATTCGCTTCTCCATGGCTTGCGCGATTGAGAGCTCTACCCACGTGGACAGAAACGTGAAAGGGCGCGTGTCGATAGAGTCGTATCTTGATAAAGTGATGCTGGAAAAGCTGGATTAAGGCTCAGCATCGATTAAAGACATCGGCGGCGCAGGGTTTCGAAGCGAAGCAAATCCTCCCGTGGGGAGCTCCTGCGGAGACCGGCATGGAGAACTCTGTCTGAAAGAAAAGAGGGATGATCCGTGTTCAGCCACAGAAAAAGCCAACGTTTCTGCATATTCGTTTTTTTGCTGTGCGGCCTGCTTGTCTGCGGCTGCACGGAGCCGGCCTCTGCGCGCAAGAAAAAGGAGTCGGGGATCGAAGCTTCCGTGAAGCGGGAAGTTGCCATTGGCGCGCGGGTTGCCGAAGAGATTGCCAAAAACATGGAATTTGTCGAAGATCCTCTTGTGACGGCTCGCGTGAGAGGCATTTTTAATCGTTTGACGCCCTGGGTGAAACGCCCGCTTCCATACAACGTCCATGTCGTGAAAGAAAAATCGCCGAATGCGTTCTGTATCCCCGGCGGCAATATCTATGTCACGACGGGGCTGATAGATTTCGTCAGGTCCGATGCAGAGCTCGCTTTCGTCATGGCTCATGAGTTGAGTCATGCCGACGGGAAACATGGGATCATCCAAATGGAGCGAAACCAGAAGCTCTCGCTTGCGGCTCTGGCGATCGCCGTCGCTTCGCGGGGGGCGGGCGCCGCGATGGTCCTTTCCAATGTGGCGGCCGTTGCCGTTTCGAACGCTTACAGCCGGGATCTTGAACAGGAAGCTGACCTCGGCGCGGTGACCATCTCCGAAAATGCGGGATATGACCTGTCCGCCGGCGTCACGGTCATGGAAAGTCTTGCCGCGGAAGAGTTGAAGCAGCCCTGGGTCGATCCCGGCGTTTATCGCGACCACCCCAAGATCTCAGAACGTACCCGTTACATCGCCGGCGCTGTCGAAAGCAGAGGGCATAGAATTCAGCGCAAAAACGTCCTCAAACTGCTGATCCCTCGGCTCAGCGAGGAGGAGAACAGGCTTGTGCTGAGAGTCGACGATACGGTGATCGTGCAGGCCCCGGCCTCTTCCGAATCCAGGCAGCTCTTTGAGGAGGCGCGGATGGTTCTGCGGCGGGCTCTGCAAATGGAGACCCCCGTCTATGATATTCGCGTCGACGAGGCTGGCGGCCGTCCGTCGGCGGTCTATATCGGGGTGAGCTGCGTTTTACGGGAACCCTTGCCCGAAGGAGCAGATTCTTTGGGGCACGTTCGTTTACAGCTCGTAAAGGCCTTGACGGAAGCGAGAAAGAAGCATCCGATGGCGAATTACAATCTGTAAGGCGAATGGGGAGCGATCGTACAGATGTCTTGTAAAGTACTCATATAACGTGGCCCATTCTGGAGGTAGGAAAGTGTATATATCCCTCTATCGGCGGTACAGACCGCAAAAGTTCTCCGACGTCGTCGGCCAGTCCGCGGCAATCGGCGTGATCACACGCGCTATCGAAAGCGGCGCGATAGGTCATGCCTATCTTTTTTCCGGCCCGAGAGGCTGTGGAAAAACCACCGTGGCGCGTCTCTTTGCAAAGGCGGCAAACTGCCCGCACAGAACGGGGGCCGAGCCTTGCAATGAATGCGAAACGTGCCGGGCCATCCGCGAGGGGAGCTGTCTTGACGTCATTGAGATAGACGGCGCTTCCAACAACAGCGTCGACGAGATTCGCAATCTCAAAGAACACGTCGCTCTGGCGTCGTTTACTTGCCCGTATAAAGTTTACATCATCGACGAAGTCCACATGCTGTCGATCAGCGCTTTCAACGCGCTTCTGAAGACGCTCGAAGAACCCCCTGAACGCGTGATATTCGTTCTGGCAACGACGGCCCCTCACAAAGTGCCCGTGACGATCCGTTCCCGCTGTCAGCATATTCCGTTCCACGGCATGACGTTGGAACAGATCGTCAATCGTTTGCAGCAGGTTGCGGAAGCGGAGAATCTCGATGCCCGGGATGAAGCGCTGTGGGAGATCGCCCGTAATTCGGAAGGCGGCATGCGCGATGCGCTGTCCCTGATGGAGCAGGCGATCGCTTTAGGCTCCGGCAGCGTGACGCGGGAGACGGTGGATAAACTTTTGGGGGGCGGCAGTTCGTCCTCGATCCGTCAATGGCTGTCCGGCAGTCATGCAGCGCCGGAGAATTCGCTCCCCGTTTTGGAAGGACTCTTCCGTTCGGGCGCGGAGCCTGAACGCTTCCTGTCGGTGCTGTTTGTGTGCGTACGGAATTTGTGGCTGCAAAAGCGCTGGGGCGAGAAGATCCTGCGCGCCTTGGCGCTTTCGGAAGAAGAGCGTCAGTGGCTGGCGCAGGAGAAAGATTTTCTGCCTTTGCCGCACCTTGAAGAATTAATGGCGCGGATTGCTTCTCTCTTGCCTCAGGTCCGACGCGGACTTTCGATCGATGTTCTGTGCGGGCTGTTGGTCAGCTGGACTCTGAAGAGCGCCGCCTCTGAAGTGCCGCCGGATGGAAAGACTGTCTCGTCGGCGACGGCGGTCTCTTCTGGGGGACGCGCGGCGCGGCTTCGAAGCGACGCGCGCGATACGGTCGTTCCCGCGTTCGCTCCGGCACGGAACGGTCCGTCGGAGAGCGCGGCCTCGGTGGCGCAGAAGATCCAGACCGCCCCTGAAACAGGGATACCGTCTTGCGAAAAAGCCGCCGACGCGGAGAGCGGCGGTTCCCCTTCTGCGGCGGAGGCCCCTCCTGCGGAGAGCATCGGCAGTCCGGTCCCTCTTCACAATAACGTGAAAGACGCTCTTCTTTCCGCCGTGGAAAAACACCCCAACGTCGCGGTGCCGTTATGTCTTGCGGATATCGTGTATGACCGGGAGAGACGGGAATTGGGCGTCCTCCTGAACGAAGACGACGTTCAGGCATACGAGACGCTGAACAGCGAGCGCATGGCCAAAGCGGCTCAGTCGGTCCTGCGGCTGGACGATCTGGCGATTCAGTCCATAAAACTCCAATGTGGAAGCCGCGTCGAGCGTTTCGATCATCTCGATGCGGGTTCTGTCCCCGAGAATGCGCCTCTGCAGCTGGCGCTCGCGGAGGATCAGCCCGGGAAGGACTCGCCGTATGCGGATTTTCTGCGCCATGACGCGGAAACGGCCGCTTCGGAGCGTCTTGAGAAAAAAGAATCTCGTCCCGACAAAGCAGCCCCTTCTCCTTCGAGGAACAGTACGCTTGCGGAGTATCTGCGGGGAACTTTCATGGATGGAGATCTGCTGTACTGTCGTCCCAACGAAAAGACCGACGACGCCCCCGACGGGAATGATTCCTGAGAAGCGGAAAGCCGGGCGTTCGAACGTGTTTGTATGACATGAAAGGAGATCTTTATGCCCGCAGAGAAGAATTTTGTTCATCTGCACGTACATACCGAATATAGCCTTCTCGATGGCGCCATACGCTGCGCCGACCTGGCCAAGCGCTGCGCCGAGTGGGGAATGCCGGCGGTGGCCATGACCGATCACGGCGTGATGTATGGAGCCGTCGAATTTTATCAACAGTGCAAAAGCGCGGGCGTCAAGCCGATCATCGGCTGTGAAATGTATGTCAGCCCCGATGGCATCGACAATAAAGAAAAAAAGTACAACCACCTCCTGCTGCTTGCCGAGAACGATGAAGGCTATCACAACCTGATCAAACTTGTGTCGATCGCCAATACGAGAGGTTTTTACTACAAGCCGCGCGTTGACCATCAGCTGCTGGCCCAATACAGCAGGGGGTTGATCTGTTCTTCCGCCTGTCTGGCCGGCGAAATTCCCCGTTTTTTGCTTGAAGGGAACGAAAAAGGGGCGCTGGAACGCGCCCAGATGTACCGTGATATTTTCGGGCCGGAGAATTTCTTTCTGGAGATCATGCCCAATCAACTCCCTGAGCAGGTGGCGGTCAACAAACTGATCATCGAGATGGCGCGAAAGAGCAATTTCCCGTTGATTGCGACGAACGACGCCCATTATTTGGACAGCGGCGATTACGACTGGCACGAACTGCTGCTGTGCGTCGGCACGAAAAAGGTCATCACGGATCCTGGGCGCATGTCCTTCAAGGTGAATGACTTCTATTTCAGATCCGCGCAGGAGATGTGGGGGTATTTCGGCAGCGAAGCTCCCGACTCCCTGGAGAATACGCTGCGGATCGCGGAGCGGTGCAACTTCGATTTTGCCCTGAACACCGGGGATTATTTACTGCCCAAGTTCGAAATCCCGGCAGGGATGACGCTCGACACGTACCTTGGAAAGAAAGCGCGGGAAGGCTTGAAAGAGCGCCTTGGGGTCGAAGCGATTCCCGATGAATACGAAAATCGTCTGAGTTATGAGTTGGGAATCATCAAGCAGATGAGATTTCCCGGCTACTTTCTGATCATCGCGGACGTGATCGGCGCCTGCAAATCCCACGGCATCCCGATCGGCCCCGGACGCGGCTCTGCGGCCGGGTCTCTGGTGGCCTACGCCATGAAGATCACCGAACTGGATCCGCTCAAGTTTGGCCTGATTTTCGAACGGTTTCTCAATCCAGAACGAGTCTCCATGCCCGACATCGATACTGACGTTTCCGACAAAGGGCGCGATCGGCTGATCAAGTACGTGGTTGATAAATATGGCGTGGAAAACGTTTCGCAGATCATCACTTTCGGCCGCATGAAATCCAAGCAGGCCATCAAGGATGTCGGGCGCGCCATGGGAATGCCTTATGCGGACGTCAACAAGGTCGCCAATCTGGTGCCTGACGGCGCCAAGAGCATAAAGGAAGCCGTGGAACAGACGCCGGACCTGCAGGATCTTGAAAAGAGCGATCCGCAAATATCGAAGCTGCTGGCTTCCGCGAGCAGCATGGAAGGGCTGGCGCGTCACTGCTCTCAGCATGCGGCGGGAGTGGTCATCACCCCCAAGCCATTGACGGATCTCGTTCCGGTGCGTCAGATCGAAGAAGGGCAGGTCGCGACCCAGTTTTCCATGGATCCCGTTGCCAGTCTCGGCCTTGTCAAAATGGATTTTCTCGGCCTGCAGACGTTGTCGATCCTTGAAGAGGCGGTTGCCAACGTCAAGCGCAACGGCACGACGCTCGGCGATCTGAACCGTCTGCCGCTCGACGACCCCGAAGTCTATCGGCTGCTGCAAAACGCGGATACGTTGGGCATATTTCAGCTTGAATCGTCGGGGATGCGCCGCCTGATCAAAAAGATGCGGCCCGACCGCTTTGCCGATCTCGTCGCCATTTTGGCGCTGTATCGTCCCGGCCCTCTGGAAAGCGGCATGGTCGATCAGTACGTAAACTGCAAGCACGGCGAAGAAGTCCATTACTTGCATCCGATGCTCGAACCGGTTCTCAACGAAACATACGGGGTCGTGCTTTATCAGGAGCAGGTCATGAAATGCGCTTCGACGCTTGCGGGCTATACGCTGGGAGGCGCAGATCTGCTGCGCCGCGCCATGGGCAAGAAGAAAAAATCCGTCATGGACGAGCACCGCAGCATCTTCATCAACGGCGCGGCCAAGAACGGCATCGATGCCGAGAAGGCCGCGGAGATCTTCGATATTATCGAGAAATTCGCCGGTTACGGATTCAACAAGTCTCACAGTGCCGCTTATGCCCTCGTCACCTATCAGACGGCATGGCTGAAAGTACATTACCCCAAAGAGTTTATGGCGGCGTATCTGTCCAGCAAGATCGGCGCGAAAAAGGAAGTCATGGCCGGGTACGTGCGCGAGGTCCGCGCTTCGGGCATCGACGTTCTGGCGCCGGATATCAATCAGTCTTATGCGGATTTTACGGCGACGAAGAATGAAATTCGCTTCGGGCTTGGCGGCGTGACAAAAGTCGGGGAAGCGGCCTTGAGCTCGATTTTCAAAGCCAGAGAAGAAGGCGGCCCTTTTAAGGGTTTTTGGGATTTCATCGTTCGCGTCGACAAGCACAGCGTCGGCAAAGCCGTCATCGAAAGCCTGATCAAGGCCGGCGCCTTCGACAGCCTGAACTCGAACCGGAAGCAGCTTTTGACGTCGCTGGACAACCTGTTCGAAGTCGCTTCGAGGCGGGATTCGCAGGGCGATCAAGGGTCGCTCTTCGGCGATATGACGTCCGAAGATCAGCCGGAGCTCGCCGAAGTTGGCGACCTGAACGCGACCGAAAAGCTGGAAATGGAAAAAGAAGCGTTGGGCATGTATATCTCGGGACACCCTTTCGATGGATTCCGCCCCCTAGCAGCGCAAAAGGCGAACGCCCGTATCGCCGACCTTCCTTATTGGAAAAGCGACACCACGACGCCGACCTTTGCGGGGCTTCTGTCGGGATGGCAGGAAAAAATGACGAAGCGGGGCGACGCCATGGGAATCTTCAGCATCGACGACGGCGAGGACGAGATCAAGGTGATCTGTTTCCCCAAAGCGCGCAACGGAAAGTCGTGGCTTGAAATAAAGCCGACGTTGTTCGAGGGCAAGCCTTACCTTGTCACCGGGCGGCCGGACGACCGCGGTGAAAGATCGATCATCGCGACGGACGTTCAACCGCTTGAACATGACGCGTCAGACCACGAGTATGTGGAGATCTGCCTGTCGCTGGACGCTCTGCGGGAGATCCCGCAGAAAAGGTTCCTGGCGTTGCTGAAAGAACACCGCGGCAGGCAGACGGTTATTCTCAAGGTCGATAACGACGTCGAAACCGCGGCCATCGCGCTGCCGAATGTAAGAGTGACCTCGTCCAGAGCGCTTGAGGACGATCTTGCCTCGCTCTTTGGAAGAGGGGAAGCGCGGATCAGCGCTTCATTTCTCGGCGACAGAGAGGAGACGCCAGCCTATGGAGCATAAAGTTAAAATCGTCTGCACCCTTGGTCCTGCAAGCCTCAACAGGGAAATTCTCGGCGGCATCGTGGATGCCGGCATGAACGTGGCCCGGCTGAATTTCAGCCATGGAACGCATGAGAGCCATCTGGAAGCGCTTCGTTTGGTGCGGGATGTCGCCGCGGAGAAAAAAACGTCCGTAGCGGTCATGCTCGACACCAAAGGCCCGGAGATCCGCACGACGCTGCTCGAAAACGATCAGCCGGTCGCGCTGCAGCAGGGACAGCTCTTTGAACTGCGTCCCGATGACGGCAGCCGCGGCTGCGACAAATGGGTCGGCGTGAGCCATCCGACTCTGGCGCGCGAATGTGCGGTGGGGCAGGACGTTTTTATCGACGACGGCACGATCCATCTTAAAATCGTCGAGATCCGCGGCGACGTGCTTATCTGCAGGGTGATCGTCGGAGGCCTGCTGTCGAACCGAAAGGGGATCAACGTTCCCGATGCGGAGATCAGCCTGCCGACGCTTTCCGACAAGGATAAGGCCGACATCCTCTGGGGCGTGGAAAACGACGTCGATTTTATTGCCGTTTCCTTCGTGCGGAATCGCGACGACGTCTTGGCGGTCCGCCGTGTCGTCGAAGAAGCCGGCGGCGACATCAAGCTGATCGCGAAAATCGAGAGCCGAAAAGCGGTCGAGCGCCTCGACGAGATCGCCGACGTCGTCGACGGCATGATGGTGGCACGCGGCGATTTAGGGGTGGAGATCCCGACGGAAGACGTGCCCTTGGTTCAGAAACAGATCATCGACATTTGCCGCAGCCGGGGAAAGCTGACGATCGTGGCCACGCAAATGCTGGACTCGATGATCCGCAATCCGCGTCCCACGCGGGCGGAGGCGAACGACGTCGCCAACGCCGTTCTCGACGGCGCGGACGCGGTGATGCTGTCCGGTGAATCCGCGGCCGGAAAATATCCGGTCCGCGCGGTTGAGACCATGGCGCGGATCGTCCACCGGGCGGAGGAAGGCCTCGTTCGCTGGCAGAGGCCCTTTGCCGTTCCGACGCTGGAGGACAGCGTGCCCGACGGCGTGAGCATGGCGGCCGTCGAACTGGCGCGAAAATTGAGGGCGCGCGCGATCGTGTCGCTGACGCGCAGCGGTTCGACCGCCACCATGGTCAGCAAATACCGCCCGGAATGTCCGATCCTGGCCGTGACGCCGTCGGAAAAAAGCTGCCGGGAAATGTGCCTGTATTGGGGAGTTTTCCCTGTCATGTGCCCGGAAGGGGGCACCGAGGAGCAAACGATCAAGGACGCCGTGCGGACCGTCGTGCAGCGGGGCTACGCCGAAGAGGGCGATATGCTTGTGATCACTGCCGGAATGCCGCTGGGCGTTTCCGGGACGACGAACATGCTGCGCGTTTATACGATCGGCCAGATTGTGGCCAGAGGGCTGCCGGTGCTGCCGGGCGTCGTCACCGGACGGGTTCTCGTCGTCAAAAAGGTCGAGGATCTGGTGGGAATTCAGAATGGAGATGTTCTGGTCACCGGCAGCACGACAAAAGACTACGTCAAATATCTTGATAAAGTCTCGGCCGTGGTGACGGAAGAGGGCGGTCTCACCAGCCATGCGGCGATTGTTTCTCTGGAGCTGGGGTTGCCCTGCATCGTCGGCGCCAAGGGGGCCGTTGCGTCGCTCCGGACGGGAATGGTTGTGACGGTCGACACCAAAGCGGGACTTGTCTATAAGGGCGTCGTCAATACCGGCGCACGGACCGGCGCGTGATTTTGAGCGAAGGGGCGATGTTTTTGCGACGGGTTGTGTGATATGATTTAGCGGTTCTTCCAAAAATATCACAAAAATGAGCCGGAAAAGGAGTGTTGTTCTTGTCCGTAGGCGTGCTGAAATTTTTCAGATGGCAGGATGTCATCGATATAGCACTGGTAACCTATATTATTTATAAGACGCTCAGTCTTCTGGTCGGGACACGAGCGATACAGCTGGTCAAGGGCCTTTTCCTGCTTGTTGTTCTCTCTTTTGCCGCGCGCTGGCTCAATCTGGATACTTTTTCATGGATCTTGACCCAAGGATTCAGCGCGCTGCTCATCATCGTGCCGATCATTTTTCAGCCCGAACTGCGTCGCATCCTCGAAGAGCTTGGCCGCGGCAGCATGTGGCGGCGGAGCAAAGCGTTGAAACGGGCCGAAGTCGTCGCCGACGAAGTCTCCAAAGCGCTGATGTATTGCTGCGCGCATAAAATCGGCGCGCTGATCGTCCTGCAGAGGGGAACGGGGCTGAAGGATTACTGGCGGAACGCCGTGCTCCTCAACGCGGATATCACTCAAGAGCTGATCATCGCCATTTTCTGGCCGAACAACCCGCTTCATGACGGGGCCACGATCATCGACACGGAGCAGATCATTTCCGCCGGGTGCTATCTGCCTCTCACGGAAAATGCGGATCTGTCCCGCTGGCTGGGAACGCGGCATCGCGCCGCGATCGGCGTGACCGAAGTCTCCGACGCGGTGTCGTTGATCGTTTCCGAGGAACGCGGCGAGATCTCGCTGGCGATCGGCGGAAGAATCTCGAGAAATTTGAAAGAGTCACAGCTGAAAAAATATCTTGTCCACTATTTTTCCGGGCAGGATCAGGAGCAGCAGGGCGTTCTGGAAAGTCTCAAGGAAGAGCTGCGCTCTTTTGGCGGCAACGATTAGGTGATTGGCGATGAAAAAGAATCAGCGTGTCCGTCTTGACGATTGGCTTTCTTCCAGAAGTTTCCTGGTTGTTGTTTCGTTGATCCTCTCGTTTGTTTTGTGGTTCTACGTCGTCGGCAATCGCAACGAGGAAATTGCCAAGACGTATGAAGTGCGCCTCGATTTTTTGAACCCCCCCGCGGACCTCGCGCTTTTCCCTTCCGTGAGGACGGTTGTCGTCACGTTGAACGGCGAGCGTCGGGCGATGAACGTCCTGCAAAACTCCCAGCTCACCTCCGAAGTCGATCTGAAAGATCTGAGCGCCGGGCGTCATACCGTGCCCATTCATTTCAAAGCGCCGTCTCGTATGAACGTGGCGCAGATCGTTCCCAAGGACGTCGAAATCGAGCTGGCGCGCATGATCGACAAAGAGCTCAAGGTCAAGATCCTGCCCCCGGAGAACATGCCGGAAGGATACGTCATGGACGGCGCCGCCGCGGATCCAGGCGTGGTGATGGCTCATGGACGCGAAGATCAGCTTTCCTCGATCTACGAAATTTCCGTGCGGCCGACGTTGGAGGAACTTTTCCGCGGCGGCGCCTGGCGCATCCCGCTCAGATCCCCCAGCGGGGTGGCGCTGGATTTCTCGCCTGCCGACGTGACCGTGTCCGCAACCTACTATCAGGGAATACCGCGCAAAGAACTCCCCGTGGAAGTGAGGACTCGCGGCACCCTGCCGCCAAGCCTTCGCCTCCTTTCCGCGAAAGCGGTTCCCGAGGCCATTCTCGTCGAAGGGAGGGCGGAAGCGTTCGCTCAAGTTGCCAAGCTTTATACAGAGCCGATCAACCTGGCGCGGCTTTCCAAGAGCGCTTCCATACAGACGAAGATCGCGGAGGTCCCCGCCGGCCTGTCGCTGCTTTCTTCTCCGGCCGTGACGGTGAACGTGGAGGTGAAAACGCTGAACGATACCCGCGACTATGAAGAGATCCCCGTTTCGGTGACGGGAGCGTCCGCTGATGCGCGCTGGGCCGTTGAGCCGGCGACGGTGACCGTGTATGTCGAGGGAACCGCCGGCGTTTTGCAGGACTTGACGCTGGAAGATCTTGAACTGACGGCGTTCGTCGACGTTTCCAATATCGTCGCTCCGTCGATGCGCCTGCCGGTCCATCTGAAGCGAAAAGAAATCGCCGGAGTCGAATCGGTCGGCGTCGAACCGTTAACCGTAAAGGTGACGCGGCAGTCTCAATAATCTGCTCCGAGGGAGGAAAAACGAATGGATGTTAAAAGCACATCGGCGCCGCGTTGCCGCTGTCTGTTCGGCACCGATGGGGTGCGCGACATTGCCAACAGGGGATCTATGACTCCGGAAATGGCGCTCCGTCTGGGGAGGGCGTATGTCCTGTTTTTGATTCAGCGCGGCACGCCGCGTCCCAAGATCGTGGTCGGGCGCGACACGCGGCGTTCGGGCAGAATGCTGGAATCGGCGCTTGTGGCGGGGATGATGTCGGCGGGAGCCGAGGTTATTTTGCTGGGCGTCATCCCGACGCCGGCCGTAAGCTACGGCGTCCTTTTCTTCAAGGCGCAGGGCGGAGCGGTCATCAGCGCTTCCCATAATCCGCCGGAATACAACGGCATCAAATTTCTCAGCGGCGAGGGACAAAAGCTGCGCGACAGCGAAGAGCTGGAGATCGAGGACTATCTCGGGGACGACCTGATCGACGACTGGCGTCCGTCCGGAGCTTCCATCGGCGAGATGGCTTCGGAAGAAGGCTTTGCGATCATGTACGCCGACCGCGTGCTCCAGGTCCTCGACAGCGATCGCCTTGCCGGCATGAAAGTCGTCTTCGACTGCGCCAACGGCGCCGCTTCGACAGTCATTCCGCTGATCGCGCAAAAGCTTGAGTGCGAGAGCGTGCTGATTGGCGCCGAACCCGACGGACTGAACATCAACGAGAAAAACGGCGTCATGCATTTGGAGGCTTTGACCGAGGCGGTGCGGGCAAATGACGCCGACGTCGGCATCGCTTACGACGGAGACGCCGATCGCGTCCTGCTGGTCGACCGGCGGGGCGCGGTCATCAACGGCGACATCGTGCTCTGGGTCCTGGCGCGCTGGCTGCAGCGAGAAGGCATTCTCGGCAGCGGCGTCGTCGCGACGGTGATGAGCAACGGCATTCTGGAAAATCACCTGCGCAAGGAGGGAATTCAGGTTTTCCGCTGTGCCGTGGGCGACCGGTATGTCCTTGACATGATGAAAAGCACGGCTTCCGGACTGGGCGGCGAACAATCCGGGCACGTGATCATCGACCATTACGTGAGGACGGGCGACGGACTCTGCACGGGCTTCGCTTTCCTGCGCGCGTGCCGCGAGTTGGGGGAAGTGCCTGAAACGCTGGCGGAACGTTTCGATCCGTTCCCGCAGGAATTGACGAACATCACCGTCTCGGACCGGGATAAGGTTATGCAGGACGCGGACTTGAGAAATGCCATCGAACAGACGAATCGCGAGTTGGGGACGAACGGCCGCGTATTTTTGCGTTCTTCGGGGACGGAACCGCTGATCCGTCTGCTGGTGGAATGCAAGGACCGCGGTACGCTCGCGTCGCTGTCGAAGAAGTTCGGCGCGATGATCCGCGCTCTTTAGAGTTCGCCGCGCTCGTCGCATGGGGAGGACTGAACCGTACGGTTCAATCCTCCCCGTTTTTGTGATAAGATAAACGCCGGGAGGAGCGTACGAGCGGAAGCGCCAGGACTGAACCGTTTCTCATTCAGCGGCGACAGTCGACGAGGACGAAAGCGATCGAACCATTCGGCGGATGCTTTCGTGGCGGGCGAAGGGGAGCCATGAACCTCTGTCACAAAACCCCGGGGCGACCCGGATACAAACGGCAGAGGCCCTTCAATGCTGAGGAGGTTGCTCAGTATGTGTGGAATTGTTGGTTATGTCGGCGGCAAGAATGCCTGCGAGATTATCGTTCAAGGGCTGGAGCGCCTTGAATATCGCGGCTACGACTCTGCGGGAATTGCCGTCTGCGAGAAGGGCGTCTTCAAGACGGTCAAAACCGTGGGCAAGGTGGCGAAGCTCAAAGAACTTGTCGGCGCCGACGGGCTGAAGGGAAACGTGGGCATCGGGCATACCCGTTGGGCCACTCATGGCGGCGTGACGACGGCGAACGCCCATCCTCATACCGATGAAAAGCATTCGGTGGTTCTCGTCCATAATGGAATCATCGAAAACTATAAGGAACTTCGCGACGAACTCGTCGCCCGGAACGTGCACTTCAGCTCGGAGACGGATACGGAAGTTGCGGCGCAGCTTCTTGCCCGGCTCTATGACGGAGAGCCTGTCAAAGCTCTGTGCCGGCTTTTCAAGAAGTGCCGCGGAGCGTTTGCCTTTGTGCTTGTTTTCGGCGACCGTCCGAACGAGCTCTACTGCGTGAGAAAAGGCGCGCCGCTGGTCGTCGCGCTGGGAAACGGCGAAGCGTATTGCGCGTCGGACGTGCCGGCGATCGTCGAGCATGCGGACAAAGTGATCTTTTTGAACGAAGGCGAGATCTGTCGTCTGAGCACGTCGGGCGCCGAGTTCTGGGATCTTGACGGCGTGGCGCATCAGCGCCGCACTGTTTCCGTAGACGTGGACGCGGCGATGATCGACAAAGCCGGTTACCCGCATTTCATGTTGAAAGAAATCAACGAGCAGGGCTCCGTCCTGCGTCGCGCGCTTTTTGGCCGCACCGCAAGCGACCTGATCGACCTCAGCGGCGAATGGGGGATCACGCCTGAAAAAGCCAGGGCATTCAAGCGGCTGGATCTCGTCGCCTGCGGCACGTCCTTCTATGCCGCGACCGTCGCGCAGCGGGTGTTGGAGAAATATCTGAAGGTCGACATCCGCGTCGACATCGCTTCCGAATACCGTTACCGGCCGCTTAGAGCCGGCGGGGATACCATGGCGGTTTTCGTGTCCCAGTCGGGAGAAACGCTCGACACGCTCGAGGCGCTTCGGCATGTAAAGGCGTTGGGCGCCTACACCGTCGCCGCGACCAACGCGCCCAATTCGTCGATCGCGCGCGAAGTGGACGACGTGATCCGCCTGAACGCCGGCATCGAAATCGGCGTGGCGGCGACGAAGACGTTCACGGCGCAGATGGCGGTGCTGATTTTGGCCGGGCTGTATCTGGCCAAACTTCGCGGCGAACTGCCCGGCGCGGACGAAGAGCGCCTCGCCGAAGCGATGAAGGATCTGCCGTACAAGGTCGAACAGACGCTGCTTTTGAAAGACGTCATCCGCTCTTTGGCCCGCAAGTTCGGCACAGCGCGGGATTTTCTGTTCCTGGGAAGAGGCGTCTCGTATCCGGTGGCCATGGAAGGCGCTTTGAAGCTGAAAGAGATCTCCTACGTTCATGCGGAGGCGTATGCCGCCGGGGAGATGAAACACGGTCCCATCGCTCTGCTCGATGAAGAACTTCCGGTCGTCGTCGTCGCCCCGGCGGACGAGCTGCTGGAAAAGACGCTTTCCAACGTGGAGGAAACGCGCGCCAGAAAGGCGCCGGTGATCATCGTCACCACGGAAAACGTCCCCGACGTGAACGATGTGGCGGGGACGATCAAGGTGCCGGCGACCGAAGCCGAATTGACGCCTTTCCTGACGGTTCTGCCGCTGCAGATCTTCGCTTACGAATCCGCGCTGCTGCGCGGCTGCGACATCGATCAGCCGCGCAACCTGGCAAAGAGCGTCACCGTCGAATAGAAACGATCGTTCGGAATCGAGCCCGTTCCGAACGATCTTTTTTTGCGGAAATTTTACGGCGAAAACGGTTTGCGCACGCGCGCTCTTTTCTGTACAATAAACCCAGTTTTTGCGAAGGGATGAGCGCACCATGAGAAAGAGCGTGTTCCTGATGGCCGTCGCGGGCGTTTTCATGGGCTTCGGGTGGCGCGCCGACCACGCCGTGAAAATGCGGAAAATGGAAAACGTCGAAACGGTCGCGGCGCGGTACGTGGCGGAGCGCGCCGGACGGAAGGACTTCTTCGTCGTGGATTTGCGCGGCGCGTCTCCGGGGGGCGGACAGACGGCGGCTTACGAAGTCTTTCTGACGCCGGCTCAGCTCGAAAGCTCCGATGCCGCCGCGCGGCTCAAACGCGCGGGGATCACTTCCGACGCCGAGATCGTACTGCGCGGCGGCTCGGAGGAGCAGACCGCCGCCGCGGCGAAACGGCTTCTGACGCTGCTGAACTGGAACTCGCTGGTCGTGAAAAGACTGGCGACGGAGCCGTAAAAAAGAAAGGGAGCGGCCGGATGAGGATGACGCGCGGCGAAACGGAGATCATGCCGTTCCGGGCGGGCGACGAGCGCGAGATCCCCGCTCTGGTACGGTCGGTGTACGGAGAAAACTATGACCGGCGCTTTTACGAGCCGTCGGCGATCGCGCGCATGGTCGACGACGGTCTGTTCCTCGTCGCGGCGCGCCGGGGCGGACGCCTTGCGGGCATGACGGGATTCCGCGCCGAAGGAAGTTCCAACTGTCGGCTGTTCCGCACCTACCGCCGCATGGTCGCGCCCGAAGCGCGCGGGCTGGGGCTGGCGCGCGCCATGGAGGAACTGGGCGAACGGCTGCTGTTCGAACGGGATCTGGCCGACGCCGTTTACGCCCAGATCGAAGCGAACAGTCCGTCCAACCGGTTGCTGGCCGGGGGCGGATTCGCGCTGACGGCGGCGGAACCGGCCGCGGAGGCGCGCGCCGCCCAGACCTTTTTGTTCAAAGAGTTGGAGCCCGTTCGCGGCGGACTGAACGAAAACGGCTCGCTGACCGCGGCGTATGCGGCGGCAGACGGCGCGCTGACACAAAGGATCGACGCCGCCCGCGTCGGGCGCGGACTGTTCGACGCTCTCGAACGGCTGTGCCGCGAAGGCAAAACGTTGGAGCTTTTTATGCCGCCGCCGAGCGCGGAAGATCGCGAGAGGCTGCGCGCCCTCGGATTTTTCCGCTGCGGCGTCGCGCGCCGCTGGAGGCCGGACGGCGACAGCGAGATCTTCATGAAAGTCTTCGCGCGCGCCGAGCTGCCCGCCCCGCCGCTGCGGGACGAACGGACTCTGGCGCTGTGGGAAGCCGTGCGCCGCGGCATGGAACGCGCCGTTTTATAAAAAAGCGAATGGAGAAGCCGGACGCTCCGGCTTCCCCATTCGCTTTTTCCTAGGCGAACCCGTGAAATTCTTTGTCGAAAATCACGGTGAAACGGCTGCCCGAACCGGGCGTGCTGGTCAGCTCCACGGACGCGCCGTGAACCGCGGCGGCGTGTTTGACGATGGCCAGCCCCAGGCCGGTGCCGCCGGTTTCCTTGCTGTGGCTCTTGTCCACGCGGTAGAAACGCTCGAAGACGCGATCCTGATGTTCCGGCGGGATGCCGATGCCCGTGTCCTGCACGGTCAGCGCGACGTTTTCGTTCCCTTCGGCAACGTCGACGAGAACGGAGCCTCCCTCTCTGTTGTACTTGACGGCGTTTTCGATCAGGTTGAACGCCATCTCGTCGAGCAGGGGACGAATGCCCCAAACGCAGGCATGACAGCCTGTCAGTTCGATCAGCACGTTTCGCGCTTCGGCCGAAGGGGCGAGTCGCGACAAAATTTTTTCGCAGAGCTCGAAGAGGTCGACGTTTTCTCGGGGCGGCAGAGCCGCTTTCTCGTCGAGCTTCGACAGCTCCATGATGTCGTTGACCAGCGCGATCAGGCGGCTGGCTTCGCCGTGGATTTTTTCGGCGAAGCCGCGCAGGTCTTCCGGTTTGGCGAGTCCCGAGGCCATGATTTCGGAGTAACCGGCGATGGATGTGAGCGGCGTGCGCAGTTCGTGCGACACGTTGGCGGTGAATTCCCGGCGCTGTCGTTCCGCCTGCTGGCGGGCCGTGACGTCGAGCAGCAGCACGACCATGCCCGCTTGTTTTTGTTCGCCGGCGACGGTCACGGGCGTGGAGAGAAGACGATAAACGCGGCCGTTGACCTCGAGCAGCGCTTCGCCGCTGCGCCCCGCCTGCGCGGCCTGAACGACGCTGTGCAGTTCGGCGCTGCGGCTGACGAGGAGGATATTCTGACCGACGTATTGAGCGGGATCGACCGCGAAAATTCTCGCGGCGCTACGATTGATGGCCAGCACCGTTCCTTCTTTGTCGATGTGGAGCAGCCCTTCGCGCATGTTTTCCGTGATGGCGGCCAGTTCGCGGCGTTGGTTTTCCAGTTCGTCAAGCTGGCTGCGCAGCGTCTCGTTCTGATTTTCAAGGCGGAGCAGAAGCGGCGTCAGCTCGTCGTAAGCGTCGTTTTCCAGCGGCTCGGCGAGGTTGAGCTGGCTGATCGGAGCGGTGATGCCGCGGGCCAGAGCGCGCGAAAGAAACAGCGCCAGCAGCGCGGTCAGGGCTGCGGCGAGAGAAAGCGGCAACATGAGACGGCGCGCCAGTCCGGCGATCGTGCCGCGGGTGACGGCGACGCGCAGAATACGCCCGTCGTCCAAGCGGACGGCGCAGTAATGCGTTTTTTCCGTGAGCGTGTTTGAATAGCGATAGCTTTCGCCGCGGCCGTCGCGAAGCGCTTCCTGTACCTCGGGGCGGGCGCGGTGATTTTCCATTGCGCCGCTGGGCGCGTGATTGTCGTAAAGGACCTGCCCGTCGGCGGAGATGAGCGTGACGCGGCGGCTGTCGGGCAGCGCGCTCAGATATTCTTCGGCGTTGCGCAGAAGCGGCAGCGTCGCGGCCGCGGATCGGGCTTCGGCGCGGAGCTCTTCGGCCGCGCGCGCGTCGATGCTTTTGTAGGAGGCCCGGGCCGTAAACAGCCCGACGATGAAGACTGCGGCCAGCGCGGTGAGAAAAATGCTCCAAAAAATTCGCCGCTGCATTCGTCAACCTCCCAGTTTGTATCCCACGCCGCGCACCGTCTGGATCAGCGCAGCGCAGTCGCCGAGTTTGCCGCGCAGCGTCTGGACGTGCACGTCCACGGTGCGCGTGCCGCCCTCGTAACTGTAATCCCAGTTGCGTTCCAGAAGCTGTTCGCGCGTGAAGGCCACGCCGGGATGCCGCATCAGCAGTTCCAGCAGGGTGAATTCTTTCAACGTCAGCGCGACCGGGCGGCCGCCGGCCGTAACTTCGTGGCGCCGGCTGTCCAGTTTCAGCGCGCCGCAGCTGAGGACGGATGCGTCCTTTTCTCCGCCTGCCGCACGGAGGCGGGCTTTGACCCGCGCCACCAGCTCCATCATGCCGAAAGGTTTGGCGATGTAATCGTCGGCGCCCAGGTCGAGTCCCCGCACCTTATCGTATTCGGAACCTTTGGCGGTGACCATGACCGTCGGGACGCTTTTCAGCGAAGCGTCCTGACGGATGCGTTTGAGGATGCTCAGGCCGTCCTCGCGCGGCAGCATGATGTCGAGCAGGATCAGATCGGGCTTCCGTTCGGCGCAGGCGGCGTAGAACGCCTGACTTTCCGCAAAGCCGCGGGCTTCGAGCCCCGTCTGGTTGAGCGTGTAGACCACCAGTTCGCGGATGCCCGAATCATCTTCAACGTAATAGATCATTCTTTCTCTCCGTTTTTATGGACGCCCGTGAGGGAGAACTCCACCCATTCGGCGATGTTTTGCGCGTGGTCGCCGATCCGCTCGAAATACTTGGCGATCATGAGCAGGTCGATGGCCTGCTCGCTGCAGGAGGCGTCTTTGCGGATCAGTTCCACCAGCTCGTTCTTGACGATGCGGAAAAGTTCGTCGACCAGATCGTCGAGCTCGAAGATGCTCTTCGTTTTTTCGAGATCTTTCTGCACGAAGGCGTCGATGCTGCCGGTAACCATTTCGATGGTCCTGGCGGCCATCTGCGGCAAATGAATCAGCGGTTTGATGTAACTCTGCCCGCGCAGGCGCAGGATGATTTCCGCGATATCCGCCGCCTGGTCGCCGATGCGTTCCAGATCGGTGATCATTTTCAGCGCCGCGGAGATCAGACGCAGATCTCCGGCGACGGGCTGCTGTTCGAGCAGGAGTTTGAGACAGAGCGACTCGACGGCGCGCTCCTGAGAATCGATTTCCCGTTCAAGCTCGATCGCCCCTCTGGCGGCGTTCTCGTCCTGCTCGGACAGCGCCCGGACGGCGCTTTCGATCGCCTGTTCCGTCAGGGCTCCCATTTCCAGCAGATTGTTGTTGAGCTGGTTCAGCTGCTTGTCAAATCGGCTTCTCATTTTAACCAAACCTTCCCGTAATGTAATCTTCGGTCCGCTTGTCCCGAGGATTGGAAAAGAGGCGATCGGTCTCGTCGTACTCGACGATCTCTCCGAGCAGGAAAAACGCCGTTGTGTCCGAGACGCGCGCCGCCTGCTGCATGTTGTGCGTCACCATGACGATCGTGTATTTTTCCTTCAGCGTCGTGACGAGATCTTCGATCCTGGCTGTGGAAAGCGGGTCGAGGGCGCTGGTGGACTCGTCCATCAGCAGCACCTCCGGTTCCACCGCCAAAGCCCGGGCGATGCAGAGGCGCTGCTGCTGGCCGCCGGAAAGGCCAAGCGCGCTGGATCTGAGACGGTCTTTCAGTTCGTCCCAGATGGCGGCGTCGCGGAGGGATTTCTCGACCACGGCTTCGAGGCGGGCGCGGCTGCGAACGCCGTGAGTGCGCGGCCCGTAGGCGACGTTGTCGAAAACGCTCATCGGAAAAGGGTTGGGCTTTTGAAAGACCATGCCCACGCGCTTGCGCAGCGTCGTCGTCTCCATTGTATCGTAAATATCCTCGCCGTCGAGAAGCACTTTGCCGGTGATTCGGCAGCCTTCAACCAGATCGTTCATACGGTTTAAAGTTTTCATCAGCGTGCTCTTGCCGCAGCCGGAAGGGCCGATGAACGCCGTGATCCGACGTTCGGGAATGGAAAGGGAAACGTTTTTCAGCGCGTGGAATTTATCATAATGCAGATTGAGATTTTCGACGTCAAACCGAGCCATGGACGAATCTCCTTGCTGCAAAAGAGGACAATGCGTTGATGCCGGCGGTGATGATCAGCAGCATAACGGCGGTGGCATAAGTCTGGTTCATGTACAAACCTTCGCTGGACAACGTGTACATGTGTACGGCGAGCGTGCGCGACGAATCGAAAACGCTGCAGGCAACCTCGGCGACTGTACCCGCCGTGTAAATCAGCGCCGCCGTCTCGCCGACGATGCGTCCGATGCTGAGAATAACGCCGGCGAGAATTCCGGGAACAGCCGACGGAAGCACGACGCAAAACACCGTGCGCAGACGTCCCGCGCCGAGACCGAAGCTGGCCTCGCGATAACTGTCGGGCACGGCCCGCAGCGCTTCTTCCGCCGTGCGCATGACCAGCGGCAGAATCATCATCGCCAGCGTCATCGCTCCCGCCAGCAGCGAGATGCCCATGCGGCAGGCCGTGACGAAAAAGAGCAGCCCGAACAGCCCGTAAATAATGGAGGGGATGCCCGACAGCGTTTCCGCCGTGATGCGAACCGCTTTCACGAAAAAGCGCCCGCGCGCGGCGTACTCCGCCAGGTAGATAGCGGCTCCAAGACCGGCCGGAACGGCGGCGAGAAGCGCCAGCAGCGTCATTGACAGCGTGTTGATCAGCGCCGGCGTCAACGAAACGTTGACGGAATCGTACTTCCATGCGAAAAGATCCGGTGTCAGGTGTGGGACGCCGTGGCGCAGGATATCCGCGACGATGACCAGCAGCACGGCGACGGTAAAGAGCGAGGCGGCGTAAACGAGGCATTTCGTCAGCAGCGATTTCAAGCGGTTTATTGTCACGCCTGTGACCTCCTTCGCAGCAGGGAAAAGGTGAGATTGACGGTCAGAATGAACGCGAAAAGCACGACACCCGTCGCGATCAGCGCCTCGCGGTGCAGGTCGGCGGCGTAACCCATTTCCATGACGATGTTGCTCGTCAGCGTGCGTACGCCGCGGAACAGGCTTGTGGGGATCACGGCGCGGTTGCCGGCGACCATCATGACTGCCATAGCCTCGCCGACGGCGCGTCCGACGCCGAGGATCATCGCCGCGATCACGCCGGAACGGGCGGCGCGAAGCACGACGCTGAACACGGCGCGTTCGTGGGTGGCCCCGAGCGCCAGCGCTCCCTCGTAATAACTCTGGGGCACGGCGTTCAGGGCCGCCTCGCTGACGGCGATAATCGTCGGCAGGATCATGATGCCCAGAAGCAGCGCCGCCGCCAGCAAACTTGAACCGCTGCCGCCGAAATACCGGCGGATCAGCGGTACGATCGTCGTTACGCCCCAGAATCCGTACACGACCGACGGGATTCCCGCCAGCAGCGAGACGGCCGGACGCAGGATGCGCGTCATGCGCGGCGAGGCGAAACGCGACAGATAGACGGCCGTCAATAAACCGGCGGGAGCGCCGATAAGCAGCGCTCCCGCGGTGACGTACAGCGATCCGAGAATCATGGGCAGGATTCCGTAGATATCGTTTCCCGGCCGCCAGCGAGTTCCCGAAAGGAACTCCCAGACGCCGATCTTCATTATTCCGGGAATGCCGCCCGCGAAGAGGAAGACGCAGATCAGCGCTACGGCGATTACCGACGCCGTCGCCGCCGCGGCGAAAATCCACTTCGCAGCGTTCTCTTTGGCCTGAGTCATCGTTTTATTTCAAAGCTTCCCAGTTTTCGGTTTTGCCCGTATAGATATCGCGAACCTGTTCCACGGTCAGCCCCTCCAGCTCGTTGGCCTTGTTGACGATCACGGCGATGCCGTCCATAGCGATCACGATCGGAGTCAGGCCGGCTTTCAGCTCGCTTTCCTTGAGGCCGCGCGAAGCCATGCCGAGGTCGCAGATGCCGGAGATGGCCGAGGTCATGCCGGTCGTGGAGTCGCTCATCTGCACTTCGATCTCGGCGGCGGGGTTCACAAGCAGATAGGCTTCCTTGAGCTTTTCCATGATTGGCGTGATGCTGGACGAACCGGCGACGACCACCTTGCCCACAACGCGCTTGGCGGCGAAAGGAACCGCTTTTTCATTGACGGCGATATAGCCGTTATCGGCGACGACTTTCTGCCCCTGAGCGCTCATGATGAAGTTGAGGAAAGCTTGCGCGGCGGGGCGGAGCTGTCCTTTCGCAGCGACGTTGAACGGACGCGCGATCTTGTAATCGCCCGTGCGGATATTTTCGACCGTAGCCGCCGCGCCGCCGATGGCCAGAGCTTTTACATCCGCTTTTTTGAGCGAGCCCATCGACGCGTAGCCGATGGCGCTGGGATTGCCGGCCACCATCGTCATCATGACCGAGGTGCTGTTGGTGATGTCGGCGTTGTCGGTCGTCATGTCGACCTTTTTGCCGCCGGCGTCTTTCTGCTGCACGCCGAAGAGCTCGATGAACGCTCCTCGCGTGCCGGATCCTTCTTCGCGGGAAATGACGCTGATCTCGCTTTTCGTTGCGGCAAACGCCGCCGCGCAGCTTACGCTCATAGCCAGAACAACTGCCGCCACTTTCTTTCCACTCATTTTTTATCTCCTCTTTCCTTTCGATTTTGTGCCTCGAGGATAACGCCGTTTTGTCAGGGGAAAATATTGGGCACGTAAAGAGATTGTAAAATCGTTTACGTCTCTTTCGCGAAAGCGGATGGCGTGAGAAGACACCGAAAGGACAAAAGGCCGTTCGCGCACCGGGACGATTTCCCGGCGTGCGAACGGCCTTTTCAGCGGGACGTTTTTAAGCGCGCGTCACGTGTCTCTCAAGCGAGAGCAGTTTTTCGAAAGGTTACGCCGCGGCGAGCGACGTCATGCCGAGGGCGTAAAGGACGACGGCCAGCAGCGCCATGCCGAACAGCAGAATCTGCGGATACTTGCGCAGGAACGGCACGGCGAAGTAGAGCGCGGCGCTCAGTCCCGCAAAGGCCCAGAGCTCGCGGCGATGGAGCACGGGCAGCGCCACCGTCCACAGCGCCACGGCCAGCAGCCCTACCACGACGGGGCGCATGGCGACGCGGATGCGGTCGACCCAGAGACGCGCCGTGCCGGAAGCGTTCTCGAAGATCCACACCAGCGCCATCACCACCAGCAGCGGCGCGACGACGACGGCCACCGTGCCGGTGATGGAGCCGGCGAGACCGGCAAAACGGTATCCCAGGAGCGTGGCCGAATTGAGAATGATGGGGCCGGGCGTCATCTGCGCGAGCGCGACGGTCTCGCTGAACACGCCGGCTGTCAGCCAGGCTCTTTCGGTGACGAAGACCTCGTAAAGGAACGGCAGCGACGCCAGGCCGCCGCCGAAGGTGAGCAGACTGACCTTGGCGAAGATGAAAAACAGGACGATCAGATCCGTCATGCCTTTTCCCCTTCTTTCTCGAGAAGCAGGTTGACGATCAGCGTGACGATCGTGCCGCCGATCAGTCCCCACACCGCGGAGACCTTGAAGACCAGCACCGCGGCGGCGACCAGCAGGCAGATGACCGTGTCCTTGACGCTGACGAGAGCGTTCTTCTTGCCCAGCTTCCAGACGATGGCCCCGAGCACGACCACCAGGGCGGCCGTGGCGCCGCTGAAGAACGCGGAAATGTAGCCCGAGCCCATGTGCGCCAGCAGCCAGCTGGAGAGCACGAGAATAGCGATGAAGGGCGGCAGCGCCATGCCAAACACGGCCGCCGCCGCGCCGGCGGGGCCGCCGAGCGCCAGCCCCGCCTGGTAGGACATGCTGATGCCCATCGCGCCGGGGGCGGCCAGCGAAAGCGCCAGCATGTCGGCCGTTTTTTCTTCGGGGACGACTCCCGTGCGGTTCACCGCTTCCTGGATCAGGCCGATGAGCACGGCGCCGCCGCCGAGCGTAAAGGCGCTGATCTTGAAGATCATCATGAAGATCGAAAAAAGCCCGAGCTTCTTTTCTTCTGCCTGTCCTTCTATCCGTGATTCCACCGTAGGACGCCTCTTTTCTCGAAATTGGAAACGCCGCGGGAAAAACGGCGAATTCGTATGGCCAGAACGGTAGCAGAATTGTCGTGCCCTGTCAATGAAAATGTTTCTCTTGTGCCGCGGTACGAAACTGGGGATCCGTGCCGACGAAAGAGTCTCGGTTGGATTATGTAATTAAGATGGCGTTGCGAAATGCCCCCGCATCAGTTAAAATTTATTACTAGCCATTAAAACCAAGTCATAAAGTCTGTGCGGCGGAAACGTTTTATGATAGAGGAGGAAGTGAGCGTATGAACAGAGGTATGTCAATCGGAGGGATTTCCTGGTGCCTGCCGGAACGGTTCGAGACCAACGAGGATCTGGTCAGGGAATTCGGCACGTGGACGCCCGAAAAAATTTATAAGAAAACCGGCATCGTCAGGCGCCATATTGCCGACGCCGACAAGCCGGTGTCCCACTATCTGGCCTTGGCGGGCGAGAAGTTCTTTGCCGAACATCCGGCAGTTTCCCGCGACAGCATCGACATGCTGGTGGTCTGCTGCGAGGCCCGCGATTACATCGCGCCTGCCACTGCGTGCGTGGTTCATCACAAGCTGGGGCTGCGGAAAAGCTGCGGCGCCGTGGACTACGAACTGGGCTGTTCCGGTTACGTGTACGGCCTTTCCATCGCCAAGGGCTGTATCGCTGCCGGAATTGCCGACCGCGTGCTGCTGATCACCGGCGATCAGGTGACGCGCTATGTCAACAAGCAGGACAAGGCGATCCGCACCATTTTCGGCGACGGCTATACGGCGACGCTCCTGGAAGTCAGCGGGCGCGATCGCGTCACCGGTTTCGATCTCGGGACCGACGGCTCGGGGCTTCGTGATATCATCATCGAAGCGGGGGAGACGGCGCTGCCCCGTTCGGAAAGCACGGCCGCAGAGCGGGTGAACCGCTTCGGCAATGCGCATAGCCAGGAAAATGTGCTCATGGACGGCCGCAAGGTGCTCGAGTTCTCCTTGAGAGAAGTTCCCGGTTCGGTGCAGCGTTGCCTGGAGCGCGCCGGCGTCAGAAAAGAGGATCTTGACCTGATCGTTTTCCATCAAGCGTCCCGGCTTCTGCTGGAGCAAGTGCGCGACGAAATGCGGTTCCCCGAGGACAAGTTCGTGATCAACCTTGAAGACAAGGGGAACACGGTCTCTTCGACGATTCCGATCGCGCTGGGGGAATGCGCGGAGCAGGGGCGGCTGAAAGCGGGCATGAAGGTCCTGTTGTCCGGTTTCGGCGTTGGCTTATCGTGGGGAACGGTGTTGGTGGAGTGGGGGACGGATGACGGCGCAAAATAGCCGGCGAAAATCGTCGAGGCAGCGCCCAGTAAACCATGGTAATGCTTTTTATCAAGAAATAGTATAAATTCGAGGCGACGCATTGTATGGCGTCGCCGTTCATGACGAAAAGACGGCGCCTCGTTTTCCCGGGGGCCGCCTTTTTTGTTTTTGAGGCCGCAGCGCAGAACGAGAACGCCGGCGCCGGCCTAAGCATCTTTTATCGGGACTTGAAAATTTGTGAAATTTTTCTGCTGGCGTTTAACTTCTCTTAGCCTTTTTTGTCTTGACGCTGAACCTTTTTTCCGTTATTCTTATTCGCATCGTGTCTATGTTGAAGTTTTTTAATAGCTTGTATTTATTGGTATCCAATAGTTTATTCTTTTGGAGGTGAACGGAATGGTCTTTGACGGCATGAGCGGGGCTACGGCTCTCTCGGCGATCGCGTTCAGCGTGGTGTTTCTCGTGCTCGCGGGACTGACCGGCGTGATTTACGCGATGCGTATCGTCAGCACCGGCCGCAAGTAAAGGCTTGCGGAGGGCGTAAAACGGTTTAAAGCGGCTCGAACCGCATCATCTTACGATTTTCCCAAGGAGGAAAAAATTATGAGCGTTGTTTCTGAAGCGTTTGCCCGCATTGTCGGCGAATCCGGCTTTGCGGGACTGACGGGCGGCAACATTGTCATGTTGCTGGTGGCGTTTGCCTTGCTGTACTTGGCCATTGGCCGCGGCTTTGAACCGTTGCTGCTGATCCCCATCGCGTTCGGCTGCCTTCTGGCCAACCTGCCTCTGTCGGGCATCACCTCCGGGCCCGTGCTCGATGCGCTGGGCAACGAGACCCAGGCCGGCGGGTTCCTGTATTACATGTCCTTCGGCACGGTCAAGGAGATCTATCCCGTCATCATCTTCATGGGCATCGGCGCCATGACCGACTTTACCCCGCTTCTGGCCAACCCCATCACGTTCCTCCTCGGGGCCGCCGCCCAGCTGGGCGTTTTCATCGCGCTGTTCGGAGCCATGATGCTGGGCTTCAACGTGCAGGAAGCCGCTTCGATCGCCATTATCGGCGGCGCCGACGGGCCGACCAGCATTTATCTGTGTTCGAAACTGGCGCCGCAGATTCTCGGCGCCGTGGCCGTGGCTTCATACAGCTACATGTCGCTGGTGCCCCTGATCCAGCCTCCGATCATCAAGCTGTGCACCAGCAAAGCCGACCGTGCCATCACGATGGACAAGCTTCGTCCCGTCAGCAAGCTCGAAAGGATCATGTTCCCCATCGTCGTCACCGTCGTCACCGGGCTGATCCTGCCCATGTCGGTGCCTCTCGTCGGTATCCTCATGTTCGGTAACCTGATTCGCGAATGCGGCTGTGCCGACCGTCTCAGCGACACGGCTCAGAACGCGATCATGAACACCACCACGATCTTCCTGTCGCTGACCGTCGGCGCCACGATGGAAGCCGATAAGTTCCTGACTCTCGGCACGATCAAGATCATCGTCCTCGGACTGGTCGCCTTCATGGCCAGCACGGCCGGCGGTTGCGGCTTCGGCCAGCTTCTCAAGATCCTCAGCGGCGGCAAGATCAACCCGATGATCGGCGCTGCCGGCGTATCCGCCGTTCCCATGGCGGCCCGCGTCGTTCAGGTGGTCTGCCAGAAGGAGAACCCCGGCCATTTCCTGCTGATGCACGCCATGGGACCCAACGTGGCCGGCGTCATCGGCACGGCCGTCGCCGCGGCCGTCATGCTGACGCTGTTGTCTCACTGAGTTCTACGATCTGCACAAAATCCTCTCGTTCGCGAACGAGAGGATTTTTTGTGGACTGTCAATCCGTTTCCGGAGCCATGGTCGGGAACGCCGTCTTTCCCCGTAGAAAAGGCGGCCGACGGTAGGGCAAGACAGCGCGGCGCCAAAGCACAGAAGTTTGCTGTGCGCTTTCATGGGATGTCTTCCCTTCCGTTGGAAACGATTTGTTTGGTATCATGGAGAAAAAGGTTTTTATGCGATTCGAGGTGTACAATGTCAACGTGCGACGTCGCCGTTTCTGAAGGGCGGCGACGGTCTGCAGGTTATCCTGCCGCCACGGGCGTGCAGGCATTTTTCTCGTTCGGGAGAGAGAGCGTATGAGGCTGCCCTCTTATTTTTACAGTATTTTCACGCTGACGTTTTGCGCCCATAGCCTGGTTTCTGCCAGCTACGTGCTGCCGTCGCTGCTGCTGCAGATGGATTTCGGTTCGTGGCGGATGGGCGTGGTCATGAGCGTCTTTTACGTTGGTGCGACCTGTGCCCGTCCTCTCGGGGGCTGGATGGTGGAGCGCGTCGGCGTCCGCGGGGCCGTGACGGGGGCGGCGCTTTTGGGGGCCGCCGCAGGGCTGGGGTATCTGTCGCGGAATTTTTGCGCGCTGATGCTGGCGCGTTTTCTTGTCGGCATGGCTTACAGCGTGGTGTATGTGGCGATCACGGCGTATCAGGGGCTGGTTATCCCCGCGGCGGAACGCGGCCGGATTTTCGGTTATCTCTGCCTTGGCTCCATTCTTCCGCAGTTTGTCGTAGTGCCGTTGTCCGAATTCCTGATTGACCGCGGTTTCATCCGTCTGTTCATGATGCTTTCCTCCGCTATTTTGACAGCGCTGGCGCTTTATGCTCTGCGCATGCCTCGCGCCGGAAAAGGGGCCACAGGGCAGGCGGTCACGGGCGTGGCGTGGGGAAGCTGGGGCGAACTGATAAGGCGTCGGGAGACGTGGGCGCTGCTCGCTTCGATTTTTACGGTTTCGCTGACGGCTACGGCGGCGATTCAGTACGTACCGAACCTGATGCGCGGGCTCGGCTTCAGGGGAACATGGTTCACGTGGGCGTTGACGCCGGTCAGCGTACTCGTGCGCGTGGCTTTCTGCGCCTGGCTGCTGACGTCTTTCGATCGACGAACCTCCTTCTGTTTCTGGGCTGTGGGTGAGGCGCTTTCGCTTTTGCTGGCCGCCTCGTCGAAACAGATCCCTTGGTTCGTGGCGGCGGGCATGCTTTTCGGACTGAGCCACGGCGTCGATTATCCCGCCATCAGCGCGCTGGTACCGGACGTGTTTCCGCCGCGGCTGCTTCCCAAGGGATCGTCGTTGTACCTCCTGGCGAATGATCTGCCGCCGATTCTGCTGCCGTTGCTGATTGGCGCTCTTTCGGAACGTATGGGACTGGATGGAGTGCTGGCGGTTATCGGCTGTTTCGCGATAGGAACTTTTCCCGTGATCTACGCGACGCTGTGGCGTCATCCGCCGCTGCGCGCACAAACGAACAAGGAGGCGAGAGCCTGATGATTCGAGGCCATTTTGACGGCGCCTCGCGGGGCAATCCCGGCGACGCCGGTGCCGGCATGGTGATTTACGACGGCGAGCGGGTGATCTGGCGCCGTGCGCTGCCGTTGGGCATGAAGACCAACAACGAGGCGGAGTATATGGCGCTGAGTCTGCTGCTTGACGAGCTTGAACGCCGCGGTCTGAAGAACGCGGAAATCTGCGGCGACAGCAAACTGGTGATATCGCAGGTAACGGGGCAGTGGAAGATCAAAGAACCCCGTCTGAAAGCGCTGGCCGAGCCGATCATCGAGCGTATGCGCGCTCTGCAAGCGCGCTGCCGCTGGGTGCCGAGGGCCCGGAACGCCGAAGCCGACCGCCTGTCCAACGTGGCGCTGGACAAGGGCGAATTCATCGAGAGCGTGCCTTTGGATCCCGGCGAGCCGATTCTTGAAAAGCAGGCTGATAATTTCGCCGCAGCCCGAGGGCTGTCGGCGGGAAAGGCCGGCGGCCCCGAACTTCGGCGGGTCGGAGCAAAGGTATGGCTCGTGGAGGAAAACGGCGAAGAATTTGCCGTGGACGTGGAGCATCGCTGTTGTACCTGTGAAGAGGGGCGTAAAACCGGCCGTTGTCGTCATATTGAGCGTGTTTTAATGGAAGATCCGTTTGTGCTGTAGTATCTTTTTCGATGATTTGTGGCGAGCCGTTTCTGCTGTTTGGGCGTGATTCATCCGATGAAATCAGGCAAGTTGCCGAAAATATGACGGGACGACGCGGATCGCCCTACATTTTTGTTCATAAAAATCTCAAAATCTTGAGACGAATAAATGAAAATGAGCTCCACAAAAATGCCGAAAGTGGTATTATAATACATGTTGGAATGCGTCTATATGACTTAAAAGTTTTTTCGTAACGAAATAAAATTTCGTTACGAAAGATCTCTGATAAACTTGTCGGCGAAAAAAACTTGCCTTAATTCCCGTCAAAATCAGGCAGATACGCCGCAATTACACAATGTCCGGGAGGAGACACATGCTTAGACCTATTGCTCAGGAACTTGCGGAAAACATTTCCCGCGTCATCGGATACGACGTCGTCATCACCGATACCGACGGAATCACGATCGGCTGCAGCGACCTCGACCGCGGTATCGGCACGCTGAACGAGGCGTGCGCCATTGTCGGGCGCACGGGGCAGTCCCGCTGGGAAACGGAAGAGGACGCCCGCCGTCTGAAAGGCGTCAAGCCCGGCGTCACCTATCCGATCCTCGATACTGAGCAGCATGTGATCGGCACGATCGCTATCACGGGCGATCCCGAAAAGGTCAAGCCGTTCGCTCAGCTCGTCAAAAGCCAGGCTGAGCTGTACCTGAAAGAGCGCATGATCACGCGCGAACTGCTGGAACGCGAGCGCAACCTGCAGGCGTTGGTGGCCGACATCGCCCTGTTCCGCCCCGGCATCAACGATCCGCAGGTGATCGAGACCAAGGCGGCGCTGATGGGCTACGACAAGACGCTGGCCTATTCGGTGATCGAGATCGACACGTCGTCGCAGAGCAGCGAGGACGGCGACTATCCCGAACGCGACCGCACGCTGATGGACATCCGCCAGATCTTCAACGCTCCCGGCGACGTTTCCGGCAGCGTCGGCCCGCACCGCTACGTGGTCTTCCGCAGCGCCATGCGCGGGCGCGAGTTCAATCGCGACAAGTTCTACGTGGCGGTGCGCGAGCAGTGCCTGCAGCTGACCGACCAGCTCAAGCGCCGCGGTTTTTCCGCCGCGGTCGGCATCGGCAGCGTGCAGGACGGCATTCCCGGCCTAGTCTCGTCGTATCGCGAGGCGCAGGTCGCCTTGGGCGTCGGCAGCAAACTGCTCCCGCGCGACAAAGTCCACATCATCACCGATTTTCGCGTCGAGGAACTGCTGCTCTGTTCCGAGCCCCGCCTGCTCGACAGCATGGTGGAGCGCGAACTGGCGCCGCTTTTCGTGCGGACTGACGGCGAGGAACTGCAGGAGACGATCGCGGCCTGGTGCGAAAGCGGCTTCAGCGTCGTGCGCGCCGCCGAGCTGCTGCACGTGCATCGCACCACGGTGGATTACCGCCTTGAAAAGCTGGAGAGCATCCTCGGCGTCAAGCCGCGCGATTTCCGCGAAATGAGCCGCTTCTACTGGTCCGTGATCCTGTGGCGGAACGGCAAGGGCAATCCCAAGACGATCAAAAACAAACGCTGAAAACTCACAAAACGAAAAGGGTCGGTCGCGTGACCGACGATGTCCTCCGCAGGACAAACCAAGCGGCCGGGATCTGATGATTCAAATGAATGCATCAGTTCTCGGCCGCTTGGCGTTTGTGTGTTTCTGAGCGGAGAAGGGCGACCCGTTTTACCAGGCGGCGACGCAGCCGTCGGTGCGCGGCTCGGTGGCGCCGATGAGCACGCCGTCGTCGCCGCGCAGGATCATCTGACCGCGTCCGAAGCTGAGGAAGTCGCTGGTGACGGTCACTTCGTGACCGCGTTTGCTCAGCCCTTCGGCCACGGCGGGGTCAAAGCCGGCTTCCAGTTCCACCTTCCTGCCGCCGATCCACTGCCAGCGCGGCGCGTCGAGAGCTTCCTGGGGATTGAGGCCGTAATCGATCATGTTCATCAGCACCTGCACATGGCCCTGGGGTTGCATGAAGCCGCCCATGACGCCGAAAGGACCGACGGCCCGGCCGTCCTTCATCAGGAATCCGGGGATGATGGTGTGGTAGGGCTTCTTGCCCGGGGCAATGCAGTCGTCGGACTGCGGATCGAGCTTGAAGCCGTTGCCGCGGTCGTTCAGCGCGATACCGCAGCCGGGGATGACGATGCCGCTGCCGAAGCCGCGGAAGTTGCTCTGGATGTGCGAGATCATGTTGCCCTCGCTGTCAGCGGCGCACATGTAAACCGTGCCGCCGCACTGCGGATCGATGGGTTTCGGCAGCAGCGCCTCTGCGCCGATTTCGCCGCTGCGTCCCGCGGCATAGGCGTCGCTGAGCAGAAAATCCGTCTTCATCTTCATGAAGCGCGGGTCGGCGATGTAGGTTTGTCCGTCGATGAAAGCCAGCTTCATCGCTTCCAGCTGTTTGTGGACCGTTGGCTCGGCGTCGCGCCCCAGCGAGGTGTCCATCTTCTGCAGCATGTTCAGCGTCATCAGCGCGACGATGCCGTGGCCGTTGGGCGGGATTTCGCAGACTTCGTAGCCTTTGTAGTTGGTCGTGATCGGTTCGACCCATTCGGCCCGGTACGCCGCCAGGTCCTCGGCGCGCAGGAGGCCGCCCGTCTCTTTCGAGAACGCGTCGAACGCCGCGGCGATTCGGCCGCGGTAAAAGCTCTCGCAGTTCGTCTCGGCAAGTTCGCGCAGGGTTCTGGCGTGATCGGGGAGTTTGACCAGGCTGCCGATGGCCGGGGCGCCGTTTTTGAGGAACGTTTCGAAGAACGGACGGAATTCCGGCTTGTCCTTGAACGGCATGAAGACTTTGGCCGCGTCGTTCCAAAGACGGCCGACGATGGGGTGGACGGGATAGCCGTTTTCGGCGTAGTCGATGGCGGCAGTGAACAGGTCTTTGAAGGGCAAGCGTCCGAAACGTTGGTGCAGTTCGCTCCAGGCCGATACGGCGCCGGGCACCGTGACGGAGTCCCAGCCGCGCTGCGGCATGGAATCGTAGCCTTTGGCCTTCATCTTCTCGAGGGTCTGAAGCTTCGCGGCGCCGCCGCTGCCGTTGAGCCCGTAAAGTCTGCCGCCGAACCAGACGAGGTCGAACGCGTCCGAACCGAGCCCGTTTCCCGTGGGCTCCAATACGGTCATGCAGATCGCCGTGGCGATCATGGCGTCGACGGCGTTGCCTCCCTTTTTCAGAATGTCCAGTCCGGCCTGGGCGGCCAGCGGCTGAGAGGTGCAGACCATGCCTTTGCGCCCGTAAATGACGCTGCGGCGAGACGGATAACGATAATTCAGCATGTCGAATTTCATGATTTTTCCCTCCGGCTTTCCTTGAGTTGTGGGCGGACTCGCACGGCGCCTGACGGTGCAGAGCGTTTTTTCGAGGCCGCCGCTATTATAAAACAGATCCGTCGGTTTCGTTCGTGTTTTTCGTGGCCGGATTTACGGCGCCGGGAACAGATGCAGGAAAGAGGCGAAAATCCCCGCCATGATGATCGAGAACGTCGTCACGGAGACGAAGCCCGACACGACGAAGGCCGGCGTCAGCTTCTCGACGACGTAGTTTTTCTCGTCGTCGTTCCGCGCGACGGCCGTCGCCACTTCGTTGACGATCAGGAACGTGGCGGGGAATCCCAGCAGCTGCGACATGGCGATGCCGACCACCATGTTGCGCGAGCCGATGAACTTCCACAGCGGCAGGACGTAGAGCAGCAGGAAAGTACCGATCAGCACCGCCCCGAATACCAGCGCCAGACTGACGGCCATGCTGCCCATGTCGGAGAGCTCGATCTTCGCCAGGGCGGGGATCAAACTGCAAAACGTCGCCGTCATGAACAGCCCGCTCGACTTTCCCCGGTCGAGGATACGCGAAGGGATCAGATGCAGCTGATTGAGCAGCATGCCGAAAAGCAGGCACCAGATCGAAGCGGCGATGCCCGTGACCCTGGCGATCAGGCTGCTGACGTAGGCGACTGCGGCTGCGATGCCGAGCGTCATGTAGACGGTGTAATATTTGTCGTACCGGACGCAGAACGGAACTTTCTTCGGTTGAGCGTCCGTTTCCTGGTGGCCCTGCGGCTGAGCGGCCTTTAAAAGATCGATGCCCTGGGCCTTTTTCTCGCGGTAGTCGCTGACCAGCAGCTTCGCTTCCTTGAGGCCGAAGTGCGAGGCGGGGATGGTGCCGACGAATTTCTGCACGGCGAATACCAGCGTGCCGAGCGCGGCGGCCAGGCCGAATCCTTTTTCGAGAGCGGCGGCGGTCATGATCTGCGTGGCGACGATGCCGCCGTTGACGATAGGAATGCACACCAGAGCGCTCTGCATGCCGATCAGCGGCGCGACGGCAAGTACGGAGACGACGGCGACCAGCATCGCCGCCAGCGACATGACGACGACTTTCCATTCCCTGCGCATCTGCGACAGGTTGATGGACGAGCCCATGGAGAAAACGAGAAACGGCGTCGCCATTTTAGCCAAATCGGTGAGTCCGGCGATCTTAATTAGATCCTGAGGCAGAACGCCGCTCAGAAACAGCACCAGAAAGCACATCAGGGCGACGAACACGGAGGAGAGGCGAGCCTTCGAGACGACGCCAAGGTAATCTCCCAGCGCGAAGATGCCGAACACGACGAGAAGAGCCCAATACATGAAGAGAACCTCCTTTTCGGGAATGAAGCGCAATGAATTCGTTTGTAAAAATAAATTCACTGCTTATTTCATTATATGGGCGTCTTGGATGCTATAAAACGACCTTAATTTGACCTTAATGCAATGGCCGCGTACAATGAAGCGGCATGTCCGAACCATGCGGAACGGGCAAGATTTCTCTATCGCGAGGGAACGATGATGATCATTGGCGTGATTGGCCCCGAGACAAGTCTGAGAATCCTGCAGAAAAGATCGGCTCGGTTTTCCGTACAGCTGATGCCTCTGGCGTATCGGGATTTTCACGAGGCGATAAAACTGATCGAAGAAAACGAGAGGAAATGCGACGCTCTGCTTTTCACGGGACAGACGCCTTATCTGTACGCGACGTCTCTGCTCCAACCCGCGGTCCCGTGGGATTTTATGCCGCGCAACATGCTGTCGACCATGTGCGCGCTCGTCAAGGCGGGACTGAAATACAAAAACAGGATCCAGAACGTCAGCATGGACGGTTTTGACGATGAAATCATCGAAGAGATACGCGAAGAGCTGAAGGGGACCGAAGAAAGCGTGCGGCTTTACAATACCCGCTTTGACATCATGGCCGAAGATTATTTTCAGCAGGTCGTTCAATATCACGCGGAAAATTACCGCACCGGCAGGGCGGATCTGTGCGTGACGGGACTGGAGAAGATCTACGAAAAACTTCGGGCGATGGGGATCCCTTCGATCAAGACCGGTCCGAATTTTTCTCTTCTGCAGCAGAAGCTCCAGTTTTTGCTGCTGAGACATCAGATCACCGTTGCCGAAAGAAACCTTCCCGCGGTGGTCGTGATCCGGCCGGAATTCCAGCTGAGCCGCGAGATGCACATGTACAGCGAGCTGCAGACGCTGAGACTGCAGGCGCAGATCGGCGAGTCCGTCTGCTATTTTGCGCAGCATCTCGGCGGCGCCGTGTTTCAGACGGACATGGCTGACTATTACGTGGCGTGCGATCTGAGGACGCTGATGGCCGAGACGGGGAACTTCACCGGTCTCAGTCTGCTGCACATGCCCTTTCAAAATCCCTGTCTGGAGAAGATTTCGGCGGGCATCGGCATCGGGTATACGGCCCGGGAGGCCCGTTACGCGGCCGACAAGGCGCAGCAGAGAAGCCGAAGAAGCCCGGCATCTTGCTGTTACGGTCTTGACGAGAGAGGGCATTTTTTCGGCCCGATCTCGCTGTCGGGCGATCCCGACGCGAAAGGGCTGTTCAACGAAAATCTGCGCCAGATCTCCGTGCAGACCGGGATCGGGATCAGATCGCTGAGCAAGATCGAGCAGGCCCTTCTGCAATACCGGACCGACACGGTCACTTCGTCCGAACTGGCGCGTTACTGCTCGCTGTCGCTGCGCAGCATGAACAGGCTGCTGCAGAAGCTGGAGGAGTTTCGCTATCTGACCGTGCTGGGAAAGGAGCCGCAGGCCGCGGCAGGCCGTCCGCGGCGGATCCTGCGCATCGATCTGCGCTATCACGACTGATGGTGAGTCCCAATTAAATTTTTTAAGTAAAATCGGCATCGAGTTCGTTTTCACGCGGATACGAAAAAAGAGACCGTCTCGGCCCGCTGCAGGCCGGGACGGTCTCGTCTTGTATCTACGAGGCTGGAAGGACGCCGTCGATAGCGTCTTTCAGGTTTTCCCACTCGGGAATGCCGCGGAAGATCACCTTGCCGTTCAGCACCCAGGTGACTTCGTCGCCGCGCAGGCGATAGCGCAGCGTGTCGAAGAGAAATACGAAACAGCGCGGGTCGTAGAAGTTGATGTCGAGGCGGGGACCATACTCTTCTTTGAGCTTCATGTAAAGCTGCCCAACCGCGACGCGGTTGGCTGCACCGGGAAAATGTTTCAACTCGTTCTCGGTGTAGATGGCGGTGCTTCAGCCGCAGCCCATAATGGGACGTTCGCGATAGATCTTGAGTGCCGGAGTTTTCATGGGAAGCTCCTTTCTGTTCTTTCATCGTCAGGATGGAAGAAGGGGCGGAAGATCACGGCTGAGGGGGCTCTTTCTTGACGGCCGCTTTCTGTCCCTGGGTGTATTCTCGCAGCGTTTCCGGGGCGATGGGAAAGAAAGCGTGGTCGGTGCCGGCCGCAGCCCAGACAATGGAAAAATTCCACAAATCCTCGTCCAGCAGCGCGGGCAGCGTCCGCGGATAGCCGAGGGGCGGCACGCCGCCGATTCTGAAACCGAAGTTCTCGAAAACGTAGTCGGGCGAAGCCATAGTGACGCGATGTCCCTGGCTGAGCCGCTTGATCTTGCCCGAATGGACTTTGTTCGGACCGGACATGAGCACGAGCCAGGGCTGTCCGTCGACCATGAAGATCAGGCTCTTGAGGATCTCGCCCGGCGTGACGCCGATCGCTTTGGAAGCGTCTTCGACGGTGAAGATGGTGGCGTCGCTGTGGATGATGCTCCCTTCGTAGTGAAGTTCGTCGAGAGCCTTTTGCACTTTTTCAACGGGATCGGTCATGACAGTCTCCTTACATTTTCCATTGGAAGTCGGGCAGTCCGGCGCGAAGGATGCGGGCGCGGATGTCGGCTGCGATCTGGTCGCGCTTCTCGGGCGTCGTGCCTTCGCACCTGACGGCCAGCACGGGCTGGGTGTTGGAGGCGCGGATCAGCCCCCAGCCGCCGTCGTAGAGGATGCGCACGCCGTCGACGGTGATGGCGTCGTGGTCTTTGAGTGCCTGCGCGGTGATCTGCTTCATCACCTCGAACTTGCGCTCGTCGGGGCAGTCGATGCGCATCTCCTCGGTGTGGCAGTAGGCGGGGATTGAGGCGCGCATCTGCGCCAGCGTCTCGCGGCCGGCGGCGACGAGGCGCAGCAGCCGGGCGGCGGCGTAGAAGGAATCGTCGTAGCCGTAATATTCGTCGGCGAAGAACATGTGTCCCGAATATTCGCCGGCGAAGGGCGCGCCGATGCGCTTCATCTCGGCCTTGATCAGCGAATGGCCGGCTTTGTAATAACAGGGTTTGCCGCCGAGGCGGCGCACTTCTTCTTCGAGCGCTTTGGAGCATTTCACTTCGATGATGGCGGTGGCGCCGGGATATTTGGGCAGAATCTCGCGCCAGAACAGGGCCATGAGAATGTCGCCGCCGACGATCCCGCCTTCGTTGTCGACGACGCCGATGCGGTCGGCGTCGCCGTCGAAGCCGAAGCCGGCCTCGGCGCCGACCTCCACGACTGTGCGCGCCAAGTCCCGCATGTTCTCCTTCTTCTGAGGGTCGGGATGGTGGTTGGGAAAGGTGCCGTCGGGCGTGTCGTACAGGGCGGTGACGTCGCAGCCGAGGGCTTTGAAGAATCTGCCGGCGAACAGCGCCGCCGTGCCGTTGGCGGGGTCGATGACGATCTTCATCGGCCGCGGCAGACGCACTTTCTCCGTCAGCATGGCGACGTATCCGTCGGCGATGTCGGCTTTTTCCAGCGCTCCCGGCGCGGCGGCGAGGTCGAAGTCGCCCGTCTGCGCCATGCGGCGGATCTTCTGGATTTCTTCGCCGAACAGCGTGGCTTTTTTGAACCCCAGCTTGAGGCCGTTCATGTCCTTCGGATTGTGACTGCCGGTGATCATGACGCCGCCGTCGACGCCGAAGCGGAAGAAGCTCCAGTAGAGCATGGGCGTGGTCACCGTGCCGAGGTCGATGACGTCGACGCCGCAGGAGCGCAGGCCTTCGATGGCGGCGGCGCGGATCCGCTCGGTGGACAGGCGTACGTCGCCGCCTACGGTGGCTTTGAGGATACCGGCGCGTTTCAAATACGTGCCGTAGGCGCGCGCGACCGCCCGCACGTTTTCGTCGGTCAGTTCGCTCTCGGCTTCGCCGCGGATGTCGTACTCGCGAAAAATGCGGGAAGGAACCGGGATCATGATGGATTTTTCCTTCTTTCTGGATGGTCTGATCGGGAATGCCGTCTCATATTTCAAGTCCATTATATCGTCTCGGGGAAGCTTCGACAATCGGATCGAAGCGGGGTTCCCTTTTTCCGCCGGAAAATTTATAATGAAAAACATTTTCCGGCGGAGGTGCTGAGGTCATGCTTGGCGGTTTTCTGTTGATCCTGCCCATCATGTGCTGCATCATGACGGGGTGGGGGTTGAAGCGCGTGGGGATCTTGAACGACGAGGGCGGCTCGCAGATGGGGCGCGTTGTTTTTTATGTGGCCGCGCCCTGCCTGGTTTTCCGCATCACGCTGTCGGTCAGCGCCCGCGATCTTGGCGACGTCAATTTCGTCCTTGCGCTGTACGGCGGCTACTTGGGCATGATCTTCTGCGCCTGGCTGAGCGAGCGTTTTCGGCGCGGCGACGCGCGGCGCAAAGCTGCCTCGGTGATGATGGCGATCCGCTCGAACAACATGTTTATGGGCATGCCGGCTGTGGTCATGCTTTGGGGCGAAGGCGCGCTCGAATATTACGGGCGCTTCATGGCGCTTTCCGTGGCGGGTTTTGAAATTTTTTCTGCCGTCAGCGGTCTGATCGTGCTTCACGGCGGGCTGAGAAAGGATTCCCTGCGGCGCGTTTTCCGTTCGCTGAGCCGTAATCCCGTGGTGCTCAGCATCGTGTTGGGAGCGCTTTGGAATGTGGGCGTCGGCCTGCCTCTGCCGCGCTGGCTCGACCTGTCGCTGAAGATTCTCGGCGACCTCGGCACCGGGCTGGCGCTGATAACGCTGGGCATGAAGCTCAAGCCCGGCGAGCTGCGGCGCGATCTGCTTCAGGTCTGGCCCGACATGATCGTACGTCTGATCATTTCGCCGCTGATCCTCGCGCTGGGTTTTAGATTTTTCCCGTCTCAGCCCGAGATGGTGAAAACCTGCATCCTCGTCATGGCCATGCCGGTGGCCATGAACACGTTTCCAATGGCCGAAGCCATGGGCATGGACGGCGATTATACGGCCCGCGCCGTCATGGTCAGCACGATGCTGTCGGTGCTGACGCTGCCGCTGGTGATCCGTTTCCTGTTATGAGTCTAAAAAAAGGCGGCTCCGCGAAAAGGAGGCTGGCGGTTACGCTCCGATTCGGGTAAAATGAGTGACAGCATTCCGAGGAATGAAAGTTCCGGGAAGGAGACCTTCTAAAATGAAAGACATCGAGCACGCGTCGATCAACGGGGTGGAAATCCACAATCTGGCCGAGCGGGACAACGACGAGAGCCTTCTGTATTCCGGCGAGCTGTGGCTTGAAGGGAAACCGGCCGGCAGTTTCAGGGAGCTGAACGAGGACGAGATGCAGCTCGACATCGCCCCCGAGTTCGAACAGACGATGAACGAACGCATCGCTTCCTATCTTCAGGCGCTGACGGAGGACGAGGAAGGCGCGGAGAGCGAAGGCGAACTGTCCAGCGAGATCTTCTTCGAGGACCTGATCGAGCTGGAACTGTACCTCCAGGCTTTCAAGGACGGCGTCAAGGAAGGCTACGGCTGCCTGCTCGTCAATTACACCGACGAGGGCGTGGACGTTTTCAGCGTGGAGAGCGAGGACGAGGTGGAAAACATCGCCCGTGAGAACAACCTCACCGACTTCCAGACCTTTTACGAACCCGAACACTTCATCATCAACTGCTAAGCCGCGGATCGAAAAAGGATCCCCGCTCCGGAGGAAATTTTTATCCTCCGGAGCGGGGATCCTTTCGTTTCGCCGCGGCCGTTTTCCCGCCGCGTTTTTTCTCGGCCGCCCCGATGCGTCGCGGCGCCGGGCGCGGCTTCATGCCGCCGTTGAAATAGGCTTCGCTGCGGTCGCTTTCGAAACCGTCGGCCATGGGTGTTCGCCTCCTTTGCACGAAGATTTCTCACTCGCGCTGCGCCGATTATTGTATGACACGGTATAATAAAAGGCAAAATGCGCGCGGTACGATTTCGCCGCGCAGACCTGTCTGTGAGGAGGCTGGGAGATGTTTAACGTGTTTTTCCCCGACGGAAAGAGCGTGCCGTGCGACGCGCCGACAAGCGGCGAGGAACTGTTGCGCCGCTTGGGCGGCTCGCAAAGCGGCGTGCCGGTGGTGGCGTGGCACGTCAATCATTATCTGCGTCCGCTGAACTGGATCGTGGACAAGAACGCCCGGATCAGCTGGGTCGACTTGGCCTCGGCGGAGGGCGTGAGCGTCTTTCAGAGCTCGCTGAGCTTCGTGCTGACCATTGCCGCCCGTCGCGTGCTGGGGCGCGGGCTGCGCGTTACCCATTCCATTTCCGAAGGCACGTTCTGGGAGCTTATGCCCCGTCCGGGGGAACGGCTTAACGGCGAAGACGAGGAAATCCCCGCGGACAAGGTCAGCGCCATCGCCGCGGAGATGGAACGGATCATCGCCGCCGATTTGCCCATCCGCGCCGAGATGACGCCGATCGACGAAGCGCGGCGTTTTTTCGAAGAACACGAGCGCCCCGACAAGGCGAAACTGCTGGCTCATATGTGGTCCGATCTGCCCGTGGAGATGGCCTGCTGCGACGGCGAGCGCGACCACTTCTATTCGCCGATGGTTCCTTCCACCGGCTATCTTCGTCCTTACAAGCTTTCGAAACTGACGCCGGGCGTCGTGCTGCGCTTCCCGGTCGCGCTGAGCCGCGGCGGGCTGCCCGAATACCGGCCTTCGCACAAGCTTTCGACGGTATTTCTCGACTACGCCGACTGGATGCGCAAGCTCCACGTCGTCAATCTCGTGGAGATCTGCGAAGCGGTGGCGCGCGACGGCGGCAAGGAACTGATCCTCATGTCCGAAGCGCTTCACGCCCAGAAGGTCGCCGAGGTGACGCAGGATTTTTTGAGCGTCCCCGAGCGCCGCGTCATCACCATCGCCGGCCCGTCGGGCTCCGGCAAGACGACCACGTCGCACAAGCTGCGCATCCAGCTGGAAGTGGCCGGCCGGCGCCCCGTGGCGATCTCGCTGGACGACTACTTCGTGGACCGCGACAAGTGCCCGCTCGACGAGGACGGCAAGCGCGACTTCGAGGCGGTCGAGGCGGTGGACACCGAGCTGTTGAACGAGCACATCCATGCGCTGCTGACGGGAAAAACGGTACGGCTGCCGCGCTTCGACTTTTACGAGGGGCGTCGCATGGCCGGAGCCGAACTGAAACTGGAAAAGGACGACGTGCTGATCCTCGAGGGACTCCACGGGCTCAACGACAAAGTGCTGGCGGCGATCCCTCCGCAGGCGCGCTACGGCGTGTTCCTCTCGCCGTTGACCAGCCTCTGCCTCGACCAGCATTCCCGCACCAGTACGACCGACCTGCGCCTGCTGCGGCGCTTGATCCGCGACAACCGCACCCGCGGCAACTCGCCCGAGGCGACGCTGAACCGCTGGCCCTCGGTGGTACGCGGCGCGGCAAGATATATCTTCCCCTATCAGAAGAACGCCGACGTGATGTTCAACTCGTCGCTGATCTACGAGCTGCCGGTGATGAAACCTTATGCCGAAAACTTGCTGCGCTCCGTCGGCGAGGAATCGCCCCAGCGCGGCGAGGCGATGCGGCTGCTGCGCATGCTGCGCTTCGTGCCGGCCATGGATCCCCGTCTGGTGCCCAGCAATTCGCTGCTGCGCGAGTTCATCGGCGGCAGCATCATCGAGATCTGAGGCGCCCGTCATGGCTCGGGTCACGATGGCCGACGTGGCGCTCGAGGCGGGCGTCAACAAAGGCACCGTCAGCCGCGCGCTGAGGGGCGACCGGCGCATTTCCGCGGAGACGCGCGGTCGCGTCTGGAAAGCGGCAAAAAAACTGGGCTACGAACTGGACGCGGTGGCCAGCGGACTTTCCAGCAAACGCACCGGCGTCATCGGCGTGGTGCTGGAATGCATGGACGCGCCGTGGACGGGCGAGTTCCTGAGCGCGGTATCCGGCGTGCTGTCGCGCTGCAAGATGGAGCTGCTCCTTTTTGAGGGCGGCAGCGCCTCGCTGGCCGCCAACGTGCTGCGTCGCGTCGAAGGGCGCAAGGCCGACGGACTGATCTGGTTCGGCGCGCAGGCGCGGGAGCTCGGCGCGTTGGAAATCCCCGTGGTCTGCATCGGACCATCGGCGTGCGCAGGCCAATTCAGCGTGGCGCTGGAGCGCGAGAGCGTCTCGGCGCGGGTCCGCGCGCTGGCGGGGCGTCGTCCCGTGCGCTATCGCGGCGGTCCGGCGGCCGTGATGGAGTTCCTGGCGGAACTGGAAACGGAAATGGGCGACGGCGAACCGTTCGTGATCTGGGACGGGGCGAAGAATTCGCCCGACGGCGAACGCCCCGACCTGCTCTGCGGCGACGAACGGCTGGCGCGTCTGCTGCGCGCCAACTGCTTGCGCGTGCCGGTCAGAGAACTGGGCGTGCTGGCGGCGCGCGTGCTGACCAACGCGATCCGCGGCAGCGGCGTGCGTCCGGCGGTGACGCTGGTCAAAACGACGCTCGTTTCCACGGCTGGCGAGCTGATTCTCGGATAAAACGGCGTAAAAGTGGTATGATGGGGCCGTTGAGTTTTTATTTGGGGAGGCTTGTGTTATGAGCGAGACGTGTAATGGTTCGTGCAGCAGCTGCTCGTCGGCCGGAAACTGCAATAAGATCCCCGGCCCGACGCGGCAGGGCGTCGGCCGCATCATCGCCGTCGGCAGCGGCAAGGGCGGCGTCGGCAAAAGCACCGTGTCGGCGCTGCTGGCGGTGGCGCTGAACCGCGCCGGCTACCGCGTCGGCGTGCTCGACGCCGACGTCACCGGTCCTTCGATCCCGAAACTGCTGGGCATCGATCGGCCGCCGTACGTGGAGAACAACAAGATCCAAATGCCTGCCACGGCCAATGGCATCAAAGTGCTTTCCGTCAATCTGCTGCTCAAGGACGACGGCGCGCCCGTCGTCTGGCGCGGTCCGCTGATCAGCGGCACCATCAAGCAGTTCTGGGAAGACGGCGCTTGGGGCGGGCTCGACTTCGCCGTCATCGATCTGCCGCCGGGGACCGCCGACGCGCCGCTGACGGTCATGCAAAGCATCCAGGTCGACGGCATCCTGGCCGTGACCATGCCGCAGGGGCTGTCGACGATGATCGTGCAGAAGCAGATCAATCTCGGCAAGATGATGAACGTGCCGCTGCTCGGCCTGGTGGAGAACATGTCCTACGCGGTGTGCCCGCACTGCGGCGAGCGCTGGGACCTTTTCGGCTCGTCGCACCGCGAGGAGATCGAGAAGCTTTTCAGCCTCAAGACGTTGGCGCGCATTCCCGTCGATCAGAAGCTGACCGAGCTCGGCGACGCGGGACGTCTCGAGGAATACGAAAACGACGAGCTCATGCAGGCTCTGACCGCCGCAGCCGTCGGCGTGAAGGGCCGCGTGTGACCGATTTTTGAACGGGGAGGCCGGACTTCTTTTTTTGTCGATGAAAAAGAAGCCCGGCCTTTTTTGCCCGCGCGGTTCGGCGCGCGATCGTCGTATTTCCTGAAAGATATCGCCGCGAACGCGGCGGCGCCAAGAAAAAATAGGAAATGTTCCACGTGGAACGTCTTTTCGCCCTCGAAAACGGCGGCGGACGGACCGTTCACGCGGCGCGGATTTTTTTGTTATAATGGGCCGTCTTTCAGAAAAAAACGAGAATTCCGCGCCTGCAAAACGCAGGGAGAGTCATGGATTTTCCCCCTGCGTGAAAAAGGCATTGGAGGGAAGAATTTTGAATCGTGGAGACGTGGTCCTCAGACCGACGCCGGAATGCCGCCTGCCGGCCGAGCGCGAGGGCGCGCCGCGGCTGATCGAGATCGGCTTCGGCAACGGCGATTTTCTCGTCGACCTCGCGCAGAAACGCCCGGAAGCGCTGGTTTACGGCGTGGAAGTTTCCCACATGTGCCTCGAAAAAGCGCTGTCGCGCGTCGCGCGCCTGAAGCTGGGGAACGTGCGCCTGCTGTGCGGCGACGCGCGCTTCCTCGTGCGCGAGTGTTTCGCCGATAACTCGGTGGAGCGCATCTACATGAGTTTTCCCTGCCCCTGGCCGAAGGAGCGCCATGCGCGCCGCCGCGTCACCTCGGAAGGTTTTTCCGCTCTGTTGGCCTCGGTGCTGAAGATCGGCGGCGTCTTTGAGATGGCCACCGACGAAGCCTGGTACGCCGACGAGGTCGAACGGATCCTCGGCTCGCACGCGGCGCTGAAGCTGGCCGAGCGCCGCCTCAATTTCCGGCGCGGCATCACCACCAAGTACGAGCGCAAATGGCTGGACATGGGCAAGGACATTCATCATCTTTACATCGAGAAAACGGCGCCCTGGAGCGTGCCGCGAATGGTGGAAGGGAGCGTGGAGGACATGCACGTAAGAATCGCGCCGGCGGTGCTGGTCGATCTTGAACTTCTCGACCGGACGGTGACCGGCCGGACGGGCAGCGCGCAGGGGCGCCATGGCGAGGATTCGCACTGGGCTTTCCGCGGCGGTTTTTGCGCCGCCGACGGCACGCTGCTGGAGGAGACGATCTGCACCGACTCCGGCTACGAACAGAAGTTCTACGTCAAAATCGTCAGTAAGCCGGAGTGTACGCTGGTCAAGCTGGACGGCGTCTTCGCCCCGTTTCTGACGCCGGCGGTGCGCTTCGCCGTCGAGGATGCGGCGCGGAGGATCCGGGAACAGTGAAAGAGGTCAGGCCGACCGCCGGCAAGACGCTGGGGGCGCTGTTCAGTATCCTCGGGCCGCTGTCGGGCATGAGCTTTCTCGATCTGTTCTCCGGCACCGGGCGGGTGGCGAAGGAGGCGCGCGCCCGCGGCGCGTCGATCGTCACGGTGGAGCTGCTGCGCGACCGGGCGGCGGAGATCCGCCGCGCGCTGGGCGCGGAAAATCATACCGCCCTCTGCATGGACGTGCGCAGGGCGCTGAATTGGCTGGAAAAGCGCGGGCTGAGCTTCGACGTGATCTTCGCCGATCCGCCCTATGAGATGAAGTGGATGAGCGAGCTGCCGCGGCTCCTCGGCGCTCATGCCGGACTGTTGAAGCCCGGCGGCACGGTGATCCTCGAGCGCGCCGGGCGCGAGCCGCTTGACCTGGATGATTCGCCCTGGGAGCTGGCGGACGAGCGGCGCTACGGCGTTTCGGTGCTCGATTTCCTCAAACTGAAGGAGGTCTCCGATGTACAGGCATAAGGCGGTCTATCCCGGTTCCTTCGACCCGATCACGAACGGCCACGTGTTCATCGCCGAACGCGCGGCGGCGCTGTTCGACGAGGTCGAGGTCTCCGTGTTGATCAATCCCGACAAAAAAGGAGCCTTCGCGATCGACGAACGGGTCGACATGGCTCGCGAGGCTCTCAAACACCTTTCCAACGTCACGGTGAATTCCTTCTCCGGGCTGCTGGTGGATTTTCTGCGCCAGCGCAAAAGCAGTATCGTCATCCGCGGTCTGCGGGCGCTGTCCGACTTCGAGTACGAGTTTCAGATGGCGCTGATGAACCGTCAGCTGGCGCCGGAGATCGAAACGCTGTTCATCGTCACCGACGCCAAATATTCGTTTCTTTCCAGCCATACCATCAAGGACGTGTTCCAGCTCGGCGGCGAAGTGCGCAACCTCGTGCCGCCCTATGTGTACCGCCGTCTGGTGGAGCGCTTTCACAGCGGCGCCAAAGCCGGCGCCGGTCTGGTGAGAAGCTAGCCGTTCAGGACCAGCGGCACGGCTTTTTTCTCGCGCTCCCAGTCGGGGCGGGGCACAAGACTTTCCCACAGCGCCGCGCCGCGGAATTCCAGCGTCATGATCTTTTGGGCGTAGTCGTCGCCGCGCAATCCCGCGGGTTTCGTGATCACCGGCAGCGCACTCTTTTTGCGCATCAGGCGCAGCAGCTCGCGGCCGCGGTCGTTCATCGCCAGCGGACGGATGTAGGCGGGGCCGCGGCGCTGAAAGAGCTGGTTGTCCGCTTCGCCGACGTTCAGCAGCAGCCCCATGAGCTGACGGCGGACGCGCGTGCGCGGATAGCGGCGCGTGGCGACTCGTTCGGCCAGTTCTTCGAAACTTTCGCAGCGCGGATACTGGTCGAAAAAACGGTTTTCGATGCCCTCGCTCATGTCGGCGTATCGCGCCAGCTCCGCTTTCGCGGCGCGCATGAGCAGCAGCCGCAGCGCCAGCCAAAGCGGCTTCCAATCGAGGCAGCAGCGTCCGGCGGCGATATTTCCCCGAAGAATCGCCGCGCTTTTGTCCGGCATGGCGCGGTACGCGCGCTCCGTCCGCCCGTCCAGAAGCGCTTCGCGGATCCCCGTAGCGCTCATGATCTCGCCTTCGCTGCGGTCATGGTATCCAGTTCCGACGCGCCGCACCGGCAGCAGTTCGAATTCGGCCTGCTGGCGCAGCGCCGCCTCCGCGTAAGCGAGGGCCAGCGTGTTGTTGGGCTTGCCCAGCAGCGCGCCGGCGCCGGGACAAAGCCGTTCGGCCGCCTCAGCTCTCGCCTGGGCGTAAGAAGAACCTTTTTTTAAGAAATCCTGTAAAACAGCCTTGAAAGCCGGGGGTTCCTGGACTAAAATAGCAGAGATTGCGCCGAGCAGATCCGTTTCGTCTTCCATGCCGAAGGAAATGGCCTCGACGACGCCCGTCGCTTTCAGCAGCGCCACGGCGCCGCCGGCGAAAACGCCGGCGTTGTTGCAGGAAAACGGCAGCGGCAGCTCGATCGCCAGATCGACGCCGCAGTGCACCGCGGCACGGGCGCGTTCCCATTTGTCCTGCAGCGCGGGCACGCCCCGCTGCAGGAAATTCGACGACAAAACGGAGATAACGGCCGCGCCGGCGTTTCTTTTTTTTATCTCCTCGATCTGGTACCGATGGCCCCGATGAAAGGGATTGTATTCGGCGACGATGCCGATGATTTTTCTCATGATGGTGATTCTCCTCTGAATTTGCCCGCGGCGCAGGGGATGAGTGACAGTTTGGATATACGACAGAGCGTCAAAAACGTCAAGGAGGTTTTTTGTAATGAAGATTCTCGTTATTAACTGCGGCAGCTCCTCTCTGAAGTATCAGGTCTTCGACATGGACAACGAGTCCGTGCTTGCCAAAGGTCTGGTCGAGCGCATCGGCATCGACGGTTCCCGCCTCAAGCACACCAAGATCGGCATGGACGCGGTGGTCACCGAGACCGCGATCCCCGATCACAAGGTCGCCGTCGATCTCGTCCTCAAGTCGCTGCTCGACGCCAAAGTCGGCGTGCTCAAGAGCCTTGACGAACTGGGGGCCGTCGGGCACCGCGTCGTCCACGGCGGCGAGGAGTTCGCCGGCTCCGTAAAAATCACGCCCGCTGTGATGGACGCTCTGAAACGTTGTGCCCCCCTTGCGCCTCTTCACAATCCCGCCAACATCATCGGCATCGAGGCGATCACGGCAGCGTTGCCTTCGGTCCCTCAGGTCGGCGTTTTCGACACGGCGTTCCATCAGACCATGCCCGACTACGTTTTCCGCTATGCCGTGCCTGAGAGATATTACAAGGAAGACCACGTGCGCCGTTACGGTTTCCACGGCACCAGCCACCGCTTCGTATCGTCCCGCTGCGCCGAAATTCTCGGCCGTCCCATCGAAGATCTGAAGATCATCACCTGCCATCTCGGCAACGGCAGTTCGCTGGCGGCCGTCGACCACGGCAAGGTCGTCGACACCTCCATGGGCTTCACGCCGCTTCCCGGCGTCGTCATGGGCACTCGCTGCGGCGACCTGGATCCGAGCGTTGTCACCTTTATCGCCCAGAAGGAAGGCGCCGAGAAAACCGACAAGATCCTCAACAAGGAGAGCGGTCTGCTCGGCGTCTCCGGCGTTTCCGCCGACCTTCGCGACGTCGAAGAAGGCATGAACAAGGGCGACGCTAAGTGCGCGCTGGCTTATAAAATGCTGACCTACAGCGTCAAAAAGTACATCGGCGCTTACGCGGCGGCCATGGGCGGCGTTGACGCCATCGTCTTCACGGCCGGTATCGGCGAGAACAGCGCCACGACTCGCCAGATGGTCACCGAAGGACTTGGATTCCTGGGCGTGAAGATGGATTATTCCAAGAATAATTTCCGCGGCGAGGAACGCGTCATCAGCGCTCCCGATTCCAAGGTCAAAGTCATCGTTATTCCCACCAACGAAGAGCTGGTCATCGCCCGCGACACCAAGAAGATGGCTTTCTGAGCGGGGACCAGGAGCGGAGAGAGCAAGACCTATGGCACTGACCGAACGGCCGGCGGACTGGCGTTTCGTTGTGCCTTTGCCGGACGCGAAAGATTCGCAGCTCAGGCTCTCCCAAATCTGGACGTTGGATCTGAAAGAGCCCCTGTCCTGCGGCGCTCAGGAATTCTCCTTCACCGGTCCTGTCAAAGTCACCGTGGAAACGCAGCGGACCCCTGAGGGGGCCGACGTTTTGATCGGAATTAGTGGAGAAGTTGCTACCGAATGCCGTAGATGTTGCGCGCCTTTGACGGTTGCAATTCGGCAGGAATTCATGTATTCTTACGTCTTGCAGTCGGAAGATGTTGGGAAAGTACAGGAAGAAGAGGAATTATTCTACGATTCCAACAGGGTCGTTCTGCCCGTTACGTGGCTCGGCGGCAGCGTTGACGTGACCGATCTCGTGTGGGAATGCCTTGTGGTGGCTTTGCCGCTTTACGCGACGTGCCCTGAGGGATGCATTGAGATCGATTCGCTTCTCCCCGCCGAGGATCGAAGAGATCCGCGTTTCCTGGCTCTGGCGGATTTCGTGGATGAAGAAAAGCAAAAAGGAGGGAAATGACTATGGCAACCCCGAAGATGAAAGTGTCCCACCGCAGGACCCACATGCGTTTTGCCCATTGGCTGGGCGAAAAGACCGCTCCCGGCATGACGGCCTGTTCTCACTGCGGCGAGATGATCCCGACCTACAGCGCCTGCCCTGTCTGCGGCTATTACCGCGGCCGCAAGGTGCTCAAGGTCGCCGCCGACAAGGCCGAAACCGAAGCGAAAGCCGAATAAGCTCGAGCTGCTCACAGAAAACTGAAGAGCCCCCTGCGTAAAAATGCTACGGCAGGGGGCTCTTTGCGTTTCTCTTGGAAGTCAGTGTTCATTGTCAAGAAGAGCCGGTGCGAAGCGATGAAAATCCTTTTCCTGGAGAGAACGTGCCGGCACGGCGGGATATATCATTTCTGCACAGTTTCATACGTAAAAAATATTTGGGGACGGCTGAAAGTGTCTTGACCTTTCACGGTAAAGTCTTTATACTTCGCGTAGTTCGAGAGTAGATATTAGGACTAGGTGTTAAAAGCGAGGGAGGAACATGTCACTGAAAAATGGCAAGTTGAAGCGCCACGAAAAGTTATTCGCGCTGATGGAACAGAATCCTCTCTATACCGATGAAGATCTCGCTCGGCTGCTGAAAGTGAGTCTCAGTACGATCCGGCTTGACCGCGCGCTCATGGGCGTGCCGGAACTGCGCGAACGCACCCGCCAGATGGCCGAGCGGGCCGTCAGTCGCCTGCGTTCTCTGAAGCAGGAGGAATTCATCGGCGAACTTCTGGGGCTGGAGCCAAACGTCTGGGCGCTCTCCATGCTCCAGACCACCAAGGAAATGGCCTTTCGCCACACCGACCAGGTCTGGGATCAATACATCTACGCTCAAGCGAGCACGCTGGCGATCGCCGTGGTAGAAGCCGACATGGTTGTCGTGCAGACGTTCCGCGGCCGCTACAGCGCTCCTGCGGTTGTGGGAGACCGACTGGTGGCCCGGGCAAAAGTGGGCGTCCATGAAGGCGATAAGTACATCGTGAGCGTTCATACCAACGTGGGCGACCGAGAGATTTACGTGGGGCGCTTTATCGTGCGGGCTCTGTCGAGCGGTGAAGAAAGCACGGTTTCAGCCGTGCGGGGGAACGAGGGATAAACATGATCATTGCCGTAGACGCCATGGGCGGCGATCACGGCGCGTCTGCCGTCTGTCCTGGCGTCATTGAAGCATGCAATAAAAACAGCGATCTCGAGATCGCTTTGATTGGGGACAAAACCGTCATCGAACCTTATCTGGACAAAGCTGACAGCAGCGTCCGAAGCCGCATTCGCGTGGTCCATACCGATGAAGTGGTCGATCCGAACGAGTCGCCCGCAAAGGCGATCCGCTGCAAAAAACGTTCCAGCATGCGTATCGCTATGGAAATGGTCCGGTCTGGTGAAGCGAAGGGTTGCGTCTCTTCCGGCAGCACCGGCGCGATCGTGGCCGGCGGCGTGCTTGTAGTCGGCCGTCTGAAGGGGATCGACCGTCCCGGCTTGGGGATCTTGCTGCCGACGAAGAAACCGGTGTTCCTTCTTGACGCCGGAGCTACCGTTCGCTGCAAGCCGCTGAATCTGGTACAATTTTCGCTGATGGGTTCCGTTTACATGAAGGACGTGGAAAAGCTCTCCTCGTCGCCGCGGGTCTGTTTGCTTTCCAATGGTTCCGAAGAAATCAAGGGCGACGACGTGATCGTGGCGGCTCGCGAACGACTGCGCGCCAGCGCCGACCTGAATTTCGGCGGGTATGTCGAAGCCAACCGCGTTCCCATGGGCGACGCGGACGTCGTGGTTTGCGACGGTTTTTCCGGCAACGTCATGCTCAAGTCCTTTGAAGGGTTGATCAAATTCTGCAAAGGACTGGTCAAAGAAACCATCCAGGAATCTTGGCTGGCGAAAGCCGGTGCGCTGTTGCTGTATCCTTCCATGAAGAGACTTGGCGCGCGCGTCGATTATCAGCGCTACGGCGGTTCCGCGCTGATGGGCGTGAACGGCGCGGTGATCAAAGCTCACGGGCGTTCCAAAGCGCCCGCCATCGCCAACGCCATTGGCGTGGCCTACAGCTTCGTGGCACGTAACGCGCTGGAACGTATCCGTGAGGATATTGCACAGGAATTGGAAAAAGTTGCTGCCGAGGAGACGCTGTGCTGACGATCGCGCACCGTTCGCCGGAACGTTTGATGAGGTTTGAGAGGATTGGTGTCAGCAGCGCTCTGACTGCGAAAAACGAAAGGGGTTCGTTTCTTCATGCTCGGTAAGGAAATCACGGAACTTTTGGGAATTAAACATCCTGTGATCCAAGGGGCTATGGCTTGGATCGCCAATGCGGAGCTGGCCGCTGCGGTCAGCAATGCAGGCGGCCTTGGTATCATCGCCGCGGGAGCGACGCCGCCCGAGCTGCTGGAGAAAGAATTGCTCAAGATTCGCGAGTTGACCGACAAGCCCTACGGCATGAACATCATGCTTATGTCGCCGACGGCTCCCGCCGCGGTGGAACTGGCCGCCAAATATCGCATCAAAGTCATTACGACCGGCGCCGGCAGCCCCGGCAAAGTGATCGAGCGGTTAAAACCTCTCGGGGCGATCGTCATGCCCGTCGTCGCTTCCACGGCGGTGGCGATCCGTGCCGTCCGCCAGGGTGCGCAGGCTGTGGTGGCCGAGGGCATGGAAGCCGGCGGACATATCGGCGAGCTGACGACCATGGTGCTCACGCCCCTCGTGGCTCAAGCGGTGAAAGTCCCCGTTGTCTGCGCCGGCGGCATCGTCGACGGCCGCGGCATGGCGGCCGCTTTCTCTCTGGGGGCCAAAGGAGTTCAGGTGGGGACGCGCTTCGTTTGTTCCAAGGAATGCACGGTGCATCCCGATTACAAACAGGAACTTGTCAGGGCAAAAGAGCGCTGCACCGCAGTGACCGGCGCCAGCACGGGGCATCCCGTGCGCTGCATCGCCAATAAACTGACGAAGGAATTCCTCGATCTCGAGTACAACCACGCCCCGGTGGCCGAGATCGAAAAGTTGGGCACAGGCCGTCTTCGTGCCGCCGTCGTCGACGGCGACATGGAACGGGGATCCGTCATGGCCGGCCAGTCGGCTGCGCTCGTGAGTGACATCCGTTCCTGTGCCGATATCATCGAAAGCATGGTCGCCGAGGCCAAAACTATTCTCAAGGACTTGGAAGCCAACGCTTAAAAGGAGTCGAAGCCTATGAAGTATGCGATCGTTTTTCCCGGCCAGGGCTCTCAGGCCGTCGGCATGGGAAAGGAACTTTGCGGCGTTTCCAAGGCGGCAAAGGATACTTTCGCTGAAGCCGACGAGGCCCTTGGATTTTCTCTCAGCGACATCATTTTCAGCGGTCCCGAGGACAAACTGGTCCTGACGGCCTACACTCAGCCGGCTATTCTGACCATGTCCATCGCCGTGTTCCGCGCGCTTCAGGAAAAAGGCGTGACGCTGGCTCCCGCTTTTGTGGCCGGACACAGCCTTGGCGAGTACACGGCTCTCGTCGCCAACGGCGTACTGTCGTTGGCCGACGGCGTGCGTCTCGTGCACAAGCGCGGTTCCTTCATGCAGGAGGCCGTGCCTCGGGGCGTAGGCGCCATGGCGGCGATCCTCGGGCTTGAAGCCGACGCGGTCCGCGCCGTCTGCGCAGAGGCCGCTCAGGGCGAAGTCTGCGAGGCGGCGAACTACAACACGCCCGTGCAGACGGTCATCTCCGGCCATACGACCGCGGTGGAACGCGCCGTCGCGCTGTCTTCCGCAAAAGGCGCCAAGCGTTGCGTGATGCTGAACGTGAGCGCCCCGTTCCACTGCTCGCTGATGCGTCCGGTGGCGGACCGTCTGGCGGCCGAAATGGAAAAGTGCGTCTGGAACGCCGGCGGCTGCCCGCTGGTCGCCAACGTTTCCGCCCAGACGGTCAGCGACGTTTCCGCGATTCGCGACGGACTGTACGCTCAGACCTACAGTCCCATCAGATGGGTCGAAAGCGTGCAGACCATGGCTGCGCAGGGAGTGGAAGGATTCATCGAGATGGGGCCCGGCAAGGTGCTGAGCGGTACGGTCAAGAAGATCGCCCGTCAGGCCGCGGTGCTCAACGTGGAACAGCCGGCCGATCTCGAGCAGGTCGCTCCCTTTACGGAACGGAAGGCGGCGGAATAACGATGGCTCGCGTTGCTTTGGTGACCGGCGCCGGCCGCGGCATCGGCCGCGCCGTGGCGAAACGCCTTGCCGCCGACGGTTGTTCCGTGGCGGTGAACTATCGTTCTTCAGCGGAAGCGGCCCAGTCTCTGGTCGATGAGATCACCGCCGCGGGCGGAAAAGCGATGGCTTTTGCCGGCGACGTCTCCAGCCCCGAAGCGGTGAAGAAACTTTTCGACGACGTCAAGGAATCTCTCGGCTCCGTCGAGATCCTCGTCAACAACGCCGGACGGACGAAAGACGGGCTGCTGATGCGGATGAAGGACGCCGACTGGGACGACGTGCTCGACGCCGATCTCAAGTCCGTGTTCCTCTGCACGCGCGAAGCGGTCAAGTCCATGGTCCGCGCCCGCTGGGGCCGGATCGTCAACATCTCTTCGGTGGTGGGCGTGACGGGCAATCCAGGACAGGCCAATTACGGCGCGGCCAAGGCCGGCGTGATCGGTTTCAGCAAGTGCGTGGCGCGCGAATACGCCGCCAAGGGCGTGACGGTGAACTGCGTCGCTCCCGGTTATATCGCCACCGATATGACTAAAGTCCTGAGCGACGCCGCCAAGGAAGCGATCCTGGCGGGCATCCCGCAAGGGCGTCAGGGCGATCCCGAGGACGTGGCCAATGCCGTGTCCTTCTTCGCTCAGGAAAGCAGTTCTTACATCACAGGTCAGGTTCTCGCCGTTGACGGCGGGATGACAATGGCATAGAGCGGTTCTTTTACAAGGCCGCATATTTTTATGGAGGTGCTTTGAGCTATGACTAAAGCAGATGTTCTCGCTCGCCTGAAGGAAATCATCATCGACCGTCTTGACGTGGAAGAGGAGCAGATCCGCCCCGAGGCTTCTTTCGTGGAAGATCTCGGCGCCGATTCCCTTGACATCGTCGAGCTGATCATGGGCATCGAGGAAGAGTTCGACATCGAGATCCCCGATGAGGATGCCGAAAAGCTGACCACTGTCGGCGAAGCGATCAACTACGCCGCCAGTAAGCTTGGCATCGAGGAGTAACGAAGCTGTATTTGTCGGGAGAGGATACCAGTACGGCGGTTCCTCTCCCCCTTTTCAAAGGACCATCTAGTGTATTCGTCCACCGAGACGCAAGGAGATCTCAAAATGAATCGAAGAGTCGTGATCACCGGGCTCGGCGTGGTCAGCCCCGTTGGCATCGGCAAGGAGAATTACTGGCGCGCTCTTGAAGCGGGAGAAAATGGCGTTCGAAGCATTACTGCCTTCGACACTTCAGACTATAACGTGAAAATCGCGGGAGAGGTCATCGACTTTGACCCTGCCCTTTATATGGCTAAAAAAGAGGCCAAGCGCACCGACCGCGTCATTCAGTTCTCGACGGCGGCGGCGTCAATGGCGATCGAAGACGCGAAGCTCGATCCGGCTTCCGTCGATCCCTGGAAGTTCGGCGTCTACATCGGTTCCGGCACCGGCGGATTGCACACCAGCTGGGAAGGATATCAGGATCTTTCCGAAAAAGGGCCTCGCCATGTCGGGCCTTTCGCCATCCCGATGATGATCAGCAACATGACCTCGGCCTACATCGCCATCAAGTACGGCTGCAAAGGCCCCAACATGTGCATCGTCACCGCCTGCGCTTCGTCGATCAACAGCATCGGCGAGGCATGGTACGCTGTCCAGCGCGGCGATGCCGACGTGATGCTGGCCGGCGGCGCCGAGGCCTGCGTGATGGGACTGACCGTGGCCGGCTTTGCCTCCATGAAGGCGCTGTGCACGACCCACAACGACGATCCGGAGCGTGCGTCCCGTCCCTTCGACAAAGACCGCGCCGGCTTCATCGTCGCGGAGGGAGCCGGCGTCGTCGTCCTTGAGGATCTTGAGCGCGCCCGCGCCCGCGGCGCTCACATTTACGGCGAGCTGACCGGCTACGGCGCCACGTGCGACGCCTATCATCTGACCGCTCCCGATCCCGACGGCGCCGGCGCCATGAAGGCCATGGAGCTGGCCATGAAGCAGTCGGGCTGGGACGGCGTCGATCTGGTCAACGCCCACGGGACGTCCACTCATCTCAACGAGATCATGGAGTCCAAGGCCATCAACGGACTGCTCGGCAACAAGGCGAAGGATACGCTCGTCACCTCCACCAAGTCGATCTTCGGCCACACGCTCGGCGCGGCCGGCGGCGTGGCGATCGTGGCGGCGCTCCAGGCCTTCGAGCAGGGGATCGTCCACAAGACGCGCAACTACGAAACGCCCGATCCCGAATGCGACGTCAACGTCGTCGCCGAAACGCTGTACGACCGGGACGTCAAACGCATCCTCGTCAACAATTTCGGCTTCGGCGGCCATAACGGCGTGCTCGCGCTGCAGAAGTACGAAGGATAATGAACGGAACGGAGCCGGCGCGGGCAAAAGATCTGCTCGAGTTTCAGCGGCGCATCGGCTACGAGTTCAGCGACCCGGCCCTGCTGGAAGAAGCGCTGACTCATTCTTCCTACGCGCATGAACGGGGAGTCCCGTTCTGGAACGAACGCCTCGAGTTTCTCGGCGACGCCGTGCTGGAAGTGCTGATCAGCGAAGAACTGTTCCGCGCCCGCCCCGACGCCAGCGAAGGGCAGATGACCCGCGAGCGCGCTTCGCTGGTTCGCGAAGAGGTGCTTTCCGCCTGGGGACATTCTTTGGGATTGGACGGCCTGCTCCTTTTGGGAATGGGACAGCGCGGCAGCGCCAGCGAGAACATGATCGGCGACGCGGTCGAAGCTCTGATCGGGGCGCTTTATCTCGACGGCGGGCTGGAACAGGCCCGCGCTTTTCTGAACCGTCGTCCGCGGGAAGCGTCGCACGAGCAGCTCGACCCGAAGAGCCGTCTGCAGATCCTCTGTCAAGAACGGAACGGGCCGACGCCTTATTATGAACTGCTTCAGCGTAAAGGGCCGGAGCATGATCCGATTTTCATCGTCCGGGCTCTGCTGGACGGCAAAGAGCTCGCCCGCGGCAGAGGAACCAGCCGCAAGGCAGCTGAGCAGGCAGCGGCGAGAGCCGCCTTGAAACTGGTCGAACCGCCAAAAGAACAGCCCTGAGAAAGATCGCTTGTCCACCTATGGACGAGCGATCTTTTTATGACGGGGCGCGATTTTATTTGTGCCTTCAACTTGATTTTGCTGCGTATTCGATTTAGAATCAATTTCCGTGAGGCGAAGGAAAGGGGAGAACCTGACGTGACGAAAAGCGATGTGCCGCGGCGCTTTCGCGGCGTCATGGAACGACGCGGCTGGCTCGGTCAGACGCCGGTGCTGCTCGGCGTTTCGGGCGGCAGCGACTCGATGAGTCTGCTCTGTCTTTTTTCCCGGCTTTACGAGCCTTCGCAGCTGATCGTGGTCCATATGGACCACGGCATCCGAGGCGCCTCGTGCGGCGACGGCGAGTTCGTGAAAAAGCGCTGCGCCGAATTGAACGTGCGCTGTGTGGACGAACGCCGTCCGGTCCCTGAATTGTCTCGAAAAGGCGAGTCTGAAGAAGCGGCGGGGCGTCGGCTTCGCTATGAGCTCTACGAGGAGACGGCGCAAAGATTCGGATGCCGTCTGGCGGCCTTGGGGCATACGCGCGACGATCTGGCCGAAAACGCGCTCATGAACATGGCCCGCGGCTGCGGGCTTTGGGGCGTGGCGGGGATGCCGGAACAGCGCGGCATCTATATCCGCCCGCTGCTTTCGTTCCGCCGCGAGGAACTGCGCGATTTTCTCCGCGCGCAGGGCTGGAGCTGGGTAGAAGACGAGACGAACGCGTTGAACATTTACCAGCGCAACCGCGTCCGCAACGAAGTGATGCCTCTGCTGGCCCGCGAGGTCAATCCCGGCGTCGTCGAGCATCTGGCCTCTCTGGCCGAAGAGGCGCAGCTTTGGCGAAAGATGCAGGAAGAGCAGTCGGCCGCGCTGTGCCGCGAGGTCTCGCTGCCGCGGCGCGGCTGGCCGTGCCTGAGCCTGAGCAAACTGCGCCGCGTCCACGAGTTCCAGCGCCGTGAACTGCTGCGCTTTGTGGGGCGTCGGCTGGGGCTGGCCGCTCTGACCAGACCCCGCGTCGAAGAGCTGGATCGCCTGACGTGCCGTTCCGGACGCTTTGTGTTCCAATGGGGCTCCGAGGTCGACGTGGAAGCGGGGGACGGCCTGCTGTGCTGGCATCCGGCGGCGGAAAAGCGGCTGGAGGCGCTCCGGCTTTCGCTCGGCGAAACGGCGCGCTGGGGCGGCTGGAAAGTTTCGCTGCGGCTGAAGGGCGCGTCAGCGGAGTCCGATTTCGGCCCCCGCTGCCCACTCGATGAGGCGCGGCCGGTCGTTCTGCAAAAAAATACTGAAAAATATGATGTGACAACGTCTTTTTTTCCGGTGATCTTCCAAAAAAATGTTTTTCGGGCGGAAAAAAAACAAAACCGATGGGAAATCCTCCGCCATAGTGTAAAATATAATATTGTTGCTCAGGTCGTTTTGAGTCCCCTTGTCGGGCGCTGGAGGGAATCTTTATGGAATTGAAAGCAGCGGAAGTCCTGATCGCCAGGGAACAGATCGCCGCGCGCGTTCGCGTGCTGGCGTCGGAGATCAGCAAGAAATACGACGGGCAGAGCCTGACCGTCATCGGCATCCTGCGCGGCGCGGTGATCTTCATGGCCGACCTGGTGCGCGAGATCTCGCCGTCGGTGAACGTCGTCATGGAGTTCATGAAGGCCGCGTCCTACGGCGCTTCGACCACGTCGTCGGGCAAAGTGACCATTTCGCAGGGAACGGGCATCGCGGTGAAGGGACGCCACATTTTGATCGTCGAGGACATCGTGGACACGGGGCTGACGCTGCAGCACCTGCGCGGATACTTCAAGGACGAGGGCGCCGCGTCCGTGGAAGTGTGCGTCCTGCTGGACAAAAGGGAACGGCGCGTCGTCGACGTGCCGGTCGAGTACACGGGATTCGTGATTCCCGATGAGTTCGTGGTCGGCTACGGCATGGATTATGATCAGAAGATGCGCAACCTGCCTTCGATCCACACGGTGCGCTCCGTTTCGGAGTGATGTTATAAATTTTAAGGAGGCGCCATTGTGCAGCGATTAATGAAGAACCTCGGCGTGTATCTGATCCTCGTGGTGCTCGTCGTCAGCGTTGTGAACATGTTTCTCACGCCTCAGACCGCGGGCCCCGAAGTGGCGGAGATCCCCTACAGCCAGTTCAGGACCGATCTGGCCGCGGGGCGGATCAAAAACTTCACGATCAACGATATGAGGGCCCAGGGGCGTTACGCCGACGGCAAAGCGTTCGTCAGCAACATCGTCGGCGTCAAGGACGTGGCCGAAGAAGCCGCCGCCCGGGGCGTGGAAGTAAAGATCGCCGAGCCGCCGGAAACGCCGTGGTGGATGACGCTGGCTTCGTCCGTGTTCCCCACGCTGCTGCTGATCGGCGTGTGGATCTTCTTCCTGCACAACATGCAGGGCGGCGGCGGAAAGGTCATGAGCTTCGCCAAGAGCAAGGCGAAAATGTTCCTCGACAACCGCCCCAAGGTGACCTTCAACGACGTGGCCGGCTGCGACGAGGCCAAGGAGGAGCTCAAGGAAGTGGTAGAGTTCCTCAAATCGCCCGATCGCTTTACCAAGCTGGGAGCCAAAGTGCCCAAGGGCGTGCTGCTGCTCGGCTCGCCCGGAACCGGCAAGACCCTGCTGGCCCGTGCCTGCGCCGGCGAAGCGGACGTGCCGTTTTTCAGCACCAGCGGCTCCGACTTCGTGGAAATGTTCGTCGGCGTCGGCGCTTCGCGCGTGCGCGACCTGTTCGAACAGGCCCGCAAGTATCAGCCCTGCCTCGTCTTCATCGACGAGATCGACGCCGTCGGCCGCCAGAGAGGCACCGGCCTCGGCGGCGGCCACGACGAGCGCGAGCAGACGCTGAACCAGCTGCTCGTCGAGATGGACGGCTTCGACGAGAAGACCGGCATCATCCTGATCGCGGCCACCAACCGCGCCGACGTGCTCGATCCGGCGCTGCTGCGCCCGGGGCGTTTCGACCGCCACGTGGTCGTGGACACGCCCGACGTGAAAGGGCGCGAGGCGATCCTGAAAGTCCACGCCAAGGACAAGAAATTCGCGCCCGACGTCGATTTCAAGGTGCTGGCCAAGCGCACGCCCGGCTTCGTCGGCGCCGATCTAGCCAACGTCATCAACGAAGCGGCGCTGCTGGCCGCTCGCGGCGGCAAAACGGAGATCGGTATGGCCGAGCTGGAAGAGGGCATCGACCGTTCCATCGCCGGCCCCGAGCGCAAGAGCCGCCTGATCGGCCCCCGCGAGAAGAAGATCATCGCCTACCACGAGACGGGGCACGCGATGGTGGCGAAGCTGATCCCCGGCTGCGATCCCGTGCACAAGATCTCGATCATCCCCCGCGGCAGCGCGGCGCTGGGCTACACGCTCCAGCTTCCGGCCGAGGACCGTTTCCTGGCCTCGAAGAACGAGCTGACCAACAACATCTGCGTGTTGCTCGGCGGCCGCGTCACCGAAGAGCTGGTTTTCGGCGACATCACCACCGGCGCCAGCAACGATTTGGAACGCGCCACGCAGGTGGCCCGCAGCATGGTCACGCAGTACGGCATGAGCTCTCTCGGCCCCGTCGTGCTGGGACGCCAGCGCCATGAGGTGTTCCTCGGCCGCGACTTGGGCGAAGACCGCAACTACAGCGACCAGATCGCCTTCGCCATCGACGAGGAAGTCCGCAAGATCGTGGAGGAGTGTTACGTCCGCGTCAAGAATCTGCTGTCGGAGAACAGGGACAAAGTCGACCTCGTCGCCGAAACGTTGCTCGAACGCGAAGTGATGGACGGTCACGACTTGGCGGTGCTGCTCGGCGAGGAAGAGCCCGTCCCCGAGAAGCCCGAGGAAAAGCCCGCCTCCGAAGGCGCCGATGTCCCCGCGCCGGAAGGAACGGCTCCGGCGGGAGAGAAAGCGACAGACGGCTTTATCCCGCGGGCGCCCGTCGTTTCCAACGAGATGGCCCCGATGACGGGAAAAGAACCGCCCTCTGCAAAAGGCGAATAAACTGGTACAATAGAAGGACGGAGTGGATCTTTTCGCTCCGTCCTTTTCTTTTCGCTTTCGTCATCCGTTTTGTCTCGTGGAGGTCCGATCATGGAGACTGAAAAATTCAAATTGTGCGCGCCCTGGCCGCCGTCGGGCGATCAGCCGCAGGCCATCGATTCGCTGCTCGAAGGCCTGGAGCGCGGCGAGAAATGCTCGACGCTGATGGGTGTGACGGGCAGCGGCAAGACGTTCACCGTCGCCAACGTCGTGGCGCAGTATAACCGCCCCACGCTGGTGCTGGCGCACAACAAAACCCTTGCGGCGCAGTTGTTCAGCGAGTTCAAACGATTTTTCCCCGAGAACGCCGTGCACTATTACGTGAGCTATTACGATTACTACCAGCCCGAGGCCTACATCCCGAGCTCGGACACGTTCATCGAAAAAGACGCTTCCATCAACACCCAGATCGAGCGCATGCGGCTCGCCACCACCAAGTCGCTGATCGAACGCCGCGACGTAATCGTGGTGGCGTCGGTCTCCTGCATCTACGGCATGGGCAAGCGCAAGAACTACGAAGACGCGATCGTCAGCTTCGCCGTGGGCGAGCGCTGGAACCGGCGCAACTTCCAGGAAGCGTTGATGAAAGCCTATTACGAGCGCAACGACTTCGACCTGCAGCCCGGCAAATACCGCGTGCGCGGCGACGTGCTGGAAGTCTATCCCGTGTACAGCGACGCCACGCTGCGCTTTTCCTTCTTCGACGACGAGCTGGAATCCATCGAGGAGGTCGATCCCGTCAGCGGGCATTCCATCGCCCGCAAACAGCACGTCTCGGTCTTCCCGGCGCAGCATTACGTCACCAGCGACGGCGCGATCGCCGAATCGATGGACAAGATCAAGCGCGAGCTGGAACTGCAAGTCGGCCGCTTCAAGTCCGAGGGCAAATATCTCGAGGCCGAACGCCTCGGCAGCCGCACCCGCTACGACATGGAAATGCTGGCCGAGGCCGGTTACTGCTCCGGCATCGAAAACTATTCGCGCTATCTCGACGGCCGCGCCGAGGGCGAACAGCCAGGCACGCTGCTTGACTTTTTTCCTCCTGACTTTTTGATGGTCGTGGACGAATCGCATATCACCCTGCCGCAGGTGCGCGGCATGTTCAACGGCGACCGCGCCCGCAAGGAAGTGCTGGTGGAGCACGGCTTCCGCCTGCCGTCGTGCCTCGACAACCGGCCGCTCAAATGGCATGAGTTCGAACATTACATGCAGCGCGTCGTCTGCTGCTCCGCCACGCCCGGCGACTGGGAAGTGGAGCATTCGAAGCGCGTCGTCGAGCAGCTGGTCCGTCCCACCGGCATCGCCGACCCCGAAGTGGAGATCCGCAAAGCGACGGGACAGATCGACGATCTGCTGGCCGAGATCCAGAAAGTCCGGGGCGCGGGCGGACGCTGCCTTGTCACCACGCTCACCAAAAAAGGAGCCGAAGAGCTGGCCGGATACATGAGCACGCTGCGCGTCAAGTCCGAATATATCCATTCCGAACTGAACGCCTTCGAGCGCGCCGAGGAGATCAACCGCCTCCGCAGCGGCGACATCGAGGTGCTGATCGGCGTCAACCTGCTGCGCGAGGGCATCGACATGCCCGAGGTGACGCTCGTGGCGATCCTCGACGCCGACCGCGAGGGGTTTCTGCGCTCCTACCGCTCGCTCGTGCAGGTGATGGGACGCGCGGCGCGCAACGTCGATTCGCGCGTGATCCTCTATGCCGACGAGGTGACCGACAGCATCCGCGAGGCCGTGAGCGAGTCGAGGCGCCGCCGCGAGGCGCAGCTGAAGTACAACGAAGAACATCATATCGTGCCGCGGACGATCCGCAAATCCATCGAACGCATGCTGCCCGAGGTGGAGTTCGAGGCCGCGCCCGAAGCGAAGAACAAGCGGGCGCAGCAGCGCATCGAGCACATGGACAACGAGGCTCTCGAAAAGCTCATGTGGGAGGCCGTGGAAAAGCTCCAGTTCGAAAAGGCCGCCCGGATCCGCGACATGATCCAGGCCATGGAAGAAGGCCGGACTCCCCAAGGCGGGTTCGGCGAAGAAGAAGGAGGAACCGGTCTCCGTGCCGCGTCAGGAAATCGTTATAAGAAACGCAAGAGAGCATAACCTCAAGGGCGTCTCTCTGGAAATCCCCAAGAACAAACTCGTCGTCATCACCGGCCCCTCGGGGTCGGGAAAAAGTTCGCTGGCGTTCGACACGCTCTACGCCGAAGGCCAGCGCCGCTACGTGGAATCGCTGTCGTCCTACGCGCGTCAGTTCCTTGGCGTGCAGAAAAAACCCGACGTGGACGACATCGAAGGGCTGTCGCCCGCCATTTCCATCGAACAGAAGGGGACCTCCCACAACCCCCGCTCCACCGTCGGCACCGTCACCGAGATCTACGACTACCTGCGCCTGCTGTTCGCCCGCGCCGGCACGCCGTACTGCCCCCGGTGCGACAAGCCCGTCCACAAGTATTCCGTGGACGAGATCGTCGACCGCATTTACCGCCAGCACGGCGGCGCCCGGCTCGAAGTGCTCGCCCCGGTCGTGCGCGCCAAGAAGGGCGAGTTCAAGAACGTCTTCGCGGCGCTGCGCAAGAAAGGCTTCATGCGCGTGCGCGTCGACGGCGAAGTCCTCTGGTTGGAAGAAGAGATCCCTCTGGACAAGAACAAAAAACACAACGTCGAAGTGGTCGTCGACCGCATGTCGGTGCAGCCCGACCGCAAAGGCCGCATGGCCGAAGCCGTACAGACGGCCCTGCAGCTCGGCGAGGGCTTTGTGATCATCGCCGCCGACGGATCGGAAGACATGCTGACGGAACGCTTCGTCTGCCCCGACTGCGATATCTCGCTGCCCGACATCCAGCCGGCGCTGTTCTCCTTCAACAACCCGATGGGAGCCTGTCCCGACTGCTCAGGGCTGGGCAGCCACAGCCATTTTTCCGAAGAACTGGCGGTCAATCCCGACCTCTCCGTGCGCGGCGGGGCGCTGCTGCCGTTCCGCGGCAGGCAGTACATGATGTACCGTCTCGAGGAGCTGGCGAAAAAGGTGAAGCTGGATCTCGACGCCCCCTACAAAGAACTTCCGGAAGCGCAGCGACAGATCCTGCTGTACGGCTCCGACGTACGCATGCCGCTGCAGTTCGAGCGCGGCGGCGAGGTGTCGGAGTATCAGGGACGTTACGAAGGGCTGCTGCCGTGGCTGCAGCGCTATTACGACAGCACCGAGTCGGAGGCGACCGCCGAGGAGCTGGAACGCTACCGCACCGAGGACGAATGCCGGACCTGCCACGGCACGCGCCTGCGTCCCGAGGCGCTGTCGGTGCGCTTCTGGGGAAAGAACATCGACGAGCTGACCTCGCTGCCCGTAGGCGATTTTTACGAGATCGTCAAACAGCACCAGAACGATCCCATCCAGAACGAAGTCATCAGCCAGGTCATCGTCGAGCTGGAAAAGCGCCTCAGTTTCCTCGTGGAAGTCGGCGTCGGGTACCTGACGCTGAAGCGCCGCGCCGACACGCTGAGCGGCGGCGAGAGCCAGCGCATCCGGCTGGCGACGCAGATCGGCTCGAAGCTGTCGGGCGTCATGTACGTGCTCGACGAGCCGACCATCGGCCTGCACAGCCGCGATACCGGCAAGCTGATCGGCGCGCTGAAGTCGGTGCGCGACATGGACAACACCGTGATCGTGGTGGAACACGACCGCGACACGATGCTGGCCGCCGATTACATCGTCGAGATCGGCCCCGGAGCGGGCAGCTACGGAGGCGAAGTGGTCCAGCGCGGCGCGGCGGACGAGTTCCGAAAGACGAATTCTCTGACCGGCCCGTATCTGCGAGGCGACCGGTGCGGCATGGTGCGTTCGGAGCGTTTGACGCTCCCTAAAGAGCGTCTTGAAATTCTCGGCGCGGCCGAACACAACTTGAAAGGTGTCGATATTTCTATCCCGCTGAACTCTCTGGTCTGTCTCACCGGCGTCTCCGGCTCGGGCAAAAGCTCGCTGATGTACGACGTGCTGTACCGCGGCCTGCGCCGCAAGCTGGACGCCGATTACCGCGACCGTCCCGGACGGCACAAGGACATCCTCGGCTGGGAACAGCTGAAGAACGTGGCCATGGTCGATCAAAGCCCGATCGGCCGCACGCCGCGCTCCAATCCGGCCACCTATACCGGCGTCTTCTCGGCGATCCGCGAGCTGTATTCGCAGCTGCCCGAGGCAAAACTACGCGGCTACGCCAGCGGGCGCTTCAGCTTCAACGTCAAGGGCGGACGCTGCGAAGCCTGCGGCGGCGCGGGCGAGCGGCGCGTCTCCATGCTCTTCATGCCCGACGTGTACGTGGAGTGCGACGTCTGCCACGGCACGCGCTACAACCGCGAGACGCTGGAAGTGAAGTTCAAGGGGCACAGCATCGCCGACGTGCTCAACCTGTCGGTCGACGAGGCCATGGAGCTTTTCAAGGATCTGCCCAGGATCGCGCGCAAGCTCGAATTCCTGCAGCGCGCCGGTCTGGGCTACATCCATCTTGGCCAGTCGGCGCTGACGCTCAGCGGCGGCGAAGCCCAGCGCGTCAAATTGGCCAAGGAGCTGAGCAAACGCTTCGGCGGCAGCACGCTCTACCTGCTCGACGAGCCGTCGACCGGGCTTTTCTATCCCGACGTGGCCCGTCTGCTGCGCATCCTTCACGCTCTGGTCGAGCAGGGCAACTCGGTGCTGCTCATCGAGCACAACATGGACATCATCTGTTCCAGCGATTATGTGATCGACCTCGGCCCCGAAGGCGGCAGCGCCGGCGGACGGCTGGTCGACTGCGGCACGCCGCGGGAGCTGGCCGAGCGCGGCAGGGGCTACACGGCTGAAGCGATCCGGGAATATCTTCATGATTTTGAGAAGAACGGGAAGGTGAAGAGCGATGGAACGGCCCGCCGAAAAAAATAATCGCGGCAGGAGAGACGGCCGCGGGGGCTTGGGGCGTTCTGCGCGTCCCGGCGGTAAAAAGGACTTCGCGCCCCGTCAGGCATGGGAGAATCCCGGCGGTCGTCCGTTTCCCGAACGCCGGCCCCGGCCGAAGCGCGCCGCGCCGTCCGGTTCCGAAGATCTCTGTTGGGGGCGCAATCCCGTCCTAACGCTGCTGCAAAACCGGCCTGAGCTGTGCCGCAAGGTCTTTTTGCTGGCAGGCGCGCAGGACGAGTTCCGCGACACGGTGACGCGCCTCTGCGCCGACCGGCGGATCCCGCTGGACCTGACGGAGCGGGACGATCTGGAGCGGCTGACCGGCGGCGCGGTCCATCAGGGCGTAGCGGCCCGCGTGGCGCCGATCCCGCCGGCCGATCTCGACGACGTTGTCAACGCGCTGGATCCCCAGGCGCCGGCGCTGGTCGTGCTGCTCGATCACTGCCAGGATCCTCACAACCTCGGCGCGGTGATCCGCACGGCCGAAGTGGCCGGAGCCGCCTGCGTCGTCTGCCAGAACGACCGCTCGGCGACCGTCAACGGCACGGTCGTCAAGACCAGCGCCGGCGCCGCCTTCCGTTTGCCCGTGGCGCGGGTGATCAACGTCGGGCGCACCGTGGAACGCCTCAAGCACAAAGGCTTCTGGGTCGTGGGGCTGGATCACCGTACCGACGAGACCGTGTGGAGCAGCGCGCTGCCCGAACGGCTGGCGCTCGTCGTCGGTTCCGAAGGCGACGGCATCTCGGCGCTGACGGCGAAAAACTGCGACAAGCTCGTCAGTTTCCCCATGGCGGGGCGCACCGGCAGCCTCAACGCCGGCGTCGCGGCGGCGCTGGGCATGTTCGAGTGGGTGCGTCTGTATGGCTGCGGCGCGAGAGCGCCTGAATGAATTTTGCTGGGAGGCGTGTGTCATGAACGTAAAAGAACTTCGCCCGATCGTCATCGGCGGCGGCAATCTGGGCGGCGCCGTAGCGCGCGGGCTGTCCCGCGCCGGCGTCAGGCCCGTGGTGGTCCAGCGCCGGGGAGCGAATTTCGACGCGCTGAGCGGCGACGGCGTCGAAACGGTCGCCGCTTTGGCCGAGGCTGCGCCGCTGGCGCGCGGCCCCGTGTTCGTCGCGTTGAAACCGTGGTTGATCGAAAGCTACTGCGCGGAAAACGCGGCCGTGCTGGCCGGGCGCGCGCTGGTTTCCTGCGCGGCGCTGGTCAGCCTGGAATTGCTGAAAAAAGCGGCGCCGAACGCCCGCTGGGGGCGCGTGATGCCGAACATCGCTTCCGCCGTCGGGGCCGGATTTACCGGCATCGTCCGCGGCGACTGGAGCGACGGCGACTTCGAGGAAGTTCGCGGGCTCTGCGCGCTCTTCGGCGACGTCGTAGAAGTGTCCGAAAAGGATCTGGACGGCGTCGTCTGCCTTTCCGGCTCGGCGATCGCCTATGTGCTGGAACTGCTGGAAGGATTTATCCAGGGCGGTCTGGCCGTGGGCATGAAAAGCGATCTGTCGCTGCGCGCCGGCGCGGCGACGCTGATCGGCGCCGCCGAACTGGCGCGGCAGAAGAACGTTCATCCCGCCGCGCTCAAGGATTCCGTCTGCACTCCCGGCGGCACGACCATCGCCGGGCTGCGCGCCCTCCAGCGCGCGGGATTCAAAAGCGCCTTCGTCGAGGCGCTCGCGGCCACGGTCGAAAAGGCCAGGGAAGGCGCCGCCGCGTTCGAGAAATCGCGCCGATAAAAACGCCGGAGGGCGGAGAACATGCGACGTTCTCCGCCCTCCGGCGTTTTTTTGCGACGCGGTTTTCCGGCGCGCTGCGGGCTAGCGTTTGTCGTAGCTTTCGCAAAGATGCTTGAACTCGCCGTAGCCTTCTTCGTCCAGCTTGTCGTAGGGGATGAAACGCAGCGCCGCGCTGTTGATGCAGTAGCGCAGCCCGCCTTTTTCCTTGGGACCGTCGTCGAAAACGTGCCCCAGATGGCTGTCGCCGCTTTGGCTGCGCACCTCGGTCCGGCTCATGCCGTAACTGCCGTCGTGACGTTCGACGACGACAGCCAGCTCGATCGGTTTCGAAAAGCTGGGCCAGCCGCAGCCGGAATCGAACTTCGCTTCGGACGAGAAGAGCGGTTCGCCGGTGACGACGTCGACGTACAGCCCCGGTTCGCGGTTGTCGAAATATTCGTTGGCGAACGGGCGTTCCGTGGCGGCTTCCTGCGTCACGGCGTACTGGGCCGGCGTCAGTTTTTTCCTGAGCTCGGCGGCGGACGGCTTGGCGTATTTCCTTTCGGGCGCGGGCGGCGCTTTCGCTTTCAGTCCGTTGAGTGTGCTGAAGTCGACGTGGCAATATCCGCCGGGGTTCTTTTTCAGATAATCCTGATGATACTCCTCGGCCGCGGAGAAGTTTTCCAGCGGCAGCAGTTCCGTAGCGAGTTTTTGTTCGTGCTTCTTTTGCTCGGCGGCGAAAAGACGCTCGAGGATCTCGCGGTCTGCGGCGTCGGCGTAATACACGCCCGTGCGGTACTGGCGGCCGACGTCGTTTCCCTGCCGGTCGCGAACGGTCGGGTCGATGATCGCGAAAAACTGTTCCGTCAGCGTTTCCAGACTGACGAGCCGCGGGTCGTAACTGACGCGCACGGTCTCGGCGTGCCCGGTGTTCCCGGAGCAGACTTCCCGGTAGGTCGGATTTGCCGTGTGCCCGTTGGCGTATCCCGACACGGCGTCGCTCACGCCGGGAATGCGCGAAAAATATTCTTCAACGCCCCAAAAACAGCCGCCTGCGAAGTAGATCTCTTTCAGATTTTTCATGTCCGCTCCTTCGTTTTTCGTCGCGAGAGCTCCCGCTCGTGTTCCGCCTGTCGCAAAAGGCATGGCCGAAAACAACGCCGCCAGCACTACGAGAATCGTTCTTTTCATAAGTGTCTCCCTTCCGATGTCAGGTCGTTCGCCTCGCGTTTCATGCGGGCGCTGATCTTTGTGCCGAGGCTATTATACTTTATGGAGGCGAGAATAGGCGAGCCCTGCGGGGCAAGACGCTTTTCAGGGTTGACAGACGCGGGCGGAGAGAGTAGAATTCCTCATGTTCGGCGTCATCGGGTGATTAGCTCAGAGGAAGAGCGCTTCCCTGACACGGAAGAGGTCACAAGTTCGATTCTTGTATCACCCACCATGGTTTCGAGAGCATCTTTTCAAGGTGCTCTTTTTTTGTAGAGAAAAATATAGATTGAATTTCTGTCTTGATGATTCTAATACAGTTCCAATTTGATTTTTTTTAAGTTGAAACTGTTGTAAAATAGTGCGGAGCGGTATAGTATAAGGCGGTGAAAACATGATTGCCGGTGTCGGAATGGATCTCTGCGGCGTGGAGCGCATGCGGGAAGCCTGCGAGAGCGAAGCTTTTTGTCGAAGAGTTTTTACCGAAGCGGAGTTGTTTTACGCGGCGGGGAAAAAATCGCGCGCCTGTCATCTTGCCGCGGCGTACGCGGCGAAGGAGGCCTTTGCCAAAGCGACCGGTTTGGGCTTGGCAAAGCTGGGGCTTCACAGCGTGAGCGTGCGTCACGACGCGGAAGGGCGGCCTTTTCTTGTTCTCGATCCGCAGACGCCGGCGCTGGAGCCGTACCGCCGGGCGCGTTTTCATCTTTCGCTCAGCCATGACGGCGGCATCGCGGCCGCCGTGGTGATCTACGAGACGGAAGGAGTCTGATGGCCGTGATCCCGTGGTACGCGAACGGAAAAGTGAGAGTCCTTGACGCGCGGCTGATCGAATCCGGCCTGTCGGGCCTGGAACTGATGGAGCGCGTCGGCCGCGGCATTGTCGATTTTATCCTGAAACAGACGCTCGCTCATTCAGCGTTGATTTTGGCGGGCGCCGGGAACAACGGCGGCGACGGCTTCGTGGTCGCCCGGCTTTTGATGGAACGAGGCTGGAAAGCGACGGTGCTTCTCAGCCACGAGGCCTCCCGTTCCCAGGGCGATGCCGCCGTCAATCTGACGAGGCTCGGGAAGATGGCGGTGCCGGTCGTTGAAAGCCGCACCCTTGACGAAACGGCGCTGACGGAGCTGTTGAATTCGCACGATCTTGTCGTCGACGCGCTTCTGGGCACCGGCGCGGCGGGCGCGCCCCGCGGCGAGACCGCCCGTCTGATCGCGGCGCTCAATCGCTGCCGCTTTGGCCGTCGTGTGCTGGCGGTAGACATCCCCAGCGGCGCGGAAGGCGGCGAGGGCGTCGAAGCGCAGTGGACCTGCACGGCCGGCGGCCGGAAACTGTCGATGGCGACGGGGCGCGGCGCGGCCTTGGCGGGGGAGACGATCCTGATCCCTCTGGACGAGAACGCCGCGCCGCTGCTGGGAGTTCCCGATGCGCTGGAGCTGGAAGAGAGCGACGTGCGAAATTTCCTTCCCCGCCGCCGGATCGACGACCACAAAGGCCGCCGCGGCGGCGTGCTGATCGTCGCCGGATCGGAGCGCTATCGCGGCGCGGCCCTTCTGGCGGCGCGCGGTGCACTGCGCGCCGGCGCGGGGCTGGCGGTGCTGGCCTCGGTTCCGGAAGTTCTGGACGTCCTCGCGGCCTCGCTTCCGGAGGCAATCGCCGAACCTCTGGAAGACGCGGCGGCGCTTGAACGGATCATGGCGAAATGGCGCTCCCGCTGTTCTGTGCTGCTGATCGGTTCGGGGCTTGATCGCGACAGCCGCGCCCGCGAACTGTGCCGGATCGGCTCGCAGTGGGACGGCCCCTCTCTGTGGGACGGCGACGGCCTGTACTGGCTGGGCGAAGATGACATAAAACCTGTGCGGTGCTGTCTGACGCCTCACGAGGGCGAAGCGGCGGCGCTCCTCGGCGAGCCATTGCCCGTGCGGGATCGCTTCGAGGCGGCCGCGGCTTTGGCGCGGCAGTATGGCTTCGTACTTTTGAAAGGGTACCGCTCGCTTGTCGCCGGTCCGGAGCAAACGCCGTGGATCGTGCCGCGCGGGGACCGAACCTTGTCCGTGCCGGGGTCGGGCGACGTGCTGTCGGGGGCCTGCGCGGCCCTGCTGGCCGCGGGGGTTCCCGCGGAAAAGGCGCTGGCGCTGGGGGCTTGGTGCCACGGCGCGGCCGGAGAGACCTTGGGCCGCATGCAAGGGCAGGACGGCATGCTGGCTCACGAAGTGGCCGATCGTCTGCCGGCGGTTTTGAAGGAGCTGAGCGGAGCGTGCTGACGGTAAAAAAAGAACCGGACGGGCGAAGCTGTTTTTCGCTCGACGGGCTTGACGATACGCGGGCGCTGGGGGAAAACATCGCCGCCGTCCTGCGTCCCGGCATGACGCTGTTGATGAAAGGCGAGCTGGGCGCCGGCAAAACCACGCTGGTGCGCGAACTGTGCCGCGCGCTGGGCTGGAAGCGGACCTGCAGTCCGTCTTTCGCGCTGGTCAACGAGTACGCGCGGGCGCGGATCTCCGTCGCGCATGCCGACCTGTACCGTCTTGAGCGCGTCGACGGCCGGGACCTTGGCTTCGATGAGTATCTTGACGACGGCTGGGTGCTGATTATCGAGTGGCCCGAGCGCCTTGCCCGCGATGATTTCGAAGACGTCTGGCACTGCGAGATGTCTGCCGCGGGCGAGAAACGCCGCTTCCGCGTCGCCGCTGTAGGCGAAACGGCGCGGAGCGCTTTGGCGCAGCTGGAGAAGGCATGTTCATGAGTGACGTCCTCTTGTCCATAGATTGTTCCAACCGCTGGTCCTGTCTGGGACTGGCCGTCGGCGGAAAGATTGCCGGCGAGCGCAATCTCGACCTTGGGCGCGAACAGGCGGCCCGCCTGCCCCTGCTGGCGGCGGAACTGCTGGCCGGACACGGGCTGAAAGTTCGGGACGTGGCGTGCGTCGCAGTGACGGTCGGCCCCGGCTATTTTACCGGTATCCGCATCGGCATGGCCTACGCCGCCGGCCTGGCCTTCGCCCTTGGCGTCAGAATTGTGCCGCTGAGCAGCTTGGAGGCGGTGCTCCGTTCCTGCCCTGGCTGGGATTGCGGCGTGAAGGCGCCGCTGATCGCCGCGTCGCGCGAGCTGGCTTTTTCCAGCGTTTACAGGGACGGTTGCCTTGTACTGCCCGAAAAAGAGCGCTCATACGAGGAACTTTTATCGAAACTGCATGAGATTTCGAGTGATTTTGAAATGTGGTCGGTGAAAGATGCGCGCTTGTTTGCCTCGTCGCCTCGCGAGGGGGTACAATACATCGCAAACCCGAGCGGCGCGGCGCATGCGGCGCTGGCCTTGGAGCGTCTTCATGCAAGTATAAAGCCGGACGAGCTGAGAGCTCGCTATCTGCGCGAGCCCGGCCTCGGCCGTTCTTTATAGAGTTTGTTTTTTTGTTGTAAATGGGGGAAGCTTTTTATTTTTTCTGGAGGTGAAGGTGTTGGCCAAGAAGTTCGATGTATCCATCAACAAAACTTGGTGCAAAGGATGCAGTTTATGCGTTTCCGTTTGCCCCAAGAAGGTTCTTGCCCTGAACGACAGAGTGAAGTCCGAGGCTGTACATCCGGAAGAGTGCATCGGTTGCAGATCGTGCGAAAATATCTGCCCCGATCTTGCGATCACTGTGCGAGAGGATGGGACGAAATAATGGCTGAGATCAAATTCTGGCAGGGCAACGAGGCCGTCGCGTTTGGCGCGCTGGCGGCGGGATGCAAATTCTACGCGGGGTATCCGATTACTCCCTCGACGGAAGTCATGGAGACGATGGCTGTCGAACTGCCCAAGGTCGGCGGCGTCTTCCAGCAGATGGAAGACGAGCTTGGCGCCTGCGGCTGCGCTATCGGCGCTTCCATTGCCGGCGTCAAGTCGATGACGGCCAGTTCCGGCCCGGGCTTCACGCTGAAACAGGAAAACCTGGGCCTGGCGTATGAAGCCGAAATTCCCCTGGTTGTCGTCGACGTCATGCGCGGCGGCCCTTCCACGGGACTTCCCACGCAGGGCGCCCAGCAGGACGTCATGCAGGCCCGCTGGGGTACGCATGGCGATCACGGCACGATCGCCCTGGCGCCCGCTTCAGTGGAAGAGTGCTATACGTTGACGGTCGAGGCGTTCAACCTGGCGGAGCGTTTTCGCCAGCCAGTTCTTATCATGAGCGACGCCGAGATCGGCCACATGAGGGAAAAGTTCGTTGTCCCCGATCCCGAAAGTCTGAGGGTCGTCGATCGCAAGAGACCTTCTGTCGATGCGGAGCACTTCGTGCCCTATCAGGCCGATCCCGAAGACGACGTTCCGCCCATGGCCGGCTTTGGCGACGGGTACCGTTGGCATGTGACGGGGCTGACCCATAACGATTGGGGATTCCCCACGACCGATCCCGGCGATATCGACAAGAAGATGCACCGTTTGATGCGCAAAGTCGACCGTTTCCGCGACGACATCGTCAAATTCGATACCGTCGAAGTGGAAGATGCCGAGATCCTGGTGGTGTCCTACGGCAGCGTTTCCCGTTCCAGCGTCCGCGCCGTGCGCGACGCACGCGCTCAAGGCGTCAAAGTCGGGCATTTCCGTCCCATCACCCTGTGGCCTTTCGCCGATAAGGAACTGGAGCGCCTGGCCCGCCGCGTCAAGACCATCATCGTGCCCGAACTGAACTGCGGCCAAATGGTGCTTGAAGTCGAGCGCGCCGTTCACGGCAAGGCCCGCGTCGTGCCGCTGAACCGTGTGGACGGCGAGCTCTTCCAGCCCACCGAAATTTTCAACAAGATTGTCGAGGAGGCCAAGTAAGATGCCCAGCAAAGAAGTCTTCGAATGGATGCGCCCTCGCTTTTTCCCTCATATGTGGTGTCCCGGCTGCGGCCACGGGATCATTCTCAACGCGCTCCTGCGGGCCGTCGTCGATCTGAAGCTTGATCCTACCCAGACCGTTTTCGCGTCCGGCATCGGCTGCTCCAGCCGCCTTCCCGGCTACGTCAACGCCTGCACGCTGCACACCACTCACGGCCGTTCGCTGGCCTACGCCACCGGCATCAAGATGGCCAAGCCGCAGCTCACCGTGATCGACGTCATGGGCGACGGCGACTGCAGCGCCATCGGCGGAAACCATTTTATCCACGCCTGCCGCCGCAACATCGACATCACCGCCATCGTCATGAACAACAACATCTACGGCATGACCGGCGGCCAGATGTCGCCGACGACGCCGGTCGGCGCCATCGCCAAGACGGCCCCTTACGGCGTCACCGATCCCTCTTTCGACATCTGCAAGCTGGCGGCCGGCGCCGGCGCGACCTTCGTGGCCCGCACCTGCGTGGCCAATCCGCGCGACGTCGAAAAGACGATCACTCTGGCCGTGAAACATCACGGCTTCTCCGTGGTCGAAGTGTCCGGTTTCTGCCATACCCAGTACGGGCGCTACAACAAACTGAAAACTCCCATCGTCAACATCGAGTACCTCAAGCAGCATCTCGTGCCCGCCAAGAAAGCCGCTGAGATGCCGCCCGAAGAACTCCAGGGCAAGATCGTGACGGGCGTGTTCGTCGACACCGAGCGTGCCGAGTACACCGATCAGTACAAGGCTCTTCTTGAGCGCGTTATGGCTAAGTAGGAGGCGCTTCCATGTCCAAACGTTTTGAAATCTGTCTGGCCGGTTCCGGCGGCCAAGGCGTTATCACCGCGGCCATCATGGCCGGCGAAGCCGCTTCTATCTTCTGCGACGGCCTTTACGCCGTGCAGACGCAGAGCTACGGCCCCGCGGCCCGCGGCGGCTCGGCGAAGGCCGAAGTCGTGATCTCCGACGAACCCATCGATTACCCCAAGCCCATCAATCCCGATCTGATGATCTGTTTGACCGGCGGCGCCGCCGACAAGTACGCCGGCGACGTGAAGCACGGCGGCCGTTTGATTCTCGACAGCTTTGCCGTCGAAGAGGTGCCGGTGGTGGACGCGAACATCTATCAGCTTCCCATCATCCAGACGGCCCGCGACAAGATCGGCCGCGAGATCGTCACCAACATGGTCGCTCTCGGCATGGTCGCCCGCGTGCTTGAGCTCGAAGGCATGATGAAGCCCGAAGCCGTCCGCAAGGCCATGCTCGACCGCGTCCCCAGGGGCACGGAGGAATTGAATTGCAAGGCCTTCGACGAAGGCTACAGCATGTTCAAGGACGCTCCCGCCCATATGCAGTAAGTTCCGGGCGCAGAAATAGAAAATCCTCCGCTCTGTTTCGGGCGGAGGATTTTTTTGTACCGTGCGCGCGTCGGCCGGGAGAATATTCCCAACGGAACGAGTATAATGGGCGAAAGAGAAGAGGACGAGGGAGGTCCAACGATGGAACAACTTTATATCGACAGAATGAACTCCGCCGGTCAGGGGATCGGGCGGGCCGCCGACGGGCGGACCGTGTTTGTGGAGGGGGCGCTGCCGGGGGAGACGGCGGTCGTCGCCGTGCGGCAGGAAAAGAAAAGCTACATTCAGGCGCGCGTCGAGCGCGTCGTGGAAGCCAGTCCGGAGCGCCGCGAACCGCCCTGCCGCTGGTACCGCAGCTGCGGCGGCTGCCAGCTCCAGCACGCCGAATATACGCTGCAGTGCCAGATCAAAGCGATGCTTGCCGCCGACGCGCTGCGCCGCATCGGCGGCTTCGAGATCGACGGCGAGATCCCCTGCGTGCCGTCCCGCAGCGAATGGCGCTACCGCAACAAAGCGTCCTTTCCCGTGCGCGCTCGCGGACGCGCCGGCGACATCGGCTTTTTCAAACGCGGCTCGCACGAGATCGTTCCCGTCGACCGCTGCCCCGTTATCTGCGACCGCGCCAACAAGCTGTACGCTGTTATCAAGAACATGATCAACTACGGCCGCTTCTGCTGTTACGACGAAAAAAGCAACAGCGGCTGGCTGCGGCACGTCGTCATCCGCAGCGCCCGTGACGGCGAAGAACTCCTGCTGATCCTCGTCGCCGCCGCCCGCCCCGAGGGCGGCGCGCGCGAGTCGCTCGAACGGCTCTACGATCATCTCAAAGAGCGCTTTCCGGAACTGCGCGGGCTTGTCGTCAACGTCAATCCCGACGAGGGCAACGTCATCATTGGCACGGAGTCCGTGCTCGTCAAAGGCGAAGACCGCCTGACGGAGCGGCTGGGAAACTTCAGGCTGGATTACGACGGCACGTCGTTCTTTCAGGCGAACTCGGAGCAGGCGGAACAGCTCTTTGCGTATGCCGCCAGCCTGGTAGAGGGGCAGAATCTGCTCGAACTCTACTGCGGCGTCGGCGCGCTGACGGCGTTCCTGTCCCGGAAAGCGAAGACTATCACGGCGGTCGAAGTATGGCCCTCCGCCGTCGCGCTGGCTAGGGAAAACGGCGAGTTCAACCGGATCGAAGGGCTGACCGTGGTTCAGGGCGCGGCGGAAAACGTCGTCGCTCCCGCCGATCTCGAAGGCATCGACTGCGTCGTCGTCGATCCGCCCCGCGCCGGCTGCGACAAAAGCCTGATCGAGACCATCGCCACCAGCCGCGTGCCGCGCGTCCTCTACATCTCCTGCAACCCCGCCACCCTCGCCCGCGACGCCGCCCTCCTGCGCGACGCCGGCTACGCCCTCGACATGGACAGCCTCAGAGTCTTCGACATGTTCCCGCAGACCTGCCACGTGGAGACTGTGGCGCTGCTGCAAAGACAGAAGTCCTAAAGAGGCTTTGTTTTAAGCACTTTTGAGAACATTTTACCTTCGGTGAGACCGACTGCCTACAGCGTGAAGGACGTCTTGAAAAGTGCGTAGGGGCGGTCGTCGCGGTTGAAGATTTTGCGGTAGGTACGAAATCGGGAGAATGAAACAGACAAAAAGTGATCCTTAAGGAGAAAACGCCGATTTACTGCGTTTCCAGTAAACCGGCGTCCTTTTATTGTAAACGGGAAGAGGCTGCCTCGATCGGCTTTTGAGACAGCCTCTTCCCAAAGCTGTAGTTTACGCTCCGTGATACCGGATCATACGGCTCAGAACGGTATCACGGAGCGTACTCTGTATGGATATTCTGCGTACTTGATCGCTGTATCAGATATAGTATGATTGATGTGCTGAAAGGACGCATAAAGGTTTGCGGACGCGAACGTCGTTTTGCTTATAAAATGGAGGCAATGTCATGGGGAAAGCGGTGAAAGTGTTGCCGCGCTGTATGGAAGTGCGCGGTGCGAAGGTGCATAATCTGAAAAATATCGATGTGGATATTCCGCTGAACAAGATCGTAGGCATCGCCGGCGTTTCCGGTTCCGGCAAGTCGTCCCTTGCCCTCGGCATTCTGTACGCGGAAGGTTCCAGACGATATCTTGAATCGCTTTCCACTTATACAAGAAGACGGATGACGCAGGGAGAGCGTGCCGATGTCGACGAGGTCCGATATGTGCCGGCGGCGCTCGCGCTGCATCAGAGGCCCGGAGTCCCCGGAATCCGCAGCACTTTCGGGACCATGACAGAGTTGTCGAACAGTCTTCGCCTCATGTTCTCGAGACTTGCCAGCCATAGATGCCCGAACGGACATTATGTGGAACCGTCCTTTGCCGTGGCGGCTATGCAGGAAATCACCTGCCCCGTCTGCGGGGAAAAATTTTACGGACCGGGAGCGGAGGATCTTGCATTCAACAGTCGAGGCGCCTGCCCGACCTGCGGGGGGACCGGCGTGGTTCGCACGGTAAACGAGGCGGCGCTGGTTCCGAATGAAGATTTGACGATCGATGAAGGGGCTGTCGCGGTATGGGGGACGCTGATGTGGGCCCTGATGAAGGATGTCTGTCGGGAAATGGGCGTTCGCACGGATGTGCCGTTTAAGGATCTCACCGACAAAGAGAAAGAAATTGTCTATCACGGACCGGCGGAAAAGAAGCATATCCTGTATGTGAATCCCAAAACGCAGCAGACGGCGGAGATGGATTTTACCTATTACAATGCGGTCTACACGGTAGAAAATGCCCTGTCCAAGGTCAAGGATGATACGGGGATGAAACGGCTCGAGCGGTTCCTGAAGGAGGGCGTCTGTCCTGACTGCCATGGCACCCGCATGTCTGAAGCGACCAGAGCCCCTTGCCTTCGCGGGATCGGGGTGGACGAAGCTTCCAAAATGACGCTGGATGATCTGATCCGCTGGGTGAAGGCTGTGCCGGATTCCCTCCCGGAAGAGATGCGTCCCATGGCGAGGAATATCTGCGAATCTTTCCTGGACACGGCGAAGCGCTTGATCGATCTGGGCCTCGGCTATCTGTCGCTGGACCGTGCGTCTTCCACGCTGTCCACGGGGGAACGGCAGCGGGTGCAGCTGGCCCGATCCGTCAGGAACCGGACGACCGGAGTCCTCTACGTTCTGGACGAGCCGTCGATCGGCCTGCACCCGTACAATCTGAAGGGACTGACCGGTGTCGTGGATGACCTGATCGCGGACGGGAATTCGGTCGTCCTGGTGGACCATGACACCCAGGTGCTGAGGCACAGTGACTATATGGTAGAAATGGGAAAGGGCGCCGGAGCGGAGGGCGGGACTGTCATTGCCGAAGGAACGGTGGATGAGCTTGAAAATAATGAGAACTCTCTTATCGGCCCGTATCTGACGGCGGAGGCTCAGAGAAAAACCGTTAGGGGCCGCGGGAAGAAGATCGGCGGGGGACCGTACCGCAGGACGAGACCTGAGGTGCCGAAAGAAGATCTGTTTTCGAATGGTAGGATTCACATGTCCACTGACCAGATTCATACCGTACATCCGCTCGAGGTCGATATCCCGATGAGCCGGCTGACAGTCGTCACCGGTGTTTCCGGCTCGAAAAACGACCATGGTGCTGGAGAGTCTGATCCCCGGCCTCGAGGCGGATATAAAGGCCGAAAAGCTTCCGGCTCATGTGAAGAGTATCGAGGCAAAAGGGATCCGCCAGGTGAAGCTGATCGATGCAGCTCCCATCGGCATCAACGTGCGATCGACCGTGGCGACTTATGCCGGCGTTCACGATGAGCTTCGCAAAGTATATGCCAGAACGGAAAGCGCAAAGCGGCATGGATACAAAGCGGGAGATTTTTCCTACAACACGGGAACGCTTCGCTGCCCCAGTTGCGATGGGACGGGGCAGATTTCTCTCGACGTGCAGTTCCTTCCGGATGTGGATGTCACATGCCCCGACTGCAGAGGTTCCCGCTACGGCAAAGAGGCGCACAGGATTCTGCGAAGAGCGAAAGACGGCAACGACTACAGTCTTCCCGACCTGATGAACATGAGCGTGGATGAAGTGCTCGCCGCCTGCAAGAGGCTCTCCCTTTTGCAAAAGAGGCTTCAGGTCCTGCACGATCTGGGGCTTGGTTATCTGACCCTGGGAGAAGAGACGCCCGGCCTTTCCGGCGGTGAAGCGCAGAGATTGAAGCTTGCCAGCGAGATGGGGAAGGGACAGAAGGATTCGGTCTTCGTATTTGACGAGCCGACCATCGGCCTGCATCCGCAGGACGTCCGCACGCTCTTGGATGTCTTCCAAAGCCTGATCGATCTTGGCGCTACGGTGATCGTGATCGAGCATGATCTTGATGTCATTCGGAACGCCGATTACATTATCGACATGGGACCGGGAGGCGGACTTTCCGGAGGAAGGATCATTGCAGAGGGAACGCCGGAGGATATCCGCGGATCCAAAGAGAGTCTGACGGGACGATTTATCTAAAGAGACGGGGAGACCGCGTGATGGCAGAAAATAAACCAAAAGGATATATGACCTACGATGAATACCTTGCAATTTGTATATGAGATGTGCACTTATGATACGGCCCGTTTCGGCCAGCTCAAGAAGAATATTTCCGTCATCATCGATACCATAAAAAACTTAACGGAGGTGCCTCATGAACATAACGGACCAAAGAGAAAAAACAGTCGAACGCTGGTTTGCTATGTGGCTTCGACAGGACGATTCCGGGATCGGCGCGGTATTCGAGGAAGACGCCCTTTACATCGAAAGCTGGGGGCCTCAGTATGAAGGCATCGAAAAGATCGGAAAATGGTTCCGCGAGTGGAACACGCGCGGGCGCGTCCTGCGGTGGGATATCAAGCGATATTTTCACAGCGGCGCCACAACGGTCGTCGAATGGGATTTCAAGGATGAAATGGCCGGCGGCAAGGTCGAAGAATTTGAGGGAATGTCTCTCATCGAGTGGTCGCCGGGGAACAAAATCGCTTTTTTGAAGGAGTTCGGCTGCAACAAAAAACGTTACGATCCTTATCGAAACGGAGAAAAACCGGTCTTTCCCGACGAAGAGGCGAAATGGTTTTGACTGCCGCACGTCCTGAACGCAATGGAGATGAGCATATGATCAACGGGGGCGAGAAAACGCAAAATCGAGTTCTTTTTTGCACGTGTACGGACGTGAAATGTCCGAACCATCCTAACAACCACAGCGGAGGGTGCGAGCCGTGTATCGCCAAAAATCTTGCGCTGGGCGAGATCCCGACCTGCTTCTTTAAGAAAGTTGACCCGGAATACAGGGGACCGGGGTACTTTATGAAGGATTTTGCTGCATTGGTCATGCGTAAGAACGAAACCGAAAATGAACGCCAAGGGCCTCATACTATTTCTTGATAAAAAGCATTAACAGAGTTTGCAGGGCGCTGCGAGGGAGATCCACAAAGCGGGCTGCGCAGACCGCGCAACGGTCGAGGGAGTCCTGAGCGACTGAACTCCCTCGCAGCGCCCTTGCGTTCATCCTTTTAATTGAAAAATAATATTAAGAATGATTGGAAATGAACGATGAAACAAATCAATGTCCGCAAGGATCGATAGCAAGAGCGGGACTTTCGCTTGATCCGGTGAAAGTCCCGCTCTTGCTATTGTTCCTCGTGTCGGTAGGGCAGAATATCGGTGCGGTAAAATCCCCATAGGCGTTCCATCGCCTTTTGGGGGGTGAAGAAGTTTTCTTCGAGGATGTGCGCCCAAGCTTTATCGCTGACGCCGTCGACGTAATCCAGAAACGCGGGATTGTTTTTCGAGCGCGCCAGTTCAAATGTCTCCTGGCGGAGAACTTTCCAGTCTTTGAGATCGTCGTTGGCGTTGTAACCGGTTTCACCGTAGCAACTCATGGAATCGGCTCCTTTGTAGAGAAAAAGCGAGGGCGCGAAGAGCGCTCTCGCTACGACAGGCGGAAAAGAACTAATTAGCGGCCTTAGCGGTCAGGTATTCGTCGATCGCCTTGGCGGCCGTTTTGCCCGCGCCCATGGCGAGAATGACGGTGGCCGCACCGGTGACGATATCGCCGCCGGCGTAGACTCCTTCGATGGAGGTGGCACCGCCGGTGGCTTCGTCGGCCTCAATGTAACCGTACTTGTTAGTCTTCAATTCGGGCCAGGCGTTCAGCAGGACCTTGTTGGAGCTCTGGCCGATGGCTTCGATCACGGTGTCGATCTCCAGCGTGAACTCGCTGTTCGCGATCGGCTTGGGGCTTCTGCGGCCGGAAGCGTCGGGCTCGCCCAGTTCCATGCGCTGGCACTTGACGCCGACCAGTTTGCCCATTTCGTTCTTGTCGTCGCCGCTGTAGGCGATGTATTCCACGGGCGCGGTCAAAAACTCGAACTTGACGCCTTCTTCAACGGCGTGGTGATACTCTTCAATACGGGCAGGCAGCTCGTCCACGGAGCGGCGGTAGAGCACGGTGACGCTCTCGGCGCCAAGGCGCAGAGCCGAACGGGCGGCGTCCATGGCGACGTTGCCGCCGCCGATGACGGCCACGTGCTTGGAGTTCTTGGCGGGCGTGTCGTAGGCGGGAAACTCGTAACCGTGCATCAGGTTGATGCGGGTCAGATATTCACTGGCGGAAAAGACGCCGTTAAGGTTGGTGCCGGGCGTGCCGGCGAACTTGGGCGTGCCGGCGCCGGTGGCGATGTACACGGCGTCGAAATTCTTCTGGATCTCGTCGACGGTGACGGTGCGGCTGGCGACGACGTTGACTTCGATGTCGACACCGAGCGCCCGGATGTTGTCGATCTCGTGCTGCACGATCGCTTTTGGCAGACGGAACTCGGGGATGCCGTACATCAGAACGCCGCCGGGCAGGTGCAGGGCTTCGAAAATGGTGACCTTGTAACCAAGCTTGGCCAGATCGCCGGCCACGGTGAGGCTGGAGGGGCCGGAACCGATGACAGCCACTTTGCCTTTGCCATTGTAGGGAACGGGAGTGGGCTTGACGGCCGGTTGCGAGGCCTTCCAGTCGGCGGCGAAACGCTCAAGTTTACCAATGGCGACGGGCTCGTTGTTCAGGCCCGTAGAGCGGTCCTTCATGCGCCCTACGGTGCAGACGCCTTCGCACTGCTTTTCCTGAGGGCAGACGCGGCCGCAGACGGCGGGCAGAGCGGTGGACTGGCTGAGAATGTCGAAAGACTTCTCGAAATCACCTTCCTTGATGGCGGCGATAAAATCGGGAATACGAATGGCGACGGGACAGCCCTTAATGCAGGGGGCGTTCTTGCAGTGCAGGCAGCGCGCGGCTTCCTGCATCGCCTCTTCGGGCGTGTAGCCGAGGCAGACTTCTTTGAAGTTATGGGCGCGGACCTTTGGATCCTGCTCAGATATAGGGGTCTTTTTCGGAGAAATGGCCATGTTATTCACCAACCTCGCTTTTGTACTTTTCGAGAGAGATTTTCTCTTCATCCTTGTACTGGCGCAGACGGGTCATGAATTCGTTCCAGTTTACGCCCCAGCCGTCGAACTCGGGGCCGTCGACGCAGGCGAAACGGATCTTGTCGTTGACGGTAACGCGGCAGCCGCCGCACATGCCCGTGCCGTCGATCATAATGGGATTGAGCGAGACCCAGCAGGGGATCTGCAGTTCCTTCGCCTTCAGAGAAGCGAACTTCATCATGATGGAAGGTCCGATAGCCCAGCAGTAGTCGATCTTTTCACCGCGCTGCGCGAGCATGTCCATGGCCGTGGTGACGACGCCCTTGACGCCGTAGGAACCGTCGTCGGTGGTGACGATCAGTTCGTCGGAATACTTGGCGCACTCGTCCATCATGATGACGAGGTCCTTGGTGCGTCCGCCGAGGATGGTGATAACTTTGTTGCCGGCTTCCTTCAAAGCCTTGATGATGGGGAACAGCGCCGCGATGCCGACGCCGCCGCCGATCATGAGAACCGTGCCGTATTTCTTGATCTCGCTGGGCGTGCCCAGAGGCCCGAGGATGTCGTGAATGCAGTCGCCTTCGTTGAGCTTGCCAAGCGCCGTGGTCGTCTTGCCTACGGTCTGGAAGATCATGCGAATGCGTCCGCCCTCGCGGTCATATTCGGCGACGGTCAAAGGAATACGCTCCCCCGTCTCGTTCACACGCAGGACGCAGAACTGTCCGGCATGTCCGTTGCGAGCGATCTGCGGCGCGTCGATCCAGATGTCGAATTCGTTGGCCGCAAGGGCGCTCTTGGAAAGAATCTTGAACATGTAATGTCCCCCTATCAATATTGATATTCAAGATGGATTCAGGAAATTCCCTATAGCTGAAACAGGCCGAAGTGTGTAAAATAAAAACACGCCCCCGGATGGGCGGCCTGAAACAGCTATTCCCTTGTGAAAGATTATACAACTGCGAATATGTTTTACAAGCAGAGCGAACGCGAAATACAAATCCCCATTATGCTGAAAAACACAGCAAAAGATCAGAAACATAACGCTTCGCAAGAAAAAAGAGACTCATTTTTAAACTAATTCGTGAGGGTATCCTGTTAATTTTAGAGAGGGAGGCGCAAGATCATGCTGAAAATTCGACTTACGGAAGCACAAAGGGACGGAACTGTTTCGCCGGAGTTGAAAGCCCGAATTGGCGCCGCCTGGGGAAAGCTTCTCGACGGCGCTTCCCGGGGGAAAAACGGTTACGGTTGGATGAACCTGCCCGGCCGGGACATTGCCGCGCTGAAGGAAACGGGGCGCGAGCTGGCGCGGTTCGGGCAGATCGTGCTGATCGGTATCGGCGGCTCGGCGCTGGGCGCGCAGATGCTGATGAACGCTTTTCTCGATCCTCTGTATCCTTTTGTCCGCGCGGACGGTCAGCCGCAGCTTTTTGTCGCGGACAACGCGGACGCCCGCAGCAACGAATCGATCTGGGCGCGGCTGGAACCGCGGAAAACGGCGCTGCTGGCGGTCAGCAAATCGGGCCGCACGCTGGAGACGCTCGGCAACTTCCTCTTTTTTAGGCAGAGATTGTCCGCGGCGCTTGGGGACGAAGTCGAAAAGCATATTTTTGCCGTCACGGATCCCGCAAAAGGCTTCCTTCATGATTACGCGGTCGCGAAAGGCACGCGCTGTCTTGATTTTCCCGGGGACACAGGCGGGCGCTATTCGGTGCTTTCGTCCTGCGGGCTGGCGGCCGCCGGCGCGCTGGGCATCGACGCGGAACGACTGCTGGCCGGCGCGGCGGCGATGAAGAAAGCGCTGCTGAGGGACACGGCCGGCAGCGCAGCGACGGCGATCGCGCGCGAGGTGCTGCGCGGCGAGGCGGCCGGCCGCAACGTGACGGTGTTCTGGTCCTACGGCGACCGGCTCAAGTCGGTGAGCGAGTGGTTCGCGCAGCTCTGGGGCGAAAGCCTCGGCAAGAACGGTCTCGGCCTGACGCCGCAGGCGGCGCTGGGTTCCATCGACCAGCACTCGCAGCTGCAGCTCTACACCTCGGGGCCGGACGACAAGTTCTTCTTCTTCCTCAGCGAAAAGCCCGGCACGGAAGGCCGTCTGGCGATCCCCGCCGGCAAGCTTTTCGACGAGGCGCGCTATCTCGACGGCACGTCGCAGGAACGCGTTTTGGACTGCGAACGCCGCGGCGTTGTCGCTTCCCTGAAACGCCGCGGGCTGCCGCTGTGCGAGATCGAGCTGGAACGGACGGACGAGTTCTGTCTTGGCGGCCTGATCTTCCTGCTCGAAACGGTGACGGCCCTGGTCGGCCTGGCGCTCGGCGTCGATCCCTTCGACCAGCCCGGCGTGGAAGAGGGAAAGAATTACGCTCTGGCACTGTGCGGCAGCACGGATTACGCCGGTTACCTGAAAACGCTTGAAGACATCGAAGCCGGCTCGAAGAGCGCGGTCTTTTCGATAGAATGATATATTGTATTTTCAAGAAAGACGGACCGTCGCGAAAATTTTTCGCGACGGTCCGTCTTTTATGAAAAAATATCAGAGATCGGGCTGCCGCTCCGAATCCGAAACGGGACGATCCGACTCGTACACGCCCGCGTAGAGCCGCGGCGTCGCCGTCCAATGGTCGGTGAGGGCGTGGTTCTCCAGCGCGTGGAGGATACTCTGCTTGAGGTCCGGGAAACGCGGCTTGAGCTCGGCGATCAGCGACTTGGTACGCGAGCGCTCGGTGTCGGCGCCGTATTTGCAGCAGTGCTGGAAGGTGGCGACGCCGAGACGGTTCAGCTCGTTTCGGATCTGAAACTCGCTGAGATAGATCATGGGGCGGATCAGCCACATCTCGGCGCGGTCGTGCCAGAGTTTGGGCTGAAAGCTGCGGAAGCGCCCGTTGCGCAGCAGGTTCATCAGCCCCGTTTCGACAACGTCGTCGAGATTGTGCCCGAGCGCCAGCTTGTTGCAGCCGGCCTTTTTGGCGGCGGCGTTGAGGATGCCACGGCGCAGGTTGGCGCAGAGGCTGCATGGGGATTCTTCCCGCTTGACGTCGATGATGTGCTCGATGGCGTAAGGGATCACGTGCAGGGGCACCTGCAGCGAATCACAGAGAGTCTGGAGCGGCATTGGGTCCCATTGGCCGTTGGTCATGTCGACGCTGAAAGCCTGCAGATCGTATTTGACCGGGCTGTAAGTCTTGATGAATTTGAGGATGCAAAGCAGCAGCAGACTGTCCTTGCCTCCGGAAACGCCGACGGCGATGCGGTCGCCGGGCGTGATCATGTCGTACCGGTAGATGGCTCTTCCCGTCAGCCGGCGGATTTTCGCGCTGATCCGCAGCGGTTCGGGACGATTTTTCCCTTCGATTTCGTCCATGGAAACTCTCCCCCTTGTGCAGGCCAGAAAATTCTAGCATATATTTTTTGATTTTTCCCGTCGGAGTTGATATGTGTGCTAAAATTGCTACGATGTAGAGTCCATTCCTGTAGGGGGATATTATGAGATTTTTGATCGATGGAACTGAGTGGGCCTTTCCGCATATGGAATCGCTGTCGCGGGAGGAACAGCTCGAAGCGCTGCGGGAAAAGGTATCCGCCGAAGGGCACGTGATCGTCGACATGCTTTCGGACGGCGAATCGCTGGATGACGGGGATTTGCTGACGGTCCCGGACGGCATCGACGTGGACGTTCTGACCAACACGCCCTGGGGACTGGGAGTCGAGCTCCTTGAAGAGATCAAAGATTCCCTGCTTGAAGTCTTCAAAGGATTGCAGGAGATCCTTGACGGCGCCGAAGTCTTCGCCGCCTCCATGCTGGATGGGATTTACGCTTCTCTGGACTGGGTCGGCGAGGTGGCGGAAGGCTTTCGCGACGCGTATCCCGAATACGGCGGCGCGCTTCCCGACGCGGCGCCGCTGCGCCGGAGCGTGGAAACCTTCCATGCTCTTATGGCCGACGGCCGTTTTGCGGAAGCTCAGGCTTGGCATGAGAATGAGTGGAAGCGCGAGGTCCTGCCGCCCTTCCTGGGCGATTTGAAGCGGCTTCGCGGCTGGTTCGAGTCGGAGGACGCCAGAGATTCCGAGACGCCGGGGGAGGACAAAGAATGAGCTTGCGAAAAGGGCTGGCGGTCTTTCTGTTCCTGACGCTGGGCGTCGGCGCGCTGATCATCTGTGTCAGCGTGGACAAGCACGCGCTTCACGCGTTTATGCACATGAGGAAGATCAACATTCTGTACGTGCTGATGATGGTCTTTCTGGCCTGGAGCTGCGACGCTTCGCGTTTTTGCCTGACAGCGCGGGCCATGGGTTACAAGATCCGTTTTGTCCGCGGTCTGGTGCTGACCTGGCTGCACTATTTCGGCTGCGCGCTGACGCCCATGCAGGTCGGCGGCGGCCCGTTCCAGGTCTACGTGCTGTACAGGTCGGGCGTGCCGGTCGGCTCGGGCATCGCCATCACGCTGATCCGCACGCTGTTCAGCACCTTTCTGCTGAGCATTGCGGCGCCAGTGGCCTTTCTGACGGTGCCTCAGCTGGCGGGCGGCGGCGTGCTGGTCAAAGGCGTGTTCTTTTACGTGGGGATCCTGTCGGTGGTCATGTGGGTCGTTTTTATCCTCAGCATCCTCAAGGCCGACGTGATCAAACGCTTCTGCTGCGCCATGTTCCTCTGGCTGAAGAAGTTCAGATGGTTCAGCCGGCTGCGCGTGCTGCGCGCCTACCGCGTCACCTGTTCCGAGATCGACAGCTATTCAGAAAACGTGAAGCGCATGGTGGGGGAGGGGCTGCCGTATTTTATCGGCGCGTTCGCGCTCTCCGTCTGCCATCTGGTGGCGCTTTTTTCCGTGCTGCCGCTGCTGATGCACGCGGTGAGACTGACGGTCAATTATCTGCATGCCGTGCTGGCGCAGGCCATGTTCATGTTCATCCTCTACTTTATCCCCACGCCCGGCGCCAGCGGCGTGGCCGAGGGCGGCGGCGCCGCGATCTTCAGCCTGCTGATGCCCGAGAACATGGCGGGGATCATGGCCGTCATCTGCCGTTTCTTCACGGAATACCTGGCCATCTTCATGGGCTGCGTCGTCGCCATCCGCATGATCGGCTGGGGCACGGCGGAGAAGATCATCAGCGGTTCCGGTGGCGAACTGATCGAAGAGGAGCGCAGAAATGGAGAATGACGCTTTGCAGAAGCTTCGCGTCTGGGCGTTCAGGCAGCGCGGCGGCATTTGGACGGCGCTGTTCGTCGTGATCCTCGCCCTGGCGCGCCCGCTGCCCGGGCGCATCGTCCCCGGGCTGATCCTGGTGATCCTCGGGCAGCTGCTGCGCTTTTGGGGCGTGGGGTGCATCGCGCTCTACCGCGGCGAGGAAGTCAAGGCGCAGCGCTTGGCGACGTGGGGCCCCTACGCGCTGGTCCGCAATCCGCTGTACGTGGCCAACGGTCTGCTGGGGCTGGGCTGGGCCTGGATGTCGGGCAACGTCCCCACGGTCGTGTTCCTGGCGGCGTTCTACGTGCTCTATGGCGTGCTGATCGTGCCTCACGAGGAGGCGTTCCTGGCGCGGAAGTTCGGCCGGGAGTACGAGGATTACAAAAAGCGCGTCGGGCGCTTCGTGCCGAAGAATTTTTCCCGCGAGGCCCTGTCCCATGTCCGCGCCGGCGGGTACGACGCTTCGATCCTGCTGAAAAGCGAGATCCATTCGCTGCTGGTCACGGTCGTCGGCACGGCGCTGATCCTTTCGCGTCTGTGGTGGTAAAAAAACGGCATACAAAAAATCCGCTCTTTCCGACGTGCCGGGAGAGCGGATTTTTTGTATGCCGGTCGCGGCTCAGCGGGGCAGCAGGCCGAGTTTTTTCTTGACCTTGCCCAGCGTCCGCTCGGCGATATGGGCGGCTGTTTCCGCCCCCTTGCGGTAAAGCGCTTCCAACGCCGCCTTGTCGGCCGTCAGCGCGGCGAATTTTTCGCGGATCGGACGCAGCTCTTCCGCGACGGCTTCGCCGACGGCAAGCTTGAAACCGCCGTAGCCCTTGCCGGCGAAGTCGCGTTCGATCCGGTCGTAGCTTTCGCCGGTGACGACCGAATAAATGCTCATCAGGTTGTTGATACCGTCCTTGCCTTCGCGGTAACAGACGACGGTCTCGCTGTCGGTGACGGCGCGCTTGAACTTGTTGACGATGGCGTTCGGCTCGTCGAGGATGGAGATGAACGCGTTGACGTTCGTGTCCGACTTGGACATTTTTTTCGTCGGCTCCTGCAGCGACATGATGCGCGCGCCGGCCTCGGGAATGTAAGCGTCGGGCATGCGGAACACCTCGCCGTAGATGTTGTTGAAGCGGGTCACCACGTCGCGGGTGAACTCCAGATGCTGGCGCTGATCTTCCCCGACGGGGACGTAGTCGGCCTGATACAGCAGAATGTCGGCCGCCATCAACGCGGGATAGGTGAACAGTCCGGCGTTGACATTGTCGACGTGCTTGGCCGACTTGTCCTTGAACTGGGTCATGCGCGACAACTCGCCGAACATGGAATAGCAGGACAGGATCCAGCTCAGTTCGGCGTGAGCATGGACGTGGCTCTGGATGAAAACCAGGCTCTTTTCGGGATCGATGCCGCAGGCCAGCAGCAGCGCAAAGGCGTCCAGCGTCTGCTTGCGCAGTTTGGCCGGCTCCTGGCGCACCGTCAGCGAGTGCAGGTCGGCGATGAAATAGGCGCAGTCGTAGTCCTCCTGCATCTTGCCCCAGTTGCGCACCGCGCCGATATAGTTGCCCAGCGTGAAAATCCCCGTCGGCTGGATGCCGCTGAGGATCACTTTTTTCCGTTCCGTCCGCGTCGCTTCGTTCACTGTCATATCCTCCTTGACTTCATGGGCCTGCTTGAAAACGAGGCCATACAGCATAGAATTGTATTGCCCTTTTGATGAAGAATCAAGGATGGATTTGTATTTGTATGAGATCGTATTGCGAAATTACCGGGAAATGGTGCATAAATCCAGCAACGTCGGGGAGACCCTCCATTGTTGCTTTTCGCGACCTGATTTCATATAATGAAAAAATGCCGGTAATTGTTGAAATGAGTGCGGTGCGATGGTATTCTCAAAGGAGTGGGGAAAATGGCGGATTCAACGAAAAGCGAGTCGACGTCGAGAACTTTGGAACATGGGCTCGACGTGCTCATGTGCTTTTTGAAAAATCATCGGGAGCTTTCTCTGACGGAGATCGCCAGGACGGTCGGGCGCAACACGACAAGCACCTATCGGCTGATCCAGACGCTGGCGGAAAAAGGATTCCTGGCGAGGAATCCCGAGAACCGCAAGTATTTTCTCGGCATGACGGTGAAAATGCTCGGCGAACTTGTGGACGATAAAGAGGAACTGCGCCTTGCGGCGCATCCTTATCTGGTCAAAGTGCACCGGGAATTCAACGAGAACGTTTCCGTGTATATTTACCATAACTTCAAGCGTCTCTGCATCGACCGCATCGAGAGCACGCATCCGCTGCGCCAGACCGTGCTGGTCGGAGAGGAACTGCCGCTGACGCTGGGCGGCGGCGGGACGGCGTTGCTGGCGTTTTTGCCGCCCAAGGTGCAGGTGGCGGTGATGAAGTCCGAACCCGGCATTTCGCCGGAGAAGCTGCGGGAAATTCGCAAAAAGGGGTACGCCGTCTCCTACGATGAAATGGGGCAGGGGAGCGTGGGGATCGGCGTCCCCATTTTCGACAAAAACGGACGGGTCCTTGCGGCGCTGAATCTCTCCGGACCGACCAACCGTTTGACGGACGACGTCGTCACACGCGGCGTGGCCCGTTTGCAGGAGATCGCGGCGCAGGTCACTTCGGAGCTGGCATCGTGAAAGGACGGCCCATTGGCCGAAAAATCTGCGATCCCTCGGGGCAAAGCGCAGGACGAGCGGGAAAATTTTCCCGCTCGTCCTGCGCTTGTTTTCGTCTACAAATCATACCCGCCGGCCGTGCCGGCGGCTATGATTCCCGATGTTCTCATACTATTTCTCAATTAAAATACCGAACGCAGAGGCGCTGAGAGGAAGATTCATAAGGCGAGCTGCGCAGCAGTCGAGCTCCTTCTGAGCGACTGAACTCCCTCGCAGCGCCCTGCAAACTATATTAGTGCTTTTTATCAAGAAATAGTATTACGGCACTATTCGTTGAGGCAATTATAAAAGCAAAGGGCGCCCTCGCGAGAGGGCGCCCTTTGCTTTTATCCGAACAGATCGCTGTGCGAACCGGTGCGGCTGAGGACCAAGACCAAGTCATTATGGTCGATGGTGTAGACGAGCAGCCAGTCCGGCTCGATATGGCACTCGCGGAACCCCGACCAATTGCCGCCCAAATCGTGGTCGCGGCACTCTTTGGGGAGCGCCTGCTTTTTTACGAGCATCTCGATGATGTTTTCCAGCCGCCGAATATCGTACCCCCGTTTGCGGATACGCTTGTAGTCGCGCTTGAAGGCAGACTGATATCTGAGATTAAGCATCGAGATCGGCCATCAGGTCTTTCACGGACGAGAAGGTCTTGCTCAGGCCGCGACGCGCGCGGGTGTCTTCCATGGCCGCGCGTGTCACGGCGTTGGGGCGGTCGCGCGCGATGGCGAACGGGATTCGTCGCTCGTACACAACCTGGCGCGCGAAGATGTTAATGGCCACCGACGTATTCAGCCCGAAGTCGGCGAGCATTTCTTCGAAATCGGCTTTCAGGTTTTCGTCCATTCTTACGGTGACGTTGGTTGTCGCCATGATCATCAGCTCCTTTTTGTCTCAAATTATAGTGTACTGAATGTGCACTGTCAATACAACGCACTATTTAGTCTCGACTTCTTTTGAAGATGTATCTCAACGTTAGGGGGGGTATGGCCGGGAAATTTTATCGCCGCATTTTGCGAAAGACAAATGCGTGTGCTGCTGCGGATGCGGACTGTGCAACGTGACACCGCGGCTGTTGGCGCTGGCGATGATCGCCGTGCTGCTGATCGTATGGCTTGCGGCTTTCCGGTGGTACTCGGGCGATATCGAAGCTTGGGGAGACATAAAAGATGTCTCCGGCCAAATCGTCCGGGACGTCGAGAGCATCGCCGAAGAGGCGGAGAGGCGGGAGGGATCGATCCGTGATCGGCAAAAACGGGAAGCGAAAACTCTGCCTGGCAACAACGTGGCTGTCGGCCTTGATGCTCTGCTGCGCGATTACCGTCGGAGCCGTTGAGACTCCGCACGTTTCCCACGTTGTGCCCGGCTGGAACGCGAACGTGTCCGGCTACTTCATGGACGAACCGGCCGGGCGCGATATGCTGAGCGGCTGGACGGCGGATCGCGAGGCATTGGAGGTCTCTAGGGCCGCTCTCGAAGAAGCCCGGGAGAAGTCGTCGCGGCGGACGCTCGAATCGCTGTGTTGAGTCGGCGTGCGAAGGCCCAGGCGCGAAGATGGCCTATCGGTTTTGGCCTCTTCGAGGGCATAAACCGGCACGGCCGGTGGGTATGATTCTATACTATTTCTCAATTAAAAAGCCGAACGCGAAGACGCTGCGGGGGAGATTCACAAAGCGAGCCGCGCAGACCGCGCAGCGGTTGAGTTCCTTCTGAGCGACTGAACTCCCCTGCAGCGCCTTGAAAACTATGTTAATACTTTCTATCAAGAATTAGTATTACAACAACAAGGCCGGACGATGTCCGGCCTTGTCTCTATGTGACTCTTCGCGAAATTTTGTTCTGGTGGAGGCGCGGGGAATCGCACCCCGGTCCTGACATGGTGTGTATGAATGAGCGGCTACAGGCTTAGTCGATTTCTTTACTGCGCAGAAGCGGGACTGTGACCGACAAAACAGCCGCCGCCTCTCTACGTTCCGAGACCATACGCCGCTCGCAGTGATTGACCCTCACAACCTTGCGGGCGCTCTCAGTTGCTCGGGCGGTTGCTTGGTTAAGCAGCCAGTGCGTAGTTGTTGTCGTTTCTTTTTTGTGACAGGTAACGCCTGTCGCTCGGCCTGCTCTCAGACTTCCACCATACCAGTCGAACCTGATCGCCCCCAATGAATGTGGAACATCGGACGACACACAACCGGCTAATGCTCTTTGCCGCGGTTGCGCAGCTCCCGTGCGATGGCTCGCTTGGCGTCGCGCGCGATGATCGCGTCGCGGCGGTCGTGCGCGCTCTTTCCCTGCGCGAGGGCCAGCGCGACTTTCGCCAGCCGTCCCTCTTTCAGGTACATGGAAAGGGGAACGAGCGTGAAGCCTTTCTCTTTGACCTTGGCGCCGAGCCGTCGCAGTTCCGACTTGTGGAGCAGCAGCTTGCGGTTTTGGCGCGGATCGTGCTGGGCCCAGCTCGCTTTTTCGTACGGGGAGATGTGGACGTTCATCAGCCACAGCTCGCCGCGTTCGAACTTGGCGTAGCCGTCTTTCAAGTTGACTTTGCCGGCGCGCACCGACTTGATCTCCGTGCCGGTCAGCACGACGCCGCATTCGAAGGTATCGACGACGAAGTAGTCGTGGCGCGCCTTGCGGTTCAGCGCGACCACATGGTCTTTCTTCTTCTGTTCCATCGCCGTCACTCCTTTGCGCGTTTATTTTAATCGGAAGGTCAATTTTAGTCAATCGAATCTTTGCGGACAAAAAAAGTCCCGGCCAAGGCCGGGGCTTGTGCATCCGAAAATGGTCGGGGTGAGAGGATTCGAACCTCCGACCTCCTCGTCCCGAACGAGGCGCGCTAACCAGACTGCGCTACACCCCGGACACGACGGGAATTGTACAACATTGTTCCCGTTTCGTCAATGAGGCAATTCGGCGGTGTCGTTGTTCAGTGATAAAGTCACCCATAACTGTTCCAAGAAAATGTCACTCTGAGATAATACCGTTCATGAAACAGGAGCGAATGACATTGTCACAAAAGGAACTGGATCGTATCAGGATTATCGGAGCGCTTGTCGAGGGACGCATGACGAACAGGGAGGCGGCGGAGAAGCTGGGGCTCTGTCAACGGCAAATCATCAGGATCAAGAAGAGGTTCGTCGCTCAAGGGGCGGCGGGGCTTGTTCACGGCAACCGCGGCAGAACGTCTCGGCGCAGGATCGGAGATGAGGTTCGGGAGTCGGTGCTGAAGGCGTATGAGGAGGTCTATTACGATTTCAACTTCTCTCACTTTGCGGAATGCCTGAACGAACGGGAGGGGATCGGGATCAGTCGTTCGAGTGTCGTCCGCATTCTGAAGGACGAGGGGATCAGGAGCAAGAAGAGTGTGCGGCGGCGGCCGAAGCTTCACCGTTCCCGACCGCGGAAGGTGGCCGCGGGGATGTTGTGGCAGACTGACGCCACGTCGTTTGAATGGTTTGGCAGGGGGAACGGGCG
>NZ_MUHX01000029.1 GCF_002007215.1 Pyramidobacter sp. C12-8 | reverse complement strand
GCTTCGATCCGTCCGTTCAGTTCGGCCACGGAGGCTTTTGCCGCTGCGAGCGCCGTAGCGGCTTCGGCCAATTCGGCTTTCGCCGTTTCGTCGGCCTTCGCGGCCGCGTCTTTCGCCGCCTGGTGGGCCGCCTTTTCGGATTCGAGCTGCCGGGTCAGCGCGGCGATTTGGGCTTGGGCGGCGGCAAGCTCTTTGTCGGACTCGGCCGCGGCGGCTTTCGCGGCTTCGTCGGCCGCAGCCTTTTCAGCTTCGATCCGTCCGTTCAGTTCGGCCACGGAGGCTTTTGCCGCTGCGAGCGCCGTAGCGGCTTCGGCCAATTCGGCTTTCGCCGTTTCGTCGGCCTTCGCGGCCGCGTCTTTCGCCGCCTGGTGGGCCGCCTTTTCGGATTCGAGCTGCCGGGTCAGCGCGGCGATTTGGGCTTGGGCCGTCTCAATTTGTTTGGCCAGTTCGGCCTTCTCGGCGGCGGCGTGTTCGGCGGCGGCTTGGGCTTCCTCTTCGGCCTGGCGGGCGGCGTCCTTCGTCACCTGATGGACGGTCCGTTCTTTCTCGAGCTGTCGGGTCAGCTCGGCGATTTTTTTCTCGGATTCGGCCTTCTGGGCGCCGAGTCTGTTTTCGTAGTCCGCCCGGGCGCGGTGGTTCTCGACCGCGGCTTTCAGTCCGCCCAGCTCGTCGATTTTGACGCCGGCTTCCCCGGCGTATTCGAGGGCGCTGCGGCCGTTTTTGTCGAACAAATCGGCACGCGCGCCGGCGTTCATCAGAGTTTGAACGGCGGCGGGATTCTTCACGGCGTACATCAGGGCCGTGCGCCCTTCCGGATCCTGGGCGTTGACGTCGGCGCCGGCGTCGATCAGGGTGCTCAGCACGTTTTTATCGCGGTTGTCCCGGGCGCCCCACATCAGCGGCGTCAGGCCGTCGACGGCGGCGTTGGGATCGCTGCCGGCCTTTAACGCGGAGCGCAGGCGTTGGGCGCTGCCGAAGCGGCACAGCTGGACGAGGCGCGCAGGCTCAAGGGGTTTCTGACCGGCGGCGTCCTGAAGGCGGGCGGCGATATCGGCATCGCCCTTGAAGCGGCTCGCTTTGAAATAGTCGTTCAGAGCGCGCCCTGGCAGATCTTTCGCCTTGCGGTCGGCGCCCGAATCGAGCAGCGAGATCACGGCCCCGCGGTTGGCGCCGCCGCGCAGGGCCAGCAGCAGCGGCGTGGCGCCGTCGCGGGCGCGGGCGTCGATATCGGCCCCGGCGTCGACGAGGGCGTTCACCATTTCGACGGAGCTGTTCTTGGCCGCCGCAAAGGCGAGCGGCGTCCAGCCGCGGCGGTCTTGGGCCTCGCGGTTGGCGCCGGCCGAAAGCAGGAAACGGATCGCGTCGGGGCTGTCGCCGAACTGGGCGGCGTACATCAGCGGGGTCATGCCGTTGCCGTCGGCGACGTTGACCTTGGCGCCGGCGTCGATCAGCAGCCGCAGTTTTTCCACCGAGGCGGCCGCGCCGCGGGCGGAAGCCGCTCCCATCAGAGGCGTCACGCCGCTGGCGGCCTTGACGGGCGACAGCTTTTCATCGCGGAGGGCCAGCGTGATCTCGGCCGGGCTGCCGTCGCGGCACAGATCGACGAATTCTCTCTGGGTCATCGCCGCCGCGCCGCCGGCGGACAGGCAGAGGACGGCCAGCGAAGCGACGAACATTTTTGCTTTGTTCATTTTCCACACACCTCGACTTCATCTGAGGATATTTTTCGCTGAAACAGCGAAAGGAAACGGTGTATCACGAAAATTATACTCTGAATGCGAGTTTTTGTCAGACTTCTGTCCGGAAACGTCTGCGCAAACCTCCCTTTTCGCCGGCAGATACGCTAAAATGAGCGCAGGCTGCTTTTTTTCTCGGCCGGGAGGTGAAATCGATGAGAGTTTTGATCGCCATGGATTCGTTCAAGGGGAATATCAGCGGGCTCGAAGCTTCTGAAGCCGTGGCCCGCGGCGTGCGGCGCGGCTGCCCGTGGGCGGATCTGAAGATCCTGCCCATCGCCGACGGCGGCGAAGGCACCGTCGAAGCTTTCGTGCGCTCGATGCGCGGACGGACGGTACGCGGTCCCTTCACGGGGCCGCTGGGGCAGCCTGTTGAAGCGGGCTGGGGGCTTTTGCCGGACCGCGGCGCGGTCGTGGAGATCGCGGCGGCCTCAGGGCTGCCGCTGATCCCTCTCGGTCAGCGCGATCCGCTCCGCACCACTTCGCTGGGAGCGGGCGAACAGATCCGCGCCGCGCTCGACGCGGGCTGCCGTTTCATCGTTCTGGGGCTGGGCGGCAGCGCCACCAACGACGGCGGCATGGGCATCCTCGCCGCGCTGGGAGCCCGTTTTCTCGACGCCGCCGACGGCGAGCTGACGCCCTGCGGCGGATCGCTGGAAAAGGTCGAGCGCATCGACGTGTCGCGCCTCGACCCGCGTCTTGCGGAGACGGAGCTGCTGCTCGCCTGCGACGTGCAGAACCCGCTCTGCGGCCCCAGCGGCGCCGCGGCGGTCTACGGGCCGCAGAAAGGCGCGACGGCGGAGACCGTGCAGCGCCTCGACGCTGGGCTGCGCCGATTTGCGGCCGCGATCGAACGAGCTTCCGGCCGCAGCGTGCTCGACCTGCCCGGCGGCGGCGCGGCTGGCGGCGCGGGCGCGGGATTGACCGGCCTGCTCGGCGCGAAGCTGGTCAGGGGCGTCGACCTGCTGGCCAAAGTCGTCCGCCTCGACAGCGAGATCAGGCGCGCCGACGTGATCTTCACCGGCGAGGGGCGCATCGACCACCAGACGGCGCAGGGCAAGGTGATTTCCGGCCTGGCGACGCGGGCGCGCGCCGCCGGCGTGCCGCTGGTCGCCCTGGTGGGCTGCGTGCGCGGACATATCGGGCCGCTCATGAGCATGGGGCTGACGGCGGTTTTTCCGATCACGGCGGGGCCATGCACCACTTCGCAGTCGTTCCAGCGTTCGCGCGAAGACCTGGAGCGCACGGCCTCGCAGGTGATCCGCATCGTCCGCGGCGTGCTGCGCCGCCAGTCGGGCCGCCGCCGGCCCAACAGGCCCGCGCCGAAAAACGACGGACGCGGCGACGCGGAACAACGATAAGCAGACGTCCCGTTTCGGCTTTTTCCCTTTTGTTCCTTTCGTCCTTTGGCGGCGAAAAGGTTCTTTCCCCCTTCATTTGATTTGGAAAAGAGATGACCGCAATGATTTCAGAGCGAGCGAAAAATATCGTCCCTTCGGCCACGATCGGGCTTTCGGCCCGCGTGGAAGAACTGGCCGCGCAGGGCGTCGACGTGATCAAGCTCAACATCGGCGAGCCTGACTTTCCGCCGCCGGAAAACGTCTGCGCCGCCGCCGTCGCGGCCGTGGAAGCGCGCTTTGCGAAGTACACCGCCGTACCCGGCATCGTCGAGCTGAGACGCGCCATCTGCGCTAAACTGGAACGCGACAACGGCGTGCGATACGCGCCCTCCGGGATCTGCGTCAGCACCGGCGCCAAGCAGGCGCTGCAGAACGCGCTCCTGGCGCTCTGCAATCCCGGCGACGAGGTGATCCTGCCCACGCCCGGCTGGGTCAGCTACAGCGAGATGATCAAGCTGGCCGGCGCGAGGCCGGTCTTTTTGCCCTGCCGTCCCGAAACCGGATTCGCCCTCGAACCCGAAGCCGTGCGCGAGGCGCTGACGCCGCGCACCAAAGCCGTGCTCATCTGCACGCCCCAAAACCCCACCGGCGCCGTTTACGCGGAAGATTCCCTGCGCGATCTGGCGGCGCTGGCGTGCGAGCGAGACTTTTACCTGATCGCCGACGAAATTTATGAAAAGCTGATCTACGACGACGCGCGGCATTTCTCCGTGGCTTCCGTCTCGGAAGAAGTCCGCCGCCGCACCGTCACGGTCAACGGCTTCTCCAAGGCCTTCGCCATGCCCGGCTGGCGCCTCGGCTACTCGGCCGCCGTCGGCGACGTGGCCAAGGCCATCGCCGACATCCAGGGGCACATGACTTCAGCCCCCAACGGCATCGCCCAGAAAGCCGCCCTCGCCGGACTGGCCGGCCCGCAGGACGCGGTCGAAGCGATGCGCGCCGAATACCAGCGCCGCCGCGATTTCGCCTGTGAAGCGCTGCGCGCCATGCCTGGCGTGGAGCTGGTCAAACCGCGCGGCGCCTTCTATCTGTTCCCGAAAGTGACGGCGTTCTACGGCGCGCGCCTCGGGAAATACCGCGTCGATTCTTCGCGGGATCTGGCCGACTACCTGCTCGAAGAAGCGAAAATCGCCGTCGTCTTCGGCGAAGCGTTCTTCGCCCCCGGCTATCTGCGCCTGTCCTACGCCACGTCCATGAGCCAGCTCCAGGAAGCCCTGCGCCGCATGGCCGACGCGCTGGCGCGGCTGCGCCGGTAAAACAAAAGCCGCTGCGGAGGTACGGAGAACTTACCGCCGCTTCGCGGCACAAATCAAAAGCGTTTTCGGCGTTCCCGCATGAAAAATATTTTCTGAAAACTTATTTATATTTCACGGCTGGGACGTTCGAGAGCGTCGCAAAAGAGAGCGGCCGCAGTTTTTTTGACTGCGGCCGCTCTCTTTTGCGACGCGATTTCGTCTTTTTTTGCTTTTCTCCGTGGCGGCCTTTGTTCAAGCCTCGCCCAGGAACTCCTGCGCGAACTGCACCGTCAGCGCGGCGCTGACCGCCAGGCAGTCCTCGTCGGCGTCGAACTGGTCGCTGTGCTGGGGCGCGCCGCAGCCCGTGTCGGGATTGGCGCAGCCCACGAAAGCCAACACTTCGGGACCAATCTCGCGGTAGCGCGCGAACGTTTCGGAAGCCATCCACGACTCGCCGGCGATCACTTCGGCGCCGATTTCTTCCGCCGCCCTGCGGGCGAGCGCCGCCAGCGCCACGTCGTTGACCGAGGGCGGACACCAGTTGCGCCAGTGCACCTCGGCCGTACAACCGTTGGCCGCGGCGGTCCCGGCCGCGGTCTGTTCGAGCAACGCGTGCAGGTCGCGCCCCACCTGTTCGCTGAAAAAGCGCAGGCTGCCTTCCATGCGGCACTCGTCGGGAATGCGGTTCCACGTCGAGCCGCCGTGAAAGTTGCACACCGTCAGCACCGCCGCCTCGCGGGCGTTGACGCGGCGCGAGATGATCGAATTGGCCCCGCAGAGGATCTGCGCGGCGCAGTTGATCGGGTCGAGCCCGAGGTGCGGCGTGGCGCCGTGCGCGCTTTTGCCCCGAACCTTAACGGCGAACGTCTCGCAGCCCGCCGTGCAGGATCCGTCGATCACAACCACGGCGCCGCAGGGGAAAGCGGCCTGCACGTGGACGCCGAAAATCGCGTCCACCGGCTTCAGCTCCGCCAGCAGGGCGCGCGCGTCGTCGCCCAGGCCCATCTCCTCGCCCGACTCGAAGCAGAAAATTACGCGCCCGGCCAGTTGTTCTTTGATTGCCGTCAGCCGCCGCGCCGCCGCCAGCATGCCCGCGGTGTGGAAGTCGTGCCCGCACATGTGCGCCGCGCCGTCGATTTCGGAGACGACCGCTTTTGCCCCTTTCAGGTTGCAGGCGTTCTCCTGCAGCGGCAGCGCGTCCATGTCGGCGCGCAGCGCCAGCGTCTTGCCGGCGCGTCCCGTGTCCAGCACGCCCAGCAGGCTGTTGCCCTTTTCTGGCGCGCGGATCACCGTCAGCCCCAGCCGTTCCAGTTCGGCGGCGACAAGCCCCGCCGTGCGCGTCTCCTGCCCGCTCAGCTCGGGATGACGGTGCAGATCGCGCCGCAGCGCCGCGATCTCGTCTTCTATCGGAATACGGTTCATCGTAAGTCACCTTCCTGTCGATTCCCATTATACTCCGTCGCCTGCCGTCGGCAAATACGTGAAGAGGACGCCCGCACGGCGCGGACGCTCTCTTTTTTTACGCCGGGGTCACGCCAGCTTGATCATGTGAGCGACGGAGACGAGCACGCAGCCCAGCGCCACCCACCAGAGGAAAACGCGCCAGCTGTACTTCATCCAGCGCTCGAAGGGCATGTTGACGATGCCCAGCACCGCCATCAGCGCCGAGCTGGTGGGGATGACCCAATTGCAGAAGCCGTCGCCGAAGTTGAAGGCGAGGATGGCCGTCTGCCGGGTCATGCCGATGATGTCGGCCAGCGGCAGCATGATCGGCATCACGGCCGCCGCTTGGCCGGAGCCGGAGGGGATCACCGTATTGATCAGCAGGTTGGCGATGAACATGGCCGGGGCCTGAAGCCACGCGGGAACAAGCTTGAGCGCTTCGCCGAGGGCGTAGACGATCGTGTCGAGCACTTTGCCGTCGGCGAGGATCGAAGAGATGGCTCGCGCCGCCGCGACGAGGAAGAAGACCATGACCATGGTCTTGGCGCCGTCCACGAAGGTTTTGGCGATCGCCGACGGCGACATGCGCGCGCACAGACCGGCGACGATGGCCAGGCCGATGAACGTGGCGGAAAGCTCCTGATATTTCCACTTCCACCGGATGCTGCCGTAGACCATCAGCGCCATTGCCGCCACGGTCGCCAGCGTCACCAGCCACTTGCTCGCGTCCATGGGGCCGTAGGCCTCGATCGCGTCGGAATCGCCGAGGTTCTCAGCCTTGTCCAGGTCGTACATGGGCGAAGCCGTAGGATCGTTGGAGATCTTCACCGTGTAGCGCCAGATCAAAAAGCCCGTGAGAACCATATACAGGCCGAAGCAGATGGCGCGGTACCACAGCCCCGAGAAGGGAGCCAGCCCCGCCAGCTCCTGGGCGATCAGCGTCGTGCTGGGCTGGAGCATGCCGGTGGCGAAGCCGACGGCCGTGCCGCCGGTCATGATGGCGACGGCGGTGACCGAATCGAGCCCCAGCGCCAGGCAGATCATCACCAGCACCGGCGCGAAGGCCACGAATTCGACGAGGCCGCGCGTGAGCATGATGAAGCAGAACAGCACGAACATCGAGAGCACGAACATCGATTTGCGCTCGCGATATTTCAGCGCCAGCGTGCCGATCGACGAGTGCATGGCCCCCGACTTGATGACGACGGCGAAGGCCGCGCCGGAACACAGCAGCATGAACAGCAGATCGACGGCGCTCTTGGCGCCCCTGGCGATGTGCAGTGGGATCAGCAGCGGATTGACGGGACTTTTCTCTACCCAGTGGAACGACGCCGCGTCGACGACGGAGCGCGAACCGACTTTGACGCGGTCGAACTCGCCGGCGGGAATGATCCACGTCGCCAGGCAGGCGGCCACGACGACGGCGAAAATGATCACCAGCGTGTTCATCGCCTTCTTTGGCTTTGCGGGAACAGCCGCCTTCACTTCTTCGGACATAACGAACCCCTCCTCATAAATTCGCTTCCAACGATAAAACCCAAAAGACCGCGACGCTTGTACCTACGCGCGCGACTCAGCCTCGAGCTGCGCCTTGCGCGTTGCGAACTCTTTTTTGATTTCGTCCAGCAGACCGGGGACGGAGATCAGGTCGGCCGCCGTGGCGGCCAGCACCTTGGCGCCGGTGACGATGGCGCTGTGGGCCGTATCCGTCTTGCCGGCGTCGAGGTACGCCTGCGAGTGCGAGGGCGAACCCTCGGGCACGAAGGCCACGCGGATGCACGAACCCGGCATGAGCTGCATGACGTTGCCGAGATCGGTCGAGCCGGTCTTCTGGCGCGGCGGGCGGATCGCCGGCGCGTTCACGGCGCGCGCGTTTTCCATGATCACGTCGTTCAGCTTCAACGCCGGGATTTTGTTGTCCACGTCCTTGCGGCGCTCGATCTCCACTTCCGTTTCCGTCATCATGGCCGCGCCGCGCAGCACCTTGAGGAAGCGCGCGATCACGCTCTCCAGATAGGCGCGGTTGTAGGACCTCACGTAGAACTGCGCTTTGGTGAAAGACGGCACCGTGTTCGCGCCCGTGCCGCCGCCGTCCGTGATGTTGTAGTGGATGCGCGTGTCCTCCTTGACGTGCTCGCGCAGGCACTCCACGCCGTGGAACGCCAGCGACATCGCGTCCAGCGAGCTGCGCCCCAGTTCGGGCTTGATCGCCGCGTGCGCCGCCGTGCCGCGATAGGCGACGAAGAAGTTCGTCAGCGCCATCGATTTGATGTCGGTCGTCGTCTCGCCGCTGCCGTGCATCATCAGGGCCACGTCGATGTCGTGGAAGCAGTCGCCGTTTTTGATCATGAGGATCTTGCCGCCCTCCGTCTCCTCGGCGGGCGTGCCGTAGACGACCACCGAGAACGGGCCGGGCAGGTCGGAATCCTTCAGCGCCGCGGCGGCCGCGAGGATGCACGGCCCTTGCATCTGGTGGCCGCAGGCGTGCCCCAGCGCGGGCAGCGCGTCGTACTCGCAGAGCAGGCCGATGCGCGGGCCGCCTTCGCCGCGGCGGTACACGGCGCGGAAGGCCGTGGGCAGGCCGCCGACGCCGCGCTCCACCGCGAAGCCGCGCTTCTCCAGCCATCCCGTCAGCAGCGACGAGGCGTGGACCTCCGTCAGGCCGACCTCGGGATGATCGTAAATGTCGTCGGACATCGCCGACAGCTCCGGCTTCAACGCGTCGATCAGCGCAAACATTTTTTCCTTCATCGAGAATCCTCCGTTTCATGCGATTCACTTAAAATGACGCCCGCAAAAAATTCTATTTTTACGACACTTGATTCTATTTTTAAAAATTGCTATTATTTTAGCAAGCCAGCGAAGGTTGTCAAGCCTCCCGCCGAAATTCAACGCGCCGGCGGCGCGCCCGCTTTTGCGGCGAACGCCGTCCCGCAAGGAGGACTCCGCATGGAGCTGAAAAACCGCGTCAAAGAATCCGAACGGCTGAACGCCTCGGTCGTGTTCAGTCTCGAAGCGCTCGATTTTCTCGAAACGGAGGGCTCGGCTTCGCTGACGGAGCTGAGCGGCGCTCTGGGCATCCACAAATCCCGCGTCATGCGTCTGTGCGGCACGATGGAGCAGATGGGCTACGTGATCCGCCGCGGCGAAGACGCCCGCTACGTGCTCGGCCCCCGCGTGCTGTCGCTGGGCAAGGCGTTCGAGCGGCACAATCCGCTGCTCCACGTACTGCGCCCGCAGCTGGAACAACTGGCCCGCGAACTGGACGAGAACGTCTCGTTTCAGATCATCCGCAACGATCGGCGCCTCTGCATCTGTTCCGTCTGCCGCGCGCAGCTGATGCGCTACGTCACGCCCGAGGGCAGCGAGGCGAAGTTCCCCTACGGCGCCGCCTCCAAAGTGATGCTTGCCTGGGGGCCGGCGGAACTGCGCGCCAAAATCCTCGCCGCCGCGCCCTATCCCCGCTATACCGAACACACGCCGACGACCGCCGACGAAGTGCTGCGCGCCATTGAAAAGACGCTGGAACGCGGCTACGCCGTCTCGCGCGAAGAGCGCACCTACGGCACTGCGGCGCTGGACGTGCCAGTTTTCGGCGCCGGCTGCGAGCTGCTCGGCGCGCTCGGCCTCGCCAGCACCACGGAACGCCTCACGCCGGAACTGATCGAAAAAGCCGTGCCCGCGCTGCGGAAGGCGGCCGCCTACATCCAGTCGATGACCGCCGGCGCGGAAAAGTTCGTGCCCAAGATGCCGCGGCGGGACGAATGAACCGCCGCCAGTCGCAGCTTGCCTGCTCTCGACCGGCGGGCAGAAATGTTCCACGTGGAACATTAAAAGCGTCCGGAAGCCGATGGACCAGATGCCATCGACTTCCGGACGCTTTTTGCCTTTTACGGCGTTTCGCGCTTTTTATACTATTTCTCAATCAAAATGCCGAATACAGAGGCGCTGCGGGGGAGATTCACAAAGCGAGCTGCGCAGACCGCGCCGCGGTCGAGGGAGTCCCGAGCGACTGAACTCCTCCGCAGCGCCCGGGAAACTATGTTAATACTTTCTATCAAGAATTAGTATTAACGAAAACCGGCATTACTTCCGGCACAGGCAGAACGGGTGCCCGGCCGGATCGACCATGGTCACGAACTGCGCGCCGCCGAACTGCGCCGTGGCTTTGACCGCGCCCAACGCCTCGGCCCTTTTCACCGCCTCCGGCAGATCCTCCACCTGAAAGTCGAAGTGCATCTGCTTCTGCTGTTTCCCCTTTTCCTCCGGCCACACGGGCGGCACGTAATCTTCCTCCTGAATGAACAAGAAGACGATGCCGCCTGAACTCCTGATCGCCGGCCGCTCGAACAGCACGCACTTTTCCCAGCCCAGCAGTTCGGCGTAAAAATTTTGCAGTCCCGTTTCGTCGTTGCAGTCGACCATCACGTTGCCGAGAATCGCTTCCATGATATCTTGCTCCTTCCGTTATCCTCCGTCATCGTGCTTTCAACGGATCACGAATCATGTTGTTGAAATAACACCGATTTCTCGCTTTCGCGGCGTCTTTCATTCCGCCTCTGACGCCGCCTCATCCCGGCCGGTCAGGCGCAGGTTGAGGGCGGTCAGTTCGGCGCTGTGCGTTTCGATCGCGCGCGGCGAAAGGTTGGGCGCGAGATCGTCGAGGAACGGCGCGTTATGCTTGATTTCGGCCAGATCGAGAATCAGTCCGGGAATGTTGTAAAAGCCGATCTCGCCGTGCGAGTCTCTGCCCGCGGGGCGGCGGTTCGTCAACAGCGCCACCGTGCGCGCGCGTTTTTTCAGGCGTGTGAGGATCGGCGTGTTGTTCTCGCTGCCCATCATCAGGTGGTCGCCGAGGATGACCACCGCCGTTTCGCGTCCGCCCGGCTGTTTCCCGACGAAGTCGACGAAATCGCCGAGCAGATAATCCAGGCAGGCTACGCAGTACTCGTGGCTCATGGGCGGCACGGCGGGCGACACCTTGTCCTTCAGGCGGGCGTCGGGAAGCCCTTTCGTAAAGTGCGTGTCGACCGTCAGCAGCGTCAGGTTGAACGGCCGTCCGGCGGCGGCCAGACGCGCGTATTCGATCTTCGCCTGCTCGAACAGGTCGGCGTCGTGCGCGCCCCAGACCGTTTTTTCGCAGCCTTTTTCGAAGTCCTGGAACCCCTTGACGCGGTAGCCCAGCATTTTCATCAGGCCGCCCGTGCCGCCGAAGCCGAGCTCGCATCCCGCCAGAAACAGGCAGTCGTAGCCCGCCCGCCGCATCACCTTCGTACAGGACGGCAGGCGGCTGCTTTTCAGCCGGTCGAAAATATCGTCGCCGGCGCCGCCGAAAAAGGCGGGGAACGAAGTCTGCGTCGCGTACAGCGCGCCGATGGTCCAGGTCGCGCCGCTGACGCATTTGTAATCGTCCCAGAGCGTCCAGCCGGAATCGGCGAGGCGGTGCAGGCAGGGCAGCGAAGCGGGAAAGTCTTCCCGGTTCAAAAAATTGGTCTCCAGCGATTCGCAGTAGATGACGACGACGTTTCTTCCCGCTTCGGCCTCGAGGTCGGCTTCTTCGAGAGGTGGCCGCCGCGCTCCCAGCGCCGCGAAAAGTTCCGCCTCGGAACAGGCCGAGGCCCGCGCGAACTGCCGCCGGACGTTCAGCATCTCCCGATAGACCGAGGTCACGGGCGAAAAGGCGATCGCCAGCGCGCAAAGCGCCAGCAGGCAGCGGCGCGGCCAACGACGGTTCTCGAGCGAAGTGCGCCGCAGCCGCCCCGTCCAGTTCAGCCAGACGGCGGTCAGGACCAGCGCCGTGATCGCGATAAAGACGGCGCTCGTCGCCGCCATGACGACCGGCGCCATGCGCAGCATGTCCCAGTCGAGCCGCATGAAAATGAAGTAGTCGAGATTGCGGTTCAGCACCTTGCAGCAAACCGCCTGCGCCGCCGCCAGGACGTAGCCGAGCAGTACCGCCAGCGAGCCGAGCTTCCGGTTTTTTATGAGAAAAAAACCGGCGGCGGCGAAGGGCAGAAAAAACAACAACGCGTCTTGAACGCACTTTTCCATGCCGAAAGACCTTTCTTTCTCAGCTTCAAAATTGAAGAGAGAAGCGATATCCGCCACTTTATGCGATATTGTAGCACGTCTGCGGCGTAAAATAATCCGCCGCGCGGGTCGCGAAAGATCCGCGCGGCGGAAACGAAGGCATGGAAACGCGCGTGCGCGCCGCCGTTTTTTGTTTCTAGAACACGTTGCGGTACATGATCACGATCAGGACGACGGGCAGGCCGTAAGTGACCCAGGGCATCCACCAGTCCTTGACTCTCCAGGTGTGGCTTTCGCTCAGGCCCTTGTTCGCTTCTTCCATGTAGCCCTTGAACTTCAGCACGAAGGAGACGTAGAGCGAAACGAGCAGCGCGTCGACGGGCATCATCACGTTGCCCGACAGGTAATCGGCGAAGTCGAAGATGCTCTTGCCGAGGACCCGGTACGTGGACATCCAGCCGTGCCCTTCGCTCAGTGAATAGGCGCAGGGCAGGCTGAGCACGAACATGATGAAGACGACGATCCAGGTCATCTTGCTGCGCTTCACCTTGAAGAAATCGGCGAAGCAGGCCACGGGAGCTTCGAGGTATCCAAGGCCGGAGGTGTAGCCGGCGACGGCGACGAGGATGAAGAACAGCGAAGCCCAGAACGACCCCATGGGCATCTTGCCGAAGACGACGGGCATGACTTCCATGACCAGGCCGACGCCGCTGGAGTTGGGATCGGCGCCGTAGACGAGCAGCGCCGGGAAGATGACCACGCCGGCGATCAGCGCGAAAGAGGTATCCATGGTCACGACCATGGCGGCGTCCTTGGGCATGTTGTCGGTGTCGCTGCGGTAGGAACCGTACACGACGGCGGTGGCGATGCCGACGCCGATGGAGAAGAAGCTCTGCCCGAGGGCATACAGCCACACTTCGGGATTGCCCAGCTGGCTGAAATCGGGGCTGAGATACCATCTCAGGCCGTCCATGGCGGTCTTGCCGACGCCCTCGACGGGGCTCAGCGTCAGCGAACGGACGGCCAGCGTCACGATCATGACGCCGAGGATGGGCAGCAGCCACTTGCAGAGCTTTTCGACGCCTTCCTTGACGCCGCGCGAGATCGCCATGCCGAGCGCGGCGAAGACGACGACGGTGTAGGCGATCAGCTCGAAGGGGTTTTTCATGAAATCGTTGAACATCACTTTGGTCTGCTCAAAGGTTGAACCGGCGAAAACTCCGCTCAGGGCTTTGACGGCGTAGCGGACCATCCAGCCGATGATAACCGTGTAGTAAGCCATCAGCACGATGCAGGCAATGGCGCCGATCCAGCCGATCAGCGACCAGCCGATCTTCTTCTCGCGGACAAAACCGACGATGGGCGTCGCCTTCATGCGGCGGCCGATGCTCAGCTCGCCCAGGAACAGGGGCAGCCCGATGAAAACGCAGATCAGCACGTAAGCCAGCACGAAAGCGCCGCCGCCGAACTTGCTGGTCAAATAGGGAAAACGCCAGACGTTGCCAAGGCCGATGGAGAATCCGGCGGCCGAGAGAATAAAGCCGATGCGACTGCCAAAACCGTCTCGTTTCTGTTCTTCCATAATGATCCATTCCTTTCTCTTTCGATAATCCATGGCCGCGTTTCACGGCCGGCCGTTTCGCTCCCCGCCCACGGCGGAGGCTCGATCACAGGTGGAACTTCGCCGCTTCGAAAAGAGCCGTCTTCAGATGTTCAAGGTCGATCCAGCGGTAATCGGCGTCGGCGTCCCCGGGATCGTCAAATCCCTGCAGCGACAAATGGCTGATCGCCCGGTCGAGTATGTCCCGTTCGCTGCCCTCCCATGAGTTTTTTTCAGACAGGACGACGGAGCGATAGGGGCTTTTGTTGAGACGGTTGTTCGCCGACAGCGGATGCGTGACGAGATGCCAGCCTTTCTCCATGTAATCGGAAACGGCCTGCAGAACATCCAGCGGCGTCCCCCTCACCAAAAGCGTTTCGCCCAGCTGTGCCGACTGCACGTCGGGATTGTTTGTGATGATCATGAGTCGCTGACCTCCGAAAAATTGTCGCTGCATATCAAGGCATAAACAGCTTTAGCAAACCTCCAACGAATGATCCAAAGAAGCGCAGTTCGTGAAAAAATTCATTATTGCGGCGCGACAAAAAGGCCGGCAGAACCCGACGAGGTTCCGCCGGCCTGTTGTTTTGTACGGGATCGCCAGAGAAAACGCTTTCTCCTAGAACGCCTTGAAGATCGTCTGCGTGTCGATCGGCGTGACCATCGCCTCGAGCGCCTTTTCGAGCAGCTTGCGGCGAGCTTTTTTGTCTTCCGCGTCGCCCAGCTCGGGCTTGCCCACGGGGTGGGGGATGGCGACGCCGGGGACGATCCGGTTGGAGCCGACGGTCATCATGATCGGCACGATCGTGGCGATCTGCACGACGGGGATGCCGGCGGCCTTCTCGATTTCACGCGACATCGATGCACCGCATCGAGTGCAGGAGCCTCAGGTGGAGGTGAGAATGGCGGCGTCGACGCCCGCGGCTTTCAGCTCCGGGCCGATCTCCTGGCCGAACTTCTCGGCCCAGGCCACGGCCGTGCCGGTGCCGGTGGTGCAGTACACGTACTTGTAGATCTTGCCGATCTTGCCCTCTTTCTCCAGCTCGCGCATCTCGTCGAGCGGCAGCACCACATCGGGGTTGGCGTTGGCCCACTGCGTGTCGTAGCCGCCGTGGATGGACTCGTAGTTCTCGGGGGTGAGGTCGTTGAGGCCGGTGATGTCGTAGCGGCCGTAAGACTCCGCGGAAGAGACGCGGATCTTGTCGGGATTGCCCTTGGGAACGATACCGCCGGAGGTGATCAGGGCGATGGTGGCGTGCTTGAGATCCTTGACCGGAGCGCAGGGCTCGATCTTTTTGAAGGTCGGCATCTCGTACTCGGTCTGGAACGGCTCGCCGGCCATCTTCTTGAGCAGCATCTCAAGGCCGCGCTGAGCGCCGTTCTTCTCGTGGAAGAAGACGCGTCGGAAGCCGCGGCTGATGTAGTTCTCGTCGGCGGCGGGGCCGAGAGTTTCCTTCTTGAGCAGCTTGAGCGCCAGCGAGCTCATGGATTTGGCCGCGTCCTTGATGCCGCGGGCGCTGTTGGCGGTCTTGACGATGAAGACTTTCTTGGCGAAGGACTCGGCGCCGGGATTCTCGGGATACATGCCGGTGACGACGGGAATGCCCAGCGTGTCCTGCACGGCGGCGCAGATGTCGCCGCAGGCCATGCCGTAGCGTCCGGCGAAGAACGCCGGGCCGGCGATCAGCAGATCGGGCTTGTAGCTGCCGATCATCTCGAGCAGAATCTTTTTGGCTTCTTCGTTGTGTTCGTTGAAGTAGTTGTCGCCGCAGATCACCGTGCCGACGATCTCGGCTTCTTTGCCCAGCTCTGCCTGAAGGGCGGCGCCGGGGCCGACCTTGCCGTCGCGTTTTTCGGGCGGCACGTGGGCCATTTCTTCTCCGCCGATGCCGGCGTAGAACTGGTTGATGTAATGAACGATGCGGAACGTCATGACCGATCCCCTCCTTACACCCAGAGCGAGCCGGACTTGTTGAAGCCGGTCTCGCAGGTCGAGCCGATGATCGACTGCAGTTCGACGTACATGGAACCGTCGGGACGAAGGCTCTCGGCCGCGCCGCCGGAAACGTGGGCGATGGACTCGATGAAGCCGATCACTTTCTTCATGGCCGGCACTTCGAGCATCTCGTTGACGTTGCCGCAGGAGACGAAGGCCGTCATCTGCGGTGTGGCGTCGGCCAGCCCCTGCGAGGCGCCGTCGGTGCCGGAGGCTTCGTCGGCGATGACCACGGTGCTCATGCCCAGCGCTTCGCACTTGTTGACGTTCAGGCAGAGGTCGCTGTCGGGATTGCCGTAGCCCTCTTCGGTGATGATCACGCCCTTGGCGCCGAGCTCGCGGCAGAGGCGGGCGTTGAAGGACGAGGCGCGCTCCTTGCCGGCGAGGACGACCGACTCCTGCGTGGGGATCATGCCCAAGAAGTTGACGGTCTTGCCGTGCTGGGCGTACAGCTCGGAAACCACCGGGTCGTGCAGGTGGTGCCAGGTCGTGGTCTTGTCGCAGGCGGACACGCAGTTGCCGGAGACCATGGCGCCGTCGAGCACTTCGTTGGGGTGCAGCAGCGTGGGCAGGCAGGTCTTGACGTCGGCGCCGTACACGTACGTGTCGTGCAGCAGTCCCTGCGTGATGCACATGCAGAGGTGGACAACGGGCGGCAGGTCGGGATACTTTTTCAGCTCTTCGGCCACCGTGCCTTTTTCGAAAACTTCCGTGGCGTCGATCTTCGCATCCTTGCAGCAGTCGGCCAGCCAGACGGCGGCTTTCAGGCCGCCGATGCGGATCGCTTCCTCGTATTGATGCTTTTCCAGGTCCTTGACGGGCTGGGCGATCAGCACCACGTTGAACAGCCCCGCGAACGGGCTGAACTTGGCGGCGGGCCCGCTCATGTCGATAAAGCCTTCCTGGAATCCCATGATCGGGCCGACGGTGACCACGCCGGCGCCGTCGAGCACGAACGTCGCGCCTTCACCCGCCGTGTCGTTGGGGCCGATCACGGAAGCGAAATAGCTTTCGCCGCCTTCGAGCTTGACGCGCGGCTCGATCACGTCCTTGACGGGGATGATGCGCACCGATTCGCCGGGACGGGCCAGATCGACGTCCCATTTTTCGATACGGTCGTCGTCAGACAGCGCCGCGATCAAGCCCGCTTTGTCGACGTAGAGCACGCCGTTTTCCATGCGGGTTGGACTGCCCCACTCAAGCCCGGTCACGTGAGCTTTGCGAAGTTCCAGTCTCATAGAAGCATTCCTCCTCAGCTTGTTGAATATTATTTATGGTTCTTCGCCTTATTTGAAATGATAAAGAATGCTCTCACAAAAAAAACCGTTGCAAATTACCAGATTTCATGAGTTAATACGCCCGGAGATTCGTATTAATCATACAGGGTGAGGTGAAATGATGAAAAATAGCAAAATAGATGAGATGACATTAATACAAAAATGCGCTCAGGAGATCGCTTCTTCCACAGCGGCGATCATCGGCCATAACCTCATCATCACCGACGTGGACGGCAAGATTATCGGCGCCAGCCAGAGTGAGCGCATCGGCCAGCTGCACGAGGCTTCGCTCGAAGTGGTGCGCACCGGCACGGCCTCCGAGACGACGCGGGAGCAGGCGCGCCAATTCAGGGGCACGCTCCCCGGCGTCACGTTCCCGATCCAGAACCTGAACGGACGCACCGTCGGCACCATGGCGCTGACGGGCGTGCCGGACGAAGTGCGCCCGTTCGGGCTGATCGTCAAAAAGCAGATCGAGATCCTGCTGCGCGAGCGCGAGCTTTACGTTTACTCCAGCAGCCGCGAGAGCATTTTGCAGGACCTCATCCACGATCTGGAGACTTTCGTCCCCGGCGTCGGCAACGAGACCATGCTTCAGTCGCGGGCCATCGAGCTCGGGTACGATCCGAGCCTGTTCTACATCCCCATCGTCGTCGACCTCTATCAGTTCGGCCGCTACGCGCTGGAGGTCCGGCGCGAATGTCGGGACGGGGAGGTGGAGATGCGCATCCTCAACATCAAGAAGGCCGTCCTCGCGGAAATGCGCGGCATCTTCTCCCATCCTCGCACTGTCTCCAGCATCAGCGGCAACAACCGCTTCGTCACGCTCCATGCCGTCAAGGACGCCGACCACGCCGACCCGCAGCACGAAAAGGCGGCGCTTGCCCAAGTCGTCGGACTCTCGCAGAGTCTGTTGGACCGGCTCGAGGACTACGGGCTGAAAGCCGCCATCGGCATCGGCTCGCCGGCGCACAGCGTTGCGGCGCTGTCGTTCAGCTGTCAGGAGGCCCGCAAGGCGCTGATGCTGGGCAAAAAGTTCAAACAGCGTCCCGGCGTGTACTGCATCGCCGATTTCCGCATGGAAGACGTGATCTCCACCATCGACGCGCCCGTGCGCATCCGTTTCATCAAGGCCTTGACGGGCAATCTGCGCGGCAAATCCGACTGGCCGGAGCTGGAAAAGACGATCCGAGCCTGGTGCGAAAGCGGCTTCTCGCTGGTGGAGACGGCGCGGCGGCTCCACATCCACCGCAACACGCTGATCTACCGTCTCGAGAAGATCAAGCGCCTCACCGGCGAGGATATCCACAGCTTCCATGCCTGTTTCAACTTCTATTTCGCCCTGCTGCTCGGCCAGTATTCCGGCCCCGCGGCCAAAGAGAGCGCCGTTCCTCCCGCCGAAGGATGAAAGCGAAACGCCCGCCGAACCGAAAAAAGCGGCCGGAGGCTGATGAGTCGAATGTCATCAGTCTCCGGCCGCTTTCGACATTGAAAATCGGTATCAGAAGCGGGCGAAGTTCAGTTCGTTGCCGTGCGCCGTGATCAGGCGCGCCACGTCTTCGGTCTTCACGTAGACGGTGGCGGTGTTTTCGTTGGGGTGGATGCCCATCTTTCTGCCGCGGAAATCGTCGTCGAAATAAACCGTCACCTGGCGCCCTTCGTCGTTGAGGACGCCGAAGGGCGTGACCGAGCCCCTGGCGAGGCCGAGGATCCGGTTCAGCTCTTCTTCCGAGGCGAAACTGAGGCGGCGCGTGCCGAAGCGCGCCTTGAAGTCTTTCAGGTCGACGCGCTTTTCTTCCTTGACGGTGATCAGATAATAGCGCTGCTTCTTGTCGTCATGGACGAAAAGATTCTTGGCGATCGCCTCGACGTGAGGCAGGCCAAGCGCCAGCATTTCGTCGATGGTATAGACGGGATCGTGTTCCACCTTTTCGTAGGCGATCCCTTCGGCGTCCAACATCGCGATCACTTCTCGCTTGTTCACTGCTGTTCAGCTCCTTTGTCTCAAGATGTTTTGATCTTGCCGCGCCGGCCGTTCCGCTGTCAAAAACGGCGCCGTCCGTGCAGCGAAAGGGCGCGGCGGCGGGCCGGCGAGGTTCGTCGCCGTATGGCCGAGCGCTCCCTCGGGATCTGGACAAAACGGCGGCCCGTCGCTGCTTCTGCCCTCGACGGCGTTGTATGCGAAAACTCCCTGCGCTCACCGCGGCGCGAGGCAGCCGCGGGAGAGCATGTGGGAAAGGAGCTGCGAGATGCTGCCGTAACCGGTCTTGTTCAGGATCGACGACACGCAGCCTTTGATCGAGCTGGGGGAGAGAGCGAGCGCGGCGCCGATCTCTTCGCGGCTTTTGGATTCGCAGAGCATGCAGAGCAGTTTGATCTCGCGGCGCGTAAAGACGCCGGCGAACGGGTCGATCTGACGGAGCATCTCTTCGTTGGGATAGATCTGGTAGCCGCCCGTCGTGCCGCGGGCGCAGGTGACCAGCCCCTCCTGCATGCAGTTGTAGTAGAAGAGGAACGAATCGACGCCCCGCTCGCGCGCGTCGGCGATCAGCGACGAGTCGGACAGCCCCGTGAGGAACATGATCTTGGCGGAGGGCGAGCTCTTTTTTATCGCGGCGGAACTGCTGAGCGCGCCCCGCACGTTGTCGAGGGCGAGGTCGAACAGAAGCAGGTCGGGGCGCAGTTTTTCGCAGACGCCGGGCGCGTCTTCCGTGCGCTCCGGCTCAGCGGCGACCGCGAAATCTTTTTGCGCGGCAAGGCAGTCCGAGAGCAGGCGACGGATCAAGTTATGGCGGCTGATAACGACGATATGAACCATCTGTTCTTTTTTTGACCTTTCTGCGGGTAATTGAAGCTTTTTCAAGATGCTAACGTTTTATCGGGCCTCATGTCAAGGACTTTCGGCTAATTTTCTTGGCGCAATTTTAGCCGAAAGGGCCTTGCGGCGCGCGGCGGCTGTGAAATAAAATAAATAGAAACGCGGGGACATGCCCCGGCGATTGGCGGCACGGACCGCCATTTTTCAAGGAGGAAAAACGATGAAAAAGCTTCTTGCGCTCGTGTTTGTGCTGGCAATGGCCGCCATGGCCTGGGCCGCTCCGCTGGATTGCGGCTACTTTACGGCCGACGTGCCCGAGGGCTGGACGTTCGAGATGGTCCAGCAGGACGACAATTCCGTCACCGGCGTGCTCAAGGCTCCCGACAACACGCTGGCGTTCACCGTGTCGGCGCTCAAGGCTTCCGAACAGCTGACGGTCAAGACGGCTGCCGGGCAGTTCGCTCAGGCTCACGGCGCGACCGATCTCGCCAAAATGGACGGCGAGGGAGAAAGCTACGAATACACCGCGACGGTCAACAACGCGCCCGTGTACGCGCAGATTTTCGCCATCGACGACTCCGCCATCGGCTACATCGCCGTCGCCGGCGACCACGAGAGCGAGCTCGCCACGAACGTCTTCAACTCCATCGAGTTCAAGGAATAGCGCGCCTCTGGCTGAAGGGTCGGAACAAAAGCCGCGGTGGTGGCCTCCATCGAGATAAAGGATCACGACTTCCCTTCGAGATCGTCGGCGATTCCATCTATCTTGAGGAGGACGCCTATCTGTTTGCCAAGACGCAGCGCGGCGACGCGCTGTCTGTCAAAAACTAACCGCTCCATAATTTTAAGGAAGGATCTCTTCAAAGGCAATAGTGACCGCCCCGCCTCTCTCGGCACACGAGAAAGGCGGGGCGGTTTTTTGCGCGGCAGCGACGAAATGTCTTTTGTATGATACGTTGTGAAGGCTGTAACGGAGACCTTTCTCGCGAAAATGCTCCGTGTGGAGCAGAAGCGCGGGGATTTTCGTTTTGCCGCGATTGGAACGCAAATGAGTTTCGATTCAACTCGATTGGAACGAAAAATTATTTTCGTCCCAATAAGCTGGCGTTGCACGGAATATCGTATCGGCGCGACGCAAGACCGTAAAGAAAGCCGCGCGAAAGGCGTCAATATTAAATTAATACTAATTCTTGATAGAAAGTATTAACATAGTTTCCCGGGCGCTGCGGAGGAGTTCAGTCGCTCGGGACTCCCTCGACCGCTGCACGGTCTGCGCAGCTCGCTTTGTGAATCTCCTCCGCAGCGCCTCTGTATTCGGCATTTTAATTGAGAAATAGTATAAGAGGGAATTCTCAACGGCGCGGCTCGTTGGGAATTCCCTTTTATACCAATTCTTGACAGAAGTATTGGCATGGCTTTCGGGGGGCTGCGGGGCGTCTGGCCACGCGGGACCATCCCGATTGCCGCGCAGTCTGCGCAGCTCGCTTTGTGAATTTCCCCCTCAGCTCCTTTGCGTTCGGTCTTTTAATTAAGAAATAGTATTATCTTTCTTCACGGCGCAGCGGCGTCTGCGCGATCGAAAAGCGCGTCTGCCGGCGGTATCGTGGTTATGACGGACAAATACGTAGAAATAGCGTTAAAGTCCATGAAAATAATTAATGCATCGCTTGGGATGTAATGCTATTATTATTATAATTATTAAGAATGGATACGCAAAAACGCCACGTGCAGAGAGGACGCGCCCGCCGTGCAGAATATCGCCGTCAAGGACCTTTCCTTCGCGTATGTGAAGGACAAGCTGATACTGAAAGATATCGAGCTCTCCGTCGCGGCGGGGGAGTTCGTCTGCCTGCTGGGGCAGTCGGGCTGCGGCAAGAGCACGTTTCTGCGCCTGCTGGCGGGGCTGGAGCGTCCTACCTGCGGCGAGATCACGCTCGACGGCCAACCGATCGTGGGCGCGGGACTGGATCGCGGCGTGGTCTTTCAGGATTACGGCCTGTTCCCGTGGATGACGGCGGGCGAAAACATCATGCTGGCGCTGAGACAGCGTTTCCCCGGGCGCGGCGCGGACGAGCTGAAGGCGGTCGCGCTGGAAAAACTGCGCGAGGTCGGTTTCGACAGCGCGGTCTTCCGCAAGCTGCCGCGCGAGCTGTCCGGCGGCATGCAGCAGCGCGTGGCGATCGCGCAGGCGTTCGCCGTCGATCCGCCGGTGCTGCTGATGGACGAACCGTTCGGCGCGCTCGACGCGGTGACGCGCGCCATGCTTCAGGATCTGGTCTCGGAGCTGTGGGCGAAGCATGAGCCGAAAAAAACCGTCTTTTTCGTCACGCACGATGTGGACGAGGCGCTGCTGCTGGGCAGCCGCGTCGTCGTGCTGGGGCAGTCGCCCAGCGGCGTAATCTTCGACTGCCGCGTTCCCGCGGCGGAGCGTGCCTCGCGCAGCTCCCGCTTCGAAAACGCGGAGTTCGTTCGCCTGCGCGAGACGCTGATCCGGCACATCAACCGCGACGTGGCGGAGCGCCTGTCGCGCAGCGGCTTGTTTGCGCATGGAAACGGCGCCGTCGATTAAGCTACAAGCACCATAATTTATCTCTATAGAGGAGCGTTCTTTATGTCTGTGAAGAAAAATGCTGTCCGTCTGTTTGCCGCGATGAGCCTGGCGCTTGTCGCCTCGGCCGTCGCTTCCGCCGCCCCCGAGCGAAACGTCGTGCGCTGGAACTACGGCACGAGCGGCAACGTGCTCGTGACGATCGCCGAGAACAAGGGATATTTCAAGGACGAGGGACTGACGATCGAGCCGGTCCTCGCCAACGCCAACGCCGACGCCATGACGCTGCTCGCCACCGGCAAGGTGGACGTGGTTTCCAACTCCGGCACGGCCGCGCCGCTGCAGCAGATCGCCGCCGGCATCGATCTGACTATCTTCGGCGGCCACATGGTGACCGGCTGTATGCCCGTGATCGCCCGTGCCGGCGCGGAATGGAACGGCGTGCAGTCGCTGATCGGCAAAAAGTTCGCCTGCAACCCTTCGTACTTCGCCTTCACCGGCGCGGTCATGGATCTGGGCTACGAGGATCCGCTCAAGGCCGTCAACTGGGTGACCTACTCGGGCTACAACGAAGCGCTGGCCGCCGTCGTGCGCGGCGAGGTCGACTACGCGTTGATGGGCACGGGGCAGAACTTCAACGTCAAGAAAATGAACGACGTCAAAATCGTCACCTATCAGAGCGAAGTGATGCCCAACTACTCCTGCTGCCGCATGGAGGCCCAGACGGAGTACGTCAAGAAGAATCCCGAGACGATCAAAGCCGTCCTGCGCGCGCTGTTGCGGGCGCAGAGCTACTATGAGAGCCACCGCGACGAAGCCGTCTCCATGCTGGCCAAGAAGATCGGCGCTTCCGACGAATACGTGGCCGCCTACATGCTCGACGCCGCTCACTACGTCGTCAACGCCGACCCGCTCAGCAAGTCGGTCGTCCGCGCTTGGGGCATCCTCGACAAGACGGGTTTTCTGAGCGAAAACGCCCGCAACATCAAGATCGAAGACCATATCGACACTGAGCTGTATCGGCAGGCGCTTGCGGACGTCAGCGCCGCCCACGGCAGCGAGGATCCCGCTTTCTACGAACGTCAGCGCGCCTTCTTTGCGGAAAACAACTAAGCGGCGGGAACGGACTTCGCGATGGGCAGGCTGAGATATTTTTTCGGCAAATACTGGCTGACTTTCTGTATCTGCGCTTCGCTCATCGCGCTGTACGTTTACATGACCGAGACGGGGCGCGCCAATCCTTATCTGTTTCCGCGCGTCGACGCCATCCGCAAAGTCTTCGCCGGCGAAGGGCGCACGATGTTCGTGAACCTGCTGGCGTCGATGAAGCTGATGATCCCGTCGATCGCCGTCTCCCTGGGCGTGGCGCTGTTCGTCGGCACGGTTCTGGGCATGAATGAGCGGCTGCGCGACGCGCTGTATCCGGTGATTTACATGTTCAGCGTCGTGCCGTCGATTTTGTTGTCGCCGTTCGCGCTGCTGCTGGCGCCGGATTTCTGGAGCGCCTCGGTGTTCCTGATCGTTTACGGCACGGTCTGGTCGACGCTGTTCGCGGCCATCACGGGCATCATGACTATCGATAAGCGCTATCTCGACAAGGCGGCGACGCTGGAACTGAAAGGTTTCAAGCGTCTCGTCAAGGTCATCCTGCCGGCGGCCAGCCCGTCGATCCTTGCCGGATTCGTCAACTCACTGCGCAGCACGTTCGTGATGCTGGTCTATTCGGAGATGTACGGCGCGCAGTACGGCATGGGCTTTTTCGTGAAGAAGTACGCGGAGTTCGGTCTCTACGACTACACCTGGGCGGGATTTTTGTTCATGGTGCTGGTGCTGGTCGTGGTGATGCAGTTTTTCGAGCAGATCAAGAAACGTATGCTCCGCTGGACGATGAATGTCCGAGCGCAGTAAGGCTTTGAACAGAAGCCGTCGCGCAGAAGCGGAGAGAAAAAACAAAGGATTGAAGCAAGGGCCTCCATGGGACCAGCTCCGGACATGAACCGCCGCTAAGCGCCGGAGAATGAGCAAGAGGGAATCTCCGACGGCCATACGCCGTTGGGGGATTCCCTCTGCCATGTGCGATTTTTTACGTTTTTCTTCGTGTCTTTGCGGGTACTTTCGTTTTTTCCAAACTTACTCGGCCAGCGTGCCCATGGGGTCCCACGGGAAGAAGTGCAGCGGCTCGGTTTCCAGCGCGGCGAGCTGCTTCTCGCTGAGGTGCTTTTTGTTGATCACGGCCTGGTAGACGTACTCGTCGAACCAGCCGCCGTCCATCAGATAGTAGCCTTTATCGCCGTGCTCGTCGCCCCAGCTGTTTTCAATCTTCCAGCGGTTGGGCTGCCCGGCGGCGTCGAGGTTGACGCCGGTGATGACCATGGCGTGGTTCATGGCGCTGTCGCGCAGGTCGAGACGCTCGCCCTTGGTCATGGCGAAGTCCATCGCGAAGGTGCCTTCGTAGTCGAAGCAGGCGTCGCTCCAGATGCCCATGTCGCGCGCGCCTTTCTTGCCGACGTCGGAACCGAACCAGACGCACTCGCCGTCTTTGAGCTGGCGCACGATCAGGTCTTTCAGCTCGTCCATGGGCAGGTTGAGATAGCGCACGGGACGCCCCTCGGCGACGTTGCCCAGCCAGTCGATGGCGACGGCGCGGTAGAACGGCTTGTCGGCGGTGGGAGAGTTGATCAGGCTGACGTAATCGTTTTTCAGGTCGAGGCCGACGTACTTTTCGTAAAAGCTTTTCGGGGTCAGGTCGCGGTCGGCGTGGAAGTTCTTGTCCTTGTCGACGTACTCGAAGTCGAATGTCTGCGGCGGCTGGCCGAAGCACAGGCACAGCAGCGCGTGCACTTCGTCCATGATCCGCAGCCTCAGGGCGCGCGGGTCGCCGCCCGCGGCAACCTCGGCGCGCAGCAGGGCGGCGCCGCGGCGCAGCTTGGCGTTGAGCAGTTTGTTCATGTCGGCGGTGTTGCTGCTCTGGAACGTCTCTTCCATGGCCGACTTGGGGGCGACGCCGTACTTCTCGACCAGGTTGACGAACATGTCCCACTGGCCGCCGTCCTGCACCGCGGTGTCGAGCACATAGCTCAGCAGCCGGTCGTCGACGGGCCTGCCGGCCAGGGCGATGACGCTTTCGAGGAAGTAGTTGGCCTTTTCGAACTTGTCCCAGAAGGCCATGTAGTTCTGCGAAAACTCCAGCTCGGCGAGGTTCAGCTTCTTGGCGGTGAGCTCGCGCAGCACGTTGAGCGCGGCGAAGATCCAGCAGCGGCCGCTCTTTTTCTGATTGGCGGCGGGCAGCGTGGGCACGACGTGCGAAAAGCGGAACTGCGCGGCGTTGCGCCCTTTGGAACTGAACGCGACGTCGCCGATGCCGTGCTTCGACAGCGCGTTGCCCACCGCCCGGTACAGCGCGCTGCTCTCGTAACGCGCCCGGTACTCGGCATGCTGCCGTTCGGAAATCCCTTCAAATGACATGATTCTCTCTCCTTCGTCAGAATGTGCCGGCCGTATGTCCGGCGGCCGATGTCTCCGCCGCTATCATAATGCGGCCGCCCGCGCTTTACAAGCGGAAGTTTTGTGCCTTACCGCCCGCGCCGGCGCAGGATCTCGTCGAGCAGGCGGTGGGCGGCCTGGTCCTTGCTCATCAGCGGCAGTTCGGTCTCGGCGTCGGCGGTGATCAGCGTGAGGACGTTGGTGTCGGCGCCGAAGCCGGCGCCGGCGACTTTGAGGCTGTTGGCGGCGATCATCTGCACGCGTTTTTTGTCGAGCTTGGCGCGCGAGTTCTCGAGCAGGTTCTCCGTCTCCATGGAGAAGCCGCAGATGAACTGATCGGCGCGGTGCTCGCCCAGATATTTGAGGATGTCGGCGGTGCGTTCCAGCGGCAGGTTCATGTCCGAGTCCTGTTTCTTGATCTTGTTCTCGGAGGCCGCGGCGGGGCGGTAGTCGGCGACGGCGGCGGCCTTGACGACGATGGTGCTCCGGTCGAAGCGCGAGACGACGGCGTCGAACATGTCCTGCGCGCTGACGACGCTGACCAGATCGACGAAGAGCGGTTTTTTCAGCCCGACGGGGCCGGACACCAGCGTCACCTGCGCGCCACGCATGGCGGCGGCGCGGGCGACGGCGTAGCCCATGCGGCCCGTTGAGTGGTTGGTGAGGAAGCGCACGGGGTCGAGCGCCTCTTGCGTGGGGCCGGCGGTGACGAGCACGCGCTCGCCGGTCAGGTCTTTTTCGCAGGCGGCGAAATGCTCGATGAACTCGAGGATATCTTCCGGCTCGGGCATTTTGCCGCGCCCCGTGTCGCCGCAGGCCAGGCGCCCTTCGGCCGGCTCCATCACGCGCCAGCCGCGGCGGCGCAGCGTGGCCAGGTTTTCCTGCGTGGCGGCGTTGTCGAGCATGTGGGTGTTCATGGCGGGCACGACGATGCGGCAGCCTGTAAACGGCAGCACGGTGCTGGTGAGCATGTCGTCGGCGATGCCGTGGGCGATTTTGGCGATCACGTCGGCGGTGGCGGGCGCGATCACGAGCGCGTCGGCCCCGGCGGCCAGCGCGATGTGGCGGACGACGGACGGGTCGGCGCGGTCGAACACGTCGTCGAAGACGCGGCGGTGGGTCAGGGCCTCGAACGTGACGGGCGCGACGAACTGCTCCGCGGCCTTCGTCATCACCACCTGCACCGCGCAGCCGCGCTTCGTCAAGGCCGAAGCCAGCGACGCGATCTTATAGGCGGCGATGCCGCCGCTCACTCCCAGCAGAATGTTTTTCCCCTCGAGCATGAAAAGCGCCTCCTTCACAAGGCGAAGATGAGTTGCCGTTCCCGCGCCAAGTATACCAAAAAGCGGACGGCGCGCGAAAAAAATCCGCGCCCTCGCCCTTGCGAAAAATTGCTCGGCCGTTATACTGAAAGCGCACGATCGCCGCGAGGAATTCGCGGCACGACACATATTGCGGGAGGAAAAAACATGCTTCTTCTGTTCGACGTGGGCAACACCCACGTCACCATCGGCGGCTACGACGGCGACCGCCGCCTATTCACGGGGCGCGTGGCCAGCGACCGGCACAGGACCGAAGACGAGTACGCCATGATCGTCGAGAGCGTGCTGCGCATGCACGGTTATGCGCTCGGCGACGTGGAAGACGGCGTCATCAGCTCCGTCGTGCCCGTCGTCACGCAGGCGCTGGACCGCGCCTTTCAGCTGCTTTGGCACAAGCGCATGATGGCCGTGACCACGGCGCTCGACCTCGGCCTGACGATCATGACCGACGCGCCCGAACTACTCGGCAAGGATCTGATCGTCGACGCCGTGGCCGCGAAAGTCAAATATTCCTGTCCGATCCTCGTCTTCGACCTCGGCACCGCCACCACCTGCTCGGTCATCGACAAGGACGGCCGCTACCGCGGCGGCATGATCGCGCCGGGGCTCGGCATCTCCGTGGACGCGCTCGGTTCGCGCACGGCGCAGCTGCCCTACGTCAGCCTCGACGCGCCCGATCAGCTCATCGGCACCAACACGAAAAACTGCATCCGCTCCGGCGTCATGTACGGGCACGCCGGCATGATCGACGGCTTCATCGACCGCATGGAAGAACATCTCGGCCAAAAGTGCACCGCCGTCATCACCGGCGGGCTGGCCGCCAAAGTGGCGCCGCTGTGCCGCCGCCCCATCGTCCTCGACGAATATCTGCTCTTCGACGGCCTGCGCGCGCTCTACGCGAAGAACAAAGACAGGCCGCGCGGGTAGGCCGCCGTGATCCGCATCGAGATCCCCGGCCGTGCCGAGCCGCTGGAAATCGCCCACGTCGCGCTCGACTACAACGGCACCGTCGCCGTCGACGGACGAGTGCTTGAAAGCGTCAGATCGCGCCTGCTCGAACTGCTGGAACTCGTCGGCGTCCACGTGCTCACCGCCGATACCTACGGCACCGTGCGCGCTCAGTGCGAACCGCTGGGCGTGGAGGTGCACGCCTTTCCGCGCGCGGGGGCGGGGGCCTGCAAGAAAGAGATCGTCGCCGGGCTGCGCGGCGGCGTCGCCTGCTTCGGCAACGGCTTCAACGATATTCCCATGTTCGACCTCGCCGCCCTCTCCGTCGCCGTGCTCGAAGGCGAAGGTCTCTGCGCTGCCCTGCTGCCCCACGCCGACGTGATCGCCGCAACCGCCGCCGACGCCCTCGACCTGCTCCTCAAACCCGACCGCCTCAGAGCGACGCTGCGGAATTGAAAATCACGATCGCCACACAAGACACAACGAGCCGCCAGCCTGCTGTAAAACAGGTTGGCGGCTCGTTGTGTTTTAACTGCGTCCAGGCTTTAAACCGCCAGATTCACCAGCAGCCCCGTCAGCAGCGAGAAGAGCATCACGAAGGCCAGGTAGAGCGAAAAACTGCGCGGTCCCAAAACGATCTTGAGCGCGCCGAGGTTGGTGATCTTCGTCGCCGGACCGGTGATCATGAAAGCGGCGGCGCTGCCGGCGCTCATGCCGTCGGCGAGCCAGCTCTGAAGCAGGGGGATGGTGCCGCCTCCGCAGGCGTAGAGCGGTACGCCGACCGTGGCAGCCATCAGCACGCCGAAGCCTTCATGTTTTCCGAAGAGTTTGGCGAAAGCGTCGGCCGGCACGTAGCGCTGAAAGAGCGCCGACAGCAAAATGCCGGCTAGGAACCAGCCGCCGGTGACGCGCACGTTGCGGCCGAAGTTTTTGGCGAAGCGGAACAGGACGTTGGGATCGGCGTCGCGGTTCTCCGGCGCGGAAAAGCCCGCGAAGTTGAAGACTCCCTTCCGGCAGAAAAAATGGACCAGCAATCCCGCGGCGACGCCGCAGAGAAAGCACGACAGCGCGCGCACGGCCAGCATCGTCGTCCCCAGCGCGGCGCTGTACGCGAGCAGCTGCGGGTTCAGCAGCACCGAGGCCGTCATGAAGGCGGCCAGCCAGTCGTCGCGCATGCCCTGTGCGGAAAACGACGCGGCGACGGGGATCGTGCCGTACATGCACAGCGGCGAAGCGATCCCCAGCAGGCAGGCGGGGACGATGCCGAGCAGGCCGAGTTTTCGCCCTTGCAGCCGGCTGAAAGCGCCGTGGATCCTTTGTTTGCCGAAGACCGCCACGGCCGAACCGATCAGCATGCCCAGCAGCCAGTAACGGAAGATCTGCCGGAACTGAACGGTGAAGTAATAGCCGATGTAGACGAACTCCCGCTGCAGGACGTCAATCAAGGGAGACCAGCCTGTACTTGCGGCGGCCGAGGCCGATCTTCTCGGCGTTTTCCAGCGTGTGGAGGCCGTGGCGCGACTCGATGCGGTTTACCAGCGAGGCGCCCTCGCCGTCCTTTTGCGCGTAAACGAGGTCGACGCAGGCCTGGTCGAGCGCCACCGGGTCGCTCGAGGAAAGGATGCCGACGTCGTGCATGTCGGGTTCGTCGGGATGGCCGTCGCAGTCGCAGTCGACCGAGAGGCGGTTCATGACGTTGACGTAGGCGATGCGCGCTCCTTGTCCGAGCGCGTCGGAGACGGATTTGCCGGCTTCGTCCATGGACTCGAGGAAATGATCCTGCACGCCGCCCCAGGGATTGGTGCGACTCTTTCCCGCGGAGTGGATCAGGCACTTGCCGGTGCGCGAGGCGAGGCCGATGGAAATGTTCTTGATCGCGCCGCCGAACCCGGCCATGGCGTGACCCTTGAAGTGCGTCAGCACCAGATAGGAATCGAAATCGGCGAAAGCTTTGCCGACAAGGTTTTCTTTCAAATGGACGCCCGCTGCGGGCAGAGAGGCGTCGCCTTTTTCGTCGAGGATCGTGAAAGGGGCGATGGCCGTGAAGCCGTGATCTTTCGCGACCTGATAGTGCATGGCCGACTCGGCGCGCGATCCTCCATACGCCGTGTTGCACTCCACAATGGTGCCGCCCGCGAGGCGGACCACGTCGGCGATCAACTGCGGACGCAGATAGTTGCTTGCCGGCGGCTCACCGGTGCTCAGTTTGACGGCGACCCGTCCCGACGGCTTCCAGTTCAGAGCTTGGTAGGCCCGCACCATTCCCTCCGGCGTGATGCTCTTCGTCATGTAGACGACGGGGATCTCCTTGGGCGCCGCGGCGAAAACGGACGAGACGAACGAGACCAGAACCACTAAACCCAACAGTGCGAAACGCATGAATTTCTTCATCCTGAATCACTTCTTTCATCATGAATTCACGTGCGTTGTGCCTGGCGGCCTGCGCTCCCTGCCCGGCCGTCCGTATAAAATGTTACAGCCTCGAGTTCCCTTCACGTCAAGCGCCGGCCGTGCGGTTGGCAAAATCACCGATGCGCCGGCGCGGAAAAATGAGATAATGGATTCGAAAAATCTTCCGGCAAAGGGAGCGTTTGTCATGAGCAGAAAATTGATCTTTGCGCTGGCTGCCGTACTGACGTTGGCCTGTGCCGCCGGGGCGGCGGCGCGCGGCGTGATGCCGCAGGACGAATTTCTCGCCTGCTGCGCCCGCGGCAAACTCTCGCAGGTCGGCAAGGGCGTGCGCCGCAACGCCGACGTGAACCGCCTCGAAGCCACCGGCCAGAGCCCGCTGATCTGCGCCGCCGGCGAGCAGGACGACCCGCGCGTGATCGAATATCTGGTGAGAAGGGGCGCCGAAGTGAACAAGGCCAACTTTCAGGGACTGACGCCGCTGATGGTGGCCGCCCTGCGCAACCCACGCGCCCGCATCGCGCGGGCGCTGTTGAAATGCGGCGCCGATCCGCGCCTGACCGACATGACCGGCAGCACCGCGCTGATCCTCGCCGCGCGCGGCAATCCCAGCGCCGCCGTGCTGGCCGCGCTGATCGAAGCCGCCCCCGACACGCTGAACTGGGCCAGCGCCTCGGGCGTCACGGCGCTGATGGCCGCGGCCGAAAGCGGCCGGGCGGAAATAATTGACCTGCTGCTGAAAAAGGGCGCCGATCTCCGGCCGAAAGACGCCTCCGGCCGCCGCGCCGCCGATTACGCCCGCGCCAATCCGGTCCTGCGCGGTTCGCTGTGGCCGGACTGCCTGGATCGATATCGCTGAATCCGTTCGCCGGTGCTCGAAAAACGGAAAGCGGGCGGAAGCCGATGGCATCGGGATCATCGGCTTCCGCCCGCTTCAATTGTTCCACGTGGAACAGCGCCGTTTCCCCATTTTGGGGACGGGGCTTGACAGGGAATTCGTTCCGCTCTAAGATAACATCGTTATATAACATTGTTATCCACGGGGGAAAGGGAATGGAACGGGAGTCGGAAACGCAGGCGAAGATCCTCGCGGCGGCGACGGCGGAGTTTTTGCGAAAGGGGTTTCGCGGCGCGTCGCTGCGGCAGATCGTCAAAAGCGTGGGCGTGACGACGGGCGCGTTTTACCGCTACTACGCGAGCAAGGAAGAATTGTTCGACGCGCTGGTTTTGCCGCACGCGCGGCGTCTCATGGAACTGTACGAAGCGGGCGCGGCGGATTTCAAAAGAATGGCGCCGGAAGAGCAGATCCACGCCATGGGCGAAGTGGGGCGCCGGTGCATGAAGGCCATGTACGAATACGCGCGCGCCCACCGCGACGCCTTCCGGCTGATCCTCGCGGCGCCGGAGTCGTCGAAATGCGGCGGCTTCGTCCATCGCTTGACGGAACGCGAGATCGCCGAAACGCACGGCTTCATGTCGGTCATGGCGGCGCGCGGGCGCGCCGTGAGAACGCCCAGTCCGTTCTTCGAGCACATCGTCGTCAGCGGGCTTTTCACGGCGCTGTCCGAGCTGGTCGTTCACGACGTGCCGCCCGAAGAAGCGCTGAAATGCATCGACCAACTCTGCGATTTTCACCGCGCCGGCTGGGCGAAGCTGATGGGGCTATAACAGCCCTTTTTTTATCGCCGTGTGAGTTAGTTATTTCTAATTAAATGAAGAAGCAAAAGGAGGTTTTATCGTGAGAGGAGAGCGAATATTGCCTCGGCTGATGGAGTATGCCGGAAGCTACCGCCGCCTGACGCGGGCTTCGTGGGTGTTGTCGGCGCTGTCGGCCCTGCTGGGGCTGGCGCCGTTCGTCTTCATCTGGAAGATCTGCGCCGCGGCGCTGGGCGGCGGCGCCTCGGCGGACATGGCCGCCTGGGGCTAGAAAGCCGTGGCCGCGGCGGCGCTGTCGCTGGTCGTCTTCGTCCTCGGGCTGATGTGTTCGCATCTGGCGGCGTTCCGCGTGGCGGTCAACATGCGTATCCGCCTCATGCGCCACATCGCCGGGCTGCCGCTGGGCAGCGCCGAAAACCTGGGTACCGGCAAGCTGCGCTCGATTGTCACCGACTGTTCGGCGGCGACGGAGAACTATCTGGCTCACCAGCTGCCCGACGCCAGCGCGACGCTTGCTTCCACGGCGGGGCTGGGGGCGCTGATCCTGTTTTTCGACTGGCGGCTGGGACTGCTCAGCCTGCTGCCGGCCTTTCTCGCGGCGCTGTCGATGCGCGCCATGGTGGGGCCCGACATGCAGCGGCAGATGGGCGATTATCAGAATGCCCTCAAGGACATGGAAAACGAGGCGGTCGAGTACATCCGCGGCATCCCCGTGGTGAAGACGTTCGGGCAGAGCGTGTTCTCCTTCAAGCGCTTCCGCGGCGCCATCGAACGCTACGAAAAGTGGGTCATCGGCTACACCAAAGCCATGCGCCCCCATATGATCCTCTTCACGGCGCTGGTGCAGTCGGCGTTCCTGTTCCTGATCGGCGGCGGCTTGTGGCTGGCGCGCGGCGGCGTCACGCCGGGGCTGCTGAGCGACCTGATCTTCTACGTCGTCGTCACGCCGGCCGTCGCCGTCAATTTTCAAAAGATCATGTACCTGGTCGAGAACCGCATGACCGTGACCGACGCGCTGCGCCGCGTGGACGGCGTGCTGGCCTTAAAACCCCTGTCTCAGCCGGAGCACGGCGAGCATCCGCACGACGCCTCGGTGACGCTGGAAAACGTGAGCTTCAGCTACGCTCCCGGCAAGAAGGCCGTCGACGGCCTGTCGCTGCGCATCGAAGCGGGGATGCGGGCGGCGCTGGTAGGACCGTCGGGCAGCGGCAAGAGCACGCTGGCGCAGTTGATCGCGCGTTTCTTCGACCCGCAGGAAGGTCGCGTGCTGATCGGCGGCGTCGACGTCCGTAACATTGCCAAGAAGGAGCTGACGGACTTCGTCTCGTTCGTGTTTCAGGACAGCCGGCTGATCAAGGCGTCGATTTTCGACAACGTGCGCCTCGGCCGTCCCGCGGCCTCGCGCGAGGAAGTGTTCGCCGCGCTCGAGGCGGCACAGTGCGGCGACATCCTCGCCAAGCTGCCGCGAGGCGCGGATACCGAGATCGGCGCGAAGGGCGTCTATCTTTCCGGCGGCGAGATGCAGCGACTGGCCATCGCGCGGGCCATGCTTAAGAGCGCGCCCATCCTCATCCTCGACGAGGCCACGGCTTTTGCCGATCCCGACAACGAATCCCGCATCCAGGCGGCGCTGTCGCGGCTGTCGCAGGGCAAGACCGTGATCATGATCGCCCACCGGCTGAGCAGCGTGAAGCGCGCTGATCTCGTCTGCGTGCTCGAGAACGGAAAGATTGTCGAGCAGGGCGCTTTCGGCCAGCTCGCGGAACGCGGCGGGCTGTTCGCGCGCATGTGGCGCGACTCGCTGCGCGCCGCCAGCTGGAAAGTGGCGAAGGAGGCCTCCTCGTGCTGATGAAAAAACTGCAGCGCCGTTTCGCCCTTTCCGAACAGGGGGCGCGCGCGTTCGTCGGAGCCTGTCTGGCGCAGACGCTTCAGAACATCTCCTTCATGGCCCCCGCCGGGTTGCTTTTTGCCTTCGTGCGCGACCTTTCCGCCGGGATCGCCGCGGAACGGGGCCTGATCTACGCGCTCGCCTGCGCGGGCTGTCTGCTCTTCATCGCCGCCGCCACGAGATTGCAGTACGACGGCACCTATCTCTCCACCTATGTGGAATCGGGCGTGCGCCGTACCGCTCTGGCCGAAAAACTGCGCCGCCTGCCCCTGTCCTTCTTCGGACGGAAGGATCTGGCCGATCTTTCCAGCTCGATCATGAACGACTGCGCCGTGCTCGAAAAGAGCCAGTCCCATTATCTGCCGGCGCTGGCCGGGGCGATGCTGTCGGCCGCCGTCGTCTCGGCGGGGCTGTGCGCCTTCGACTGGCGCATGGCGCTGGCCGTCCTCTGGGTGCTGCCGCCGGCTTTCGCCGTCGTCGCCTTTTCCGCGCGGGTTCAGCAGGCGCTCGACCGCAAGTCCATGGCGGCGAAAATGGCCTGCGCCGACGGCATTCAGGAATGTCTGGAATGCCTGCGCGACCTCAAGTCGAACAACGCCGAAGACGCCTATCTCGACGGTCTCGACGAAAAAATCAGGGCGGTCGAGCACCGCGCCGTCGTCTCCGAATCTCTGAGCGCCTGCTTCGTGACGCTGGCCACGCTGCTGCTGCGGCTGGGCGTCGCCTCTACGGCGCTGACCGGCGCGCTGCTGATGCAGCGGAAAGCGCTGGACGCCATGACGTTTTTCATGTTTCTCATGGCGGCCTCGAGGGTCTACGCGCCGCTCGAAGGCGCGCTGCAGAACTTGGTCGCGGCCATTGCCACGCGCACCAACATCGAGCGCATGAACGAGATCCTCGACGGCCCCATACAGAACGGACGCGAGGAAATGGACCCCTGCGGCTACGACGTCGTCTTTGAGCACGTCGACTTCGCCTACGAAAGCGGCGTGTCCGTGCTGAAAGACGTGAGCTTCACGGCCCGCCAGGGCGAAGTGACGGCCCTCGTCGGCCCATCGGGCGGCGGCAAGACCACGGCGTCCCGCCTGGCCGCACGTTTCTGGGACACGACGGCGGGGAGAATCACCGTGGGCGGCGAAAACGTGGCGGAGATCGCCCCGGAAAGGCTGCTTTCGCTCTTTTCGATCGTCTTCCAGGACGTGACGCTGTTCAACAACACCGTCATGGAAAACATCCGCATCGGCCGCCGCGGCGCCGGCGATGAAGAGGTGATCGCCGCCGCTCGTTTGGCTCACTGCGATGAGTTTGTGGACAAGCTGCCCGAGGGCTGGCGGACCATGATCGGCGAAAACGGGCGCGAGCTGTCGGGCGGCGAGCGCCAGCGCATCTCCATCGCCCGCGCCATCCTCAAAGACGCACCGATCGTCCTGCTCGACGAGGCGACCGCCGCGTTGGACGTGGAGAACGAATCGCAGATCCAGGCCGCCCTGTCGCGCCTGATCCGCGACAAGACCGTGCTCGTCATCGCCCATCGCCTGCGCACCGTCGCCAGCGCCGACAAGATCGTCGTGCTCTCCGGCGGCGCCGTTGCCGAGCAGGGTGCGCCCGGCGAGCTGCTGCGCCGCGGCGGCCCGTTCGCACGCATGGCCCGCCTGCAGACCGAAAGCCAAAACTGGGGACTGTAGGCAGAGACTTTCACGAAGAAATGCGGATACGGAGAAAAACAGCCAAGAGGCCACCTCAATCGAGTATTGAGGCGGCCTCTTGTTGTAAAACGAAAACCACCGGCAGTGCCGGTGGTTCCAAAAGGCTTTAGCTATGG
>NZ_MUHX01000028.1 GCF_002007215.1 Pyramidobacter sp. C12-8 | reverse complement strand
GAAGATGCCCCAAGGGGGCTTGTGCAAACCACCGGCACGGCCGGTGGTTATGATTTTCGGTAGAGCGCAGTGACATAGTTTTCTGTACGCTGCGACGCTCGCTTTGTGAGTCTTCCTCGCGGCGCCCTTGCGTCCGGCTTTTTGACTGATGGAGGAGTATTATTGCCGCAATCATTGAACTCGTTGCCATGGGAATATTGGATTGTGATATTATCGTCGTATATTCGCACCCAGGAGGGACAACGTGGAAAAAAAGATCATCATGGGGCTTCCGGCCCTAAATTTTCAGGCCTTGTTGGGCCTTGTTTTCTTTGCGGCGACGTTCTTCCTTGTAAAGCTGATCCGCGGCATTCAGACGGGCCGTTACCCCGGGGGCGGCGCGATGTTGCTTTATCTCCGTTCGATCTTATGGCTCTGTCTTGTCGGCGGTCTGATGATGTTTCTCGGAGCGCTCCTTGGTTTTCGATATGTTTAAAATTCTGTCGGACGTGTTTCTCGCATTTTTTTAAGAATTCAGCAAGAAGAATAAGAGCTTTTTTCGTTATTCTCTGTTATTATTTGTAGGCGGTTTCCGCTTTCCTCCGCAGCCCTCGTGCGCACGGGAAAACAAGGAGCGATTCGTGATTGACTTTGCCCGAATTACTGATAGAGTATGATTATTGTTTTTTCGGCGAAGGAAAGGGCGAGCTCCATTCTTGTCAAGCGCCTCACGGATTGACGTCTGATGAGCGTTAAAGATAAACGGCGTTAACGGCAGTTCATATTTTTCAAGGAGGTACCAGTATGGCGGTAAAAACCATCGATGAGCTTTGCAATGTGCTTCTCGACAAGCGCGCCAAGGCGGCGGCCGGCGGCGGCGAGAAGGCCGTTGCCAAGCACAAGGCCAAGGGCAGTCTCACGGCTCGTGAAAGGATCGATCTCCTCATGGATGAGGGATCGTTTGTCGAGCTCGACGAATTTGTGGAACATCGCTGCACGAATTTCGGCATGGAGAACAAAAAATATTTAGGCGACGGCGTCGTCACGGGCTACGGCACGGTCGGCGGACGCATCGTTTACGTTTTCAGCCAGGACTTTACGGTTCTCGGCGGCTCTCTGGGACAGATGCACGCCGCCAAGATCTGCAAAGTCATGGACCTTGCCCTTCGCAACGGCTGTCCGATCGTCGGCATCAACGACAGTGGCGGAGCTCGTATTCAGGAAGCCGTTGACGCTTTGGACGGCTACGGTGGAATCTTCTACCGCAATACCATTTCCAGCGGCATCATCCCGCAGATGTCGGTCATCGTCGGTCCGACGGCTGGCGGCGCGGTGTACAGCCCCGCTCTGACGGATTACATCTTTATGGTTGACAAGATCAGCATCATGCATATCACGGGCCCCGCCGTCATCAAGACGGTGACCGGCGAAGAGATTTCCAGCGAGGAGCTGGGCGGCGCCAAAACTCATAATAGCCGCTCCGGCAACGCGCATTTCTTCGCCGCTTCCGAGCAGGAATGCTTCCAGCAGGTTCGTGACGTGCTGAGCTACTTGCCCAGCAACAACATGGGCGACGCGCCCCGCGTGGCGACGAGCGACCCCGTCTCCCGCACGGAGATGGCCCTGCGCACCATGGTGCCCACCGATTCCAACAAGGGGTACGATGTGCACAACATGATCAAGGCGGTGGTCGACGACGGCAAGTTCGTCGAGGTTCAGGCGATGTGGGCCAAGAACATCGTGATCGGCTATGCCAGCTTCGACGGTATGCCGGTCGGCATTGTTGCCAATCAGGCCAGCGTGATGGCGGGATGCCTCGATATCGACTGTTCTGATAAGGCGAGCCGTTTTATCCGTCACTGCGACGCCTTCAACCTTCCGATCGTGACGTTCGTCGACGTCCCCGGTTACCTGCCCGGCAAGGCGCAGGAGTGGGGCGGTATCATCCGTCACGGCGCCAAGATGCTGTATGCTTACAGCGAGGCGACCGTGCCCCTGATCACGGTGGTGATGCGCAAAGCTTACGGCGGCGCTTATATCGGCATGTGTTCCAAGGCGCTGGGGGCCGATTCTGTCCTTGCCTGGCCTCAGTCGCAGATCGCCGTCATGGGAGCGGCCGGCGCGGCCAATATCATCTTCCGCAAGGAGATCGAAGCGGCCAAGGATCCTCAGGCTGAGCGCGCCGAGCTCATCAGCGAGTATGAAGACGCCTTTGCGACGCCGTATCAGGCGGCCAGCCGCGGTTACGTCGACAAGGTCATCCTCCCCGAAGAAACCCGGTACGAAGTCATTCAGGCGTTGAAGGCTCACCGCACGAAACGCCAGGCTCTGCCCCGCAAGAAGCACGGCGTCATGCCCAACTAGTGAGGAGGAAGAGCGATGCCCGCTACCGAAGCAGTAAAAACATTAGCAGCGTCCTTTGAAGGAATGGGCGGTGCTACGGCTCTTTCACTGATCGCCTTCAGCGTCGTTTTCCTTGTTTTGGCGGGACTGACGTTGGTTATCTTTGCCATGCGCGTTGTTTCCAAGGTCGCCGGCAATCAAAAAGCTCCAGCGGCCGCTCCCGCTCCTGCGCAAGTTGCTGCAGGCGCTGCGCCTGTTCGCGTCGGAACGGCTTCGGACGACGAACTCGTGGCCGTTATCGCGGCGGCGATCGCGGCGCAGACGGGAACTATGATGTCCATCAGATCGATCGTTCCGGCCGGCGTGCATCTGATCGGCAGCGACGAAACGGCATGGATCGCCTGCGGACGCATCGAAGCGCTTCAGGGAGCTCTCTCTGACCGCTGGAATTAGTGACTGACGGTTCAGGTCAGTGCGCCTGAAATCCGAAAAAATTATCTCATTGAAAAACAACCGAGGAGGATACTCATAATGTCGATGTATAAGATTACCGTGAATGGCAAGTCCTATGACGTAAACGTCGAGCCTCTTGCTGGCGCCGCTCCTGTCGCGGCGCCTCAGGCTGCGCCCGTTGCGGCGGCTCCCGTTTCTGCTCCTGCCGCTGCTCCGGCGCCGGCGCCCAAGGCTGCGTCCGCTCCGGTGGCGGCGCCGGCCGCTGCCGCTCCGGCGGGCAGCACGGAAGTGACGGCGCCTATGCCCGGCAAAGTCCTGCGCGTCCTTGCCAAGGTGGGCGACACCGTGACGGCCAATGACAATCTTCTGATCCTCGAGGCCATGAAGATGGAAAACGAAATTCCCGCCGGCCGCGACGGCAAGGTGCTGGAGATCCGTGTGAACGAGGGCTCGGCCGTGAACAGCGGCGACGTTCTCGTGGTTATTGGCTGAAAACTGCCGGTCCCGAAGGCGAGGCATCCACTTTTCGTGGATGACCTCGCTTTTTTTATGCAAGTGTGGCAAAATAGCCTTGTTCCGTGGAAATGACTGAAGGTCGGCGAATCGACTTCTTTTGAGGGGGAAATTTCATCGTGAAAATTCTTATTGGTTCCGATCACGCGGGGTATGAACTGAAGCAGAAGGTCATCGCTCATTTGGCCGGCCGCGAGGGCTTGGCGGTGCAGGATTTTGGCACCGACACGGCGGAGGTCTCCTGCGATTATACCGATATCGCTCTGCAGGTCGGGCGCAGCGTGGCTCACGGCGACGCCGACCGCGGCATTCTGGTCTGCGGTACGGGACTGGGCATGGAGATCGCCGCCAACAAGGTCTCGGGAGTTTACGCAGCGGACTGCTGGAATAAAGAGGTCGCGGTCCTGAGCCGTCGTCATAACAACGCCAACGTCCTGACGCTGGGAGCGCGCGTCATCGACGAGCCGACGGCGACGGAGATCGTCGATGCCTGGCTGGCGACCGGGTTCGACGGCGGACGCCACGTACGCCGCACGCAGAAGATCTGCGCCTACGAACGCAGCACGAATCGAGCCTTTATGAACGAGGCCGGCCAGGTGGTGGTCTTCGACCATCCGCTCGTGCAGCACAAGCTGAGCATTATCCGCGACAAGAACACCCCGGTGAAGACGTTCCGCGAGACGGTGGCGGAGATCGCTTCGCTGATGGTCTACGAGATCACCCGCGATCTGCCCCTGAAGATGATCGACGTGGAAACGCCCATCACGCGCACGAAGGCCTATGCGCTGGCGGGCAAAAAACTGGCGATCGTGCCGATCCTGCGCGCCGGGCTGGGCATGATGGAGGGCGTGTTGAACCTGATCCCCAACGCGAAGGTCGGGCATATCGGCCTTTACCGCAATCCGGAGACGCTTCAGCCGGTGGAATACTACTGCAAGCTTCCGGGCGATATCGAGGAACGCGATATTTTCCTGCTCGATCCGATGCTGGCGACCGGAGGTTCCTCGGCGGAAGCCATCAGCCTGATCAAAAAGCGCGGCGGCAAAAAGATCTCTCTGGTCTGTCTGATCGCCGCGCCCGAGGGCGTTTCGGTCGTGCACGAACAGCATCCCGACGTGAACATCTTTGTCGCGTCTCTTGACAGTCATCTGAACGAGCACGGTTATATCGTTCCCGGCCTTGGCGACGCAGGAGACCGTATTTTCGGAACCCGTTGATGAAGCCGTTCTGGCTTTTTGTGATCTTTCTGTTGTGGGGCGGCGGGATGACTCCCATTGCCATCATGCTGGCGGAGCGTTACGGCATGATGGATTACCCGGATCAGCGCAAGATCCACCATGACCCGGTGCCGCGCGGCGCCGGGCTTGTTTTGTGGAGCGGCCTGCTGATGTGGGCGCTGCTTTTTGCCCGGGTTTCGTTCGAACTGAGGATCATCGTGACCGGCGCGACGATCGTTTTTTTTGCCGGCTATGTGGACGACATGCTTTCTCTGTCTCCGCTCGGGCGCCTGGTCGTGCATTTCCTTGCCGCCGCCGTCTCGTTGCTCATGGTGGGACGGCAGGATGCGCTGCATATGGGCGTTCTGTTGTTCTGGGTCGCCGGCGTGACGAACGCTTACAACTTTATCGACGGCATCAACGGCTTGGCTCTTTCCATGGCCTTCCTCAGTCTGAGCTTTATCGGCTGGATGAGCGCTTCGACTATGGTAATGCCGGTCATTGCCATGATCGCAGGGATCTTTTTCTGGAATTTCCCCAGGGCGAGAACTTTCCTGGGGGACGGCGGCGTCTACCTGCTGGGCTACTTTACCGCGGCCGTCACGATGCTTTGGCTGCTGCCGATGAATCTCGGCATTTACAAGTTCTGCGCGCTGCTGCTTTTCATTGGCGGCGTGCCTGTGATCGACACTCTGGCGGCGATCATCCGTCGCGCTGCCGCGGGGAAATCGCCTTTTTATCCCGATCGGAGCCATATTCATCATCGTCTGCTGGATAAAGGGCTGTCGCCGTTCGGGGTCCTGGCGGTCTTGAGCTTCCTGCAGATCATCAGTCTGTCCTGCGCCTATCTGCTTTTGCGTTCATAGGGAAAAAGCCGTCGCCCTGATCGAGGGTGACGGCTTTCTTGTAGTTGTTGTATAATGTAAAAGTATTTGTATCTTGGCTATCATAAAAACGTGCCTTAGGAGTGGGAGTTATGAGTAATGCCCAGTTTTTAAAGATTTCCGGCGGAGCGGCTCTCAAGGGGAAGGTTCGTACCCAGGGATCCAAGAACGCCGCGCTGCCGGTGATGGCGGCGGCTCTTCTGCTCGGCGACGGCGAAAAACTGACATGCACCAATGTGCCGCTTCTGCGCGATACCGAGACGCTGGTCGCTCTTTTGTGCGCGCTGGGGATGGGGGTGCAGTTCGAGGATGGCACGGCCACGGTGACCCGTCGGGGCGACCTGATCTGCGAAATGCCCGCCTCGCTGGTGCAAAAGATGCGCGCTTCTTCGATCCTTTTGGGACCGCTGCTTGCCCAGACGGGAAGGGCGGTCATGCCTTTGCCGGGAGGCTGTGCGATCGGCGCCCGGCCGATCGATCTGCATCTCAAGGGGCTGGCGAAAATGGGCGCTTCGATCGAACTCAGCCACGGGGCCGTCTATGCCAGCGCCAAGAAACTGCGCGGCTGCAGAATATATCTGGATTTCCCTTCGGTGGGCGCGACGGAGAACCTTGTCATGGCGGCGGTGCTGGCGGACGGCGAGACGACGATCGAAAACGCCGCCCGCGAGCCGGAGATCACGAATTTGGTTCAGGCGCTTCAGGCGATGGGGGCCGAGGTCTGTTATAAAAAGGACAACGCCGGCGTGATCCAGGTCAACGGTCGGGCCGGATTGGTTTCCGGCCGCGTCCAGATCATCCCCGACCGCATCGCTTCATGCACGTACCTCTTGGCCGGCGTGATCACGAACGGCGAAGTGACCGTGACCGACGTGACGCCTCAGCATTTCGATTCTCTTCTGGCCAAACTGGAAGAGGCCGACGTGTCTTATGAACGGCAGGAAAGCAGCGTCACCGTTTATCCCTCGCGCGGCAGGCTCAAAAAGCTGTCGGTCAAGACCATGCCTTATCCCGGCTTTCCCACCGACGTGCAGCCGCAGCTGATGGCCGCGCTGTGCCTTGCCAAGGGCACGAGCGTGATCAAGGAAAGCATCTTCGAATCCCGCTTTCAGCACGTGGCGGAACTTCGCAAAATGGGCGCGGCGATCGAGATCCAGGGCAATACGGCGGTCATCAACGGCGTACCCGCTCTGTACGGCGCCAGCGTGCAGGGAACCGATCTTCGCGCCGGCGCCGCCTTGGTGCTGGCGGGGCTGGCGGCTGAAGGCGAGACCCGCGTTTACGGCCTTCATCATATCCTGAGAGGATACGAAAATTTCGATCGCGCCCTGCAGGGACTGGGCGCCAAAGTTTCTATCGCGGAAGAAGACGAAAACTCGCTTTAGAGCGTTTAGCCTTCCAGAAGGGGGAGCGGTCGTGAAGACGAAGACGGTTTCTGACCTCCTTCCGGGGAAATATGAAGTCCTGGCCTTTTACGGGCCGGCGGGAACGGGAAAAAGCATGCGCTCGCAGATGGTGGCGTCGAAACGCGGCGTCGACATCATCATCGACGACGGGCTGCTGATTTCCCGCGGGCGAATCCTGGCCGGGAAAAGCGCCAAAACGGAACCCAACATGGTACGGGCCATTCGGCGCGCCATGTTCCATTTTCCCGAACACCGCGACGAGGTGCGGCGCTGCCTGGCGCGCCACCCTGGAAGCCGCGTCATGATTCTCGCCACGTCGCGGGGCATGAGCGACGAGATCTGCGAGGTGCTGGGACTGCCGCTGCCTTCGGAATACGTGCGCATCGATCAGGTCGCCTCCGACGACGAGATCGAAAAGGCGCTTTACGAGCGCAAGCAGAACAAGCGTCACGTCATTCCCGTCGCTCAGACGCAGATCCAAAAGAACTATACGGGACGACTGGTGGGCCGTCTGAAAAATCTTTTCTCGAGTCGGGACGAGGCGGAAAAGACCATTGTGCGTCCTCCGTTCAGCTACTACGGGGCGCTCAAGATCGAATCCGCCGTCGTCGAACAGATCGCCGAGCACGTGGCCCGCGGCACCGTACAGGTAGTCTCCGTCAAAGAGCCCAAAGTGAAAGAAGAGAACGACCGTCTGGTCATTTCTCTTTCCCTGACAGTGGAAACCGGCGCGTTCAGCTTCAAGGAACTGACCGCTCAGGCGGCGCTGCGCGTCCGGGTTGCCGTTGAACAGCTGACGGGAATGGAAGTCGCGAGAGTCGACGTGACCATAGCAGAGGTAACCTTTAATGACTGAAATACTCTATCAGGCGCAGCGCTCTCCGCAAGAGCGCATGGCGCTCTACCAATTGCTGCGGGACGCGGCGAACAAATGCGAACAGTGCAGGCTCTGCCGCTCCAGAAAGAACGTCGTGGTCGGCGAAGGCAGCCTGACCGCACGCATCATGTTTGTCGGCGAAGGCCCCGGCGAGGTGGAGGACAATTCGGGACGTCCCTTCGTCGGTCCGGCCGGGCAGCTGCTGACCCGCATCCTCGAGGCGGCCAAATTCAGCCGCGACGACGTGTACATCACCAACATCGTCAAGTGCCGGCCGCCCAACAACCGCGTTCCCGAAATCGAAGAGGTCTTAAGCTGCCAGCGCTGGCTGGAGGCTCAGATCGCCCTGCTTCAGCCGCAGATCATCGTCTGTCTGGGGAACACGCCTCTGAAGTGGTTCCTGCACGGCACGGAGGGGATCACCAAAATGCGCGGGCGCTGGTTCACGTGGCGCGGCGCGGCGCTGATGCCGATGTTCCATCCCAGTTATCTGCTGCGGAACCAGAGCCGTGAGCGCGGCGGCCCCAAGGATTTGACGTGGCGCGATATTCAGGAGATACGTCAGCGCTATGAGAGCTTGAGAGGATAAAGCATGGAACGTTGCGCGAACTTACCGAAACACGTTGCCCTGATCATGGACGGCAACGGCCGCTGGGCTAAAAAGCGCGGCCTGCCCCGCCTGCTGGGGCACCGTGCCGGGATCGCCGCTCTGGAACGGACGGTGCGGGCGGCCGGCGAGATGGGCATTGGCTTCCTGTCGGTCTACGCTTTTTCAACGGAAAATTGGAATCGTCCCCGGCTCGAAGTGGCGGGGTTGATGGAGCTGCTTCGGCACTACGCGTGCAAGAAAGTTCCCGATCTTGTGAAAAACGGCGTCAGAGTCCGTTTTTGCGGGGCGCGCCGAGGCGTGCCCGACGAAGTTCTTCGGATCATCGACTGGAGCGAAGCGGAGACGGCTCGATGCGGCCGCATGACGCTGATCGTCTGTTTCAACTACGGCGGCCGGCAGGAGATCCTGGACGCCATTGCCGACGCTCAGTCCAAAGGGGAAACGATCGCCGGCGAAGAAGACCTGAGGAAACATCTTTATCTCCCCGACATCCCCGATCCCGATCTGATCATCCGCACCAGCGGGGAGCTCCGCATCAGCAATTTCTGGCTGTGGCAGGGATCATACAGCGAATATTATTTTACGGACACGCTCTGGCCCGATTTCGGCACCGCGGAACTGAAAAAGGCATTGCAGTCCTATGCCGGAAGGGAACGCCGCTATGGACGAGTCGAAAAGTTTTGAGCATACGCTGGCTGTTCGCGCTGCCACCGGCACGGCACTGGTCGCGGTGATGCTGGGATTGCTCTATCTCGGCGGCTGGTGGTGGCATGTCTATGCCGCGTCTGTGGCTTTGGGTTCTCTCTGGGAGTTTTACCGCATGTCGCCCGGTCTGCCGAAAGCGGACCGTTGCGTCGGCCTGGTGGCCGCGACGGTGGTGCTTTTTTCCTCCGAACGCGTGTCGCAGACGGGGTTGATGGCGATTTTCGGCTTGTGCTGCTTCGCCGTCTATTTCATGGAACTGGCGCGGCGCCAGCTGACCGCCGACAGTCATTCCACGGCCAGCGTCGGGCCCGTGATCACCGGCTTGGTGTACGCGGTCATCCCGTGGTACTGCATGATTCGTTTTCGGGCTCTGCCCGATCCCGTAGGATGGGCGGCGGTGCTTTCCATCTTTCTCTGCACCTGGTCCTGCGACGTCATGGCCTATCTTGTCGGCTCGCGTTGGGGGACGGTGCGCGTTTGTCCTCATATCAGCCCTCACAAGAGCCTTGAAGGTTTTATCGGCGGTTTTGTCGCCAGCACGCTGTGCGGTGCGCTGTGCGCGCTGTTTTTCAAGTTCAGCCCGATGGCGTTCGTCCTCGTCGGCGCGGCCTGCGGCAGCGCCGGCCAGCTGGGCGATCTGGTGGAATCTCTGATCAAGCGCGAGAACGACGTCAAGGACAGCGGACACATTTTCCCCGGCCACGGCGGATTCCTCGACCGTTTTGACAGCGTCCTCGTCAACACGCTGTGCGCGTGGATGATCTGGTGGGCTTTTCTGCTTTGAGAGTTGAAGGATGTTGAAAAATACGAGAAAAAAGGTGGCCGTGATCGGCTGCACCGGCAGCGTGGGCTCTTCGGCGCTTGACGTGTGCCGCTCCTATCCCGAGATCTTTCAGGTGACGGCGCTGGCAGCGGAGACGGGAAGAGAGGCGCTGCCGTCGCTTTGTCGGGAGTTCGGACCTAAAATCGTCGTCTTGCGGAAGCCGCGCTGTGATTTGCCCAAAGGAGCGGAGCTCTGGCAGGGAGACGAGGCGCTGCTTCGTCTGGTCGAGTCCGACGAAGTGGAACATATCGTCTTCGCCTCGTCCGGCGTCGTCGCGGTAAAGGCGCTGGCGCGCGCGATGGAACTGGGCAAGGAAATCAGCCTGGCCAACAAGGAATCGGCGCTGATCATGGGCGAGCGCCTGGCCTCCGCCGTGCGCGCCGGTCAGATCCGTCCGCTCGACAGCGAACATAACGCGCTCTGGCAGTGTCTTGCCGGCGAAAATTACGATCATGTGGAACGGCTGGTTCTGACGGCTTCGGGCGGCCCTTTCCTGCGCACGTCGCTGGAACAGCTCGACGCGGTCACGCCCGAGCAGGCGGCGTCGCATCCCGTCTGGCCCATGGGGCGCAAGATCAGCGTCGACAGCGCCACGATGATCAACAAGGGCATCGAGCTCCTTGAGGCGCGCGATCTCTTCGGGATTTCGAGCGAGAAAATCCTGCCCGTGATCCATCCCGGCTCGAAAGTTCACGCGCTGGTTTCTTTCGTCGACGGGGCGACGAAGATGCTCCTGAGCCCTCCCGATATGCGCCTTGCGGCGTTGACGGCCCTCTCGTGGCCAATGCGCTTGCCGCTGCGGATGAAGAAGATCGAGCCAGTCGAACTGGACGGCCTGGATCTTCATTTCGAAAGGCCGCAGGAGGCGCGTTTCCCCGGGCTTTATACGGCGATCGAGGCGGCCCGCAGGGGCGAGCCCTATCCCGTCATTCTGATCGCCGCCGACGAAGCGGCCGTGCAGATGTTTCTCGAAAGAAAGATCGGCTTCGCCGACATTGCGAAAGTCGTGACCGCCGTCGTGGACGGCTATAACGGCGGAGACGTGGAAGACATTTCTTCGCGCGTCGCGCTTTACGAACGTTGCCGGGTCCACGCTCTCGAGTTGGCAAACGAGAGGGCCTGGGGCAGGAAGAAGGTTTGGAGTTAAATGATTCTGAGCGTCATATCGTTTCTTTTTATCATCCTGATCTGCGTGATCGTGCATGAGTTCGGCCATTATCTGACCGCGCTCTGGTGCGGTGTCAAGGTGCACGAATTTTCCTTCGGCATGGGGCCCGTGCTGTGGCAGCGCCAGGGGCGCAAAAATAAGTGGTCGGTGCGCGCGTTTCCCGTGGGCGGTTTTGTCCGTCTGGCCGGCATGGGCGAGGAAAACGAGGGCGAATCGCTTCTTCCCGGGGAGAGCTTTCAGGAAAAGCCCGCCTGGAAGCGCCTGATCGTTTTGGCGGCCGGCGCCTTCAACAATATCCTGCTGGTCGTGGCGCTGGCGACGGTGCTGCTGATGTCGCGCGGCGTGATGGACCTTTCCGTCAGCGAAGTCGGCGCGCTGATGCCCGGCTTTCCGGCGGCGGAGGCGGGGCTGCGGCGCGGCGACGTGATCGAGCGGGTCGGCGGCGTCGACGTCCGCAACTGGGAAGAGATGACCCGCGCGATCCGCTCCCAGGCCGCCGGTCAGGAGAAACTCGAGCTGACGGTCCGGCGCGGTTCCCGGCAGCTGACGCTGACGATGGGAACCAAAGCTGAAAAGGCGGGCGAGCCGCCGCTGATCGGCATCCAGCCCGCGATCAGGAAGCTGCCGCTGAGCCGGGCCCTGCGCGGCTCGATCGCGTGGACCTTCCACATGTCGCTGGCGATGCTCCAGGGGCTGAAAGAAATGCTCGTTCACCCGGCGAAAGTCGACGTCTCCGGGCCCGTGGGCATCGCCGCCATGGCCGGGCAGGCGGCCAGCGCCGGATTTTTCTCGCTGCTGTCGTTCCTCGCCGTGATCAGCCTCAATCTGGGGATCATCAACTTGCTGCCTTTTCCCGCCCTCGACGGGGGACACATCCTCTTTGTGCTGGCCGAGATGATCACGAGCAGAAACATGTCCCTCGAACTGGAAGGGAAGATCCATTTCATCGGCTTTATGATCCTGTTCGCTCTGATCGTCGTCGTGACCTGGCAGGATATTTTGAAGCTCTTTTAGCGCGGAGGCCGATCATGAAAAGAACCGTGCGGATTGGTTCCCTGACTCTGGGCGCGGGCGCGCCGGTGCGGGTCGAGTCGATGCTGAAAACGCGCCTCGACGACACGGCCGCGTGTCTGAAACAGCTGACCGAACTTCGGGCCGAAGGCTGCGAACTGGTGCGCGTCGCGTTTCCCAAGCCGGAGCTGAAAGACCGGCTGCGCGCCCTGAACGATTCCTCGCCGCTGCCGCTGATGGCGGACATCCACTTCGATCCGGCGCTTGCCGTCGCGGCCATGGAGGCCGGCTGCCCTTCCATCCGCATCAATCCCGGCAACATGGGCAGCCCCGGGCGCCTGGCGGCCGTCGTCGACCTGGCGCGGGAGCGCCGGGTCGTCATCCGGATCGGCGCCAACAGCGGTTCGGTCAATGACGCGCAGCTTCGGCGCGCCGGCGGCGACCGCGGCGCCGCTCTGGCGCTGGCAGTCGGAGAGCAGATGGAAATGCTGCTGTCGCTGAAATTTTACGACATTGTCGTTTCCGCCAAATCGACCGATCTGGAAGAGTCCCTGCGCGCCAATGTCCTTCTCCAGCGCCGCTACGGCGACTTCCCGTTCCACGTGGGGATCACCGAATCGGGCAGCGGATTGGACGGCGTCGTCAAAAGCGCCTGCGGCCTGTCGCGGCTTTTGGCGCTGGGCATCGGCGACACGATGCGCGTCAGTTTGTCCCAGCCGCCCGCGGACGAAGTGCGGACGGCCTACAGCATCCTGCGGGCGCTGAATCTGCGCCAGCGCGGCGGGCGGCTGATCTCGTGCCCGACCTGCGGACGGCGCCAGCTGGAAGTGACCGCCGTCGTTCCTCAGCTCGCCCCGATATTGGAAGAACTGCCCGACGGCTACACGCTGGCCGTGATGGGCTGCGAGGTGAACGGTCCGCGCGAAGCCCGCTGCGCCCAGCTCGGCGTCGCCGGTTCGCCTTCGGGCCCGGTCATCTTCAAAGACGGAAAGATCGTCGAGCGCGTCGAAAGCGGCTGCGTGATCGAGGCGCTGCGGCGCCATCTGCCGAAAAAATCTTGAAAAAAAGCCGCCACGGAAGAATGATATGTCCCCTTCATTTTTCCGTGGCGGCTTTTTTCTGCCCTAAATACAGCGAGTGTGGTAAAATAAAACGTCATGTCGCATGAGGGAAGAGGAGGGGCTTCTGTGAGAGACGCCAGAAAATTGATCGACGCCATCGAAAAATGGATGAGCCAGATTATTTCCGCTTCCGGAGCCGGCGGCGCCGTGGTCGGACTGAGCGGCGGCATCGACTCGGCCGTGGCGGCGGCACTGCTCAAAGAAGCGCTCGGGACGGAACGCGTGATAACGGTGTATATGCCGTGCCACAGCATTCCGCTTGACGGAGAGCACGCGCGCCTGACCGCCGACGCGCTGGGAGTGAAAATGCTGACGGTCGATCTGTCGGAGACTTTTGACGTCTACCGGCGCACGATCGGCCGGATCATGGAACCTTCCGCGCTGGCAGCGGCCAACATCAAGCCCCGCCTGCGCATGATCACGGCGTATTCCATCGCGCAGACGCTCGGGTACCTGGTGTGCGGTACGGGCAACAAGGACGAGCTGACCGTGGGCTACTTTACCAAATACGGAGACGGCGGCAGCGACTTTATGCCTCTGGCCGATCTGACCAAGGCCGAGGTGCGCGCGATCGCGCGCGAAATGGGCGTGCCCTCTCCGGTCATCGAAAAGCCGCCGTCGGCCGGACTCTGGGAAGGGCAGACCGACGAGCAGGAAATGGGGCTGTCCTACGACGTACTCGACGCGTATGTTTCCGGACGGCCGGTCGATGAGAAGAGCCGCAGGGAAATCGAGCGGCGCAGACGTATTTCGGAGCATAAAAGGAAAATGCCGCCAATCTGCGTCATCGACGCAGTTTGAGCGATTTCAAGCATGTTTTGCAGAGTGCGATTCCTTAAACTTTTTATGAGGTGATTTTGTATGTCAGGGCATTCGAAGTGGGCAAATATCAAGCATCGTAAGGCTGCGCAGGATTCCAAAAAAGGAAACGAGCGCCAGAAGCTGATCAAGATGATCATCATCGCGGCCAAGGAGGGCGGCGGCGATCCCGGCATGAACGTGCGCCTCAAGGCGGCGCTCGACCGCGCGCGGGCGGCCAGCGTCCCCAACGACACGATCACCAGGGCCATCAAACGCGGCACCGGCGAGCTCGAGGGCGTTTCCTACGAGGAACTGACGTACGAGGGCTACGGCATCGACGGCGTGGCCATCATCTGCGAGTCGTTGACGGACAACCGCAACCGTACCACGCCCGAGATCCGCGCCATTCTCGAACGCAACGGCGGTTCCATGGGGACGGCCGGCAGCGTGGCCTGGAACTTCGAGCGCAAGGGCAGCATCGCCATCGAGGGGGCGGTCGACGAGGATCAGCTGATGGAAGATGCCATCGACGCCGGCGCGGATGACGTGGCCGTCAATGAGGAGGGCGCCACGGTGACGACCGATCCTTCAGCCATGATGGAGGTTCGCGAAGCGCTTGAAAAGAAGGGCTATAAGGTCACCGACGCCGAAAATGTCTTCGTCCCCAAGACGACCGTGACAATCGGCGACGTGGAAAAAGCCCGCAAGATGCTCAAGCTCTTCGATCTGCTCGACAGCCACGACGACGTTCAGAACGTCTACGCGAACTTTGAATTTACCGACGAGGTGAACGAGGCCATTGCCAACGACGACTAAGGGGCTTGTCTGTCTGGGGATCGACCCGGGCATCGGCCGCCTCGGATACGGCTTTGTGTGCCAATCGGGAAGCTCCTATCGGGCGCTGGCCTACGGGTGTCTTGAGACGCCTCCCCATCAGGATACGTCAGTGAGAATTAAAGCGTTGTATGACGGTGTGAGGGAGCAGATTGAAAACTGCTCCCCTCATTTTATGTCCGTCGAGAGACTCTATTTCGGACAGAACCGCACGACTGCCGAAGCGGTGTGGCAGGTTCGGGGGGCCATACTGTTGCTGGGAGCGCAATATCATCTGCCGGTTGTCGAACCCAAACCGTCGGAAGTGAAGCTGACGGTCTGCGGCGATGGCACGGCGGAAAAACGTCAGGTACAGCTCATGATCCAGCAGCTTCTGAACCTGCCGGAAATCCCCCGTCCCGACGACACGGCCGATGCGCTCGGTATCGCTCTGGCCGGCCTGGCGATCGTCCGCAGTCCGCAGTATGCCTATGGAAGGAGATAGCCGGCCATGCTTGCCAGCATCAGAGGAAAGGTCGTAGAAAGGTCCGAATTTGCAGCCGTCGTCGAGTGCAACGGCTTTGGCGTGGAGGTCCTTTTGACGCGCCAGGCGGCGGAACGATGCGAACTCGGAGCGCAGGTATTTCTTTACACCCTGCTGCAGATCGGCGACGCCGGCGTGGCTCTTTACGGTTTTGCCGACGATACCGAACGCCGGACGTTCAAACTGATGATTCTGACCAAGGGCGTGGGCGGCAAGGCGGCCATTTCCATCCTTCAGTACCTTTCCCCTGCGGAGATCGTCGCGGCCGTGGAGCAGAACGACATCAGGCTGCTTACTTCGGTGCCGGGAATCGGCAAAAAAACGGCCGAACGCATTTGTTTCGAACTTTCCGACCGCATTCATAAAAAAGGCTTTATCCAGCTGACGGGCGAACTGCACGGTGCGCCTGCCGGCGATCGGCAGGCGGCCGCCGGCGTGCTCGACGCTCTTGAATCCCTGGGATTCGACCGCGCCTCGGCCGTGCGCGCCTACAAGTCGGTTGTGGCTGAACAGGGAGAGTCTCTTGGCGAAAGCGAGGCCATTATGAGCTGCCTTCGCATCCTTCAGCCCCGCAAGTGAGGTGATGCGTTTTGGACAAAGAAAACATTCATCGCGGTTTCGATCTGCCCCCGCTCGAAGAGCTCAAAGAGCGGGAAGACGAGAGGGGCCTTCGCCCCCTCCAGTTATCCGATTTCAACGGCCAGACGGAGATAAAATCCAAGCTGGAAGTCTATATCCAGGCCGCGAAGAAGCGCGAAGAAGCGCTGGACCACGTCCTCTTTTACGGGCCTCCCGGCTTGGGAAAGACGACCCTGGCCGGCATCATCGCCCATGAAATGGACAGCGAGCTGCGAGTGACGACGGGGCCGGCGCTGGAGAAGCCCGGCGATCTCGCGGCGATCCTCTCGAACCTTCAGGATCACGACGTGCTGTTCATCGACGAGATCCACCGCATGTCCACGACGATCGAAGAAGTGCTGTACTCCGCCATGGAGGACTTCACGCTGCACATCATCGTCGGCAAGGGGCCTCTGGCGCGCAGCATCTGCCTGAACCTGCCGCACTTCACGCTGGTGGGGGCCACGACCCGCCTGGGGCTGCTCAGCGCGCCGCTGCGCGCGCGGTTTGGCATCGTCGAGCAGCTGCGGCTCTATACGGCGGAGGAACTGTGCGTCATTCTCGACCGCGGCGCGGGCGTGATGAACATGAAAGTGGAGCCCGAGGCCTGCCGCGCGATTGCCAGCCGTTCGCGCGGGACGCCGCGGATCGCCCTGAGGCTGCTGCGCCGCGTCCGCGACTTCGCCGAGGTGGCCGGCGTGCCGACCGTCGAAGCCGCTCTGGCGGCGCGGGCGATGGATACGCTCGGCCTTGACGGACTGGGGCTGGACGACGGCGACCGCAAAATACTCGACGCCATCGTCAGCCTTTTCGACGGCGGTCCCGTGGGGCTTTCGACCCTTGCCGCCGCGCTGAACGAAGAACCTCAGACGATCGAAGACATCTACGAGCCCTATCTGATTCAAAAGGGCATGATCGAACGCACCCCTCGAGGGAGGAAAGCAACGGAAAATGCGTACCGTTATCTTGGCAAGACGCCGCCTCAGGCGGCGCCGGATCAACTGGAACTGCTGTAAAAAGATCGCTCTCGCCGTGTTTTTTTTCTCGCTGTGCCTGTGCCTTTCGGCTGAGGCTCAGGCGCGCTGGATTCGCGTGGGGCTCATGACCGCGCCTTCCGCGCCGATTTCCGGACGCAGCTTGAGCGGCAGGGATGGCGGCGGCCGCCGCTTTTCGTTGCCGGCGAGTTTCAGCGCTCACGCGCGCGGATCGAACGTCGTCATTCAGGGAAAAAGTTATGCTTCGCCTGTGATCGTGAGCTCGCCGCATCAGATCCGCTGCGGCAAAGTCAGCTATGAAGGCGAGCTGGTGCTGCGGGCCCGCGGCGGGCAGGTCACGGTGATCAACCATCTTGACGTTGAAAAATACCTTCGCGGCGTCCTCGGCTACGAGATCAATCCGCAATGGGCCATGGAAGTCCTCAAGGCGCAGGCGGTGATCTCCAGGACCTACGCGCTGGCGCAGATGGGGCGTCACGAAGCCAGCGGTTACGACGTCTGCACGACCGATCATTGTCAGGTCTATCGAGGCACGAACGTGCTCCACGCTTCGACGGACCGCGCGATCGCGCAGACCCGCGGCCAAGTTTTGACGTACAGGGGCGATTTGGCGCACACCTTTTTCTGTTCCGACAGCGGCGGCGCCACCGCTGATGTCGGCGACGTGTGGGGCAAACGCGTCCCCTATCTGGTCGTTCGCAAAGAACCCTTTCCCTCCGGATCTCCCAAGGCTCGCTGGGAGGCCTCTCTGTCGGCGGGCGAGATCCAGAACGCTCTCGCCAAAAAAGGCAAAAGCGTGGGAACGGTGTCGCAGATCGCCATCGAGCGGCGGGACGCTGCCGGGCGCGCGGCGGCGCTGAGATTTACGGGTTCTGCGGGAAGCTCCGTGCTCAGCAGCGCGGCTTTTCGCACCCTGATCGGCGCGAAAAAAGTGCGCAGCACGTTCTTTGAGTTTTCTCCCGAAGGCCCGCGTGCGACCGACGTGCCCGATCCCGTTCAGCGCCGCGAAGCGCCCCGGACCGCGAGAAAAATCGCCTTTGACCCGACGCCTCTGACGACGGCTGAAGACGCGCAGCTCAAGGCGCTGATCGAGCAAAAGAAATTCAACGTCGACGAACGCCTGGACATGATCCTCTATCCCGAGCGGCGCCGGAATTACCTGTATAAAGCTTTAGGCGTTGAGACGCCGGCAATGGAGCGGAAACGAGAACCGCTCGAACAGCCGGCGGAGACGGCGAAGCGCATTCCGAATCTGGCCCGGACGGCAGTTTCCGCCAGCCTCGCCGGCGGCAGCGTCACATTGTATGGGCGCGGCTGGGGGCACGGCGTTGGCCTCTCGCAGTGGGGAGCCAAGGCCATGGCGGATCGAGGCTGGTCGGCGGAAAAAATACTTGAGTTTTATTATCCCGGCACGGCAATCCAAAAGAGATGAAGAGATAACGTACGGCAAACCTTTACAGGAGTGACTTTTTGTCAATGACGCAGAGGGACTTTTTCGACATCAATACCTATGATTACGAACTTCCGCCCGAGCTGATCGCGCAAAAACCGGCGGACCCCCGCGACCGTTGCCGCCTTCTGACCGTACGCCGCGCGGACGGGAAGCTGTTTCACCAGCATTTCCACGATGTTCTCCAATGGCTTCGCCCCGGCGATGTCCTTGTGCGCAACGACACGCGCGTTATGGCCGCGCGCGTCGGAGGCGTGAAGGTCAACGGCAGCGCCCAGGTGGAGGTCCTTCTGCTGCGTCCGGAGGACGACGGCGAAAAATGCTGGGAGGCTCTGGTTCGCCCCGGCCGCAAGCTGCCCGAGGGATCGCGGGTGCGCCTTGACGGCGACGTCGTGGTCACGATCGGCGCCGTCAAAAGCGAAGACGGCGTGCGCCGCGTCGTTTTCCCCGCCGACTGCGATGTGCGCGCTCTGGCCGAGGCAAACGGCTCGATGCCGCTGCCCCCTTATATTCATGAGCGCTCGTCGCGCCCCGAGGATTATCAGACCGTTTATGCGAAGGATCCCCGTTCTGCGGCGGCGCCGACGGCCGGCCTCCATTTTACTCGCGAGCTGCTTCGGAAAGTCGCCGAGCGCGGCGTGACGATCGCCGACATTACGCTCGAAGTCGGGCTGGGAACGTTCCGCCCCGTCAAAACGGAGGATATTCGAAGGCATCATATGCATGTCGAACACTGCGTGATCCCGCAGGATGCCTATGACAAGATCGTCATGGCCAAGAAGAACGGCGGGCGCGTCGTCGCCCTCGGCACGACCGTGGTGAGGACGCTCGAAGGCATGGCCGCCGCCTCTGGGGGGCTTCATCCGGGCGTGCTGGAAACGGAGCTGTTCATCTATCCTGGGTTCGAATACAAGGTCGTGGACGCGCTGATCACGAATTTTCATCTTCCCAAGAGCACGTTGGTGATGCTGGTTGCGGCCTTTGCGGGCTATGACCTGACCATGAAAGCGTACGCCGAAGCGGTGAAGGAACGATATCGCTTCTTTTCGTTCGGGGACGCCATGATGATCGTATAAAGGCAGGCGCCGCGATGAAAAAAATCCTTGCAGTCCTTGCGCTCGCTTTTGTCGGCGCCGCCGCCGCGTATCGCTGGAAGCCTTCGCAGTGGAAAGACGTCTTCGTCATGCCGTTCCATAAGAACGAAAAGACGGCTCAGCTCTTCCTGAAAGAGGGAGAATCTCTGCGCCACTTCGCACAAAGGATCGCCGAAGAGGACCTCGTTGCCGACCGCCGCAATCTGCTGTACTGGCTCGGCAGGAAAGGCGCCGATCGTTCGCTTCGCGCCGGGGGGTATCACATATCTTCCGGCCCTTCCTGGTATGTCGCTGAACAGCTGAGCAGCAGCGAGCCTTCGTACTTCAGCGCGATCATCGTTCCCGGCGCGCTGCCGCAAAGGCCTTTTTCGCTGGGGAGCGACGAAGCGCAGAAAGCGGCCCTGAATGACCTCGACAACTTCCCCGCGGCCATGCGCCGCATTTTGCCCGACGCCGCCGAAGGACGCGCCGCGTTCCTTTTGCCCGAGACCTATTCCCTGACGGAGGCATCTCTGCCGGAGCTTGTCAGACAGGCGTCGGCGGCGTGGTATGCCCGTTTCGGCGCGCTTCTGAACGATAAGGACAACGCTTTGCGGACGGCGGTGATCGCCTCTCTGCTGCAGCGCGAAGCGCAGATCGACAGCGAATACCCTGTGATCGCCGGAGTCATCGAGAACCGGCTGGCTCAGAACATGCTGCTGCAGATCGATGCCAGCGTCGTCTACGCGTGGTATCTTCAGAAAGGCGAAACGCTGAAGCGCGTGCTGTTCAAGCATCTCGAAGTGGATTCGCCGTACAATACCTATAAGAGCGCGGGGCTCCCGCCGCTTCCTGTCTGCGTTCCTTCGCCCCAAGCCTGGGAAGGCGCGTTGGCACCTGAGAAGAACGATTTTCTCTACTATGTGGCCCGCGGCGACGGAAGCCATCGTTTTGCCAAAACAGAAGCCGAACACCAGAAGAACGTGCTGCTCTATCGCAAAAGCAAATAAATTCGTGGGAACAGAAGAAGGAGACGCTTCCGATGGAAGAAAAGAAACGTTGTCCCGGCTGCGGAGCCGTTTTTCAGAGCGTTGACGAGAATCTCCCCGGCTATCTTGTGCCGGGCAAGAATCCCGACGAAGGCGTGCTTTGCAAACGCTGCTTTCAAATGAAGCATTACGGCGTTTATCGCAAGGCGCTGCTCGCTGACCCGGGGATCCAAAAGGATATCAGGGCCCGCGCGCTGGGCGCCGCCGCCCTGTTTCTTGTCCTTGACGTGAGTCGTCCGGAGATTTCCCTGCCCGATCTCGACTGGGCGGAAAGCATGAAAAAGCCTGTCTTTGTTATCGCCAACAAAATCGACCTGCTCGAACCGTGGACGACCCGCAAAGACGTGCTGCAGTGGCTGTCGGAACGCACGGGCGTCCGTCAGGAACAGATTCTCCTGGTCTCGGCGCAGAACCGCGGCGATATGGCCGAACTGCGACGGCACATCGAGGAGACGTTCGACGCCGACGACCGGCTCCTTTTTGCCGGCGCCGCCAATATCGGCAAGAGCACGCTCCTCGGCGCTCTTTTGAAGAATGAAGTGCCGACGGTGTCCCGTCTGCCCGGCACGACCGTGGGACTGACGGAATACCGGATGGCGAACGGTCCCGTTCTGGTGGACGCTCCCGGCTTGAAGGGGGAGGATCCCTTCGTTCCCGTGCTCTGTCCTGATTGCCTCGCCGCTCTTTCGCCGAAAAAAGTTTTTCAGAGCAGCATCGAGGTGCTGAAAACCGGTCAAACCGTTTTTTGGGGCGGCCTGGCGCAGCTTACAGTTGCGGATGCGGGCGAGCGCGGCTGGGTCCGCTTGGGGATTTTCGCTCCTGACAGCGTCACGATCCATCGCACCCGCGAAGAACGCATCGACGGCCTGATGAAGGATCATGTCGGCGAATTGCTGGTGCCGCCGTGCCGCAAGTGCGCGGCGAAACTGCGGACGCAGAACTGGCGTGAAGAAGAGTTCCGGATCCGCCCCGAAGAAGATCTGGTCGTCCCCGGCATCGGCTGGGTCGCGCTGTACAGCGGCGCTTGTACGGCGAAGCTGCGCGCCCCCGCGTTCGTGAAGGGAGTCCGGCGTCCCTGGCTCATTCCCTCGCCGGCGCGGCGGCTGCAGGGGAAGAAAAAATATTAATGGCCGCTTTGGAGGACTGCAGGCAGTTTTTGAGCGCTCTGCCCGGTATCGATGGGGGCGATCTGTACTTTCAGCGCTCCGCGTCGCGCAGTTTGTCCTACAGTGACGGAAAAGTCGAAGAGGTTTCCAGCTCTTCGTCCGCTGGTTGTTCCGCCCGTTTGCTGAAAGGCAGGAGTTCGGCTTTTGCCGTGGTTTCCGGCGTCGAACGCGGCGGCGCGGCGCGGGCTCTTGCAGAGGCGGCCCGCATCGCTTCGGTCAAAAGCGGGAAAGTTCCCGCAATGAATTTTCCGATTGACCGCGTGCAGGCGTTCTTTCCGGAGAACGTGGATTTTTTCGGTGAAACTGACCGGTGCCTGCGGGCAGAGTGCGGCTGGATCAGGCAGATCACGCTGTCCTGTTCCGCAAACGCGCGCCGGTACGTCGTCGTTTCACCGGAAGGAAGCCGTGCCGGGGAAGTGGAACATTGTTCTTTTGCCGCCGAGGTGATCGTGGAACGCAATGGACGTCTGGAAAGCGGCTATGACGCTTTTTCCCTGTCCGGAGACGCCCGTGAGTTCTTTCGAGAGCTTTCCGCGAACAACGTGGCTCGCAGAGCTCTTCGGGAGGCTTTGCTCAACCTTGAAGCGGTGGAGTGTCCGACGGGCGCCATGCCGGTGCTTTTATCCGACGAAGCCGGCGGCACCATTGTCCATGAGGCCTGCGGGCATGGAATGGAAGCCGATCTCGCGTTCGAGGAACAGTCGTCCTTTGCGGGAAAAATCGGCAGACAGGTCGCGGCGGAGGACGTGACGGTCGTTGACGACGCGTCGATCCCCGGACTCTACGGTTCTTTTGCCTGCGACGACGAAGGGACGCCCTCCCGGCGGACGGTCCTTATCGAGCGGGGAATTCTGAAAAACTACCTGACGGACAAACGATGTGCGCGCTTGTATGGCCTGCCCCTGACCGGCAACGGGCGGCGCTCGTCCTATGCCGGCCTGCCGATGCCGCGTATGAGCAACACCTTTGTGGCCGAAGGGACCCGCGAGCAGGGCGAGATGATCCAGAGCGTTCCCCGTGGGATCTTCGTCTGCCGCATGGGCGGCGGCGAAGTCAACACGACGACGGGGGAATTCGTTTTCGACGTCACGCAGGGCTCTCTGATCGAAGACGGGAAAATAACGCGCCCGGTCAAGGGCGCTTCGCTGATCGGCCGCGGCATCGACGCGCTGATGGGGATCCGCGCCGTCGGCAAAAGGCTCCACATGGAGCCGGGAATGTGCGAAAAGGAGGGACAAAGCCTCCCTGTCACAGACGGACAGCCATCGTTGCTGATCGATGGGCTTGTCGTCGGAGGGACGGCCGCTGATAGATGAGTTCGAAAAATCGCTTTAAATCGCGTCGGCGCGCCACAAAAACTCAATCTGCACGTGGCAGGATGGCCAAGCGCGGTTTTGAATTCGGCGCGCTGTTCCGTCTGTGTCAGATTTTTCTGGCGGCGATCCTGCTGTATGTCACGGCCTCGTTGTTCACCAAAGGCGCCGGCGTGCTGGGTAAGGACATGGCGAGCTGCCTGCTGCGGCTGGCGGGCGGCGGTCTTGTGCTGCTGCTGTTGCATTTTTTCTACGGCCTTTTTTGTTCTTTGCTGTACCGTCAGGTTCATTCCGTCTTCAGCCAGTGGATGGGGACGTTTTGTCTTTACGGCGCCGTCACTCTGTTCCTGGGAATGCTTCGGCGCATCGGAGCGGGCGAAAATATCGGACTTCTCAGTCCCGGTATTCTGGGGAACGTCTCTTCTCAGGTGCTGCCCCGTTTTATCGGCGTGATCGGGACAATGCTGACGGGGCTGTGTCTTGTCGGACTGGCGGCATTCAATTATGGACATCTCAACGCTGCTCGTGTTGCCTGGCTCCGCGAGCGTTTGTCGTTCGTTCACATGCCGCGCTGGCGCCGCGAAAAAGCGTCCCAGGCCCCCGCTTCTGCGCAGGCCGAGGGGGAAGCCGCGCCGGCGGTGCAGGGTGAGGCCGAAACGGCGCGACCGGAAGAAAGTATCCCCGAAGAGGCGTTGCCCAGCGAAGAAGCCGAGGCTGCCGAGGCCGCCGTTTCTGAAACGGAAAGCCCGCCCCAAAGCGGCGGCGCCGGAAAAACAGGCTTCTGGGGCTCGCTGGGCGCTGCCGTGAAGGCGCTGTTCGGTCACGGCAGGAAGGAACGCGAAAACGGCGAGATCATCGACGAGTATGCCGAGCAATACGCCGACGAGCAGGGAGAGAACGCCGAAAGCGAAGATTACGGCGATTATTTTGCCAACGCGCCCCAGTCCGACCGCTATGGCCATGAAGCGGCGGAGGCGCGGGAAGATGAACTTTCCGATACGAATGGCGAAAGAGCGTCCGCCGCCGTCACTTCCGGGGAATCCGGAAGCGCTGGCGAAGCGGAAAGCGCCTTTGCAGCGGCCGGTTCCGTGCCGATCAGCAAAAAGCCTTCCGTGGAAGTGGAACCGTCGGGAGATCTGGTCGGGACGGAGAACGTTCAGTTCTGCGCGGGACGCCCGATTCCCGTGGGAAGTTTCCCGCCGCCGCTCGATCTGCTCGGACCGCATCGGGACATCAAAGAGGTCATCGACGATCAGCAGGCGCAGGAAAACGGACAGAAAGTGATCTTGTCTCTTGCCGATTTCGGCGTTTCCGCGGAACTGAAGCGCACGATCATCGGCCCGACGGTCGTGCAGTATCAGATTCAATTGGCTCCGGGCATCAAGGTCAGCAAGGTGATGGCTCTCGGCAACGACATTGCCGTGGCGCTGGGCGTCTCCTCGATCCGAGTGGAAGCGCCGATCATCGGCACCTCGTATGTGGGCATCGAACTGCCGAACGTCAATCGCCGTTCCGTGCCGCTGCGCCAGATTCTGGAAAGCGAAGTTTTCCAGAAAACGAAACTCAAGCTGCCGCTGCCGCTGGGGCAGACGGTGGACGGGCGCATCCTCATCTCCGGTTTGGAAGACCTGCCGCATCTGCTGATCGCCGGAACGACGGGGTCGGGCAAGAGCATTTTCGTCAATAACTGCATCGTCTCTCTGTGCTATCACAACACACCCGCGGAGCTGCGCTTCATCATGGTCGATCCGAAGCGGGTCGAGATGGGCATCTACGAGTCGCTGCCGCATATCCTCGCCAAACCCATCGTCTCGGCGACGGGGGCCGTGCACGCCTTGGCCTGGGCCGTGCGCGAGATGGAGCGGCGCTACGACGTCTGCTATCAGGCAAAGGTCAAGGATATCTTTTCGTACAACAGTAAAGTTCTTCCCAAGGATCGCCTGCCTCATATCGTGATCATCGTGGACGAGCTGGCCGATCTGATGATGACGGCTCAGAAAGAAGTGGAAGACTGCATCATGAGTCTGGCGCAGAAAGCGCGCGCCTCCGGAATCCATCTGATGCTGGCGACGCAGCGCCCCTCCGTCAACGTGCTGACCGGAACCATCAAGGCGAACATCCCGGCGCGAGTGTCTTTCGTGCTGCCGTCGGCGATCGACTCGAAAACCATTCTGGACAAGTCCGGCGCGCAGAATCTGCTGGGCAAGGGCGACATGCTCTTTGTCAGCACCAAGACGCCGCATCCGCTGCGGATCCAGTCGCCGTTCCTGGACGAACAGACGAACATCAGGGTGGTCGAATATCTGCGCAACACTTTCGGCGATCCCGAATACGTCGATCTGGAAGAGGCAAGTGACGAAAAGGGCGGGACTTCTTCCGACTTTCTTGAAGACAGCCGCCTTGAGGAAGCCATCAAGATCGTGCTCAGCACCGGCGTGGCTTCGTCGAGCGGTCTGCAGCGCCAGATGCGCGTCGGTTTTACCCGCGCCGCCCGCATGGTCGATACGATGGAGTCCATGGGCATCGTCGGACCGCAGCATGGCGGCAAGCCCCGGGAAATCCTGGTGGACGAGGCGGAAGCTTTGGAGATTCTCGAGCAGCTCCGCGGCGAATAGAAAAAATGGCGGTGAAAAAGTTTGCGCCCATCGGGCGCAGACTTTTTCACCGCCATGGCAGGAGCCGGGGATAAAAAAGAGGCCCCTTTCGGGCCTCTCGGCGTGTCCGTTCTACCGGAAAAGTTCCGGCTGAAATCATTGGCAGCACAAGGAACGGCGGCTTGTCCGTTTTGATTAGAGCGCTCTCTTGACTTTTCCGGAACGAAGGCAACGGGAGCAGATGCGCATTCTCTTCGCTTCGCCGCCGCCAAGGTCCACGCGGACGGAAAAAAGGTTGAGCAGCCAGCGTCTGCGAGTTCTGCGATGAGAGTGGCTCAGCTGATTTCCCGTCGCAGGACCGCGACCACAGCAGTCACATACCTGGGACATTTAAAGCAGCCTCCTTTGTGTAGTGTTCAGTAACAGCCAGTGAATTTTAACACAGGTACGGCCATTAAGGCAAATGGTTTCAGAGGTCTGGATATTTTTTTAAGAAGAACATTCTCTCTCTCTCTGCGGGGAGCTTTGATTGGAGTCGTGAAGATGGACTATTCAGCAAAAATCGGACGCCTTGAAGAAATCTTGAAAAACATGGAGCGTACGGCGATGCCGCTTGAGCAAACGCTGGCGCTCTATGAAGAAGGGCAGAAGCTCGTGGCCGAGTGCCGCCGGTTCCTTGCCGAAGCGGAGGGGAAGGTCAAGAAGCTGGAGGACGACGGGACGTTGAGCGACTTTGACCGGCAGGAAGAAGACGAAAATGGACTTTAAAGAAGAACTGAGCCGCCGCTCGGCTTTTTTCGAAAGGTCGCTGCGGACTTTTTGCGGAGAGGAACGCCGCCGCATTCCGGCGCGGCTGCGCGAGGCTATGAATTATTCTCTGTTGGCGGGCGGCAAGCGCCTGCGCCCGGTTTTGTGCATGGCCGGAGCGGAGATCATGGGAGGAAAAGCCGAAAGCGTTGTGCCGATGGCGACGGCGTTCGAGATGGCGCACACCGCGTCCTTGATTCACGACGACCTGCCCTGCATGGACAACGACACGCTGCGCCGCGGCAAGCCGACGAACCATGTCGTTTACGGCGAATCCCTGGCGCTGCTGGCCGGTGACGCGCTGTTTCTTGACGCGTTCGAGACCGCGCTCGACGGTCTGTCGAAAAACGGCGCCGAACCGCAGCGCTGCGTCCGGGCTCTCGCTCTTTTCGCGCAGGCGCTCGGCCCGGAAGGGATCTGCGGCGGCCAGGTGCTCGACACGGATCGCGCCAGCCAGACAAACGACCAGAGTTTTGTCATGGACATCGCTTCAATGAAGACGATGGTGCTGATCCGCGCCTCGTTGTGCGCAGGCGCCATCTTGGCGGGGGCGGACGGCGCGCTTTTGCAGCGGCTCATGAAGTATGGAGAGAACGTCGGGCTGGCGTTTCAGATCGCCGACGACCTCCTCGACTGCACCGGTTCGCAGGCTGCGATGGGAAAGACGCTCGGCAAAGACGAAGCGCAGGGCAAACGCACGTTCGTGCGCGCCTACGGTCTCGACGGTGCCCGCGCGCTGCTTCATGAGAGGACGCTAGACGCCGAAAGGCAGCTGGAGCCGTTCGGGGAAAAGGGCGCGTTCCTGCGGAGTCTGGCCGCCTATCTGGAGCACAGGTCGAATTGACATGGCGCTGCTGGACGACATCAAGGGACCGGAAGACGTAAAAAAGCTCCCCGAGAAGGAGCTTCCCGGACTGATCGGCGAAGTTCGTTCCCGCATCGTCGACGTCACGCTGAAAAACGGCGGCCATCTGGCTTCTTCTCTGGGAGCCGTGGAGTTGATCGTGGCGCTGCTGCGGGTCTTCGATCCGCGGCGCGACCGCGTCGTGTTCGACGTGGGGCACCAGGCCTATGCGTGGAAGATCCTGACGGGGCGCAACGCCCGTTTCGAGACGTTGCGGACGGAGGGCGGCATCAGCGGCTTTCCGAAAATGAGCGAAAGCCCGTACGACCACTTCGGCGTCGGACACAGCAGCACCTCGCTCTCGGCGGCCCTGGGATACGCGGTCGCGCGCGACCTGCGCGGCGAAAAGCATCACGTCGTCGCCGTCGTCGGCGACGGCGCGCTGATCAACGGCGAGTCCTTCGAAGCGTTGAATCACGCCGGTTCCCTCGACAATCCCGTGATCTTCATCCTCAACGACAACGCCATGTCGATCAGCCCGCGCGTGGGCGGCATGGCGCTGCATCTGGCGAGGCTGTCCACTTCCGCGCTGTACAAGGGCACGAAAAACGTCGTGAAGAGCTTTTGCCGAAAGGCGTTCCGCACCGACCGGGTCTATCGGCGTTTGGAGCGGATGAAGAACGCCGTCAAAAAAGCGCTGAGCCGCGGCAATCTTTTCAGCGACATGGGGCTGACGTACTGGGGCCCTTTCGACGGACACGACGAACAGGAACTCGAGCGCGTCTTCGCTTTGGCGAAAAATTACGACGGTCCCCTGCTGATCCACGTGCTCACGGAAAAAGGCAAAGGCTATGCGCCGGCCGAAGAAAATCCCGTCGCCTATCACGGCGTCGCCGCCGCGGGGAAAGCTCCCGCGAGTTCGGCGAGCTGGAGCAGGGCGGCGGCTGCGTGCATCGAAGATCTGGCGGAAAAAGACCCCCGCGTCACGATCCTGACCCCGGCCATGACGGAAGGATGCGCGCTGAATCGTCTCCGCGCCGTTTTCCCGCGGCGTTTTTTCGACGTGGGCATCGCCGAAGAACATATGCTCACGTTCGCCGCGGGACAGGCGGCCGGCGGCCTCAGGCCGATCGCCTGCATCTATTCGACGTTTTTGCAGCGGGCGATGGACCAGCTGGTGCACGACATCTGTCTGCAGCGTCTGCCGGTGATCCTGGCCGTGGACCGCGCCGGACTGGTGGGCGAGGACGGCGAGACGCATCAGGGACTGTTCGACATGAACTGGGCCAGCGCCATCCCCAATCTGAAAGTCTGGGCGCCTTACGACGGTCGCTCGCTGAAAGCCGCCTTCGAGAGCGCGGCGCGCTGCGAAGGCCCGTCGCTGATCCGCTATCCGCGCGGCAGCGCCGTGGAACGGCTGACGCCGGCCGACGTTTTCGAGAGGGCCGATTTCGCTTTCGTGAATCGAAACAGCTCATGGTGCGTCGCTGCGGCCGGATCGGCCTGCCAGATCGCGCGCCGGGCGGCCGAACTGGTTGACGAACGCGGCGGCGAAGCGCCCGACCTGCTTTATCTGAACCGCGTTTCTCCGCTGCCGGAAGAGGCGCTGGCGCGGCTGGACGGAAAAAAACTCCTCGTCACGGCCGAAGAAGCGTATGAGCGCGGCGGGCTGGGCGAGCACCTGTCTTTGTTCTGCGCAGAGCGCGGTCTGCAGTGTGCCGTGCGGGCGGCGGCGCTGCCGGCGGCCTTCGTCGCGCCGGGCACGCCGGAGCAGCAACGCAAGCGTCTTGGCCTGACGCCCGAAAGGATCGTGGAGTTCTATGAGCGTCAGATGCGTTAAAAAACGACTCGATCTGCGCCTGGTCGACGAAGGGCTGTCCGATTCCGTTCGGGCGGCCGGCGCGCTGATCATGGCCGGGGAGGTCCTGATCGACGGTCAACCGGCGTCCAGCGCCGGACAGCCGGTGAAGGACGCCGCCGTCGTGCGCCTGAAAAGCGGTTCCGGCGGCTGGGTCAGCCGCGGCGCCCACAAACTGCTGACGGCGATCGAGCGTTTCCATCTGAAGCTGGACGGCCGCGTGTGCCTCGACGTCGGCGCTTCGACCGGCGGTTTCACTCAGGTGATGCTCAAACATGGCGCGGCGAAAGTCTACGCCGTCGACGTCGGCTACGGACTGCTGGACTGGAGCCTGCGCACCGATCCGCGGGTGGTGGTGATGGAGCGCCGGAACGCCCGTTCCCTGACGGGGGAGATGTTTTCGCCGCCGCCGGATTTTGCCTGCAGCGACGCCTCGTTCATATCGCTGCGCCTGCTGTTGAATCCGCTGGCGGCGTCGACATCGGCGGACGCCGAAGCCGTGGTGCTGGTCAAGCCGCAGTTCGAAGTCCGCCGCGAGGAAGTCGGCGAGGGCGGCGTGGTCCGTTCCGCGGACGTTCATTGCGGCGTGCTGGAAGATCTGTCGGCGTTCATCGGCGGCGAGACGCCGTGGGGACTCGCGGGGGCGGCCTGGTCGGCGATCAAGGGCCCCAAAGGCAACATCGAATTCCTGTTTCATTTGAAAAAAAACGTCGCCTCGGTGGCAGTGGATTTTCATGAGCTGGTGCGCATGAGCCACGAAGCCCTCGCCGAATGAGCTGAACTTTTAAGGCGTCGGAGGAAACTGCGTCTTGTTTCCTCCGACGCCTTTTTGTTGTTTTGTTGCGGAAATCGCCGCCTTTGAATTGTCGGCTTCGTGAAATCTGCTATAATCGCATTGAATTCTTTTTGTGAAACGGAATCCCTGGTGTATTTCCGATGGAGGACAGTCGATGAAATTCGGCCTGATTGTTAATTTGTCGAAGCCCGAAGCGGTCCAGCTGGCTGAGGAGCTGTGCGCGTGGGGAAGAAAGAGGGACAATCCCTTTTTGCTCTTTGCCGATGAGGCGGCCGCGCTCCGTCAGAGCGGGATCCCTCTCGACCGTTGGCTGGCGGAGGTGGAGACGGCGCTGGTGATCGGCGGCGACGGCACTTTTCTGCAGGCCGCCCATCTGGTGCAGCACAGCGGCATCAACCTGTTCGGCGTCTCCGTGGGACACCTGGGCTTCCTGGCGGTCGGCGATCCGCGGCGCGTGCGCGAACAGATCGAGCAAATCGAAAAGGGCGATTTTAAGATCGAACGGCGGCGTTGTCTCGAAGGCGTATTGGCGACGGAGGAGAAAGAACGGCGCGTTTTCGCTCTCAACGATCTCGTGCTCAGCAAGGGGATCCAGGCGCGGCTGGTCTCTCTCGACGTGCAGGTGCAGGGGAAGCCGATATGCGAATACCGCGCCGACGGCGTGATCATTTCGACGCCGACGGGATCCACCGCTTACGCCCTCTCGGCCGGCGGGCCGATCGTGCCGCCGTCGCTGGACTGCATGCTGCTGGTCCCCATTTGCGCGCACACGTTATATGCGCGCCCCACGCTGCTGGGGCCGGACGACTGCCTGACGCTGCGCCCGACGGAAAATTCCGAGCTGTTTTTGACGGTGGACGGCGCCGACGTTTACCCTCTTTCCAGCCGCGATCGTCTCGATGTGCGGCTCTCCAGGGATCACGGCGTCAACACCATCTCGCTGCCTCAGTTCGACTATTACGATCTGCTCCACGAAAAGCTCCTGTGGGGCTGGAATCCAGTTTCCGAAAGGAGCGCCCGCCGTGCTTGAAGAGCTGAAACTCGTTTCCGTGGGCGGCATCGGGCAGGTTTCGCTGCGCTTCGGCGCCGGATTGACGGCGGTGACGGGGGAGAGCGGGGCCGGAAAAAGCAGTCTGGTGCGCGGGCTTGAACTGGTCTGTGGAAAGCGCAGTTCCAGCGGCACGATTCGCGCCGGAGATGAGATCGCCGTCGCGGAGGCGTTCTTTTATCAGCCCGACCGCCTGGAGGGCGTCGGCGAGGAGCTGCAGCCTCAGGATTGTTCGCTGGCGCTGCGGCGCGAACTGTCGCGCTCCGGGCGCGGCAGGTGTTCCGTCCAGGGGCAGACGGTGCCGTTGAACGCCGTCCTGGATCTGGCTCCCCGGCTGCTCACGATTCAAAGCCAGTTCGCCCAGCTCGAGCTGCTCGACCCCGACCGTCAGCTCAAAATCCTCGACGCCTGCGGCGGCGAAGGGCTGAAAGAGACGAAGGTCCGGCTCGAAAAGGAATTTTACAAAGTCCTGGACTGCGAGCGGGAACTGCGCCGCAACAAACAGCGCGAACAGGAAATCACATCGGCGTACGGGGCGCTGGCCGAGATCGCGCCTTTTTTGGAACGCGCCGGTCTGCAGCCCGACAGCGAAGAACGGCTGAATGAGGACTTCGCCGAAACGGAGCGGGAACTCAAACGCCTGCGCGAGCTGCGCGGCCGCTTCCGCATGCTGCAGAACCAGGAAAGCGGTGGACTGATCTCCGAGCTTTCGGGCGTCCTCAACGGCCTTTCCGAGCTCGTGCCCTGCGAGAACCGCGAGGCGCTCGGCGAGATGTCGCAAAAAGCGATCGCCGTTCTCGAAGACCTTGCGGAAGCGATCGGCGCGCTGGCCTCTTCGGAAGCGCTCGAGAATCTCGAAGCGGAACTGGAAGCTCTTGAAGCTTCCCTCGGTCAGATTCGCAAGAGCAAGCGCCTTGCCAAGGTGAACACTGTCGAGGAACTGCTGGAATACTGGCATAAAGGCGAGGAAGAATCGCGCTGGCTGGCCGGATCGGGAAAAATCCAGGCCGAACTGAACGAGAAAATCGCGGCCGCCAAGAAAGCCGTCGCGAAGGAAGCCCGTACGCTGCTGGAGCAGCGCACCGCGGCGGCGCTGGCGCTTCAGCAGCGAGTCAGCGAGAACCTTGCCGGCATGGCGATGGAGAACACGCAGTTCCGCATCCGCATCACCGAAACGAATAAACTGAAAGCGAACGGCGCCGAGAAGGTGGACTTCGTCCTGCGGCGCGGCGATCAGGAAATTCCGGTAGCGAAAGCGGCTTCCGGCGGCGAGCTGAGCCGTATCCTTTTGGCCATCCAGATCTCGCTTCCCGACGAACTGATGCCGCCCACGGTCGTTTTCGACGAAGTGGAAGCCGGGCTGGGCGGACGGGCCGCCTATCTGACCGGCCTGAAGCTGCGCGAGCTGGCCGACCGCGTCCAGGTCATTCTGATCACCCATGAAGCCAGCATCGCGGCGCTGGCAAACCGACATTACCGCGTGACGCGCCGGGGCACGCTCTCCACCGTGACGCGCGTCGAGGGGGAAGAGCGGATCCGGGAGATCGCGCGGATGCTCTCCGGAAACGACCAGGAAGAAGAGGCGCTTTCGCATGCGCGCAAGCTGCTTGGGGCAGACTCCGCCGACGAGGAAATCGTTTTTGATCCGGACCGTTTTTTTGACGGAAAAAGCAGTCCCTTGTGATCGCCGGGTGTGGACGATCGAAAGGGACTGCTTTTTTTTGAGGCGGGCAAATTATTCGTGATTGCGATTCTGGACGTGGCGCATATAAGCCTGAAGGTCCTTGGACGTGTTGACAAGGTGGCTTTCCAGAGCCTTGAGCGTGCGGTCGAGGTCATGGGCCTTCACGCCGGCAAGGATTTCGCGGTGCTGCTCCTCCGATTCCTTGCGCATGGAACTGAGATGGTTGCGGATGTAACGGTCGACCTGACGGCGCAGTTTGGCGAGCATATCGAGCGTCATCGGTCGGTCGGCCGGCTCGTACAGCGAGGAATGGAAGAGCACGTTCATGTCGCGCCATTTGACGGGATCTTCCTCTTTTTCCATCCTGTCCAGCAGGACCTCTTCTTCCTGGATCAGCGCGTTCGAGATCAGGTCGAAGGAGACTTTCATGATGCCGACTTCGAGCCAGGTGATCATGTCGTAAATTTCGCGGGCGTCTTCAAGGCTCAGCCCGGAAACGATCGCGCCGCGACGGCCGCGGAATTCGACCAGCCCTTCGATCTCGAGCTGCTTCAAAGCTTCCCGCAGCGGGATCGGGCTGACGCCCATCCGCGCCGCGAGCTGGTTCTGCAGCAACTGCTCGTTTTCCTGAAGAATTCCCCGATAAATGGCCTCGCGCAGCACGTTGGCGATGTAGTACGAGGCGGCCTTGTCTCCGCTGATACGAGGCATCAGCTCTTCCAATGTCATGTTTCAGATTTCTCCCTTCCCGAAAGCAAAATTTCTGCCTGGATACTATATTATTCTACTCTCTCGGAGTATAAAAATCCACGTCCTATTTTTATGTTATTTTATTATATATAGAATCTCATTTCGAATTATACTCATTTGACAAACAAACTTCGCCTCCATATACTTAAGAAAAATAAGAAGTCAACTGGAGGCGTTTTGATGAAAAAGATCATGGTTTCTGGCTGTCTCGGCCAGATCGGCACAGAGCTCGTCACCAAGCTGAGACGTGATTACGGCGCGGAAAACGTTCTCGCGACCGATATCCGCGAGGACTCGGCCCATGTCCTTCCCGAGGGGCCTTTTGTGATTCTCGACGCCCGCGACGGCAAAAAGTACGCGGAGCAGGTCGAAAAGTTCAAGCCGGACACGATCTATCATTTGGCCGGACTGCTTTCCGCGACGGCCGAGAAGAAACCTCAGCTCGCCTGGGACATCAACATCAACGGGGTCTACAACGCCCTCGAATGCGGTCGGATCTATCACAGCGCCGTCTTTTTCCCCAGTTCCATCGCCGCCTTCGGCCCCGATACTCCTCGCGACAAAACGCCGCAGGACACGCTGCAGCGCCCCAATACGATCTACGGCGTGACGAAAGTGGCCAGCGAACTCCTGGCGGAATATTACCATAAAAAATGGGGCGTCGATACCCGCGGCGTGCGTTTCCCCGGCCTGATCTCCTACAAGACGCTGCCCGGCGGCGGCACCACCGATTACGCCGTCGACATCTACTATCAGGCCGTGCAGCAGGGCAAGTACACCAGCTACATCGCCAGGGGCACCTACATGGACATGATGTACATCCCCGACGCGATCGACGGCATGATCCAGCTGATGGAAGCCGATCCGTCGCGGCTGGTCCACCGCTGCTGCTTCAACATCACCAGCATGAGTTTCGAGCCGGAACAGGTCGCCGCGGCGATCCGCGCCCATATCCCTTCGTTCACGATGGATTACGCCGTCGATCCCGTGCGCCAGGCCATCGCCGACAGCTGGCCGAACTCTCTCGACGATTCGGCCGCCAGGGCGGAATGGGACTGGGATCCCAAATACGATCTGGAGAGCATGACGGTGGACATGCTCAAGAACCTGCGCGCCAAACTCGGCGACAAGGCGAAGTTTTAAAAAAATCTCGTAAGGCAGGAGGCATTCATACGATGAAAAAACTCGAAGCGGTACTGACGGCGGAGCTTGAAAAGTTGAAGCAGGAAGGCCGTCTGAAGGGCAAAGAACAGATCATCGTCGACGTGAAAAAGGGCGAAGGCGCCAAGGGGCCCCGTTATTTCCTGAAAGGGGAGGGCGGCAAGGAATTCATCCGCATGAATTCCAATTCTTATCTGGGCCTGTCGCTGCGCGAGGACATGATCGCCGCGGAGGAAGAGGGCACGCGCAAGTACGGCGTCGGTCCCGGCGCGGTCCGCTTCATCAGCGGCACCTTCAAGGCGCACCGCGACCTGGAACACAAGCTGGCCGCCTTCCACGGCCGCGAGGACGCCATGATCTTCAGCGCCGCCTACGTGACCGTCGGCGGCGTCCTGACCTCGCTGATCAGCAAGGAAACCTTCGTCATCAGCGACGAACTGAACCACAACAGCATCATCAACGCCATCAAACTCGGCCTGGGCAAGTCGGGGCTGCGCGCCGTCTCCAAGCACAACTCTCTTGACGACCTCAAGCGCTGTCTGGACGAAGCCGTCAAGAGCGGGGCCAAGCGCGCTCTGGTGGTGACCGACGGCATCTTCAGCATGAGAGGCGACCACGCGCCTTTGAAGGAGATCGTCGAGCTGGTGCACAGCTATGACGATCGTTTCGCCGAGGACGCCTTCGTCGTGGTCGACGATTCCCACGGCGTCGGCGCGTTCGGCAGGACGGGGCGCGGCACGGAGGAGATCACCGGCGCCCGCGTCGACGTGCTGATGGGCACGCTCGGCAAGGCGTACGGCGTCAACGGCGGCTACGTCGTCGGTTCGCGCGCGCTGATCACGTATCTGCGCGAGCACGCCGCCATGTACATCTATTCCAATCCCATCACCGTCGGCGAAGCCTATGCCGCCATAAAGGCGCTGGAGATCCTCGACAGCGAAGAGGGCCGCACGATCCTCGCTCATCTGCGCGCCGTGACCAAGCGTTTCGAGGACGGCCTGGTCGCTCTCGGTTACGAGACGATCCCCGGCGAACACCCCGTGACGCCGCTCGTGCTTCACGACACGGCCCGTACCAAAGCGCTGGTCGCGCACCTGACGGAGCACGGCGTGCTGGCCACCGGCATGACCTATCCCGTGGTGCCCAAGGGCGCCGAGGAGATCCGCTTCCAGATCAACGCGGACCACACCGAAGCCGACATCGACGAAGTGCTGTCGGCGATCGCCTCGTTCAAGGGTTAGATTTTTTCCGGTGGCCGTCGGTCCGGCGCCCCGCTTTTTCCCGTCCCTCGCGAAAAAGAGCTGTCAATAGCCAGTAAAAAAGTCACCATAACTGCTCATTGAAAAAGTCACCCCCTCACACTCCCATCACAGCAAGACATCTCGAAAGAACTCCCCATCGTGCCGCCATAACAACGTCTACGCGAACGTACATTTATCCCGACATGTGCTATGATATCCCTGCCTTTTGACGACGCCACGCCGCCATGGGTGGTCCGGAGCGGGCTTGTGCGCTTTCACAAGCCCGCTTTTCCGTTTCTTTGCCGATGCCTCATCGGAGTCGACTCGTTTTTGACTTTCAACCTCCTTCATCTCGATCCGTCTGCCCTTGGAAACACCCCAGATCCGCCCGGTCGACGTTTCACGCACCTCAACCGTCGTTTGGGCCATCCCGAGGCAATCGTCCGCCGCCGGAACGTACCGACGACCTCCATAGGAAATCATGCCGCCGTGATCCGTCCTGCGAGATTCGCGACGCGCAAAGAGAAAATCCAAATCGACTTTTCCTTCCGGCTTCACATAAACGTCCTCTCCCTCAGCCGGCGTGACGGCAAACTTCCGATTGTGCCTGGCGATGAGCTTGGGCAAAACCTCGTTGG
>NZ_MUHX01000027.1 GCF_002007215.1 Pyramidobacter sp. C12-8 | reverse complement strand
GCCTTCACCTGAGCATGGACGAAACCAAGCTGAACAGCACCATCACCAACAACACCAGCATCACCACCATCAACGAGACATTGGACAAGGGGCTGAAATTCGCCGGCAACGACGGAGTTGCAGTCAAGCGCGAGCTTGGGCAAACTCTGAGCGTCAAGGGCGGATTGTCCGACGTGAGCGCGAACGCGTCCGGCAAGAACCTCGGCGTGAAGAAGAACGCCGCCGGTGACGGACTCGACCTCGTCATGAGCGAGAAACCCGAATTCACGGAAGTGACCGTCGGCTCGACGAACAAAGTCGTTCTGAGCGAAGGCAAAATCAGCATTGGCGGCAAGGATTACATCACCACCGCCGGTCTGAACGCCAACAGCCAGCAAATCAAGAACGTAAAGGCCGGCACGGAAGGAACGGACGCGGTCAACCTCAACCAGGTGAAGTCCCTGGTCACGGCGGGGGCGAAGCCGACTACGGTCAAGGGCAGCGATAACATCGGCGTGTCCGATGGCGCGAACTCCCAGGGCGGCAAGGAATACACCGTCAGCCTGAAAGACAGCGTAACTCTCGGCACTGATCCGGCCAAGAAAATCTCCATCGACGGAACCGCCGGCAAACTCACAGTCGGCACCAAAGTAACCGTCAACGGCGCCACCGGCGACATCCAGGCGGGCACAGTCAAGATCGCGGGCGCAGGCACAGTCAACGAACTGACGAACCGCGCCTGGGATATCGACAACCCGACGATCGTGAACGGCCAGGCCGCCACCGAAGACCAGCTGAAAGTCGTCAGCGACGTCGTGAAGACCAACACGAGCAACATCAGCAACCTGACCACCACGGTGAACAACCACACCACCGACATCACCAACCTCAAGGGCGGCTTCACCGTGAGCGACGGGGACGGCAGCGTCAAACCCGAAATCAAACTTGGCGAAACGGACAAACAGAACATCCAGTTCAAAGGCGAGCCGGACAAGATCGCCGTCGAAGTCGCCAAGGCCGCCGACGGAGCGACTGTGACCGTGAAAGCCGACCCGAAGTTGGGCGAGACCATCAACATCAGCAATAACACCAGCATCACCACCATCAACGAGACATTGGACAAGGGGCTGAAATTCGCCGGCAACGACGGAGTTGCAGTCAAGCGCGAGCTTGGGCAAACTCTGAGCGTCAAGGGCGGATTGTCCGACGTGAGCGCGAACGCGTCCGGCAAGAACCTCGGCGTGAAGAAGAACGCCGCCGGTGACGGACTCGACCTCGTCATGAGCGAGAAACCCGAATTCACGGAAGTGACCGTCGGCTCGACGAACAAAGTCGTTCTGAGCGAAGGCAAAATCAGCATTGGCGGCAAGGATTACATCACCACCGCCGGCCTGAACGCCAACAATCAGAAGATCACCAACGTGGAAGCCGGCACCTCGACCAAGGACGCCGTCAACTACGGCCAGCTGACAGCGCAGATCGCCAACAGCAAGACGATCCTGAAAGACGGCCATAATACGACAGTCGAAGGCGAAGGCACGGCTGCCAAGCCGTACAAGGTCAACGTCAAAGACGATCTCGTACTGGGCAAGGCAGGAGCCGACGGTAAAGACGGTTCCATCGGCATCAACGGCAAAGACGGCCAATCCGTCGTAATTCACGGCAAGGACGGGATCAGCGTCAAGGGCAAAGACGGCAAAGACGGAGTGACCATTTATGCCAAAGACGGCGCGGACGGAACGGAAGGCAAGATCGGCCTGACCGGCCCGAAGGGCTCCGACGGCGAGAACGCCAAAGCCGACATCGGCATCAATGCCGGCCCTGCCAGCCTCGATCCGGCGAAGAACCTGAGCGCCACCGAGATGACCCGCATCTACTACACGGATGAAAAGGGCGATCACCAAGTTGCGACGATGGACGACGGCATGAAGTACGCCGGCGACAACGGCCAGAGCGACGCGAGCAAAGTCATCAAGAAGAAACTGAACAACACGCTCGACATCATCGGCGGAGCCTCCGGCGCGCTGACCGACGGCAACATCGGCGTGAACAACGTCGGCGGCCAGCTGAAAGTTCAGCTGGCGCAGAACCTCAACCTGACGGCAGCCGGCAGCCTGACCATCGGCGACACTCTGCTTAACGGCAGCGGTCTGACGATTACCGGCGGCCCCAAGCTCACCAAGACAGACGTGAACATGGGTGGCCTGCAGATCCACGGCGTCGCCCAAGGCACGTCCGACACCGATGCCGTCAACTACGGCCAGCTGACAGCACAGATCGCCAACAGCAAGACGATCCTGAAAGACGGCCATAATACGACAGTCGAAGGCGAAGGCACGGCTGCCAAGCCGTACAAGGTCAACGTCAAAGACGATCTCGTACTGGGCAAGGCAGGAGCCGACGGTAAAGACGGTTCCATCGGCATCAACGGCAAAGACGGCCAATCCGTCGTAATTCACGGCAAGGACGGGATCAGCGTCAAGGGCAAAGACGGCAAAGACGGAGTGACCATTTATGCCAAAGACGGCGCGGACGGAACGGAAGGCAAGATCGGCCTGACCGGCCCGAAGGGCTCCGACGGCGAGAACGCCAAAGCCGACATCGGCATCAATGCCGGCCCTGCCAGCCTCGATCCGGCGAAGAACCTGAGCGCCACCGAGATGACCCGCATCTACTACACGGATGAAAAGGGCGATCACCAAGTGGCGACGATGGACGACGGCCTGAAATTCGCCGGCGACGGCGGGACCCCCGTCGGCAGAAAACTCGGAGAGACGCTGAAAATCAGCGGCGGAGCGGACGTCTCGAAACTTACGGACGACAATATCGGCGTAATCGCCGATTCCGCCAGCGGCGCACTGAAAGTGAAACTGGCGCGGAACCTCAACCTGACGGCAGCCGGCAGCGTCTCCATCGGCGACGTCACCTTGAACAACGGAGGACTTTCCATCAACGGCGGCCCCTCGATCACCAAGACCAGCGTGAACATGAACGGCCTGCAGATCGCCAACGTGAAAAGCGGTTTGGACGGCGCAGACCTCTCCACCGCCAGCGGCGCTACGCTAAAGAACGCAGCCAACATCGGCGACCTGAAAAACGCGATCGAAAACGCCAGTTCCAATCTGACCGACAAAGGCTTTGCCCTCTCGGCCGACGATAGCGGAATCGTCACCAAGAAACTTGGCCAGGCCCTCCACGTCGCCGGCGACGGCACGAACACCGAGACCAAAGTCGACGGCGGCAAAGTCGTCGTCGCCCTCAAGAACGAACTGAAATTCGACGTGACCGGGACGACAAACAAACTCACCATCAACAAGGACGACAAAGGCACCGTCAACGGCCTGAGCAACACAACCTGGAACCCCCTGAGCATCACCTCCGGCCAGGCCGCCACCGAAGACCAGCTCAAAGCCGTGGACGACAAGATCGCCGCCATCTCCGCCGACACCCTGAAAAGCTGGGACGCCCAGATCGACGGAGTGAAAGTGAAGACCGTCAGCAAGACCGACAACGTCCTCAACTTCAAGAAAGGCAGCAACATCAAACTGAGCGACGACAGCGGCGCCATCAAGATCTCCGTCGTCGACGCGCCGAATTTTGCCGGCAAAGTCACCGCCAAAGGCTTCGACGCCACCGGCCACAAGATCGAGAACGTCAAAGCCGGAGCAGTGAACCAGACCAGCGGCGACGCCATCAACGGAGCGCAGCTGTGGAAGACCTCGAGCAGCATCGCCCAGCACCTCGGCGGCGAGAAATACGGCATTACCGTCCAGAACGACGGCAGCGTCTCCCAGCCGACATACCGAATGCAGGGCGGCAGCTACAACAACGTCGGCGATGCTCTGAGCGCTGTGGACAAACAGTTCACCAACGTCTACAACAACTTCGGCAACGTCTACAACCAGATGGGCGAACTGAGAGGCAGCATCAAGGCCACCGGCGCGCTCGGCTCGGCCTTGAGCGCGCTCAAACCGATGCAGTACGACCCAATCGAGCCGAGCCAGCTCATGGCGGGCTTCGGAGCGTACAAGGGCGAATGGGCGTTCGCGCTCGGCTGGGCACATTACATGAAGGAAGACTTCATGGTTCATGCAGGGGTGTCCATCACTCACCACGGCGAGTCGATGGCGAACGCCGGGCTGACGTGGAAGATCGGCCGCAAGGAAGACAGGGAAGCGATCCCCGAGCGCTATCGCAAGGGGCCGCTCAACAGCGTCTACGTGATGCAGAAGGAGAACGCCGAGCTGCAGGCCGAGGTGGCCTCGCTGAGACGTACGAACTCCCGGCATGAGGAAACCAACGCGCTCCAGAGTCAGGAGATCGTCGAACTGAAGGCGCGCATGGCGGCGCTGGAACGGATGCTGCAGAACGGCTCGAAACGGAGATAACGTAATCGCGATTCAACTTCTTGTATCGGCGGTGCGAAAAGAGGGCGGATGGTTTTCAGTCCGCCCTTTTCTTTCGGTTTTCCGGCGCGATCCGTGGTATGATATGTCACGCCGTGACGCATAGGATCCGAAAACGATTTTTTTATTTATTCGAGGAGGTTTTTCAGTGAAACGTTTGACGAAATCGATGTTTGTCTTTCTGATGCTCGCAGCGCTGGCCGGAACGGCGTTCGCTACGGAGATCGCCGTGGTGGACACGGAAAAGCTCCTGGTCCAGTCCGAACCCGGCAAGCTGGGGCAGGCCCATCTGGAGGAAGTGCAGAAAGTGCTCCAGAAAGGGTACGACGACCTGCGGGCGCTGTACCGCGGCCAGGAGAACGTGCCCGAGGCGCAGAACGCGATCGCGCAGGGGCAGGCGGCGCTGGAACGGCAGATGGAAGTGGAACGCGCGGCAGTGACGTCGGTGCTGCAGTCGGAGCTGATGGCGTCCGTGGAGGCGTGGCGGAAGAAGAACCCGAGGATCCACGCGGTGCTCGCCCGGCAGCTGTTCCTCGACGCGGCGCCCAAGCTCGACGCCACGAGCGCCGTGATGAAGGAAATGAACAAGCGAAAGCCCAAGTTCGCCGAGCTTCCCACGGTGACGGTGAAGAAACCGGAAGTTCCCGCCAAGGCGGAACGGGCCTCCGCGGAAGCGAAATAACGGCCGGTTCCTGATAGAACGGTTTAACGGCAAACGTTCGACGCTGCGGGGAAGTCCAGGCGCACAGGACGACCTCGGAGCGCCTTTGCGTTCGGCCTTTTGATTGAGAAATAGTGCGAGATTCATCAAAAAACAGCAAAGAGGCCGTCTCAAAAATCGATTGAGACGGCCTCTTTTTAACGAAAGCGGGCGAACCTGTTTGCGGAAAGGGCGTATTTTCACGCTCTTTCCCGAAGGGGACGCCGCATGGTCTTCAATCTCCGTGGGAGCTCCGCCGCGCGACAGCGGGGGCAGCCGCCGGACCTTTGAAAAAAGCCCTGGGCAATGGTAAAATCGCACCGGTTCCCGGCCGGAAATATCGAATGCGCTCCACCCCTGCCGCGGGGGCTGATAATGCGAGGCGGCGGTCGGTGAGAACCCTGACAGGACGATCGTCCCGGCCTGTCAGAACAGGTCGGGACGTTTGCTGTGCGAAAAAAATGAAAAGTGGGGAACGCAAGTGGAAAAGGTAAAACGATTTTTGCGCCGCAAGGACATCGAAATTTCGGTCAGGCGATATTGCATCGACGCGCTGGGAGCGATGGCGCAGGGACTGTTTTGTTCGCTGCTGATCGGCACCATCGTCAACACGCTGGGCATCCAGTTTCGGATTTCATGCCTGACGGAGCCCATCATCGCCATCAGAGGAACGGTCTACACCGTGGGCGGGCTTGCCTCGGTCATGAGCGGTCCGGCTATGGCCACGGCCATCGGCTACGCCCTGCATTGCCCGCCGCTCGTGCTGTTTTCGCTCGTTTCGGTCGGCTTTTCCGCCAACGCGCTTGGCGGCGCGGGCGGACCGCTGTCCGTCCTGTTTGTGGCGATCGTCGCGGCCGAGCTTGGAAAAGCTGTTTCCAGGGAGACCAAAGTTGACATTCTGGTTACGCCTCTCGTGACGATCGGAGTCGGCGCCGCTTTGTCCGCGTGGTGGGCTCCGGCGCTGGGCGAAGCCGCGATGAAAATCGGCAATATCGTCATGGTCGCGACGACGCTTCAGCCGTTTTGGATGGGGATCGTCGTTTCCGTCGTCGTCGGCCTGGCGCTGACGCTGCCGATCTCGTCGGCGGCGATCTGCGCGGCGTTGGGGCTGACGGGGCTTGCCGGCGGCGCGGCTGTCGCCGGCTGCTGCGCGCAGATGGTGGGCTTCGCCGTCATGTCCTTTCCGGAAAACCGATGGGGCGGCCTGATCTCTCAGGGGCTCGGCACTTCGATGCTGCAAATGGGCAACATCGTGAAAAATCCCCGTATATGGATCGCGCCTGTGGTTACCTCGGCGATCACCGGGCCGCTGGCGACGTGTCTTTTCCGGCTGGAAATGAACGGCGCGCCGGTATCCTCCGGCATGGGCACCTGCGGGCTGGTCGGGCCGATCGGCGTTTATTCGGGCTGGGTCAAAGAGATCTCCGGCGGTGCGCGCGTTTCGGTCGCGGCAACGGACTGGATCGGGCTTCTGCTGGTCGCGTTCGTCCTGCCTGCGGTCATCTGTCCGCTCCTGAATCTGGCTCTGCGGAAGATCGGCTGGGTGAAGCCGGGCGATCTGAAACTGAACTGATCAAAGAACGTTTCGACGGTTCCCGGCGCCGGCAGCTCCCGGTTTACGTGAAGGCGGCCGATGAGGGCGGCCGGAAACGCGCCCCTCTTAAAACGGACGCAGGCGGCGCTCCCCCCTGGGGGAGCGCCGCCTGTCGTTTCATGACGCGGCGAACAGCTGCGGCACGCGGCGGTAGATTTCTTCGAGCGGGCGGCGCGAGGGCATCCCGTGCAAAAAGCGGAAGGAATGGTCGCTGCCGTCGATCTCGTAATATTTTTTGTCCGCTACGGCCAGCGCGTCGAAGATCCGGCGGCAGGAATCGCTCGGGAACGTGGCGTCCTCGCCGCCGCGGAAAACGCGCGCCCAGCGGACGTTCACGCCGCGCGCGGCCTGCAGGAGACGGTCGTTTCGTTCAAGGCTGCTCAGGATCGGCAGCTTGAAAATTTCTTTGTTCTCGGGAAAGACCGCGTCGCCGCTGCCGCAGAGGATCAGCCCTTCGATGCCGCTGGGCGCGGCCCCGCCGGTCATGGCGCCGCCGGCGATGAGCAGCGCGCTCAAGCCCCCCAGAGAAAAGCCCCAAAGCGTCAGCGGCAGGCTGGAGTAGAGGGCGCGCGCGGCCTCGTAGGCGTTGTAGAAGTCCTCGAGCTCTTCGGCGTAGGTCTTGCCGTCGAAGGCGTCGTAGATCCATCGCAACGGCACGTTGGCGTAGTCGTGACGGTTGCGCACTTTGCGGCTGCTCTCGGCGAGAACGGGCATGATGCGGTTTTCCGCCAGGGCGGCGCCGATGCGGGCGTACTTGTTGCCCGGTTCCGAACTGGCGTTGCTGTGGACGCCGTGGAAAAGGAGCGCGACCTTGCGCGGGCGGTCGATGACGCCTGTGGTCAGAATCACCGTCTTGTCGCCGAAGGTGCCGTCGATGTAATTCTTTCTCCAGCGCATGACACCGCCTCCTTGGACAGGATCAATAAAGAATAAAGACGAGAAGGGCGCTCAGCCGTTGTGTTCCTCCTGCTGCGGCTCGGGAAGGGACAGCCACGTTCCCCAGTCGAAACGGACGATGCCGCTGACCAGGTAAATGGAGATCAGGATCAGCAGGCCGCGCTGGCGGGCGGCGATGAACACGATGGCGGCGAAGGCCGCCAGGCCGTAAAGCTTGCTCTTGTTCATGAAGCCTTTTTTGATGGCCTTGAGATTCCCGTACGGCACCGACGAGATCATCAGGAAGCCGTCGACGGCGGCGAGAATGCCCATCAGCCAGGCGGGGACTTTGCCGATCAGCCCGGCCAGGACGATGGAAACGAGGAACAGGCCGCCGGCGGGAATGGGCAGGCCCTGAAAGGGGCCGGGGCGGTGCACGATGTTGAAGCGGGCCAGGCGCAGGGCGCCGCACAGCGCGAAAAACGCCGCGATCAGCGCGCCGACCACGCCGGGCAGGGCCTGCAACGAGGTGGAATAGACGAGGACGGCCGGCGCGACGCCAAACGAGACCACGTCGCCGAGGCTGTCGAATTCGACGCCGAAGTCGCTGCTTACGCCCATGGCGCGCGCGACTTTGCCGTCCATGAAGTCGAAGAACACGGCGCAGGGGATCATCCACGCCGCGGGCAGATAGTGGCCGCGGACGGTGAGGATCAGCGACAGCATGCCGCAGAGCAGGTTGCCGCTGGTGATCATGTTGGGGATGTTGTTGCGGATGGGGATCCCCCTGAGCCTCTTGCGGTAGTGCAGACGCAGTTTGATCTTTTTCATTGTTGGCCTCCTTTTGAGGATTGGCGCGGATTTATTTTTGGCCGCGGACGGCGATGACCGTCTGCCCGGCCGTGACTTTCTGGCCGATCTCCGCCGTGCATTTCAGCGAGAGGGGAAGATAAACGTCGACTTTGCTGCCGAACTTGATCATGCCGAAACGCTGCGCTCGTTCGAGCCGGTCGCCTTTTTTCAGGCGGCAGACGATGCGGCGCGCGACCAGTCCGGCGATCTGCGTCAGCAGCACGGGGCCGTCCTCGGACGAATACCCCACGTACATGCGTTCGTTTTCCAGCGACGCTTTATCGGCGTTGGCGAACCATTTTTTGCCCGGCGCGTACTCGAGGTATTCGATCGTTCCGGCCGAGGGCATGCGGTTCACGTGCACGCTGAAAACGTTCATGAAAATGCCGACCTTGAGCGCCTTGCCCGTGTAGGGGTGCTCGGTCTCGCAGATCTCGATCACTTCGCCGTCGGCGGGGCTGACGAGTCCGTCTCCCTGCGGCGTGCGTTCGGGATCGCGGAAGAACCAGAACACCAGCGCCGCCAGCGGCAGCGTCACGATCAGCGTCCAGCGGCTCAGCCACGCCAGCAGCAAAGTGGCGGCGGCGACGGCGCTCATGAAGAAGGAGCCGTCGGGGGCGAATCTCATGCTTTAGTCCTCCTTTTCGGGCTCGCGGCCGGGATCGGTCGGAGCGGCGTCCGGCGCGTCGAGAACGGCGCCGGGAACGTCTTCGAATTCCAGACCGCCGGTGTCGTCATCGTCGCCGAAAGGCAGCGTCGGTTCGACGGGGCGCTGCGGGGCGGGCGCCGCTTCCGTGGCGCGAAGACTGCCGCTTTGGACGAGGTCTTCCTTGTGGATCAAAGAGACGTTGGCGACTTCGTCGCCGTTTTCGGGGCGGATCAGGATGGAGCCGGCGGCGTCGCGTCCCAGCTGCGGGATCGAGTCGACGGCGAGGCGGATGATGTTGCCGCCGGCCGTCATCAGCGCCACTTCGTCGCCGGGGAAGACGGTGTTGGCCACGGCCAGCCGGCCGGTGCGGTCGCCGATGCGCATGGCGCGCTGGCCGCCGGTGGCGCGGTGGTGGACCGAGAACTCGTCGTAGGATGTGATCTTGCCGATGCCGCGCTGGCTGACCAGCAGGATGCGGCTGTCGCCGGCGATGACTTCGCAGGAGATGATCTCGTCGTCCTTGCCGAGCTTCATGGCTTTGACGCCGCGGGCGGAACGGCCCATGGTGCGGATCTCGTCCTCGCTGATGCGCAGGCCGCGCCCCATGGCGCTGACGAGGAACAGGTCGTCGAGGCCGTTGGTGCAGCGGATGCGCGCGATGTCGTCGCCGTCGTCGAGCGTCATGATCTGGCGGCCGGCGCGCGTGAGGTTCTGCAGCTCGCTCTTGTCCATGCGCTTGGCGATGCCGCGGCGCGTGATCAGCACGACGGTGCTGCAGTTGTCGGGGAAGCGCCCGAGGATCTCCACGACCGTTTCGCCTTCGCTCAGCGAGATGAACTGTTCGACCTTGCGCCCTTTTCCGGATTTCGTCTCGGGGACCATGTGCCCCTTGATGGCGAAGACGCGGCCGCGGCTGGTGAACAGCAGCACGTCGTTGTGCGTGGTGGTGACGACCATGCCGGCGACCTGATCTTCCTCGTGCAGGTTGGCGCCGCGGCGACCCTTGCCGCCGCGGTTCTGAACGTTGTAGTCCTTGAGCAGCGAGCGGCGCAGATAGCCGTCTTTGCTCAGCGTGATGACGATGTTCTCCTCGGGCATCAGATCCTCGTAGGAGTCGGATGTGCTTTCGACGTGGAGCCGGATCTCGGTGCGCCGCTTGTCGCCGAACTTGTGGCGCAGCTCCGTGAGCTCGTCGCGGATGACGCCGTCGAGAACTTTGGCGTCGGCGAGGATCTCCTGGTAGCGGGCGATGTCGGCCAGCAGCTGCGCCATCTCCGCCATCAGCTTGTCGCGCTCCAGCCCGGTGAGGCGCTGCAGGCGCATGTCGAGGATGGCCTGGGCCTGCTTCTCGGAGAACTGCAGCTGTTCGATCAGGCCGCGGCTGGCTTCTTCGGCGGTCTGGGCGCCGCGGATGATGCGGATCACTTCGTCGATCATGTCCAGCGCGCGGCACAGGCCCTCGATGATGTGTTCGCGTTCCTGAGCTTTGGCGAGGCGGAAGGCGGTGCGGCGGCGCACGACGCCGCGGCGGTAATCGAGGAACACTTCGAGCATGCTCTTGAGGCCGAGCTCGACGGGGCGCTGGCCGACGAGCGTCAGGTTGATGACGCCGAAGGTGCTCTGCATCATCGTGCGGTTGTACAGCTGACGCTGCACCAGTTCGGGATCGCCGTCGCGGTTCAGGTCGAGGACGATGCGCAGCCCCTGGCGGTCCGATTCGTCGCGCAAATCCGCGACGCCGTCGATGGAATGTTCCTGCACGCACTTGGCGATGCCCTCGATCAGCGTGGTCTTGTTGACCATGTAGGGGATCTCGGTGATGACGACGCTGGTCCGGCGTTTCCCTTCTTCGACGACGCAGCGCCCGCGGACGATGATCTTGCCGCGGCCGGTACGGTAGGCGTCGACGATGCCCTCGCGCCCCATGATGATGCCGCCGGTGGGGAAGTCGGGGCCGGGCAGGCGGTCCATCAGCTCGCCCAATTCCGCCTCCGGGTGATCGATCAGGCAGCAGAGCGCGTCGACCACTTCGCCGAGATTGTGGGGCGGCATATTGGTGGCCATGCCGACGGCGATGCCGGTGCTGCCGTTGACGAGCAGATTGGGTACGAGACTGGGCAGCGTCAGGGGTTCCTTCAGCGATTCGTCGAAGTTCGGTCCCCAGTCGACGGTGTCTTCGTCGATGTCCTGCAGCATCAGCTCGCCGAGTTCGGCAAAGCGGGCTTCGGTGTAACGCATGGCGGCCGCGCCGTCGCCGTCGACGGAGCCGAAGTTGCCCTGCCCGTCCACGAGCGGATAGCGGAGATTCCACGGCTGCGCCAGGCGCACCATGGTGTCGTAGATCGAGGCGTCGCCGTGCGGATGGTATTTGCCCATGACTTCGCCGACGACGCGCGCCGATTTCTTGTACGCCTGATTGTGACGGATGCCCAGCCCCAGCATGCCGTACAGCACGCGGCGCTGCACGGGCTTGAGCCCGTCGCGGGCGTCGGGCAGCGCGCGGCCGACGATGACGCTCATCGCGTAGTCGAGATAGCTCCTTTTTATTTCCGGGACGAGCGGATTCGGTATGACCCGTCCCATCGCCTGTTCTTCCATGCTTGAACCTCCATTGACAGAAGCCGGGTGCGCTTCTTTTTTTCAAATCGCTCTCATGCTTTTAACCCAACCATTTTATCATCTTCAGCGGGGTTCTGCCCAATGATTTTAAATGGTTATATTTTGACGGAGCCATTTTCTTCGCCCGCGGTGATATAATGCACGTACTTGTTTTTGAGGGAGGTTTTCTTTTGGACCTGTGGCAGACGATTCCCCTGTACGGATCGGTCGTAAACGTGCTGGCGGTCGTGGCCGGCAGTTTGGCGGGCTACGCGCTGCGCCGTCATGTCAATGAGGAGATCATGAGACTGCCGATGCAGTGCCTCGGCCTGTTTACCGTTTCCATCGGCATGGGCATGGCGCTGAAGACGCAGAACCTGCTGATCGTGGTCTTCAGTCTCTGCGCCGGTTCGATCGTCGGCGGCCTGCTGGACATCGACGGCCGCATTGAACGCGCCGCCGGCGGAATACAAAAGCGCTTCAAGAGTTTGGATTCGAATTTTTCGCAGGGCGTCATGGCGGCGACGCTGATTTTCTGCGTCGGATCCATGGCCGTGCTCGGCTCTTTCGAAGAAGGGTTGGGCGGCTATCCGACGCTGCTGCTGACCAAGTCGATGATGGACGGCCTGATGTCGGTGGCGCTGGCGGCGTCGCTGGGGCTCAGCGTCGCTTTTTCGGCCGTGCCCGTGTTCGTCTATCAGGGCACGTTGACGCTCTCCGCGCGCTTCATCCAGCCGCTCATGACCGAAACGGCGACGGCGGAGATGACGGCGACCGGCGGCGTCATGCTCATCGGCGTCGGCCTGTCGGTCCTCGGCCTGGTCAAAATGAAGCTGATGAACGCGCTGCCGGCCCTCGTCGTCGCCGTGGCGCTGGCGCGGATTTTCCTGAGTTAGCGGAACTTTTTCTGGGCAAGAAAAAAGTCTGTCCCCGCAGTTTGTTTGACGGCTGTGTTACAATGAGCTTGTAATCCGACCGATTATATATTGAATGAAAAATTCGGAGGCGTTTTTCAGTGAACGAAATTTATAAACCTTTGGACGTGTCCCAATACGAAAAGTATAAAGAATTTTGGTTGCGATGCGATGAATATTCGTCGGACATGAGTTTTGTGATCCTCTGGGCCTGGCAGGATTTCTTCGGCTACGAGGCGAGCTGGGAGCCCGAACTGATCTGGCTGCGCCAGACCAAGCCCGATCTGAAATGGCTGGCTCCCGCGGGCGACTGGCACCGCGCCGACTGGGCCGAACAGCTGCGGGCGCACGCGGGCGACGAAGCCGATTTCATCGACGTGCCCAAATCGCTCGTCAGGATCTGGCAGGAACAGTTGGGCGCGAAGATCGCGGCCGTAGACGACCGCGACAGCTACGAGTACCTCTACAACGTCGAAGAGCTGGCGACGCTGGCCGGCAACAAGCACATGAAGCGCCGCAACCGCGTCAACAAGTTCCGCCGCGAGTTCAACGCCCAGTACAAGACGCTGACGCCGGAGATGACCGGGGAAATCAAAAATCTGCAAAGATCCTGGACTCACGACGAGAACGAATTCATGACCAGGATGCTGACCGCCGAGGGCGAGGGCATCCTGCGCGTGCTCGACCACTGGCGGGAAATGGGCCTGATCGGCGGCGCCATCGAACTGGACGGCCGGCTGATCGCCTACACGCTGGCCGAACCGGTCACACCCGAGCTGATCATGATCCATTACGAAAAAGGCCTGCCCGAGTTCCACGAAGTCTATCAGGTCATCAACAAGGATTTCCTGTTCCACGACGCCCGCAGCTACAAGATCGCCAACCGCGAGGAAGACATGGGCGACCCCGGCCTGCGCCACGCCAAGCTGGCCTATCTGCCCTGCGGCTACGTGGAGAAATGCAACGTCCACTGGAACGCCAACGCCTGAACGATAAAAAACCGTCCCGAAGATCTCACGCAAGCTGAGATCTTCGGGACGGTTTTTTTATTTTTTATCGAAGGACTTGAAATCCGTTGCTGCGCGCTTTGTGGATTTTCCTCGAGGCACTCTTGCTGCCTGGTGTCTCAGTCAAGAAATAGCATGAATCGTCGTGAGCACCATCTGCGGATGGTACGCGGGGCAGCCGATCTCTTGGCAACGGCTGGAGAGCTTGTCCAGGACGAGGGGGCGACGACGGAAATGAAATCCTTTCTCATGCCTCATTGAGCACAATACGAATCGAAAGAGTCCGACTTTTCCTCCTTCTTTAGGTTTTTGAGACAGACTCTTCTATGGATCAATTCGGTTGTTTTCCTTCCGCCTGAGCGAGGAATTCTTCTAGACTGGCAGCGGAAACGTCGTCTATCACCACGCCATCGTGCAGGGCCCGCTCGCGGGCTTCGCGCTCCTTTTCGCCGTGGATCCAGACGCGGCCGCGACCTTCGGCCGTCTCGCCGTTCCGTACTTCGCGGAGGATTTCGCCGATGTGGGCGCGCAGGGCGGTGGGATCGCCGAAGATGTCGAGGCGAACGGCCGAAAAGAACATGGCGACTTTTGCGCCGACGCCTTTTTCATACGAATGCAGGCTCCATGCGCCCATCGACAGCCCGGCGGAAAGCAGCTCGACAAGCAGTCCGAGGCCGTAGCCTTTGTGTCCGCCGGTGGCCTCCTGCGTGCCTCCGAGGAAGACGAGTCCGCCAAGTCCGGGTTCGGCTTTGTAGGCGCGCAGGAACTTGACAGGATCGCGCTGACTCTGCCCCCTGCTGTCGACGGCCCAGCCCTCGGGCAGAATCTTGCCGCGGCGGGCGTACACTTCGATTTTGCCGAAGGCGGCGGTCGTCGTCGCCATGTCGAGCAGGAACATGTTTCCATTCTCTTCGGGGATGGAGACGGAAATGGGGTTGGTGCCGAACATGCGGGTACGGCCGTTGGTAGGGATGGCGTTGCACCGCGTCGTGCAGCAGGAGCAACCGATCATTCCGGCCCGGGCGATGCGTTCGGTCCAGAGACCGGCCATGCCGTAGTGGCTGGCATTGCGCACGGCGCAGAAAGCCGCGCCGGTCCGACGGGCTTTTTCGATCAGGCGCGTCACGGCGAAATCGGCGATCAGTCCGCCGACGCCGTTGTGCCCGTCGACGACGAGTGAGACGGGGGTCTCGAAAGTAATCTCCGGCGCGCGCCCGGGATGGATAAAGCCGTTGTCCAGAAACTGACGGTACGGACTCAGCCGTCCCACGCCATGCGAGGGCACGCCGCGCGCGTCGGCCTCGACGAGAACGCGGGCGGTCAACGAGGCTTCTTCCTCTGAATAGCCGAAACTGCGCAGGATTTTTTTTGTTTTCAGCAGCAGATCGTTGTATGCATACACTGCGGACATCTTTATTCCTCCTGCTTTTATCTGTGCGACAAGGCGCTCCGGCTTGGCCGGAGCGCCTTGTGTCCTATGGGCCTAGTTGTAGTTTTTGCGGTCCATCAGCGCGAAGATCTCGGCGAGCGACTGGGGCGCCGCGCCGTTCAGCTCCTTGGCGCAGCCGAAGCTGGTGGTGTGCTCCATGCGCGCCTTGGCGCCGGCGGAAACGAGCGGTTTGACGCCGACCTGCCCCATCAGTTCCATCGCTTCACCCACTTCAAAGCCGCGGCGCTCGGAATGAACAAAGTCCGATCCGGCCAGGGCGACGACGAGCTTTTCAAACGGCTGCTTGGCCATCGTGGCGCAGATCGACTGCATGAAACGGTCTTCAAGGCCGCACTTATGAGCGAACGCAAGCGCCTCCGTCAGCAGCGCTTCCAGTCCCTTGGTGAAGACACTGCGCACCAGCTTGATGCGCGAAGCGTCGCCGGCTTTGGAACCTTCGCCGACAAGCGTGATGTTCATGCCCCAGGGCGTCATCGAGTCGTGCCAAGCGTCCGAGCCTTCGCCGGAAGCGAGGATGGGGACCTTGTGACCGTAGCCGACGAGGCCGCCGAGCATCGCAGAATCCACGTAAAGCGCGCCTTTTTCGGCAAACTTCTTTGCCTCGGCCGTCTTGATGTCGGGCAGAGCCGTGGTCACGTCGATGAAGTACTGTCCTTTGCGGGCCATCGGCAGCAGGCCATCGGCCGTGGAGGGGGTAAAGCGCGCGGGCACGGCGATGACGACGAAGTCGCACTTCTCGACAAGTTCCTTTGCGGAAGCGGCGGCCGTCACGCTGCCGGCGCTGGCGACGCGGTCGAGCACCGTTTTCTTGTAAGGACCGTCCGAGCCCATCGCCACGTCGTAGGCGAGAATTCCCGTCAGCCCCTCGTCGCACAGCCCTTTGGCCATGTGATAGGCGGCTTCGCCGAAACCGATATAACCGAGAGAAACATTCTGAGCCATGTGAAAAGACCTCTTCCCTTGTAAATTTTAACGAATCATGCCGAAGAATTTCGGCAGTACCAGACTGATCCAGGGCACATAGAGAATGATCAGCGTCGCGGCGATCATCGAGAGAATGAACCATTTGCCTTTGCGCGCGATAGAGATCATGTCGATGCCCGTCATCGACTGAGCGACGAACAGGTCCATGGCCACCGGCGGCGTCACCAGGCCGACGCAGAGCGCCAGTACCATGAAGATGCCGAAGTGCACGGGATTGACGCCGATCTCCTGGACGACTGCCAGTAAAATGGGCGAAATCAGCAGCATCGAAGGAGTCGTTTCCAGGAACATGCCGACGATGAGCAGCAGGATCAGGATCATGAACAGGATCACGTAAGGGTTGGACGAAATCGAGATGAAGAACGCCGTGATCCTGGCAGGGATCTTCATATAAGCGAAAATCGAGCTCAGCGCGCCGGCGGGGGCGAACGTGAACAGCATCGCGCCGATGAAGCTGGTGTTCTTCTTGTACATCTCCCAGATGTTGCGCCACGTCAGCTCCCTGTAAATGAAACGGCCGACGATGATCCCGTAGGAGCAGCCGACAACGGAGGCTTCCGTCGGCGTGACAACGCCGGAATAGATGCCGCCGAGGATGATTACCGGCATCAAAAGAGCCCATTTGGCGTCCCAAAAAGTCTTAGCTATTTCCTTGCCGCTGAGGCGGTGATTCTTGCCCACCCAGCCGTATTTCCTGCAGGTGAAGTAGTTCACCGTCATCAGCAGACCGCCGACGACCATCGCGGGCAGAAAACCGCCCATGAACAGAGCGCCGATCGAGACGTTGTTGGTGACACCGTACACGACCATCGGCGTGCTTGGCGGCACGATCATGCCAAGACTGCCGGCCACGGCGATCAGCGCCGTCGCGTAGGTGCGGTTATAGCCTTCCTGAGCCATTGCGGGCAGCATGATTGAGCCGATCGCCGCTACTGTGGCGATCGCCGAACCGGAAACTGCGCCAAAGAACATGCAGGCGATGATCGATACCATACCGAGGCTGCCGGTGACGTTACCGATCGCCGAGTTGGCCGCCTTGACGATGCGGCGCGAGATCCCGCCGCCTTCCATGATCGTGCCGGCGATCATGAAGAAGGGTAGCGACAGCAGCGTGAAGTTGTCCAGCCCCGAGTAAAGGGACTGAGCGATAAACGTCAGCTTGGTGATCGGCGCGAAGCGGATCAGCGCCAGCATCGCGCAGGCGATGGAAACGCCGATGGGCACGCCGAGAAAAAGGAGCGCGAACATCACTCCGAAAAGGATGGCAACGCTGTTCTCCATGGTTATTTGCCTCCTCCGTCGTTTTCAGCGGTTTCCTCGTCAAGATTCGCGTCGAAGATGGAGCGGCTGGTTGTCACTTTCACGTCGTCGTCGCTCGACGTGGCGATGCGCCAGCAATCCTGGATCAGGCGCAGCGTCATCAACGCGAAGCAGAACGGCAGCACAGCATAGATCACCGATTTGGGCATACGCAGCAGGATCGTAGCGCTGTTGCGCCTCGCGAAGTTGGCGATGATCTTCATCAGCGGTGGGATCATGTAGAGGCAGAAGCCCATCGTCACCAGATCGGTGAAGATCAGTAAGGCCTTTTTCGCCTTGCCGTGTAGGCTGTTGAGGAAGCCGTCAATACGCAGATGCTTGCCCTTCAACACGCCGCCGCAGGCGCCCAGGTACGACAGCCAGATGAAGAAGACGGTGCACAGCTCTTCCGTCCAGCTGAACGAATAGTTGAACAGATAACGCGTGATCACCTGCAGCGTCAGCAGGATTGTCATCGCTGCGAAGAGCGTGGCACCGATATAGACTTCGAATTCGTTCAGGAATCTCAGAACGCTTTTTTTCAAGAGAAGCGCCTCCTTTAACTGCAAAACATTGTAAGCCGTATCACAAAACTGTTTTTCAAAAACAAGCGGCCGCGCGAAAGATGTGCGGCCGCTTGCAGGAAGCTGTGGCAAACTATTTGCCGAGGCGGGCCTTGATGGTCTCGATCTCTTTGACGATCGCGTTCCAGGCTTCGTCGCCCATTTCTTGGCGGACCATGTCGCGCACGGGCTGAGCGGCATCCTCAAACGCCTTCATCTGCTCGGGAGTGAGCTGGTTGAAGGTCATCACTTTTTTCAGCTCGCTCAAGCAGGCGTCCTCGAATTTCTGGTTGTCCTCGGCCACCTTCTGAGCGGCAGCGCAGGCCTTGTCGAACGCATCGCGCAGATCTTCGGGCAGCCCCTGATAAGCTTCCTCCGCGATGCACATGACCGCCAGCGTGTAGGCGTTGCGCGTCTCGGACAGATACTTCTGGACCTCGTACAGCTTGGAGTTGTAGATGTTCACGAAAGGTCCGTCGGAACCGTCGATCAGCCCCTGCTGCGAAGCGGTGTACAGCTCGCTGTAAGAAACCTGAATAGTAGGCGCGCCGAAGGTCTCGAACGTCTTGATCGTGTAACGATCGGAGAGCACGCGCATCTTCAGCCCTTTGAGATCCTCGGGCTTCGTGATCGGGCGAACATTGTTGATGATGTTGCGGAAGCCCAGCCAGCCGTAGAAAACGACGCGGGTATCGGTATCGGCCAGAACCTTGTCTTTGATCTTCTGGCCTTCGGGGCCGTAGAGGAACTCCTGAAGGACCTTTTCGTCGGTGAACAGGTAGGGCGTGTTCACGGGCAGGAACGCGTTGGTGTACTCGCCCCAGCTGCCGGCCACAAGGTTGAACATCTCGAACGACCCCATTTGAGCGCCGCCGACCACTTCGGAAGGCGTCTTGCCCAGCTGGCTGTGGGGGAATACCTCGACCTTGAGGCGTCCGTTGCTGAGTTTGTCGCATTGCTCGACGAGCGTCGTGATGCCCAGACCGAAGGAGCTGTTTTTCAAGTCGTTTTCGCTGATGTTCGTGTTCATGCGAAGTACGACCGGATCGGCGCCCCATGCGGCGGAAACGAACAGGGCCAGACAGACGGCGGAAAGGAACGATCTGCGGAAGTTCATCATTTTCAAATACCCTCTTTTCTATAGATTAAAGTGCTGCGTTGCTGTCGGAGCAGAAAAAACTACTCGACAATCTCGCAGCCGATTTCCTTCAACTTGACGTCGACCCAGGGACGGTCGAATTTGCCTGTCTTCTTGATGTTCTCGATCCACACAGCCTCTTTTTCCGACGTGGCGCGAGCCTTAGCGGCCAGCTCCTCGGCTTCTTCGGGGTGGATGAAGAGCGCGCCGTCGCCGTCGCCGATCACGATGTCGCCGGGACGGACGACGATACCGCCAAAGGAGATCGTCGTGCCGATCTCGCCGGGGCCGTTCTTGTAGGGACCGTTCGGCGTTGCGCCGCGGGCGTAGATGGGCATGTCCATGGCAGCCAGCTCGTCGCGGTCGCGCACACTGCCGTCGACCATCAGGCCGGCAACGCCGCGCGTCTTGCAGTACTGCGCCATGATCTCGCCGAAGATGGAACGGCTGACGTCGCCGCCGGCGTCAATAACGATAACGTCGCCCGGCTGCGCCAGATCCATGGCCTTGTGGAACATCAGATTGTCGCCTTCGGCAACCTTGACGGTGAAAGCCACGCCCAACAGAGGCACGCTGTTCAACGGGCAGATCTCGGGACGCACGGCCGCCGTGCGGTTCATGCAGTCGTCGATGTTTGCCACGGGTAGGCCGCGGAACTTCTCGACCAATTCTTTGGGAGGACGGGGAAAGTTCATCACGATTTTGCAGCCAATGTTAGCCATGTAAACCACCTCAGAGAAAAAATTTTGAAACATCGCGACTTCCTGCCGCGGAAACGCTCGAAGAAAATTTGTCACACTAAAGCGTTGATTTTCGAAAACTCAATTTAACCAAATTTATTCATTACGGGTTATAATTTTGGACTACGAAAAACCTTCCGCCTGACGCGCCCGCGCCTTTGTATCGGCGTTCAAAAGGAGCTATGTCAACAATCGTAGCGGCTATTTAGTTAGTAATATTTATTGTCGACGAGGCTATCATATAAGAAATTCAAACGTTTGTCTAATTCATCTTGTTATATAATAGTCATGCCTATTTCGGAATACTTATGCGGAGGCGACAAATATGAACAATTACGATTATTTTCTGGCGATCGCCGAAACGGGAAACATCTCCCGCGCGGCGGAAAAACTGTACATCTCGCAGCCGTCGCTGAGCAAATACCTGCGCCGCTTGGAAAATGAGCTGGGGATTGAGCTGTTCGACCGCTCTTCCTATCCACTGAAGCTGACTGAAGCCGGCGAACTGTATCGAAGTTACGTCAGGGAAGAGATTCTGCGCGGCAAGAATCTGCGCCGCAGCTTTGCCAACCTCAAGGCTCCCGACCGCGGAGAAGTTCGCGTCGGCCTCACGCCGTGGCGTTCGGCCAGTCTGCTGCCGGAGATCCTGAGCGTGTTCTGGCGCGCTTGGCCCAACATTCGCGTCAGTCTGGAGGAGGGGCCCCACCAGCACCTTGCTTCGCTGATCGAGCACGACCGCGTCGATTTCGCGCTGACGCACCTGCCCAACCAGTACCAAGGCTTCACCTGTACGCACGAATTCCTTATGACCGACGCTGCCGTGTTCGCCGTCAGCCGCAGCAATCCCATTCTCGCCGCGCTGCCGGACGAAAAAGGTATTTCGCACATCAGCGAGGAACAGTTCACGCTGTTCCAGAACGAACCTTTTGTGGTGTTTCAGGAAAGCCAGAACATTTACGAAATGCTCTACTCCTTCCTCGAAAACGCCGGCGTGCTGCCCGGCGTACGGCTTGTCACGCCCAACATCCACACGGCGATGAACTTCGTGCGTCAGAATCAGGGCGTCGGCTTTGCCACGACGAGCTACGCCGAAGCTTGCGAAGATGAGAACCTGCGCTTCTTCTTCGTCGACAGCGAGCCAATGAAATGGGATGTCGTCGCTACCTACAAAAAAAGCCGTCCTCTCAGCTCGCAGGCCCGGCTCCTGGTGGACTGTATCCGCGCATGCTGTCTGGAGAAGTTCGGCGGCCGCGCGCGGGCATGAGTTCGCTCGCTTTTCGATGCAAAAAACATTTCCCCGTATCACGCCAAGCTGTGATGTGATTGCGGCACAAGCGCATCATATGATTCTCGGGCTTTGAGCCGAAACACTTTTTCTGCCGGGTATTCTCCATTTGTATGTTTTTGTTATACGAAAGCCCTCCTGACGCAGTTTTTTATTCTACGACAGGAGGGCTTTTTGTTATTGTCTCCATTGTGGGGGATACAGTCTACAAGCTGAGATCTTCGGGACGGTTTTTCTGTGATGAAATAAAATGCAACCGCGCGGGACATTCACCGCAGCGTTGCCAATTCGGCCTCGACGGCGCGGAAGAAAGCGTCGAGGTCGGCGTCGACGCGCAGGGTGATGCGCGACGGCGGCAGATAGTCGGCGGACACTTCGCCGCGGTTGACGACCACGATTTTGCCGCGGCAGAGCTGGGGCAGGAACGCCGCCGGCACGACGTTGAGCGACGAGCCGAGCACGAAGAGCAGCTCGGCGCGCGAGCAGAGCCGCTCGCATTCCGTCAGGTATTTGACGCTTTCTCCGAAAAAGACGATGTCGGGCTTGATCACGCCGCCGCAATGGCAGATCGGCACGTCGGCCGTCTCGAGCATTCGGTTGACGGCGTCGTAGCCGTAATATTCGCCGCATTTGGTACAGTGGGCGCGGCGGATCGTGCCGTGGATCTGGTAGACTGCTTTCGACCCGGCGGCTTCGTGCAGGCCGTCGAAGTTCTGCGTGACGATGCCGCTCAACCGGCCCTCGGCCTCGAGGCGGGCGAGGAATTTGTGCGTGAAGGTCGGCTCGATGTGCGCCAGCATGCGCTCGCATTCGCGGTGAAAACGATAATAATACGACGGATCGCGTTCGAAGTAGTTGATGTCGAAGAGTTTGTCGGCTTCCACGTCGGCGCGCCGGTAAATGCCCTGCGGCCCGCGGAAGTCGGGGATCCCCGCCGCGGTGGACAGCCCGGCGCCGCTGACGGCGGCCGTGTCGCGGGAATCATGGATTATTTGGGCGCACTGGCGCGCCTGTTCCTGTAACGTCATGACAACACCTCCCAGTGATGTTCCAAAACGGAAGCGGAGCGGTTATTTCTTTTCCCCGGCGGCCGGCAGCGCGTCGTACGTCGCTTCGATGAGCTTTCTGAGGAATTCCCGGTCGCTGACGTCGCGTACCATGAGCATCGGCTTCCCGCCCTCGTAGGGAAGTTCGAAGGCCGCGTCGGGCATCAGTGAGATGGCCGCCGCGACGGGCTTGACGAGGAAACGGTCGTCGTAAACGCCGCCGATGACTTTGTCCCGATAATAGAGGACGTATTCTCCCATCATCGGCCGGAAAGCGACTTCCGGCAGTTCCGAGAGTCGTTCCATGATCAAAGACAAAAACTCTTTGCTTGACGCCATGAGCCCCTCCCTAATTTCGTCTGGGCCGTTTTTCCTTCGGAACGGAGACGCGCTTCCCGCCGGACGGGAAGGAAACGCCCGCCGCCAGCGCCAGTTTTTCTTCTCGCGTCAGGCGCTTGACGCGCGCTTCGGCGCTCATGGCCGCGCCTTTGTCCGGCCACTGCCAGAGGGCGATCATGCGCACGGGGCGGCGCGAGCGCGTATATTTGGCGCCGCGTCCGGCGTTGTGGGCGGCCAGGCGCTTTTGGGGATCGACGGTGGAGCCGCTGTACAGCGTGCCGTCGGCGCAGCGGAGGATGTAATTGTAATAATTCGGCATTTTTTTCACTGCGCGGCGACGCGGGCGCGTCCCTTGTCCACGTCCACGCCGGCGAGGATCGCCATGCCGGCGATGAAGTTCAGCGCGATCACGCCCACGGCCAGCCGCAGCGAACCCGTCGCTTGGGCGACGAAGCCGCACAGCGCCGGGCCGACGATGCCGGCGAACTTGCTGGAGACGTTGTAGAGGCCGAAGAAGTGACCGCTGCGCCCGGCGGGCAGCATCGAGGCGTAGATCGAACGGCTGATGGCCTGCGAGCCGCCCTGCACCATGCCGACGGCGACGGCCATCAGCCAGAAATGCCAGTCCTGCGTGATGAACATCGCTCCGACGGCGACAATCGTATACCACGCAAGCGCGATCATGACGGCGCGCTTGCTGCCGGATTTTTCCGCCAGACGGGCGAAGACGAGCGCGAAAGGCACGCCCACGAACTGCGTCGCCAGCATGGCGCCGACGAGATGGTTCTGCGAGATCCCCAGTCCGGCGCCGAACACGGCGGCCATGCGGACGATCGTGCCGATGCCGTCGTTGTAGAGCCAGAACGAGACCATGAAACGCAGCGCCTCGGGGTACTGCTTCAGTTCCGTCCAGCTGTGCGCCAGCGCGCGCAGCGTTTGCCTCAGCCCCGAGGGCGCGTTGTTGGCCGCCGGCGGCTCGGGCACCCACGCCGTGAGCACGGCCGCGGCGGCGCTCCACCAGAGCGCGACCGACAGGAACGACATCTTCACGCCCGGCTTGCCGAAGCGGGCGATCAGGATCATGTCGAGGGCCAGCAGCACGCCGCCGCCGAGGTAGCCGACGCCGTAGCCGAGCGTGGAAACGCGGTCCATCGTGCCCGGCGGCGCGACGAACGTGAGCAGCGCGTCGTAACACACCGACGCCACCGAGAGGCCGACCGTGCCCAGCACCATGCAGGAGAGCGAGTAAAGCCACGTCCCTTGCCCCGAGAAGGCCAGCGCGGCCGAGGCGGCGATGCCGAGCGCGGCGAAGGCCAGCAGGAATTTTTTCTTCAGCGGGCGGCCGTCGACGTACGTGCCCACGACGGGCGTGAGCAGGGCCGAAAGGAGCAGCGCGACCGACGAAGCGTAGCCCCACGACGACAGCGCCCACGATCCGCCGCCGGCGACGACGTTCTGGTAGTAGACGGGCAGCACCACGGCCATGACGACGGTGGCGAAGGCGCAGTGTCCGGTGTCGTAGAGGCACCAGGCGAAGACGGAACGGTTTGCGAACATGCGATTTTCACCTCAAAAATTTGCGGCGAAGGAACGGCTCCGGAAAACTGCGTTCCGGCGCGGAAATTTCTTCGCGCTGTCAATTCCCGCTCAACTGCTTTATAATAAACCATAGCGCCGGACAGTTCAAACGATAAAAATCCGGCGCGGAAAAGTTTTTCGCGAAATTTTTTCGCGGTCTTTCGCAAAGGAGCGATCATTGGAAATGTCTTATCAGCGTCCCGACTGGGAAAGTTACTTCATGACTCTCGCGCTGGTCGCCGCGACGAGGAGCACCTGCCTGCGCCGCCAGGTCGGCGCCGTGATCGTCAGGGACGGGCAGATCATCAGCACGGGGTACAACGGCGCTCCCAAGGGCACGCCGCACTGCTTCGAGACGGGATGTCTGCGCACCAAACTGGGCATCCCCTCAGGAGAACGGCACGAGATCTGCCGCGGCTCGCACGCCGAGCTGAACGCCATCGCCCAGGCGGCGTCGGTCGGCGTTTCCACGGCCGGAGCCTCGCTGTACTGCACCCATTCGCCCTGTTCCTTCTGCACCAAAGCGATCATCAACGCCGGCATCCGCCGCGTCGTCTATCTTTATTCCTATCCCGACGAACTGGCGGAGAATCTGCGCCGCGAAGCGGGACTTACCGCCGAACACTTTCCGCCCGAACGCCTCGGCTGCATCAACGACTGCCTCGACCGGGCGCGCTTCAGCCTCGGCGACCGAAACGCCACGAAGGAGGGCTGCTCATGCTGCTGAAATTCTGCGGCGCCGCCAAAGAAGTGACCGGTTCCAATTATCTGCTCGAAGCCGGAGGGCATCGTCTGCTCATCGACTGCGGCATGCATCAGGGCGAGCGGGAAGAAGCCAACGACGATCCGTTCCCCTACGCCGCCGGTTCGATCGACGCGGTGCTGCTGACGCACGCGCACATCGACCACTCAGGCCGCATCCCCAAGCTGGTCAAGGAGGGCTTCCGCGGCAAAATTTACGCGACGCTGCCGACCATCGAACTGACCGAGATCCTCTGGGACGACTCGGTGCGCCTCATGCGCGAAGACGCCGAATGGCAGAGCGCCAAGAACGCCCGCCGCGGCCTGCCGCCCGCGGAACCGATCTACGGGCAGGAAGAAGCCGACGCCGCCAAGAAACTTTTCGCGCCCGTCAATTACGACTCGCGCCTCGAAATCCTCCCCGGCGTGTCGGTCCGCTTCCGCGACGCCGGACACATCCTTGGCAGCGCCATTTTGGAAATCCTCATCGAGGAAGAAGGGCGTATCGTGCGCCTTGTCTTCTCCGGCGACCTCGGCCCCATGCAGACCGTGATGGGACGCGCGCCGGCGGAGATCACCGACGCGGATTACGTCGTCATCGAGTCCACCTACGGCAACCGCGAGCACAAGGACAACCGGCAGACCCGCGAAGAATTTCAGACGCTGATGAAGGACATCTTCGCCAAAAAGAAAGGCAAAGTGTTCATCCCTACCTTCGTGGTCGACCGAGCCCAGCGCATCATGTACGAGCTGGAGCTGCTGCGCGGGCAGGGCGTGGGCGGCGGCATGCCGGTGTTCTTCGATTCGCCGATGGGCGTCAAAGTCAGCAAACTCTACGAGAGCCATCTCGACCTGCTGTCGCAGGAGATCCAGGCTTACCGCCGCGACGGCGGCAATCCCTTCTCCAGCGAGGACATCCGCTACGTCTCCACGCGCGAGGAGTCGCAGGCCGTCAATAACCTCGGCTTCGGCGTGGTCATGGCCGGCAGCGGCATGTGCAACGGCGGGCGCATCGTCCATCATCTCAAGAACGGCATCTGGAACCCCGACAACCACGTCGTCTTCGTGGGCTACCAGGCGCACGGCACGCTGGGACGCCGCATCGTCGACCGCGCCAAGACCGTGCGCATCGCCGGCGAAGTCGTCAACGTCAACGCGCAGATCCACACCATCGGCGGCTTCTCGGCCCATGCCGACCGCACCGACCTGCTCGGCTGGGCCGAACGCTTCCGTCCCACCATGCCGAAGTTCTTCGTCACCCACGGCGAAGCCGAAGCCGCGCAAAGTCTGGCCGAGGCCCTGAAAACGCGTGGCTTCGAGGCGCTGGTGCCCGAGCTCGATCAGGAAGTGGCGCTCGTGCCCCGCGAAGCCGGCCAGAAGCTCAGCGAGGCGATCGCCGACGCCAAGGCCGCGCCGCTTCCCGAGAAGATCGCCGAGACCGAGACGCCCGCCGATCCCGGCGGCGCGGCCGTCGCCGAGGAAAAAGGCGCGCCCGTTGCGAAAGTCGAAACGGCGCCCTCAGTCTCCGTTGCGGAGAAAACGCTGACGAAGGAGCAGAAGAAGACGGCCGAGAAAAAGGCGCGCCGCGCCAATCGCCGCGCCGTGAAAGCCCTCGAAAACATCAGCGACCAGATGCGCGAGATCTACGAAAAGGCCGGCAGCGGCGAGATCGCGGCCGAATCTCAGCCCCTGCTCGACGCCGTCGCCGTGCTGCTCGACTCGATCATCGCCCAGTCCGGCAAGGACGCGGCGAGAAATTAGAAAATTGCGTTGTCATCTGCTATAATCTGAACGAAATTTCAAACAGGGCGCGGCGGGGCTTCGCCTGAAAAAATCTCTGGTGGGGGAAAGGAATGGATACGATGGAAAAGTCACGGAAGTATTTGTTCGGCGGTTTAGCGGCGCTGACGGCCGCCTTCGTGCTGTTGCTTGTGGCCGGACGCGGCCAGGACGTCAAGGTCAAGGCGGAGCCGCGGGACGCCGTCGTGCTTTACACGAACGACATCCATTGCGGCATCGACGGTTACGCGAAGCTGGCGGCCTATCGCCGGCAGATGATCGAGGCCGGTTACGAGACGGCCGTCGTCGACGCCGGCGACTTCATTCAGGGCGAGATGGCCGGTTCGCTGACCAAGGGCGCCGACATCGTTGCGCTGATGAACGCCGTTCCCTACGATCTGGCGGTGCCGGGCAATCATGAATTCGACTACGGCACGGCGAACTTCCTCGCGCTCGTGCAGAAGTTGGCCGCGTTCCCCGTGCTGAGCGCCAACTTCGAGGACCTGCGCACGCACAAGCCGGTGCTGCCGCCCTGCAAGATCCTGACGCTGGGCGGTCGCCAGGTCGCCTTCGTCGGCGTCTGCACGCCTTCGACCTATACCTCGTCGACGCCCAGATACTTCGAAGACGAAAACGGCCGGCAGATCTACGGCTTCGGCGAAAAGGACTTCGTCGCCAAAGTCCAGGCGGCCGTGGATCGCGCGCGCAAAGAGGGCGCCGAGATCGTGATCCTGCTGGCGCACCTTGGCATCAACGGCATCAACGAAGGCTGGCGCTCCATCGACGTGATCGCCCGGACCCGCGGCATCGACGCCGTGATCGACGGTCATTCCCACGAGGCTTTCGCCGGCGAAGTCTACAAGAATGCCGACGGCAAGGACGTGCGTTACAGCCAGACGGGCAGCAAGTTCATGTTCTTCGGCAAGATGACGTTGGCCAAAGACGGCTCCATCCGCACCGAGCTGCTTCATCCCGGCGACGTCGACGAGAAAAAGAGCGAGGCGTCGCAGAAAGCGTACGCCGACGTGCAGTCCCTGATCGACCGGTGTCACGAAAAAGTGGCCTATCTGAACGAAAAGCTCGGCGTCGCCGAAGTGCCGCTGGCGATCGACGACCCCCGCACCGGCACGCGCCGCGTGCGCCTGGGCGAGTGCAGCATGGGCGATTTCGTGGCCGACGCCTACCGCGCCGTGCTCGGCGCCCAGATCGCCGTCGTCAACGGCGGCGGCGTGCGCGCTTCCGTCGACGGCCCCGACGTGACCCGCCTCGGCCTGATGAACGTCAATCCCTGGAACAATCCGACCTGCGTCGTCGAGATGCCGGGACAGACCCTGCTCGACCTGCTCGAGTTCAGCTGCCGCCATCTGCCCGATGAGGAGAACGGCGGATTTCTGCAGGTTTCCGGCTTGAGTTTCGAGGTCGAGCCGTCCCTGAAGAGCCCCGTCAAAATTGACGACAAGGGCGTCTTCGCGGGCGTCGACGAGACGGTGCCGCGCCGCGTGCGCAACGTGCGCGTGGGCGGCGGGCCGCTGCGCCCCGAGGCGGCCTACACCGTGGCCAGTTCGAAATACGTGCTGCTCGAAGGCGGCGACGGCAACGGCGCGCTTGCGGGCGTCAAAGTCCTGAAGGCCGAGGGCCTGCCCACCGACGCCGAGTGCCTGGTCAAATATTTTACCGAGGATCTGCATGGCAAGGTGAAGATGGAGAAGTACGGCAATCCGCTTGGCAGCGGCCGGATCACGATCGTCGAATAGCCGGCGCGGCGTGCCGGGGCACTGCTCGCTGGAACAAAACGACAGGAACGAAAATAAAAAGAGCGCGAACGACCGGATCTCATTCCGGTCGTCCGCGCTCTTTCCGTTTGAGACATCTGCCGCTGTTTCTTGATTGAAAGGCCGAACGCAAGGGCGCTGTTCGCGAGATCGTCCTCAGCGACCGGACTCCCTCGGGGCGCCGGGCGCTCACGGTTGAGCCGTTCTATCGAGAATCAGGGGCAGTATCCTGGCGGCAGCTTTTGTTTCCCCGCTCATCGCCGCCGAAGAGATCGCTGAAGATCTCTCTCACGGTCTGGATCTTGTTGACGCGCCACACGTTGGTGCCGCAGAAGAAGAGCCCTTCCTCCCAGTTGCCCTGGAGCGCCTGGATCAGGGCGCGGGCGATGCAGAACGTCTTGTGCGTGGCGCGGTAGACGCAGTGCGCCAGGCAGTTTGCGATGCAGGGGTCCTGGCGGTCCTCGTGACGGAGATAGCGCTCCACCATCGGGCTGCGCAGCGCCCGGCCGGGCAGCCCGCAGGGGCTGTTGATCAGCACCACGTCCTCGGGCTTGGCGTCGACGTAAGCCTGTTTGAAGACGTCGGAGGCGTCGCCCTCGGCGCTGGCGGCAAAGCGCGTGCCCATCTGCACGCCGCTGGCGCCCAGTTCGAAAGCGTGCAGCATCTCGGTGCGGTCGAAGATGCCGCCCGCGGCGATGACGGGAATGTTGAGCTTGATCTCTTTCAGCCAGTTCACGAGCTGCGGGATCACCGTCTCGAGCGAAAGCTCCTTGTTGTCGACCTGTTCGATCTTGGCGGCGCCCAGATGCCCGCCCGCGGCGTTGGGCGTTTCCACGACGAAGGCGTCGGGCGTGCGCCCGTAGTTCTTCACCCAGCGCCGCACGATGATCGAGGCGGCCTTGAGGCTGCTGACGATCGGTACGAGCGCCACGTTGGGGAAATCCTTGGTCAGCTCGGGCAGCTTGAGGGGCAGCCCGGCGCCGGAGATGATGATGTCGATGCCGGCTTCGCAGACGGCGCGCACCTGCTGCTCGTAATCCTGAAGCGCGCACATGCAGTTGGCGGCGAGGATGCCGCCTTTCGCCTTTTCGCGGGCCTTGGCGACGAAATCCTTGAGGGCTTCCACGTTCTTCTTGAAAAAATTGTCCACGTTGCAGGTCATGGTCGCCATGCCGATGCCGACGGTGGCCAACGTGCCGATGCCGCCTTCGGCCGCGACGGCGCCGCTGAGGCTGGGCCCCGAAATGAGGACGCCCATGCCGCCCTGGATGATGGGGAAGCGCGGCGTGTACCGGCCGATCTTCAAAGTTGGCAGTTTATCGAGAACCATACTTTTCTCCTTTCTCCGCGAAGAGGGGCGCGCGGAGTTCCATATGCCGTGCGAGACGGTTTTATAAATATAGGGCCTTTTGGCAGATTGTGCAAGCTCTTTCGTGTCGTTTCCCGCCGTGGCGGAGAAAAAAGTGCCCCCGCGCGGCGCGGGGGAGGAAAAACGTTCCGTGGACGGCCGCTCAGTCGACGACGCGGACTTTTCGCCCTTCGCGCAGGCCGCGCGCGCCGACGGTGACGATCTGATCGCCGGGCGCGAGTTCGCCGGTGATCTGGATGCGGCTGCCGCGAAAATCGCCCAGCGTCACGGGAATGCGGGCGATGTTGCCGCCGCGCCCGCAGCGCCAGACCCATGTGCGCCCCGACACGTCGCCCACGACCGCCTCGAGCGGAACGTAGAAGTTCGGATCGCCCGTTTCCCCGCCGATCAGGCTGGCCGTGACGTTCACCGCCATGCCCGGCAGGATGCGGGCGCTCTTCGGCTGCGGCATGGTGACGGTGACCGGATAAGTCTGCGTGCGCGGGTCGGACTGCGCGCCCACTTCCTTGAAGGCGACGCGGAACGACTGCCCGGGCAGTTCGTCGAGCGTGGCTTCCAGGTCGAGGCTGACTTTTTCGGAAAGGCGGAACATCCTGTTTTTTTCGTCGGCGACGGCGATGTTGGCGATGTCTTCTTCGGAGACGCGGATCACGATCTCGACCGTGTCGAGGTTCTGCAGGCTGGCTACGGGCTGCTTGGCCTGCACGTCCTGAAAGTTTTCCGCCATGCGGGCCACGATCACGCCGCCAAACGGGGCGCGCAGCTCCGTGTCGGCGAGCGCGTCCTGCGCGGCGGCGACGCTCGCTTCCGCCGTTTTCAGCGCCGAACGCGCCACGTCCAGCGCCGTCTTGTAACGATCGTACTGGGCCTGAGAGACGGACTGTTTTTTGTAAAGTTCGTCGTAGCGCCTGAAGTTGTTCAGCGCTTCGCCGTAGCGCGCCTGCGTTTGAGAAAGCCGGCTTTGGGCGTCGCTGAGGCGCGTGCGGAAGTCGCGCGGGTCGATGCGGCCGATCAGATCGCCCTTCGCGACGCGCGAGCCCATCTCGACGGGAAACTCCATCAGCGGCCCCGGCACGCGGAACGACAGGTTCACGCGCTGCGAGCCCTGGACGGTGCCGTAATAATGGCGCTGGGGATGCGAGCGGGCCGAGCCGAGAAACAGCGTCTTCACGGGAAGCGGCGGCTCCTCCGCGGCGGTCGGAGCGGCAAGGAGACTCAGCGCGGCGATCGCCGCAAACGTTTTGATGAAGGGCGTCCTCGTTTTCATGGTGAAGAAACTCCTCTTCCGTAGAAATGTCGATACGGCTAAGTCTAGCACGACCGGCAGCGCTTGTGAAGGGCCGCCGCTCCGCGTCCCGAAAACGGGGGGATCCGTCCGGACGGTCGCGCCGGGAACGCCGTTCCCTTTTGACAAAGCGGCGTTCTTGCCATACCATTGTGCCGTGAGCGAAGAGGGGGGGAAGCTGCGTGGCCTTTGACGATGACGAACGAGTGACTGCCGGCCCGTCCGCGGTCCGTGAGCGGGCGGTCGAAGCGGTGCGCCGGGCGCTGCCCGACGAAGAGAAGCTGCGGAAACTGGCGGAATTCTTCAAAATTTTCGGCGACCCGACGCGGATGCGCATCCTCTGCGCGCTGAAAGCGTCGGAACTGTGCGTTTACGACCTGACCCGCCTGATGGGCGTCTCTCAGCCGGCGGTCTCGCATCAGCTGGGGCTGCTGCGCGCGGCTCATGCGGTACGGGCGCGGCGCGAGGGCAAGACGGTTTATTACTCGCTCGACGACGAGCACGTCAGCGCGCTGCTCCGCGTCGGCCTCGAACACATCGGCCATCGTTTCTCCGGCGGCCGCTGACCGCGATCGCTCTTTATGAAGAAGGGAATACGATGCGCCGACACGAAGACATTGCCAGAGTGACGCCCTGTTCCTGCGGCTTTTCTCCTGAAGGGGCGAACGCGTCGTTTCATCGGGCGGGGGAGTTCCCGTGCGCCGCGGGATGGTGTATGATGGGGCGCGAGGTGATCGAAGTGGCGAAAACGCCGAAGACGAACGCCGTCCGCGAGGCGGAGCGGCTGCGCATCTCCGTGCTCGTGATCGAGTACGAAGCCGACGAGAGCGACCTCAGCGCCGCTCACGCCGCGGCCAGCTGCGGGGTGCCGCTGGAACGCATCTACAAGACGCTGGTGCTGCGGGGCGACGGGCGCGCCAAAGAGCTGCTCGCGGCCGTGATCCCCGGCGCGATGGAGCTGGATCTGAAAAAGCTGGCGGCGCTGTCGGGATACGATAAAGTGGAGTTGATCCACGTGAAGGAGCTTTTCGGGCTGACGGGCTATGTCCGCGGCGGCTGCTCGCCGTTGGGCATGAAAAAAAAGCTGCCCACGTTCCTCGACGAGTCGGCGCTGCGGCACGAACGCATCGCCGTCAGCGCGGGACGGCGCGGCCTGCAGATGGAACTTGATCCCCGCGATTTACAGAGAGCCGCCGGCGCGACGATCGGCGCGATCTCGCGCGAAGCGGCGAAAGAAGAGGAGAAAACATGGTGAAATGGGTTGTACTGGCGTTTCTGGCTGTCATGAACCTGGGCGCGTTCGCGGCCTACGGCATCGACAAGAAGATCGCCGAGCGCAACGGCCTGCGCGACGACGACGCGGACGCGCGCCGCATCAGCGAAAAAGCCCTGTTCCTGTGGGCGTTGTGCGGCGGCTCGCTGGGCGCGCTGCTGGGCATGAAAGTCTGGCGGCACAAGACCAAGCACTGGCACTTCGTGTGGGGCGTTCCCGCGGTCCTGATCGCCCAGCTGGCGCTGGGCGTGTGGCTGATCTGGAAATTCTAGGAGCCCGCCATGGAAGCCAAAGGTGAAAAACGGTCTTACACGTTTCGCGTGCGTTACGCCGAGACCGACCAGATGGGCATCGCCCATCACAGCAACTATTTCGTCTGGTTCGAGGCGGGGCGCTCCGATTACTGCCGCGACCTCGGCGTGCCCTATCCCGAATGGGAGCGGCACGGCGTTTTTCTGCCGGTCGTCGAGGCGCGCTGCCGCTACAAATCGCCGCTGCGCTACGACGAGCTGGCGACGCTGGAAGTCTTTCCCGTCGAGTGCGGCGCCGCGGCCATGACCTTCGGCTATCATCTGCGCCACGCCGACGGGCGGCTGGCCGCCGAGGGCTGGACGAAGCACGCCTTCGCCGATGCCGAGGGCAGGCTGATCCGCGGCGGGAACGAGTTCATCGAGCGGCTGAAGAGCGCGATCTTTTCCGCCTGAGGGGCGAAAAGCCGCGCGCAAAAATTTATATATTGTAAGACGACAGACACAACAGGGGGAATCCGAAGTGGCGGAAAGAACGCTCATTGCGGTCGCGTGCAATCTTGATTGTCCGGGGACGACGCCCATCGTCGGCGTGTACAATTCCTACACGGGAGCGCTGACGGAGGCGGGCGGCGCGCCGTTCGTCGTGCCGGACTCGACGGACGAGGCGCTGCTGGCGCAGTATCTGGACATGGCCGGCGGGCTTTTCGTGCCCGGCGGCATCGACGTCTGGCCGATGCTGTACGGTCAGGGGCCGGACGCCAAGCTGGGGCGGCTCGATCCCGGGCTCGACCTCTATCAGATCGCGCTGATCAAGCTGGCCCGCGCGCGGCGGATGCCGGTTTTCGGCGTGTGCCGCGGCGTTCAGATCATGAACGTGGCCCTCGGCGGCACGCTGATCCAGCACCTCGGCAACGACCCGGTCAGATTCGGCCACCAGCAGAACATGCCCGGCTGCTGGCCCAGCCACGAGGCGACGGCCGAAAAAGGCTCGCTGGTTGGCGCTCTTTTCGGCGAAAAATTTTCCGTCAACAGCTTCCATCATCAAGCGCTGGACGCCCTCGCGCCGGGATTCAGGGCCACCGCCTGGGCGCCCGACGGCGTGATCGAAGCGTTCGAGGCGGAGGACGGCTCGTTCTGCATGGGCGTGCAGTGGCACCCCGAGCGCATGATCCACGATTTCCCCGCCGACCTGAACCTCTTCCGGCGCTTCGTGGAGGAGGCGGCCAAATACCGCGCCGTCCGCCGCCGGGCGAATGGGAACGAAAACTGATCGGAAACAGATCGAAAACAAGAAGCGGCCGGAAGCCGATGAAAACTGACTCATCGGCTTCCGGCCGCTTTCGTTGTTCCACGTGGAACATTTACGATCGGTGAGTATCTCGCGCGATCTTTTGATACTAATTCTTGATAGAAAATATTAACATAGTTTCCGGGGCGCTGCGGAGGAGTTCAGTCGCTCGGGACTCCCTCGACCGCTGCGCGGTCTGCGCAGCCCGCTTCGTGAATCTCCTCCGCAGCGCCTCTGTATTCGGCATTTTAATTGAGAAATAGTATGACGTGCAGTCGAGCGTTCTCCTGGGAATTGGCCTCGCGAAGTATTTTTTTTTCGCTTTTCTTTGCGACTCCGCGTCCCCGCGGCGGCTTTCGTTTTGCCTCAGCTTATCATTCCTCCGCGATCTCGAAGCGCTTTTTGAGCTCGAAGGAATTTTTGCGGAAGGCGATCAGCCCTTCCTTCTGCATCCTCGACAGCTCCGCCGAGAGCGCGCTGCGGTCCGCCGCCAGATAGTCGGCCAGCCCCTGCCGGTCGAGCGGGATGCGGAAACTTCGCGCTTCCGCTTCCTGCGCGCAGTACGACAGGTAAGTCAGGATCTTGTCGCGGAGCGTGCGTCGCGAGATCACGGCGAGGCGCTGCAGCAACAGCAGATTTTTCCGCGCCAGGATGTGCATGAGATTGTCGAGGATCTGCCGCCCCTCGCGGTCGGGCGCGCCTCCCTCCAGCAATCTGGCCGGATCGCCGAAGAGCGCGCGGGATTTTTCCGCGGCGACGACGCCGACGGGCATTTCCGCGACGCCGGCGCAGGAGAACGCTTCGGCGAAAAGATCGCCGGGGGCCAGCGCTGCGACCACGGTGCGCACGCCCCAATAGTCTTCCTTCACGATCAGAGCGGCTCCCGACAGCAGGATGCCGAGCCCGCGCGGCGCTTCCCCCTGAAGCAGGATGGTCTGATCCCTTTCGTATTCCGCCTGGCGCGGCGACAGAGCCGCCACGGCGCGTTCCAGACGGTCCGCGGCGATCCCGGCGAACAGCGGACACTGAGCGAGCGCTTCGTAGTTCATCTTCGTCACCTCTTTGTTGTAAAAACAACAGACATCGTTGCCTCATCATAGTACACTGAGCGCACGATGTCAAAAGACGAGCGCCCGTTTTCGGACGGCGCGCGACGAATGGATCCGGGGGGATTTTCATGAGGAGAAAAATCGTCAAGATCGACCGCGACAAGTGCAATGGCTGCGGCGCGTGCGCCGGCGCCTGCCAGGAGGGCGCCATCCGGATGATCGGCGGCAAGGCGGCGGTGGTCCGCGAAGATTACTGCGACGGGCTGGGGAACTGCCTGCCGCATTGCCCGACGGGCGCCATCGCCATCGAAGAGCGAGAGGCCGTTCCCTTCGACGAGGCCGCGGTCAGGGCCGCTCAGGAAGCTCAGGCCGCGAAAAATGCCGAGCCCGCACGCGGCGGCTGTCCCGGCTCGACCGCGCGCGCCATCCTTCGGCCGCTGCCCGGCGGGGCCCCGCACATGTGCCCCGGCTCGATGACGCGCGCCGTTCAACGCGCCGCGGCGGAAGCGCCCGAAGCGGCGGGCGTTCCGGCCGACCTGCGCAGCCGCCTCGGCCAGTGGCCCGTGCAGATCAAGCTGGCGCCCGTCAGCGCGCCTTTTTTCAAGGACGCTTCGCTGCTGATCGCCGCCGACTGCACGGCGTACGCTTACGGCGCCTTTCATCGCGATTTCATCAAAAACCGCGTCGTGCTGATCGGCTGCCCCAAGCTCGACGAGGGCGACTACCGCGAGAAGCTGACCGAGATCATCAAAAACAACGAGATCAAGAGCGTGACGATCGTACGCATGGAAGTGCCCTGCTGCGGCGGCCTCGAAAAGGCCGCCCGCGCCGCGCTGATGGACAGCGGCAAGTTCATCCCCTGGCAGGTCGTGACCATCGGCGTGGACGGCCGCGTGATCGAATAGCTTTTTCGCCGAAAAAAATATCGCCGCAAAGCAAAGACGGCAGAGACGCCTGAACGAATCAGCGCGACTCTGCCGTCGCGTTTTTTGCCGTGGAGCGCTTCATGATGACGATAAGTAAACTGTCCTTTTTGACTTTCGTGAAGTCTGGTTGTATATTTGTCGCGATTTAAGCACTCTTTTTGATAAAGTCGGAGAAGGCTCCTTCTTCCGACGCTCAAGACCTCACAAGAGGAGAAAGGATCACAGTCAGTGGAATGCGAACGATGCGCTGCGAGCAAAGAGCAGCTGAACGAAATCGCCCTGCGTTTTCTGCCGCTGGCGAGAAAAATTGCCTGGCAGTATACAGGCCGCGGCGCCGAATACGAAGATCTGGTGCAGGAGGGCATGATCGCGCTTTTCGAGCTGGTGCGGCGCTACGACGAGGAACGACCGGCCCAGCGGCTGAGCCTGTTCATCTGGTACCGCCTGCGCGGCCGGGTGCGCGACGCCGCCGCGAGGCTGCGCCGGGATGGCGCCCACGATTCGCTGGAGCAGAAATTCGAGGACGACGGTTTCGACGTCCCTTGTGAAGAGGGCGGCTACGCCGTCTTCGAACTGCTCGAAAGCCTGCCGCCCCCCGAGCGCGAGCTGGCGCGCGGTCTGGCTTCCGGCCTGACGCAGAAGGAACTGGCCCGCCGCTGCGCCGTCAGCCAGCAAGCGCGTGAGCCGCCTGCGCGACAAGGTGCGGCGCGCTCTGGCAAGCTGAAAATAAAGAGACGGAACGCCGGCTTTCGATAGGTCTGATTATGAAAAAAATCGAGGCTGGCTTTGAGTTTTCATATATTGGTAAATTTTCAGAGTAAATGCAACCTCGTCAAAGTAAATGCGACGGGGTTGCATTTACTTTGACAGGACAAAAGCAGCAAGCAGTCATTACGAACACATAATAACGATCAAGATTGCGCTAACGGAACAAATTCAAGGGGATGAAAAGCTGTTACGAGGAAATTGTCCGAAAAAAGTGCATACAAAAGTGATCCTCAACTGAAAGCAAAATTTTCAGTTCAGAGTTAATGCAATCAAGAAATTAAAAAGGAGCCGTTATTTACCGGCGAGAAGAGTCCGCTTTAAACAGATATCCTGTGGCGGAATAAGTTCGAGTCCGAGTAAATGCAATAC
>NZ_MUHX01000026.1 GCF_002007215.1 Pyramidobacter sp. C12-8 | reverse complement strand
AATACTTCGGGCATGAGCTCGAATTTCCTACTTGACTTTTAATAGCTGGTCTCCTCCTATTCAAAGTCCTTGAACACGCCAAGGGGATAATAGGGGATCATGTTCTTCATCTGCCAGTCGAAGGCGTCAAGAGGCGAAAGCCCCCAGTTCGTAGGACACGTCGAGAGAATCTCCACGAAGCTGAAGCCTTTCCTGTCGATCTGGTTCTGGAAGGCTTTTTTAATCGCTTTCTTGGCTTTGGCGATGTAGGGTTTCGCCAAAGAAACCCGCTCGATATACGCAGGCGTCTCCAGAGACGTCAACAATTCGCACATACGGATGGGATATCCGGTCAGCTCGGCGTCGCGCCCCTGAGGACACGTGGTGGCCTTCTGCCCGATCAAAGTCGTGGGGGCCATCTGGCCGCCCGTCATACCGTAAATGGCGTTGTTGATAAAGAAGACGCAGATCTTCTCGCCGCGGTTGGCGGCGTGGATGATTTCTGCCATACCGATGGAGGCAAGGTCTCCGTCGCCCTGATAGGTAAAAACGACCTTATCGGGCAGAACTCTCTTGATGCCGGTCGCCGTCGCCGGCGCCCGGCCATGAGCCGCTTCGATGAAGTCAATGTTTATGTAGTCGTACATCATCGCCGCGCAGCCGACGGGCGACATGCTGATCGCATCGCCCTGGATGCCAAGCTCGTCAATGGCTTCGCAGATCATGCGGTGAGCGATGCCATGGCCGCAGCCGGGACAATAGTGAGTATGAACGCCTTTCATCCATGTTTCAGGTCTCGAGTAGACTTTGACTTCAGACATTCTGTTTCCCCCCTAGGCAAAAAGCTTTCTGCACGCGTCTTCCACTTCTTCAACGGAAGGAGCGAAACCGCCGCAACGGCCGTAAAACGTCACCGGATAGCGGCATTCCGTGGCAAGTTTCACGTCGTCGATCATCTGTCCACAGTTCATTTCCACATCGAGAATGTGCCTCACCGTGGCCGGCAAATTTTTGAAGTGGTCCGCCGGGAAGGGATAGACCGTGATCGGGCGGATCAGTCCCACTTTTTTGCCCTCGGCACGGAGGTGCATGATCGCCGTTTTGGCGATGCGCGCCGTGGTCCCGAAAGCCGTGATGATCACCTCGGCATCATCGACCATGTAATCCTCGGCCATCGCATCCTGCTTCATCAACTCGTATTTTTTCTGCAGATCTTTGTTGTGCTCTTCAAGAGGCCCCGCGGCGAGATACAGGCTGTGGAACAAGGTGCGCTTGTTTCCGCGCTCTCTGAAACAGCCCACGGCCCATTTCTGCCAGTCGCCGCGTTCTGCGGTGCGTTCCTTGATCTCTACCGGTTCCATCATCTGTCCCATGAAACCGTCCGCCAGGATCATGACAGGATTCATATACTTGAATGCATAATCCCAGGAACGCTGGATCAGATCGACCGCCTCCTGGAGGTTGCTCGGCGCCAGCACGAACAGATGATAATCGCCGTTGCCGCCGCCGCGGGTGGCCTGACTGTAGTCGCACTGCGAGGGCAGAATGCCGCCCAGCCCCGGACCGCCGCGCACCACGTTCATGACGACGCAGGGATATTCATTGGCGGCAATGTAGCTCAGTCCCTCGGACATCAGCGAAATCCCGGGGCTGGATGACGAGGTCATGATCTGCGCTCCCGTGGATGCCGCCCCAAGCACCATGTTGATCGAGGCGACTTCGCTCTCACCCTGAACATAAACGCCGCCCACTTCGGGAAGGTGTGCCGCCATATATTCGGGAACTTCGTTCTGAGGCGTAATGGGATAACCGAAGAAGTACCGGCATCCCCCGCTGATCGCGGCCTGTGCAAGGGCTTCGGCGCCCTTCATAAGAACTTTCGCCATGATAAAACCCCCTTAGTTATGCGTTCTCGCGGAAAACTTCAATGACCGCGTCAGGACATGTCATAGCGCACAACGCGCAACCGATGCAACCTTCTTTGTACTGCTCCACAGGACGGTACCCCTTGACGTTCAGGTGATCCGAGATGCGGAGGACTTTCTTCGGACATGCGTCAACGCATAGCCCGCAGCTCTTGCAGTACTCCTCTGCTACCGTGATTCTCCCCTTTGCCATTTATACAACCCCCTTTAAAATCATTGCTGCCCTGAAAAAATCGTTCGCGAACCGCGTCATGCTTAGTTTTCGCCACAAAGGCGAGCGTCTTTCGCCTTTTTATGGCGCCGCCCTCAAAGCCCCGCTTCGCGTCGAAGCGCGTCGAAAACTGCGCAAAATCGCGCGGCGCATGTTTTTTTCGGCACGGGCGCGCGAAGGCGCGGCATTTTCAACGATGACTTTTAATCGAAATTCGGTGTCAGAAATTTTCCGGCGGAATTCCCCTCCCTAAATTCTGAAAGGGAGACTGTCCTTTTTCCCGGAAGATACGGCCGGCATGATGCCGTGCAGGAATGCCGGTCGCCCAGATCGCACCGGGTTCCCAGGGAAGAAGCATATATCTGGAAACAGGCCAGACAGGGACACGTTCCCCGGCCAACGCTCTCACAGTGTCGTCGTAGAGCTCCGGCGACGTTCCCACATACAGCAGGGGCAGTCCCATGCGCCGCGCGGCGTTTTGAACAAGCTGATATCCTTCCGTTACCGTTTCCACCGTCGTTTCGTTCATCAAATGCGAATTGCTGATCAAAGCGCCGACCTTCAGTCCGCAGATTTCCTCCATGCGGCGGCACATCAATTCAATCTTCTCCACGGTGCACGTCTGAGGACGGAAAGCGTTCACGACGAGCACAAGCAGGTACCCCGCCTGAATGATGCGCTTCTGAAACTGCTTCAGCGCCAGCGCCCCCTCGGCGTCCCCGCCGATGTCGATCATCAGCTTGCCGGGAGACGACAAAGCCCAGTCGACCTCCGCGCTGACGACCGGCATATCTGCCCATTTCGCCTGCCCCGGCGCGGTCAAGACCGTAAACCCCTTCTTCTCCAGCGCAGTGACGACCTGTCGGATGCAGAAGTATGGATTGATGATGTCAGCGTCGGCAATCGTTACTTTTTCCTCAGTCGTCTTCAAGCCCAGAGCGAGATTGAGGACCCATTCAGTTTTTCCGGATCCCAGAGCGCCCGTGACCGCTATCGCTTTCGGCCACTCGTAACGCTGGATCAGATCCTTGAAAAGCCGCATGTCAACAGGCATTTTTATCCTCCCCTGTGTTTTTGCAAAGAAAAATTTCCTCCGTAACGTATGTCATGCTGTTTGCTCGGCCATGGGCGCGGTCATCATTTTCAACGAGGAACGATGCGAGATAATAAAAACTATCGTAAGACCAGCGGCATAAAGCACGTGAAGATACGTTACATACCTTTGTCTTGCGTGTCGATCGGTTTTGCGAAACATGACGCAAACCCTCATCTTCCATCCTGACGCCCCTCCGTATCTTTTCTATCTTCATTCTACCTTATTATTTTAATAATTCCAGCCCCGGCAATTTGCCGATAATAATTTATTTTAAGATTTTACCGAGTGAACTTTCCGTTATCATCGCATCTCGTAGGGTGTCGACAATTTATTTTTTAACAATTCTCAATAGTAGAATTTATTTTTTCGCCCTCAAGAGAAGGATATGCCCCGCGCAAAAGACAAAAGGAACAACGAGTTTTTTCCTCGAGCCCGATTCCCAATGACGCTAAAATCGGAATGAAAAGCCAATAGTACGTTTAAAGCCATCCCTCCATCAACAAAAAGCGGACCTTCCCCGCGTGGCAAGGGAGGTCCACCGATCTATCGCAACGTGTTTTCGGCTGATTTTCGCCGCCCTGCGGAGGAGCGCCGTGGTTACTCGAGCACTTCCCGAGGATCGGTAATCTTCCCGCGCAACGCCGAAGCGGCGACTGTATCTCTTGAGCTCAGGCGGTAACGGAAATCTTTCCTGACTCGGCCATCGCCGCATAACGCCGGTACTTCGCGTCCGCCTGGACTTCCGCCATTGCCAGAAGGCGAGCGGCTTCCTCGGGGAACGTTCGGCCAAGCGCCGCATAGCGAACTTCGCCCATGAGGAAATCGCGCAGCGGAATCGTGGGCTTCTTGGAATCCAAAACGAAAGGATTCTCCCCCTTCGCGGCGCGGCGCGGATCGTACCGATACAGGTGCCAATAGCCGGATTGCACGGCCAACTTGCTCTCGGGCATCGCATAGCCCATTCCCTTGACGATGCCGTGGTTAATGCAGGGCGCATAGGCGATGATCAGCGACGGTCCGTCATATGACTCCGCCTCTTTCAGGACTTTGATGAAATGAGCGGGATCGGCGCCCATGGCGACTTGAGCGACGTAGACATTGCCATAACTCATAGCCATCAGCCCCAGATCCTTTTTGCCGGTCTTCTTGCCGGAGCTGGCAAACTGTGCGACAGCCGCCACCGGGGTAGCTTTTGAAGACTGGCCTCCCGTATTGGAGTAGACTTCCGTATCCACGACCAGAACGTTTACGTCAGGGCCATTCGCGAGCACATGGTCGAGGCCGCCAAAGCCGATATCATAGGCCCAGCCGTCGCCTCCGTACATCCACATGGACTTTTTGACAAGATGTTCGGTGTTGTTCAGCAGGTCGCGCAGTTCCAGACTGTCCTCGCCGCGGGCGCACGCGACTTTGGCGGCCGTTTCCACCGCATCGCTGTACGCCCTGCTGCCTTCGCCCTCATGGTAATGGTCTTTCCATTCCTGCAGCGCCCGGATCAGTTCGGGATCGCGGGTCTTACCGTTGAGCAGCTTCTCGGCCGTCATCAGCAGGCGCTCGCGCTGCTGCTGGACGGCCAGGCACATGCCAAGGCTGAATTCGGCGTTATTTTCGAACAACGAGTTGGAGAACGCCGGTCCATGGCCGCGATTGTTCTTCGTATAAGGCACACAGGGACAGGCCGCGCCCCAGGCCTGAGTGCAGCCTGTGGCATTGGCGATGTACATGCGGTCGCCGAAAAGCTGCGTCATGGCTTTCATGTAGGGGGTCTCGCCGCAGCCCGCACACGCCCCCGAAAATTCAAGCAGAGGCTGTTCGAACTGGCTGCCTTTGACGGTGAATTTATCCATCGGATTCACTTTCGGCGAGAGGGTCAGCGCATAATCCCAGTTTTTCTGCTGAGGCAGCTGGGTCTCGAGCAACTTCATCACGAGCGCTTTCTCCTTGACCGGGCAGACTTCGACGCAGCTGCCGCAGCCGACGCAGTCAAGAGCGCTGAGCTGGATGCGGAACTTCAGGCCTTGAGCGTTTTTCAGACCGCGGGCATCAACCGTTTCAAAGCCGTCCGGCGCGTTCAACGCCTCTGATTCGTTCAACAGGAAGGGTCTGATGGCCGCATGCGGACAAACAAAAGAACACATGTTGCATTGAATGCACCTTTCCGGATTCCACTCCGGAACCATCACTGCCGTGCCGCGCTTTTCATACTTGGAGGTCCCCAGCGGCACCGTGCCGTCGGCCGCGTCAACAAAAACGCTGACGGGAATGTCGTCGCCTTTCAGGCTGTTGACGGGGATCAGCACTTTGCGAATATAGTCGGGAAGCAAAGGATCAACGCGTTCATCCGCCGCCTTATCCTCGGCGTTGGCCCATTCAGCGGGAACTTCGATGCGGATCACGCTGGCGCCGCCGCGGTCGACAGCCTCGTAGTTCATGCGAAGGACCTTGTCGCCCTTCGCGCCGTAAGTATTCTTGATCGCTTCCTTCATGTACTTCACGACGTCTTCGAAAGGCAGAATGCCCGACAGCTTGAAAAACGCCGACTGCAGCACGGAGTTTGTGCGGTTCCCCATGCCGATTTCCATAGCGATGCGGGTAGCGTCGATGATGTAAAAATTGATATGTTTACGAGCCAGATCCCGTTTGACGGAAGCGGGAAGATGCCGCTCCAGATCTTCCGGTTTCCAGGCGCAGTTCAGCAAGAAGGTGCCGCCGTCTTTCAGCTCGCCTGAGACGTTGTACTTGCCGATGTAGGCTTGCACGTGACAGGCAACGAAATCGGCCTGCGTGACCAGATAGGTGGAACGGATCGGCAGCCGTCCGAAGCGAAGATGCGATCTCGTCACGCTGCCGGATTTCTTCGTGTCGTATTCAAAATAAGCCTGAACGTATTGGTCGGTGTTGTCTCCAATAATCTTGATGGAGTTCTTGTTGGCTCCCACGGTACCATCGGAACCAAGTCCCCAAAACTTGCAGGCCACGGTGCCTTCGCTCTCGGTGACGATATTGGGCCCGAGCTCCAGCGAATGATAGGTCACGTCGTCCTTGATGCCGATCGTGAAATGGTTCTTGGGCTGGATCGAATCCATATTGTCAAACGCGGCGATCATCTGCGCCGGAGTGACATCTTTGGAAGACAGGCCATAGCGCCCGGCGATGACCATCGGCGCCGTGGAAACATTGGAGAACGTCGAGCAGACGTCTTCGTACAGAGGCTCGCCCGGCGCGCCGGCCTCTTTGGTACGATCGAGCACGGTCACGCAGCGCACGCTTTCCGGCAGAGCGGTAAGGAAATGTTCCGCAGAAAACGGTCGATAAAGATGGACTTGCAGAAAACCCACTTTCTGGCCACGTGAGCGCAGCTCGTCGACAACTTCCTGAAGACATCCCGACACTGAGCCCATCGCGATAACGACCCGCTCCGCGTTGGGGTCGCCATAATAGTCGAAAAGGTGGTAACTGCGGCCGGTCAGAGCGTGGATGCGGTCCATATAAGACTGCACAATGTAAGGCATGCGCAGATAGTAACGATTGCAGGCTTCCCGCGCCTGGAAAAGCACGTCGGGATTCTGCACGGTGCTGCGCTGTACCGGCCGGTCGCTGTTGAGAGATCTCTTGCGGAACGCCAGCAGCGCTTCTTTATCCAGCATCTCGCCAAAATCGTCGTATGACAGCATCTCGATTTTCTGGATTTCATGAGAAGTGCGGAAGCCGTCGAAAAAATGCACGAAAGGCACGCTGCCGGCAATCGCCGCGAGATGCGGCACAGCCGCCAGGTCGGCCACTTCCTGCACGCTGCCCGAAGACAGCATGGCAAAACCTGTCTGCCGTACGGCCATGACGTCGGAATGATCGCCGAAAATCGAAAATGCGTGAGTTCCGACCGTCCTCGCGCTGACATGCAGCACGCCCGGCATCAACTGGCCGGCAATGCGGTACATTGGCGGAATCATCAGCATCAATCCCTGCGACGCCGTATAGGACGTGGCAAGCGCGCCCGACTCCAATGCTCCGTGCATGGCGGCCGCCGCGCCGAACTCGGCCTGCATCTCCATCAAATGGACACGCTGACCGAACAAGTTCTGCCGACCGCGCGCCGACCATTCGTCCACATGCTCCGCCATCGGTGAAGAAGGCGTGATCGGATAGATCGTCGCCACCTCGGTGAAGGCGTAAGACACGTGCGCTGCCGCTTCGTTGCCGTCAATCGTCATGATCTGTTTTGCCATTTCAGTCTCCCCCTTTTTGGTACGGTTCCCTGATCTGCCCTTTGCCGCATCTGTTTTTGGTTTTATTTCCAAGGATCCCATACACTCAAATTATACACTTTTTTTCTGAAACCAATGCATAAAATGAAAAACTAAATATTTATAATTGATCAAAAAATATCGTTCCTCGCCAGTTCATATTTGCGACCTGACTGCCATCGCGAGGGAGTCCGGGCAAATTTCCCGACGATCATGCCGCCTGCTCAAAAAGTGAAATCATTTGACGTCCTCGCGTTCGTCGTGTCAAAAGGCAACTGTTTCCGTTGAAATAAACTCGAATCCATTTCGACCATAACTATGATTTTATAAAATTTACCTCTCTCCAGTTCGCCAAGGGCACGTTTTCCAGGTTCACTGAAGTATTTTGTACAATGTAGGTGCACGCAATGACACTTGATTATTTATCTCGAATGTACTAAACTTCACATCGCGCAAGAAAATTTTTTGAGGGATTTCTCATAAAATTATTCAAACGAAAAGCAATAAAATGGAGCAATTACACTAAAGTCCGGCGTTTCCGACTCATTCGAAAGGGGCATATTCACATGGGAGCTCTAAGCAACATTCGCGTTCTCGATCTCACTCGGGTTTTGGCGGGGCCATATTGCACGATGATGCTCGCGGACATGGGGGCCGAAGTCATCAAGATCGAGATCCCCGGCAAAGGCGACGACACCCGCAATTTCGGTCCTTACAAGAATAAAAGCAGCATGTACTACGCCAACGTGAACCGCAACAAAAAGGGCGTTTCTCTTAACATGAAGGCTCCAGAGGGGAAACAGCTTTTTCTTGAAATGGTCAAGACGGCTGACATGGTCGTCGAGAATTACCGTCCCGGCGTCATGGATAAGCTCGGCCTCGGTTACGACGTCTTGAAAGAAGTGAACCCCAGAATCATTTACGGCGCCGTTTCCGGTTTCGGCTGCTACGGTCCTTACAGCGAACGCCCAGGGTACGACATCATTGCCCAAGCGATGGGCGGTCTGATGAGCATCACCGGTCCACGCGGCGGCAAACCCTGCCGCTCCGGCAGCGCGATGGGAGACGTGTTGGGCGGCATGAACCTTACCATCGGCCTTCTGGCCGCTCTGAATGCCCGCAGTATCACCGGCAAGGGACAGCGAGTCGACGTGGCGCTCGTCGACTCGGTCGTCTCCAGCCTGGAGACGGGGATTCAAAGATATCTCGTCAACCACGAGATTCCCGAGAGAATGGGCAATGAATATGCGGCGACTTATCCTTACGACTCCTTCAAAGCCAAGGACAAGGAATTTATTATCGGCTGCGGCAACCAGGGGCTGTTCGAGAAACTGCTCGATCTGATGGGCAGAAAGGATCTTCTCGAGGACAGCCGCTTCGCCACCCTGCTTGAGCGCAATAAGCCCGAAAACCGGATCGCGCTCGGCGAGATCATCAATGACTGGACCAAGAATTACAACGCTGACGAACTTGTCGACAAGATCCTGGGGGTCGGCGTTCCGGCTGCTCCGATCTTCGACCTTCACGACGTCACGACCGACGAACATCTGGTCAAAGCCCGCGAGATGCTTGTGGATCTGCCCCACCCCGTCATCGGTCCCATGCAGGTCAACGGCAACCCTGTCAAACTTATGGGGACGCCGGTGGAGATCACGCGTCATGCGCCGGTTATTCCCGGCGCCGACAACGCAGAAGTTTACGGGGGCATTTTCGGCCTGTCCGGCGAGCGGCTTCGGGAGCTTTCCGAAAAAGGCGTCATTTAAAACGTCCGATCAGCTCTTTCGATCCGTATTGACTTTTAGGAGGAGGTTAACGAATGCATTTTGACAGTCTGCCCAAGAACGCTGTTATTCGCGAGGTCTGCCCACGTGACGGATTTCAGGGGATCTGCGATTTCATTCCCACGGAAAAGAAGGTCGAGTTCATCGGCCAAATGCTTTCGACTGGCATCAAGGAGATGGAAATCACGTCTTTCGTCAGCCCGAAAGCGATTCCTCAACTGTCTGACGCCGCCCAGGTGCTGCCGGCCGTCAAGAAAGAGTACCCCGACGTCGAGTTCACCGCCTTGGTCCCCAACGTCAAGGGAGCGGAGAACGCGTTAGTCGCCGGGGCTGACGTCGTCAACGTGGTGTTTTCCGTCAGCGAAAGCCATAATATGGCCAACATCCGCCGCACCGTAGAGCAGTCGCTCTCCGGCATGGACGACATTATCGCGCTTGTCAGGGGCAAAGCGAAGATCTGCGTTTCCATGGCCACGTCCTTCATGTGTCCCTTCGAGGGACGCATCGATCCCCGCCGGGTGGCCGAGTTGATCGGCAAAGTGCGCGCCAAGGGAGTCGACTGCATCACCCTTGCCGAAACGATCGGCACCTGTACGCCCAAAGACTTCACCGAAACGCTTCAGGTCGTCAAACCGGCGCTCGAGGGGATCCCCACCTATCTGCACATCCACAACACGTACGGTTTTGCCGACATGAACGTGAAATGCGCCCTTGACGAGGGATTCAACAGGTTCGATTCGGCCGTCGGCGGCCTCGGCGGCTGTCCTTTTGCCCCCGGCGCGGCCGGCAACGCTGCAACGGAAGATTTGGTCTACCTGATGCAAAGCATGGGCGTCGACACCGGGCTTGACCCTCTCAGGGTTGTGACGGTTGCCCGCGCTCTGAAAGCGTACGGTTTGAGGACGATGGGAAGTCTGTGCGCGAGCTCCTTTGGCAAGCCCAAACCGGAGATGCCCGTGCAGAATCAGTGACTTTTTCACGGTTTCAGGCGGAATCCCATTTCCGCATTTCTCCTGAAATTCTCAGAGACCAGTTCCAAAAAATTTCTCCAGAGGGGTGTCGTAGATGTTCAAGAAAGTAATGGCTTTTGCTGCGGTTGCGGTTCTGTCCTGCTCCGTCGCTTTTGGCGCGGAGTTCACTGTTTCCAATCAATTTCCTCCTTCTCACCATATTTCCAAGGCCATTCATGTTTTCGCCGACAAAGTCGTCGAGCTGAGCGGCGGCCAACTGAAGGTCAATGTCGCGGACTCCGGTTCCCTGTACAATGACAGCCAGATTCTCGAAGCGGTCCAGGACGGCCTTGTCGAAGTCGGCCTCGTCGGCACCTACAAATGGGGCGGCATGGTGCCCGCTGCCGACGTGTTCGACCTGCCTTTCCTGTTCGTCGACTTGTCCTCGCCGGAAAAGTTTTTGAATGCCGGCGCGGCGGATATTCTTGACGCCGAGTTCAACAAGAAGGGCGTGAAAAACCTTTTCTGGGTCGACTACGGTTTCATTCAGATGTGGAACAACGAGCATCCTCTGCACAGCCCCAAGGATTTTGAGGGACTGACGATGCGCTCCTACAGCGCCGGCGACTCCATTACCTTGAAGGCTCTCGGCGCGGCCCCCACTCTGATCAGCTCGGCGGAAATGTATATGGCCATTCAGAACGGCACCGTGAAAGGCGCGACCACCGGCATGCCTGCCGCGGTGTCCCGCAAGATTTACGAGGTCTGCAAATATCTGACCATCGCCAATTACAGCACGGCCCAGTTCTCCGTTCAGGCCAATCTCGACTGGTGGAACGGCCTTGACGCCGACAGCCAGAAAGCTATCCTCGAAGCCGGCAAAGTCGCCGAGAAATGGCTCCGCGGCGCGGTGGCGGAATCCGAAGGCGCCGCCGAAAAAACCGTCCGCGATGCGGGACTTGAAGTCAACGCGCTGACCGCCGAAGAACGCGCCCAAATGGTTGCGGCCACCAAGAGCGTTTGGGACACCTACGTTGCGCGCGCCGGAGAGACGGGACAAAAACTCGTTGATCTGGCTCACAAAGTCTTCGACTAAAAGAAGCTTTCCGATAACAGACCATGCGATACGGAGCCCCGACGGCGTCGCCGGGGCTCCGTTCAGCTCACAAGAGGAGGTCTCTCCCATATGCTCAACAAACTTCGCGCTCTTGTCAAGGCCGGCAACACCTTCTGCGGCTATCTCAGCGGGCTCGGGATTCTCGCGATGAGCCTGATCCTCGCGTACGAAGTCGTGATGCGCGGCATCTTCAAGGCCCCGACGATCTGGGTCATGAACACCGCCATTTACCTGTTCATGTGGACCATGCTGGTTGGCGCGGCTTATACGCTGATGCTGGGAAAACATGTCCGCATCGATTTGATATTCGATAAGTTCCCGAAAAGAATCCAGCTTTATCTTGATGTCGTCACCAGCATTATGGGCATCGTCTTTTGCGTCGTTGTCTCCTGGCAAGCCTGGCTCATGATCGCTTCCAGCATCAGGCTGAACAAACTGACCGACAATCTCCTGCACATTCCGGTGTGGTGGATCCAGCTTCCCCTGCTGCTGGGTTTTGGACTTCTTGCTCTGCAGTTCTTCATCAACCTGCTTGACCGTATCGCGGCTCTTCGCGCGGGCGAAGGCCTCAGCGAGTAAGGGAGGATGCTCGTATGACCAACTTTCTTCTCGTCGTCGCCATCCTGCTTTTTATCCTCGCGTTGGGGCTGCCGGTGGCCTTCTCCCTGGGCATGACGTCGCTGATCCTGATCCAGGTTTTCCACTTGCCCATCAAGATCATCGGCACCACCATGTGGTCGTCGCTGGAGAGTTTCAACACGCTGTCTATCCCGATCTTCATCCTGATGAGTCAGATACTGTTAGACGGCAAGGTGGGAGACGACCTGTTCGAAGTCATGAACACCTGGGTCCGCCATCTGCCGGGAGGCCTGGGCATCGGCACGATCCTCGCCTGCGCCTTTTTCGCCGCCATCACCGGTTCCGGAGCGGCGACGGCCGCCACGATCGGCATGGTCGCCTATCCTGCCCTGATCAAGCACGGCTATGACAAAACGCTTACGCTGGGGTTGCTGGCCGCCGGCGGAACGTTAGGCATCCTGATCCCCCCGAGCATCCCCATGATCATTTACGCTACCGTCACTGAGGATTCCACGGGCAAACTGTTCATGGCGGGAGTCGTTCCCGGGCTGCTTCTCGCTACGCTGTTCATCGTTTATGTCGTGTATAAAAGCAAGCATGGCGGCTACACCTCGGAACCCAAAGCGCCCTGGAAAGAACGCATGTCCATCACCATCAAGAACCTGCCCGGCATTTTTCTGCCCCTGCTGATCATCGGCGGCATTTATACCGGCATCTTCACGCCCACGGAAGCTGCTGCCGTCGGTCTGGTATACAGCCTTTTCATCACGCTGTTCGTCTATCGCACCGTTAAATTTGCCGACATCCCCAAGATCTGTATGAAGGCGGTTCCTTCAAGCTGCATGATCGCCATCATCATCTGCGGCGCCCTTCTGTTCGGGCGCGTTATGACCTATTTGAGGATTCCTCAGGCTCTTACCGCTTTCGTGGTCGACAACAAGCTCTCCGCCGCAACGTTCATCATCATCATGAACCTGCTGATGTTCGTCCTCGGCGCGCTGCTTGAAACGGTTTCCGTCGTGCTGCTGACCATGCCGCTGGTAACGCCGATTCTCCACGCGCTCGGCGTCAACACCATCTGGTACGGCGTGCTGGTCACCATCAACATGACCATGGCGCTGATCTCGCCTCCGGTCGGCATGAACCTGTACGTTATCAACGGATTATTCCCCAACGTAAAAATGCAGGAGGTCATCAAAGGAGTCATTCCGTTTGCCGCGATTATCATCGTCCTTCTGATCATTGCCGGCATGGTTCCTCAGCTGAGCCTCTGGTTGCCCTCCCTGATGTGATGGGATCAGAGAGAGAGGCTGCTCCGGTCGACTTTTGGGGCGGCCTCTCTTTTCCTCCTGCGCACTTCCAGCCGCATGACGGCTCGATGAATTTGAGGAGTGAACTTCATGGAGAGATATTTGCCCGTTTTCTGCTTTTGCTTGGGTACGGCCAATATCGTTTTTGCCCTTGGCGCGCTCGTGTTCCGTCATTTCCGGAGCAGAGGCCTTAGAACCGGAAGAGCGTTGATGTTCTTGATTTCAGGGATCTTATTTATCGTGTGCGGCGCCAGACTGCAGGATGAAACGATACCTGTCCCCCGATCGGAATCAGCCGCCGAGCAGCAGCCGCTTCCCGCCTCCCGGCGCTAGATTGTTCGTGCAGCGCATCGTGCTTGTTCCATCAATTTTCATGAAAACAGCCCCGGCAGCGGATGATCGATCCGCAGCAGCCGGGGCTGTTTTGTCGTATCTAATTCCTGTACGCTTCCCGCCGATGTCCAACGCTCAAGGCCAAAATGATCAACTCTTGGTCGTCGATGAGGCAAATCAGGCGGTAATCTCCGATTCTGTAACGCCACTGCCCCTTACGGTTGGCAACAAGCGGCTTTCCATGGATTCGCGGGTCTGCGCACTCAACAAGGTTTTTGTTGATCCACGATTTGATCATCAGCTGCGTGTATCTGTCGAGCTTTTTAAATTCCCGGTCGAATCGCTGGGTCGTCTGGACGTCGTAACTCATAGATCGACGTCTTTCCAGAGTTCGCCGATCGGACGGCTCTTTTTGCCGCTTTTGAGGTATTCATCGTAAGCTTCGTTGGCGATGGCGATGTCGTATTCGTCCTCGATGCGCTCGAACAAAGCTTTTTTAAAAGCCTCGCCCATGGACATAGAATGCAGTTTTGCGTAGCTGTCGGCAAGGTTCCGCTCTTCTTCGGTCAGTCTGATGGAAAATGCCATGTCCTCACCTCTCCTTTCTGTAGTTCATTGTACTACAAAAGAGTACAGGTGTAAAGACCTGAATTTATCGGTGCATATTCTTGATGTTTTCAGGAACGGGCGTTATGTCCTGCCCCGCTTTCACGGCGTCCAGGGCGTCCGCATACCATTGCATCATGAGTCGCCGTTCCGGAGCGTACATCGCGCGATTGTACGCCTCGCGCGATTCGTTTTCCTCCAAGTGAGCAAGCTCACATTCGATGACGTCCTTCGCCCACCCGGATTCATTCAGAAACGTCGATGCCATCGTCCGGAATCCGTGAAGCGTCATAGGCTCTGACGGTAGATCGTCTGGATCGAGTTTTTTGTACAAGCTCTTAAGCTCTTTGAGTAACGTGGAGTTGCCCACGCGACTGCCAGTATTCGCGCCTCGCGACGCAGGCAAGATGAGGTTGGCGCTCCCCGTAATTTTCCCCACTTTGGGCGAAATCTTTTCAATCGCCGGAAAATCTCAAGCGCCTGCTTCGAAAGCGGCACAAGGTGATCGCGACGGCCTTTGATATGTGCCGCGGGGATAATCCATTCCGCTCTGTCAAAATCGATCTCCGACCATTCGGCCCGCAACAACTCACTGCGGCGGACAAAACAATAAGCAAGAATCTGCAAGCCGGAACGGAAGATGAAGTCGTCAACGTAGTCCAGCGCATTAAGCAATTTACGCATGTCGGCGATTTTCGTCACGGCGTCAAAATGCCTGACCTTTTCCGACGGGAGCGAACGGTTGAGGCCGGCGGCAACGTTAATCGTCGCTTCGCCTGCCGCCGTAGCATAATCGAAGATTTGTCCGACAATCTGCCCCGTGCGTTTGGCGGTTGATTTGCGCCCGCTCGCGGAGATCAACGACAACACGTCAAAGCATTCTTTGCGCGAAATTTCATCTATGGGTCTTGTCCACAACGCCGCAAGATATTTCATTCGCAGCCGGATCGTGTGCAGGTAAGATTCAGCCTTTTTAGGTTCCATCATCGTCTTGTACCAGCGCTCGGCAATCTCGCCGAACGTCGTGGATTTAGGCTCTTCCAGCGGCACGCCCGCTTTGATCTTCGTCTTGATCTCGTCGCGAGTTCTCCGGGCGTTCGCAGCCGTCATGATCGGGTAGACGCCTAGAGTTTTTTTCATCTCCTGACCGTTGATCCAGTACCGCAGCACCCATGTTTTTCTTCCCGTCGGCAAGATTTTGAGGTAAAGCCCGTCGCCGTCAAGAATCATGTAAGCCCTGTCTTTTTTCTTTGCGCCCTCGATTGCAGTGTTCGTCAGCATTTTTCAGCCCGCTCCCCTTCTCGACCGTACTCGTAAAAATGCGTGGGTACGGTCAAAAAACCGCGCTCAGGGCAATCTTCATTTTCGGGTACGGTCATACGTCCGGTTTCTCATCAATCTGTATTGGACATTATATCAGACAAAATCGGAACGAAGACGCAAAAAAGCCCGCCTCGCGGCGGGCTAGAAAACGCATTCGGAAACACGCGGAAGTAATCAGATGGAGCCGGTGTCCAGATTCGGACTGGAGACCTGCGCATTACGAGTGCGCTGCTCTACCAACTGAGCTACACCGGCGAAAAAAATGGCGGTCCCACTGAGATTCGAACTCAGGTGCTCGCCTTGAAAGGGCGATGTCCTAGGCCACTAGACTATGGGACCGCATCCATGGTGGGTCGTGAGGGGGTCGAACCCTCGACCCACGGATTAAAAGTCCGTTGCTCTGCCAACTGAGCTAACGACCCGCGAACGAGGAATATTCTATCGCTTGGGCGAGGATTCGTCAAGCTTATTCTATCAGGTATTTTTCAGTCTAAATATTTTTTACAGTGAGCCTTTTTACAACAGAACTCTTTAAATCTTTCTGCAAACCACGCTTCGGCAGGATGTCCCGGCAAAGCGAGCATCGTTGCCGCCTGGAGATGCAGACATTTCACGGTCAGACTTTCAGTCCGGCGGATACCGCCAATGCCGGTTTTAAGCATGGCGTTCCAGATCTTCGGAGAGTATCGGCGCAGGAAAAATCGTTCGCAGCGGCTCAAGGAAGAGATCCGCGCCCATGCATAGCGGAAATTGTAGAGACGATATGCCTTTTCATCCTCGCAGAGAAAATCTTCCAGAGCTCTGACCCCTCCGCCGGACTCGAGACGTCCGCATTGGTACGCCAAATGGGGGCATGTCAGCCAGAAGAGCGTCGGAAAGGGGTGCCCTCTGTAAAAGGGGCGACATTTCAGAACCTGGGGCATCCCCCATTTACAGCGAACCGCCACAGACATGACAAGCCCCTTTTGAAAATTGCGCCCGTCCATCTGAGCCGCCGTAACAATCTCGTCGCGCGCTGAAAAAAGCGAGAGGTTCGCAGGAACCTCTCGCCGTAATTTCCTCATACGCATTTAGGGACGGGCGCCTTTTCGGCGCGGCGGGCGTCCCCCCTTGCCGCTTTTGGCATTCATCAGCGAAGAAATTTTTTCCTCGCTGCTTTTCAGGAAAGTGGACAATTTTTTTTCGAAATCATCCGAACCGACCGCTTCGTCATTCGAACCTGCGGCCGGCATATGCCGGGGCATTCGTTGAACCGGGACCGCCGGAGGCTCTTCAAGAGCTTTCAAAGACAGATCAATGCGGCCTCTCTCGTCTATCTTGATAACTTTCGCCTTAATCTCCTGCTGCGGCTGCAGAACGGCATCGACGCTTTTGATAAACTTGTGGGAAAGCTGCGAGATGTGGATCATTGCCTTCTGGCCGCTTTGAAGACGAACAAAAGCCCCATAGGGCATGATCTGTTCGACGACTCCCGTTACCACATCACCTGGTGCCAAATCGGGCATAGTGTGAACTTCCCTTTCTCGAATTTATTGTGTTAAATTTTAAAGCTGATTCAATGCCTGAATCTTGGAAACCATCACGTAGATCCGGCCGCTGCCAAGGGACGAACGAAGTTCGCCGGCAATCCACACGGGCGCGCCTTCTTCCTGTTTGACGATCCACTCCTGAATCGCGGGATCAAAGACTCTCATCCGGAGATAATCGACGCGGTCACACCCGTCCGTATCGCTGTACTGACGCTTGAGGGAAAACTCGAAATATTTTCCCAAACGGCTCTCGCCGTAGCTTTCGCCCTTCAGAAAGTGGACCACGCCGGAAAGATATACGTCATTAACTAATTTGCTCATGATGATTTCTCCGCCTCCATAAAAATTTTATTGATATTCATTTTTCATCGCAATAATTATTCACTAAGAAACCGCCCGTTTCGAAGCGTGCTGCAGATTCAACAGGACCCTCTCAGTGTAGTGCCCTCGATATTTCGTGACCAATGCCACATAACGATTAGCCTGAGACCCCAGATACCTCCTCAGCGCCTTTGTAACGTTCCCCTTGCAGTGTGCCATGTACCTGGAAAAGATCCATGTACCAACCATTATGTTATTGCGAGGCTCCATCAATATCTTTTCTGTACGGATATGGGGAAATTGAGCCATGATCGTGTTGCGGTGCAGCTTCCAATATACCTGCATCAAGCCGACCGCGTACTTGGAACGCGCGTTGACTTTGACGCGCGATTCCTTGACAATTATAGCAGTAATCAACGCCGGATCCACCGAGAAGCGGCTCGACGCTTCCATGACATAACGAGCGTACTCGTTCGCTTTGTCCATGCTTAGAGAGCTGTTGTAGTAACGGAAAATATAAGAAGCCGCATCAGTTTTCGCCTTCTGCACGCGTTTCCCAGAATGTACGGGATCCACAGACTGTCTGACCTGGCCTGCAGGCTCGACAGCCGCCCTTGCTTGACAGCATGATTGAGAGGCGAACAGGAACAGCAGCAGACCTCTCCACAACAAAGGGCGTCTCATACTCATGAAATACCTCCAGAAGTGTCGTAGAATTACGCCCATTTTATCTCAAGTTAAGGGAGCTTGCCAGTGTCAAATTTTTAGAACTTCGGAATGAACAGCATGCTCCAGGCGCCGACGGTTATTCCGCGCGCTTAAATTTGGAAGCCAGCTCCTCCACGAACAAAGGACTCAGCACTTTGATGAAAGTGCCTTTCATGCCCAAACTGCGGCTTTCGATGATCCCGGCGCTCTCGAGCTTGCGCAGCGCGTTGACGATCACGCTGCGGGTCACCCCGACGTGGTCGGCGATCTTGCTGGCGATGACGACTCCCTCGCATTCGTTGTTCTCTTTTCTGAAACCGGCGTTCTTTTCGGCCGAGAGCTCCTTGAGCCGCGTGATGATATGGTTGATCGCGTCGATTTCAGAATATGAAAGGGCTTTCATGGCCATATTCACAACAAGACGCTCTCGGGCAAGCTCCTCGATCTGCCGGGAGCGGTCATGCAGGATCTCAATGCCGACCAGCGTCGCCAGATATTCGGCCAGAACGAGGTCCTGGGTTGAGAAGTTACTCGCGAAACGGGCCAGTACAAGCGTTCCCAGCCGCTCCGAGGCTCCATAGATCGGCACATAGAGAGCCGTCTTATCAGTCACATTCTCTGCCTGATCGTCGAAAAGAGCTCCGTCAGCTTTGCTCAGGACGGTCTCTCTCTGCTGCGACAGCCTTTCCACAAAACTTTCAGGCATATAACCCTGTTCGATGAAGGACGCGATGGCTTCGCTGTGGTATTCATTCACCCATGCGTATCCCAGGATCTGCCCTTCTCTGCTCAAAACGTAGACGTTCGCGGTCGAGAATTCGCAGAGCAGGCGCGCCAGCTTGTTGTAATCGGGGCGCGTCCCTTCGCGACGGCCTTGCATCGCTCTCCCGACCTGACGCGTTTTCTCAAGCAGTTCATGCATCTCGACACTGTCGACAGCGCCGTTTAAACCTTCGGGCAACTTTTCTTTTGCATATGAGCGTTTCATAAGAATTCCGTCTCCTTTCAGCCATGAAAATCAAAGAAGATACCGCCGCAGATCCTTATTGCCAACAAGTGGTTCAAGCTTCTTCACAACGAAAGATTTGTCGATCTCAACCGCTTCGCCTGCCCGCTCCGGCGCGGAAAAGCTGATTTCCTCCAGGAGCTGCTCCAGAATGGTGTGCAGCCGGCGCGCTCCGATGTTCTCCATCTCCAGATTCATCCGTTCGGCCATCGCCGCGATCTCTTCCACGGCTTCGTCGGTAAATCGCAGTGTGAGTCCTTCGGTCTCGATCAGGGCGACCGACTGATGGATCAGGCTGTGTTGCGGCTCGACCAGAATGCGCCGCAGCTCTTCCTTGCCAAGCGCCGTCAGTTCGACGCGGATGGGCAGCCGTCCCTGAAGCTCGGGGACGAGGTCGGAGGGCTTGGCGTCGTGAAAGGCGCCGGCGGCGATAAAGAAGATGTGATCCGTTTTCACCTGGCCGTATTTCGTAGTGACGGAGCAGCCTTCGACGATAGGGAGCAGATCCCTCTGCACGCCTTCGCGGCTGACGTCCGGACCGCCGCCGCGCCCCCGGGAGACGATCTTGTCGATCTCGTCGATGAAAATGATCCCTTCCTGCTGCGCTTTATCCAAAGCCTCCTGCGTGGCGGCTTCGATGTCGATGAGTTTCTCCGCTTCCTCGGCCTGCAGGACGCGAAGCGCGTCTTTCACTTTCATGCGGCGTTTTTTGCTCTTTTTGGGTATCATGCCGCCCAACATCTCGGAGATATTGATGCCGATGCCGCCCATTTCGCCGTTGCCAAAAGAAGTGATGGGAGTGGAACTTTCCTGCACGTCGATCTCCACTTCGCGTTCGTCCAGTTTGCCGCTCTTCAGCATGTTCAGCATGCGTTCGCGAGTGCTCTGACGCACCGCCGGGCTCTCTTCCGGCGCCGAACCTTCCGGCGGTTCCGCCTGTTCTTTCTTGAGATAATTCAGGAAGGTGGGGATCCCCGCGGAAGAGGAAGCTTTTCTGACCGGGAGAAGATAATCCACCAGCCGCTCCTGCGCGTGTTCGAACGCTACGGACTGGACGCCGGCGATCATCCGTTTCTTGACCATCTGCATGGAGTTTTCCACGAGGTCGCGGACCATCGATTCGACGTCACGCCCCACATAGCCGACTTCGGTGAATTTCGTCGCTTCGACTTTCACGAACGGGGCGTTGACGAGATCGGCAAGGCGCCGGGCGATTTCCGTCTTGCCGACGCCGGTGGGGCCGACCATCAAAATGTTTTTCGGCGCGATTTCCTGTGCCAGATCTTCGGGCAGCCTGCGGCGCCTGAGGCGATTCCTCAGAGCGACGGCCACGGCGCGTTTCGCCTTTTCCTGTCCGACGATATAGCGGTCGAGATACTGCACGATGGCCGCTGGCACCAGATTTTTCATCTCTTCCGTCAGAAGCATCACAGGACCTCCACCGTGAGGATGTTGTCGGTATAAATACAGATTTCGGAAGCGATCAGCAGGGAACGCTTCACGGTTTCCTCCGCCGTAAGGGACGAAACGTCCAGATAGGCCCGGGCCGCCGCCAAGGCGAATCCCGAACCGGAACCGATGGAAGCGACGTCGTTTTCCGGTTCGATCACGTCCCCGGCGCCGGAGAGCAGGATCGTATGTTCCCGATCGGCCACGAGCAGCATGGCCTCCAGCTTCTGCAGCATGCGGTCGGTGCGCCACATTTTGGCCAGCTCAACGGATGCCCTCATCAGGTTTCCGCTGTATTCCTGCAATTTTTTCTCAAAGAGTTCCATCAGCGTCATCGCGTCGGCCGTGGCGCCGGCGAATCCGACAAGAACGTTGCCGTCGTAGAGCTTGCGGACTTTTTTCGTTCCCGCTTTGATGATCTGGCTGCCCAGGGTCATCTGTCCGTCGCCGCCCATGGCGACCTGCCCGTCCTTGCGCACGCAGACGATCGTCGTACCATGAATCGTCATGTCCCGAGACATTTTCATTCCTCCTCGCCCGATCTGGGATGAGCCGCCATGTAGCTGTCTCTCAGATGACCGGGCGTGATCTTCAGATAGCGCTGCGTCGTCAGCAGGCTTTCGTGCCCCAGCAGTTCCTGCAGGACGTTCAGCGAAGCCCCGCCTTCCAGCATATGCGTGGCGAAGCTGTGGCGCACTGAATGCGGCGTGACGTTTTCAAGCCCCGCGTTGCGCGCGGCCTGCACCACGAGCCGGTGCACCGTCCTCACCGTGATGCCGGCGCCCGCCTTTCCCGGAAAAAGAAATCCCGATTCCTGCGGGCACACGGCTTTCCATTTTATCAGCGCTTCTTTGGCATAGCGGCCGAACGGGATGAGACGTTCCTTGTCGCCCTTGCCTCTGACTTTGAGCCAGCGCTCGTCCAGATCGACGTCCTCCCAGCGCAGAGAGACGAGTTCCGCCACGCGGACGCCGCAGCCGTACATCACTTCGAGGATCGTGCCGTTGCGCAAAGAAGGCTTTATTTTCCACGCCTCCTCGATCAGCCGCTCGATCCCCTCGCGCGACAGGGCTCGTGGCAGCCGTTCGGGAAGGCGGGGGCTGCGGATCGACGCCGCGGGATCGGCCGCGATCAGTCTCTTCTCAAGAAGATAGAGTTCAAACGCCTTTACGGCGGAAAGTTTTCGCGCGATCGAGGAATTGGCATACCCAAAACCGGCAAGCGAGCGCAGGAACGCGCGGATCAACGGCGTCGTAATTTCGTGAGGGGCGATCCTCTGGTTTTCGACAAAGTCGGCAAACTGCGCGAGATCGACCGCGTAATTCGTCACGGTGTTTTCGGAACTGGCCTTGTTGTTCCGCAGATATTCAAGGAAAGAATCCAGCTGGCTGTTCATTGAAACCTCAGACATTGGCGTTCCTCCTCTATTTTATACGAACCGTTTCATATCGCTGCCGGTCAAATCATAACATGAATTCACATAAAAATCACTAATTTTGGGAAATCTTTGTTCTGTCCAAAAATCTTCGACAATAGTACATTTCACACAAATAAAATTATTTCCAATCTTCTTTTTCACTCAAGAAGTCACTCTTTGCCTGGTTCAGAAAAGAACAATGCGTTATTTGCCTTAAATTGTAAGAATCTCAGGCGTCCGCGGCTTAAAATTTTCTCATGGCGTTCGCGACGGCTTTTGATTTTTTCGTCCAGAGGCGGAAAAATCCCCATATTCGCGTTCGTCGGAGCGAAACGGGGATTGGTGGCGTCCTGCAATCTGAAAAGCAGCGCGCCGATGGCGCTTTCCGCCGGCCAGCGAAGCTGAGGCAGCCCGTTCAGGCAGGCGAAAACGCCCAGCGCGGCGACGGCTCCCATCGCCGTGCTTTCCACGTAGCCTTCCACGCCGGTCATCTGTCCCGCCAGAAAAAGGGAATCCATTCCCCGAGGCCGCAGGCAGCCGTCGAGGCAGCGCGGCGCGTCGACGTAGATATTGCGGTGCATGACGCCCATTCGCACGAACTCGGCATGTTCGAGCCCGGGGATCAGGCGAAAAACTCTTTGCTGCTCTCCCCAGCGCAAATTAGTCTGAAAACCGACAAGGTTGTAAAGCGTGGCTTCGGCGTTGTCCTGCCGGATCTGCACGACGGCGTAGGGGCGCTTCCCCGTGCGGGGATCGTTCAGCCCGACGGGGCGCAGCGGGCCGAAACGAAGCGTGTCGCGCCCGCGCGAGGCGATGACTTCGACCGGCATGCAGCCTTCGAAGTATTCCGCCTTTCCTTCGAAATCGTGCAGCGGGGCCCTTTCGGCCGCGATCAGGGCCTCGTAAAACGTCTGATACTGCCGTTCGTCCATCGGGCAGTTGATGTAATCGCCGCCCTCGTCGTCGGCATAGCGGTCTTTGCGGTACGCCACGGACATGTCGACCGATTCCAGCTCGATCACCGGGGCGACGGCGTCGTAAAAATAGAGATAATCCTGCCCGAACAGCGCCTGAAGCTTCGACGCCAGCGCCGGGGACGTCAAGGGCCCGCTGGCGATAATGCAGGGGCCTTCGGGAATTTCGGTCACTTCGCGGCGGGTCAGCGTAAAAAGAGGATTTCCCAGCAGCGCGTCGGTGACAAACTGCGAGAACCGTTCGCGGTCCACGGCCAGCGCTTTGCCCGCAGGTACCGAATGCGCCTCGGCCGCTTTCATGATCAGGCTGTCGAGGGAGCGGAGCTCTTCCTTGAGAAGTCCCGCCGCGGAGTCGCCGCGGTCGGAGCCCAGCGAATTGCTGCACACCAGTTCGCCCAGCTTGTCGGTACGGTGAGCCGGGCTCGAGACGACCGGCCGCATCTCGAACATGTGCACGGGAATTCCCCGCCGCACAAGCTGCCAGGCCGCTTCGGAACCGGCCAGACCGCCGCCGGCGATGACGACGGGCTGCATTTAGGCTTCTCCCTTGCGGCCGCACTGCGTACAGACGGGCGTCCGCGAACGGCCGACATATTCCATCTGGCCGCCGCAGAGCGGGCATTTTTCCGCCGCCGGCTTGTTCCAGGAAACGTAATCGCAGTCGGGATAGCGGGAGCAGCCGTAGAACGTACGCCCTTTTTTGCTTTTGCGCTGCACGACTTGCCCGCCGTGCTCGGCTCCGCACTTCGGGCAGGGAACGCCGATTTCCTTCTGGACCGGCTTGATGTAATGGCATTCGGGGAATCCCGAACAGCCGATGAATTCGCCGAAGCGCCCCTGCTTTTTCACGAGCGGCCTGCCGCACTGCGGACAGGTCTCGCCCGTCAGCTCGGGCGGCGGAGGCGGGACCGCCGGCGCTTTTTCGGCTTCGGCGATGGCGTGAGTGAAGGGTTCCCAAAACTGCCCGATCAGCTCCACCCAGTTTTTCTTTCCCGACTCGACCTGATCGAGGGAACTTTCCATGGAAGAGGTAAAACCGACATCGACGATCGGCGACGTCGATTTTCCGTCGAAATGCCCGAGCAGAAATTTGTTCACCGACCGTCCCAGTTCGCTCGGCTTCAACTTGCGGCCTTCCTCGCGCGCGACGTAGGAACGGTCGTAAAGCGTCTCGACGATGGTCGCGTAGGTGGAGGGGCGGCCGATCCCGTCGTCTTCAAGGGTCTTGATCAGCGTCGACTCGGTAAAGCGCGCCGGCGGCTTGGTCTGCTCCTTTTTGGAATCGACGTTCTGGATATTCAGCAGCTCGCCTTCCTGCGCCTTCTGTATCATGGCATCCTTGACGTCAAGATCCCAAACGGCGCCCCAGCCGTCGAAACTGACGGCGGCGCCCTGGGCGCGCAGTCCGTATTTCCCGCACTCGCAGTCAAGCGTCGCGGAGTCGACGACGGCGGGCGCCATCTGCGAGGCGACGCTGCGCCGCCAGATCAGGTCGTAGAGCCGGTACTGTTCCGCCGTCAGAGATTCTCTGAGCGATTCGGGCGTCAGGGTGAAGTCCGTGGGGCGTATGGCTTCGTGGGCGTCCTGGGCGTTGGCGCCAGCCTGATAAACGACGGCTTTCGCCGGAAGATATTTTTTGCCCCAGCGCCCTTCGATCGCTTTTCGCGCCTGGTTCAGCGCTTCCGGCGCCATGCGCAGGCTGTCGGTCCTCATGTAGGTGATCAGGCCGACCGTGCCGTGTCCGGGGATGGCGACGCCTTCGAAGAGACTCTGGGCGATCCCCATGGTGCGCCGCGGGGAAAATCCCAGCCGGCTTGCGGCGATCTGCTGCATCGTGCTGGTTTTGAACGGGGCCGGCTGTTTCCGCGCGTTTTTCTTCGCCGTGAAACTCGCGACGACCAAAGGTTTCTCCTTCAGCGTCTTTTCGATATCGCGGACTTTGGCGGGCGTGTCGATCGCCAGAGTTTTGCCGTCGGAAAGCAGGCTGCGCCCGCTCTCCCTTTCGACGCGCAGCCTGTAGGCGCGTCCGTCGTCGGCTGTCGCGTCGACGAAGACATTCCAGTAATCCTGAGGCACGAAATTTTCGATTTCCTGCTCGCGCTCGCAGAGGATCGCCAGAGCGACCGACTGCACCCGCCCGGCCGAAAGTCCGCGGCGGATCTTCTTCCAAAGAAGCGGGCTCAGCGTGTAGCCCACCAGGCGGTCAAGCACGCGCCGCGCCTGCTGCGCGTCGACGCGGTCCATGTCGATGGGAGTCGGTTCCTTCACGGCGCTTCTAACGGCCTCGGCCGTGATCTCGTGAAAGCGCACCCGGCAGTCGTCGGCGGGATCGACGCCGAGCAGCCCGGCGACGTGCCAGGCGATCGCCTCTCCTTCGCGGTCGGGGTCGGCGGCGAGAAGAACTTTCTTGGCCGCGGCCGCCGCGGTCTGCAGCTCTTTTTTTACGGGAGCCTTGCCCTTCACGAGAATGTATTCCGGTTTGAAACCGTTTTCGATGTCGATCGCCAGGCGGCTCTTGGGCAGGTCGACGATATGGCCGACGCTGGCTTTGACGACGTAGCCGGAGCCTAAAATCTTCGTCAGCGTCTTCGCTTTCGTCGGCGACTCGACGACCACTAACGTCTTGCCGCTCCGGGGCGGCACGGCCTTCTTCGCTTCTCCCGACGTTTTTCCGGCGGGCTTCGTCGTTTTTTTCCTTGCTGATGCGGAGCTTGCAGAAGCGCCGGCCGTCGTCTTCTTTCCGGAAGCCACCGCGCTTTTCGTCGCCGCGGCGCCCGTTTTTCTTTTCGAGACCGTTTTCGCGGCCGTCTTTCGAGTTTTTGCTGTCGGAGCCATGATGCTCTCCTTCCAATGATGTTTTCAACTGAAGAGATGGTCTGATTCCTGTTTTTGAAGCGATACTTCCCAAAACCCTGCCGCAGTATCGGCCTCGCCCATACTGCGGAGCACGGCGGCAACCAATTCGGCATCGCCGGGCAAACCGCGCATCCTGGAGATCGCGACAACTTCGGTGATCAGATCCTCGAACTGCTTCTGCGTAAGCCACTTCTGGGTTCGATATCGATAGATCAAAGCCTGCGCGTCCACAGTCAGGCAGGACTGTTCTGCGGGACTCAAAACTCGTATCATGCAGGCACATCCTTTCTCCTCGATCTTAAAAATCCGAAAAAACGCTTGATGACTGTCGGACATTTTAGCGTCCAATTTCCAATTGTCAAATTTGTAAAAGGAGCCGAAGGCAAAAACCTCCGGCTCCTTTTCGTTTGTCGTGAAAAGCTAAAGCTCCTGTCCCATCAGTTTTCTCATGCCGCCCAGGATCATTCTCTGCTCCACGCCCGCGACGAGCCGCCGCGTGTAGGCGACCGTGTCGGGATTCACGCTCATGCTGTCGATGCCTTCGCGCACCAGGAACTCGGCGAAGTCGGGATAGAGCGACGGCCCCTGACCGCAGATCGAGCACGTGATTCCCTGTTTGTGCGCCGCATGGATCAGCGTCTTGATCGCATTTTTCACGGAAGGATCGCGTTCGTCGAAGTAGCCCATGTTGTTGAGGATGCCGGAATCGCGGTCGACGCCCATGACCAGCTGAGTCAGGTCGTTGCTGCCGATGCTGAAACCGTCGACCAGCCGGGCGAACTCTTCCGCCTGGAAGACGACCGCCGGCACTTCGGCCATGATCCAGATCTTGAAGGATTTATTCTGGATCAAACCTTCGGAAGCCATGATCTCCTTCACGCGGGCCACTTCCCACGTCGTGCGCACAAAGGGAAGCATGACCCAGACGTTGATCAGGCCGAACTCGTCGCGAACTTTCTTGATGGCCTTGCACTCGAGGCGGAACCCTTCTTCGTAGGCCGGCGAGATATAACGGGAGACGCCGCGCCAGCCGATCATGGGGTTGTTCTCTTCCGGTTCCACTTCGCCGCCCTCGAGCCCGCGGAACTCGTTGGTGCGGAAGTCGCTCATGCGCACGACCAGAGGCCGGGGATAAATGGCCTGCGCCACGGTCGTGATGGCCTCGCTCATGTCGTTGATCAGCACTTCGCCGCGCCCCGTGCGCAGCAAATACATGGGATGCACGCCGATATGCGAGAAGATGAACTCGGTGCGCATCAGGCCGATGCCGTCGAACGGCAGGCGGCTGTATTTGCCGATGATCGAAGCGTCGCCCAGGTTCATGTAGATCTTCGTGCCCGTGATCGGAGCGGCCTCCGCAAGGACTGCCGCCGACTGTTTCGCGGCCGCGCCCTCGGCGACGGGCGAATGAATGTCCTGATCCGAAGAGAGGTTGACATTGCCGCGGTAGACGACGCCGCGGGTGGCGTCGACGGTGATCTCCATGCCTTCCGTCAGGACTTCGGTGCCGTTTTTGCTGCCGACGATGCAGGGGATCCCCAGTTCGCGGGAAACGATGGCCGCGTGACAGGTGCGTCCGCCCTCGTCGGTGACGACCGCGCAGGCTTTTTTCATGGCCGGGACCATGTCGGGATTGGTCATGCCCGTCACCAGCACGTCGCCGTCCTTGACGCGGGCGATCTCCTGAAGCGAATCGATGCGCACCACACGCCCGTGGGCGATTCCGGGCGAGGCCGCCAGTCCGCGCACAAGCACCGTTAGAGTTTTCTGATCCATGATCGTGTTCTCCTTTTTGGCGGGTTCCGCTTTCAGGGTCGTGACCGGACGAGCCTGAAGGATGTAGAGTTTTTTCGTGTCCCTGTCCTGTCCCCATTCGATGTCCATGGGAACGCCGTAATGCGCCTCGATGGCCTTGCCGGCCTCGGCCAAGCGTCGGACTTCTTCGACGCTCATGCAGCGGGAGCTGACCGCGGCCGGTCCCAGATAATCGGCGACGTTCACGGTGGCGGTGCCGCCGGCCTTTTCCTTGTCGACGATCATGATCTTTTTGTCGGCGATGGTGACGTCCAGCTCGGTAAGCGTCTCCTTGTCGAGAATGAACTCGTCGGGCGAGACCGCCCCCGACACGACCGCTTCGCCCAGCCCCCAGCTGGCGTTGATCATCAGCTGGCCGCGCTCGTTCGTGATGGGGTTGGCGGTGAACATCACGCCGGATTTTTCGCTGGCCACCATCTTCTGCACGACGGCGCACAGCGAAACGCTGAAATGATCGTAATTCTGCTTCTGGCGGTAATACGTCGCGCGAGCCGTCCAGAGCGAAGCCCAGCATTGCCTCACATGATCCACGACCGACGGGGCCCCGATCACGTGGAGGTAGGTGTCCTGCTGCCCGGCGAACGAGGCGTCGGGCAGGTCTTCCGCGGTGGCGGAGCTTCTGACGGCGACGTCGGGATCTTTCAGCCCCACCTTATCCGCCAGTTTTTCGTAGGCTTCGACGATCTGCTTTTCGATGGAAGCGGGAATCGGCGCTTTCTGGATCAGAGCCCGGATCGTTTCCGTCCTCTGCTGGAGCGCCGCCGTATCTTCAAAATCCAGGTCCTTGAGAAGGTCCGAGATCTGCGCGTTCAGGCCGTTCTCCTTGATAAAACGCGCATAGGTTTCGGCAATCACGCAGAATCCGGGAGGAACGGGAGCGCCGGTCGAGGTCAGCTCGCCCAGGTTAGCCCCCTTGCCGCCCACAACAGGAATATCATCTTTGCGTATCTCTTCAAACCACTTAATTGCATTGTAGTTTTCCATCGGCGCAGCCTCCAAAAATTAAGATATTTATTGCTTGAAACCGGGTGTATCCCGCCTGATGAGAGCCCATCACCCCAGCAGAGCGGGGCACCCCTGCTCACGAAGATAGTCCAGAACGACCTGAGCCGTCTCCTCCAAGGCGCGGCCCGTCACGTCGATCGCTTTGATCTGCAGGCGCTCCATAATACGGCGCGCGTAATCGAGCTCGGCTTTGACGCGTCCTTCTTGGGCGTAAAAAGCTTTATCGGGATCGAGACCGATGATTTGCAGCCGTTCCCGGCGAATCTTGCGCAGCGCTTCGGGCTGGATGATCAGGCCGATGATGCGGCCGTGCGGCAGAGTGAAAAGCTCATCCGGCGGCGCCAGTTCCGGGACGAGCGGGACATTGGCGGTGCGGATGCCTTTGTTGGCCAAATACATCGACAGAGGCGTCTTGCAGGTCCGCGAAACGCCCACGATGACCAGTTCGGCCTCCGGCAGGAGGTTGGGGTTGGCGCCGTCGTCGCAGGTGCTCGAAAACTCGAGGGCCTTGACGCGGCGGAAATAGGCTTCGTCAAGCTTGTGCTGCGACCCCGGCGTCCCCTTGGGAGGAATTCCCAGCCGTGCCGAGATCGTATCCAGCGTCGGACCGATCAGGTCGATGACCTTCAGGCCCATCTCCCCCGCGTAACGCATCAGGGCCTCGCGCACCGACTGCGCCACCAGAGTGCAGACGATGATCGCCTTGTTTTCCTTCGCCTGCCAGCAGATGTTGATCAGCTTGTCGATCGTATCAACCGTGCGGAAACGATGCAGCGCCACGACGTGCCGCGCCTCATCGAACTGGCGCAGCGCGGCGCGCGTCACGCTTTCGGCGGTTTCGCCCGTAAAATCGGAAACGATGAAGATCTCCAGCTTCACACCGTTTTGTTCGGCTTCAGAAGAGAAAAGTTCGTAACTGTCCGTACTCATCGGTCTTCCCTCGGCTTTCTAATGTGGAACCGCTCTCCAGCGTCCGCCCCCTGAAGTATAAATAAGCGACTGAACCTGAAGTCCCGAAATCAAGCGCATCAATTCTACCGCGGCAATACCGGTTCTCTTTGAGATCTGATCCAGCGTCAGGTCCCCCTGATCGGCAAGACAGTCCAGAACCCGCCGTTCATCGTCGCCGAGTTCCAGTGGAGCAAACAGATCGAGCTGCCCGAAATGGCTGACATGATCGACGAAATCCGCCACATTGACCAACGGCGAAGCGCCGTCGAGGATCAAGCGATTGCTGCCCTCGCAGACCCGTTCGTCGATCCGCCCCGGCACCGCCCACACGTCGCGCCCCATTTCCATGGCCAGCCGCGCCGTGATCATCGCGCCGCCTTTGAGCGGCGATTCCACAACGATCAACGCTTTCGACAGCCCCGCGATGATGCGGTTGCGGCGGGGAAAACGCCAGGCGCGCCCCACAGTGCCCAGAGGGTATTCGCTGAGCAGCGCGCCGCGGCGCAGGATATTGTCGAAAAGCTCGTCGTGTTCCGGCGGCCAGACGACATCCACGCCCGTGCCCAAAACGGCCACGGTCGTCCCGTCGTTTTCCAGCGCGCCGCCGTGAGCGGCGCCGTCGATGCCGCGCGCCCCGCCGCTGACGACGGTCATTCCCGCGCGCGACAGCGCGCTGCCGATCAGGGCGGCGACTTTGAACCCGTAAGGGGTGCAGCGACGCGTTCCTACGACTGAATACGCCGACTCGAAATCCGGCAAATTCCCTTTTGCGTAAAGCACCAGCGGCGGTTCGGCGATGTCGCGCAAACGAAACGGGTATCTCTCATTACTGTACCATGAAATTAAAAAAATACCAGCGTTTTCCGCGCGCTCGATCTCCTTTTTGTGCCAGTTTTCCCGAGCCAATTTTTTCAATTTCTCGGCGCCGCGCTGAGAAACGATTTCGCCGTGGCGCAGCTTTTCAACGATTCTTTCCGGTCCGTCGGAGAGATCCACGTGCTGGAGCGCGTTTGCCGAAAGTCCTTCGCACCCGTTCAGCCAGACGCACAATTCCAGTTCGTTCATTCCAGCACTCCCGAATCTCTGTAGGCCAGCGCTTCGGCGACCGCGCGGTCATCCACGTTTCGCTCCCCCGCGAGGTCGGCGATCGTGCGGGCGACGCGCAGGACGCGGCTCAAGCCCCGGCCGGAAAGCCGCAGGCGTTCGGCCATCGCGGTCAGGTATCTTCGCGCCTCGGCGCTCAAGCCTATTTCGCACCGCAGCATCTTCTCGGACAATTCCGCGTTGCACTCCGCGCCGACGCGTTCTTTGCGCTCCCATTGCCGCTTTCGGGCTCTTAGGACTCGGGCGCGGATTTCCGCGCTGCTTTCCCTGGGAGTTCCTCCCAGTTCGAGCAGTTCTTGCGGCGTCAAACGCGGCACCGAGACGTAGAGATCCACTCGGTCCAGCATCGGACCGGAGAATTTTCTTTTATAGCGCTCCAGTTCCTGACTGCTGCAGCGGCACTGCTCGAGCGGATCGCCGCGCCAGCCGCAGGCGCACGGATTGGCCGCCAGCACGAGCAAGACCCGGCTCGGGTACGTGACGCTGCCCGCCGCCCGGTTCACCGTGATGAAACCGTCCTCCAGCGGCTGACGCAACGCCTCGATCAGATCCCGGCGAAACTCCGTGAATTCGTCGAGGAACAGCACGCCGCGGTGCGCAAGGCTCACTTCGCCGGGGCGGATATCGCTGCCGCCGCCGCAGATGGAGACGGTGCTCGCGGTATGATGAACTTGTCGGAAAGGACGGCGTCGGTCGACGGGGGCCGACAGACCGACGGCGCTCCGGATCAGCAGAGTTTCGAGAAACTCGTCGTCGGACAGCGGCGGCAAAATGCCCTGCAAGGCGCGCGCCATCAGCGTCTTGCCGCTGCCCGGAGAGCCGACAAGCAAAATGTTGTGATGGCCGGCCGCCGCGATTTCGAGAGCTCTTCTCGCGATCATCTGTCCCTTCACGTCCGCGAAATCCGGTTCGACGGCGTTCAACTCCGAAGGCGGCATGTTCTTGACGACTCGGCTCAACTCTTTCTCGTGACGCAGAAAGAGCAAAAGATCTTTCAGCGTCGGCACGCTGTACGCCTCAACGCCGTCGACCAGCGCCACTTCCGCGGCGTTGCCTTCGGGACAGAAAAGCGGCAGGGCCAGCGAACGCGCCAGCATCGCCGCAGGGACCGCGCCCCGGACGGGACGCACCCGTCCGTCCAGCGCCAGTTCGCCCATATAAATCGCCGCGCCGGGCGGAGAACAATATTCCTTCTCGCAGGCCAGAGCCACCGCGATCGGCAGATCGAGCAGACTCCCCTCCTTGGGCAGATCGGCCGGAGCGAGATTGACGGCGATGCGGCCGTAAATGGAGATATCCAGCTCGCGTAGCGCCGCGCGCACGCGTTCGCGCGATTCGCGCACCGCCGCGTCGGGCAGCCCCACGACCGAAAAGGAGAACATCCCCGACGTGATCTCCGATTCCACTTCCACCGGCAACGCTTCGATGCCGCGCAGCGTGATGCCTTGTATTTCAGCAGCCACGGTCATCCGCTCCTTCCATTTCCAGATATCTGAGCCACCGCAAATGCCAGCGTTCATGATCCACGTCGACGCTGACCAGATCCATCCGCCATTCGCCGCGCCACCGACGCCGCAGCGTATAGAGCTCGGCGCCGCGGACCAGGCGTTTCCATTTCAGCGGTCCGATCGAATCCTGCGCCGACATGACGGGATTTTTGCGCCGGCAGCGCACCTCCACAAAGACGAGCACGTTCCCTTCCAGAGCGATCAGATCCAGCTCGGAGAAGCGTTCTCTGACGTTGCGTTCCAAAATCTTCAGCCCTCGCGCTTGCAAAAAAGCGGCGGCCAGTTCCTCAGCCCACCGGCCGACGGCCGCGCGCTGCTTCGCCAGAAAAAAAGCCCGCTCGGCCTGCGTCAGGATACCGCTCTCGGTATCTTTCGCAGGCCGCGCAGGCTTCAGCAGCCGGCCGATCCGCTCTTTAAGATTCAACGTGAGTTGTCTCATGACAGCGCCTCTTGTAAAGAAATGGGGATTCGCAGGAAGGTTACCTCCAGGAAAAACTTCTTCTATGAATCGGCGTTGGCCCCAGTTCGGCAATCGCGCGGCGATGCGCCTCGGTCCCGTAACCTTTGTGCCGGGCAAAGCCATAATCGGGATAGATACCGTCGTAGACCGTCATCACGCGGTCACGAAGCACTTTGGCGACGACGGAAGCCGCGGAAATCTGCGGATAGATATCGTCGCCGCCGACGACCGCCTGCTGATAGACGTTCAGGCCGGGGATCTCCTGGTTGCCGTCGACGATCACGCCGTCGACGTCAAGCGGGAGCCTTTCGACCGCACGGCGCATCGCCCACAAAGTCGCCCGCAGGATGTTCAGCCGGTCGATCCGTTCGGCCGGCGCCGACGCGGCGCGCCAGACGACGTTCAGTTCGAGCATGCGCGCCAGTACTTTTTCGCGCCGCGGCGGCGTCATTTTTTTCGAGTCGCGGAGCCCCAGACCGACCAGTTCTTCCCGCTGCGCTTCCGTCAGCACGACCGCCGCCGCCACGACGGGACCGGCCAGAGGGCCTCGCCCCGCTTCGTCGACCCCTGCCAGAATCACTCGTCTTCATCCCCATCTTCCGGCGCCTGAAGTCTTTCGGCCGCCGGCATCGTCGGACTCTCCAGCGAAAGATTGCCCAGCTTCCCCGTGGAGAACGATTCGAGAAAACGCCGGCCGGCGAGCGTATAATCGACCATCCCGCCGCTGACGAGACAGCCCAATCGGCGTCCGACGGCTTCGAGAACGGCCGCCGTGTCTTCCGGGTCGGCGGGGACGCCCCACTTCTCTTCGATAAAATGCCAGAGCCCCTGCCGCTGCAGATAATCGATCAAAGAGCAGGCGACCGTGTCGTAGCCGCCGATCACGTCCGCCTTGGAACAGCCGAGCCAGGCCAGGGCCCTTTGGACGGCCGCGCCCGAGCGCGGATCGAGGATGCCGGGCGAATCGACGACCAGAAAATCGCCGCCGCGGTACCAGGAAACGCCGCGGGTGATGCCGGGGATGCCGCCGACCGGCGCGGATTTTTTGCCGATCAGCAAATTCAGCAGCGCCGATTTGCCCACGTTGGGGATCCCCACGACCGCGACCCGCAGCTCGCGATATTTGGGCTTGCAGCGCGTGAAGGCCTGCTTCAAAGGCGCGATCTGCCGTGACAGCAGATCGAACGCCCACGCCTCGCGCCTGTTATTTTTATAATGACCGAGCCATTGCGCCGTGATGTCCTTGTCCGCCAGATCCCGTTTGGTCATGACGATCCAGACGGGCCGGCGCCGCGCAAATTTTTTCGTCAGCGGCGACGCGGTCAGCTCGGGGGCGCGCGCGTCGCGGACCTCGACGATCACGTCGAGCTTGTCGAGAAGTTCTTCCAGCTGCCGGGTGCCCTTGGCCATGTGGCCGGGGAACCACGCCGTCCTGCCCGCCATTATTTTACCAGCCCGATCCTGCTCAGCGGCCAGTAGCGCAGGATCACGGGACCGCGGATATTCTGTTCGGGCACGTAGCCCCAATAACGGCTGTCGGCCGAGTTCGGACGGTTGTCGCCGAGCGCGATGTACGACTTTTCGGGCACGACGACCGGCGCATGATTGTACGTGTCGCGGAACGTCACGTAGGGTTCGTCGACTTTCCGGTCGTTGATCCAGACGACGCCGTTCCGTACCTCGAATTTATCGCCGGGCAGGGCGATCAGGCGCTTCACGTAATCGACGCCGGGATCTTTGGGATACTTGAAGACAAAGATGTCCCCGCGGCGCGGAGAACGGAGCAGATATTCGAATTTGCAGACCAGAACGCGATCTCCCTCAAGGAGCGTGGGAAGCATCGAACCGCTGGGGATCCAAAAAGCCTGGATGACGAACGTCTTCAGAAGCAGGGCCAGGACGACCGCCCAGATCACGGTCTCCAACGTTTCGCGAAGCCACGCCGCGGGAATCATCTTTTCCCAAAGTCTCACGGCGGGAGCGATCAAATTCTCCCACCATTCCCTGATCACCATACCATTACCTCCAGACAGAAAGTTCTTCTTCAAAAGTAAACATCTTACCGAGAGCTTGTCCGCGTGAGCAAACCGCGCAGGGACAGCTTCAAAGACTCGCCGGTGTTTTTGCCGCCCGCTTCGCAGGCCGTGACGGTAAATGCCGGCGTGATCGTATGCGTCTGCCAGCGATACGTGAAATTCCGACGATCCACATTCAGACGCCAGCGCACCTGCACGTTCGCGCTGAACTTCTCTCCTGCCGCGCTGCCCGAATGTCTGCCGAGCCAGCGCAGCGTCATGAAATGCGGCGCGGACAAATCCGAGGGCATGTAAACGCTCAGATAAAAACTGCATCGCCAGCGGTCAGCCCGGGCTATGGCCGAATCGAGCCACTGCATCAGATCGTCCATGTCCCTCCTGGCCAGGTCCTGGACGGATTCGGTGCGCAGCGTATTGAAAAGTCCCGCCGAAAGCGTGAGGACGATCGCCATGCCGATCAAGACTTCCGCGAGAGAAAAAGCTTTCCGCCGCCGTCCCCGCGTCATTTTTCCCCAGCCGCTTCGCCCGAACCTCTATATTCCGGGACGATCTTCGCAAGAGACGACGCGATCTCAGGCTCCCCGAGAAGCGTTTCGATTTTGCCAAGCATCCCTGTGATCTCGGCGCGTCCTTCTTCAGAGATTTTCGCGCAGAAAATTTTCGAGTGCGAGGTCGCTTCCACGTGTTTCTCATCGTAAAAAAGTTCTTCAAAGAGCTTCTCGCCCGGACGAATGCCGGTATACGCGATCCTGACATCGCGGTCCGGCTCGTAACCGTTCAGACGAATCAGCGTCCGGGCGACTTCGGCGATATTGACGGGTTTTCCCATGTCCAGGACGTAAATCCGCCCAGGCGAACCGATGGCCGCCGTCTGCAGAACCAGCCCGGCTGCCTCCGGGATCAGCATGAAATAGCGGACCATCCGCGGATGAGTCACCGTTACGGGGCCGCCCGCCGCGATCTGGCGCTCGAACTTGGGAACAACGCTGCCGCGGCTGCCGAGAACGTTGCCGAAGCGTACCGCCATGTAAGCCGTCTGCGGATAATCCTTCTGCAGTTCCATCAAGGCCATCTCGGCGATCCGCTTGCTGGCCCCCATGACGCTGCTCGGGTTGACCGCCTTGTCCGTGGAAATCATCACAAAACGTTTCGTCTCGTATCTGCCGGCCATTCTGCCGAGAATCCACGTGCCGAGCGCGTTGGTACGGATCGCCTCGCGGGCGTTGCATTCCATCAGCGGCACATGTTTGTGGGCCGCCGCGTGAAAAACGATGTCCGGACGCCACCGAGAAAAAACTTCTTCCATCGCCCTTTCATCAGCGACGTCGGCAATCACCGGCACAAGTTCGGTCTGGCACGCCCTTTCCCGCAATTCCTCCAGCAGCGTGTAAATCGAGAACTCGCCGTGGCCGAGCAAAACCAGCGCCGCGGGCGCGTAAGGCAGAATCTGGCGGACGATTTCGCTGCCGATCGAGCCTCCCGCACCGGAAATCAAGACCGTCCGCCCGTGGAGAAGCTGACCGATCTGTTCGGCATCGAGGCTGACGGGCTCCCGGGGCAGCAGATCCTCGAGGCGGACCTTGCGCAATTTGTTCAGAGAGACCGTGCCGTCCGCAAGTTCCTGCAGCGAAGGCAGAATACGCACGGAACTCTTCAGGGACAGAAGTCCGTTCAGGAGATCGCGGACTCTGCAAGCCGGAGCGGAAGGCAGCGCCACCCAAACGTCGCTGATCCGCTCGGCCCCGACAATGCCGATCAGCTCGCGGAGCGTCCCAAGGACGGGAATGCCGGCGATCGTCTTTTTCAATTTGGCCGGATCGTCATCGAGAAAGCCGACGACGTTGAAGTCAGAATCATGTCGTTTCAGGTCGCGAGCCAAAAGCACGCCCGCCTCCCCGGCGCCGACGATCAGCGTTCTCCTCCGCGGATTCCCGTTGTGTTCCTGCAAGGTCAGCCGCCATGAGAGGCGCGACAGCGTCAGGAAGGCAAAACCGCAGAGGAACAGCATTCCCATAACGCTCCGCGGCACCACGAACGGGACGTCGGTCCCAACATACAGCCCGATCAGCACGGCGCAGGCCGGCAGATAGGCTTTCAGCAGGATCAGAAGTTCTTCGATGCTCGTCTGCAGCCAGTAGACCCGATAGACTCCGCCGGCATAAAACGAAAACATGACGGCCGCAACGTAAAGCGGCCCCGCCTCGAAGATCCCATAAGCCGCCGCATGTTCCAAAAAGATCGAGAATCTCAAGGCGTAACTCACGTACACCGCCAGGCTCAGCAGAAGCGCATCGACCAGGGCCACGCAGCCGTTCCGGGCACCCAGGCTGCGCCACGCCCCGACGATCTGAAGGCCAAAATTCTCCACTTCCGTTCCCCTCCTGAGCCGGCTCCTCTTAACGGTTTTTCTTCAAAATCCGGTTCTCGGCCCCATCGTCCTTAAGGAATAATAAGTCCGCTGCCCGACTTTTTGCCGCTCATGCGTTCGAGCCGCTGCAAATCGGCGGCAGAAGCCACGTCGAGACGAGGTTTCTTTTCCTCTTCCTCGATCATCGCCTTCACCTTCGCCTCGTAATCCTTCATGTTCTTCCGAATGGCCTCGGCATCGTTCTTGATCCAGACGATCATGTTGTCCGCGATCGATTTGAGCGCTGCATCGTCAGGCATCTCTTTGATGGCGCCAAGGTCGAGGAGCAGTTTGTGCTCGTCTTTCACCGACTGGACAAGGTCATCGTCCGTCAAAAGCCCCTTTTTATAAAGAGCGCGCGCCAGGATGTTGAACTTGCTCTTCATGTTTTCGTTGGCCACCGCCATGGCGTCCACGCGCGAAAGAAGCATGGACAGCACTTCATCGAGACTGATCTGCATCGCCATTTTTACCACATACCTTTCATGAAATTTATGCGTGTTTAAACGTTGAAACGGAATTCCACCACGTCGCCATCCTGCATGACATACTCTTTCCCTTCAAGACGGAGCAGCCCCTTGGCTTTCGCCTCGGCGATCGAGCCGCAGGCGATCAGATCGTCATAGCCGACGATCTGGGCGCGGATAAAACCGCGCTCGAAATCGCTGTGAATCGTGCCCGCCGCCTGCGGAGCCAAAGTTCCTCTGCGAATCGGCCAAGCGCGCGATTCCTTTTCTCCCGCCGTCAAGAACGAGATCAGCCCCAGCAGACGGTATCCCGCGGAAATCAGACGGTCCAGCCCGGCTTCCTTCAGCCCGAGAGCTTCGAGATACTCCGCCTTTTCAGCATCGGCAAGCTCGGCGATCTCCGCTTCGATCTGAGCGCATATCGTCACGAACTCCGCCCCTTCGGCCTTCGCATGGTCGCGGACCACCTGAGCGTACTCGTTCAACGCCGCCACGCCGATTTCATCCTCGGCGATATTGGCCACATAGAGCATCGGCTTGTCGGAAAGGAGATTCAGACCGCGAAGATACTGCTTTTCTTCATCGTTCAACGCAAGGGTGCGCACCAGTTTGCCGGCTTCGAGCGTTTCCTTCGCCCGACGCAGCAGTTCGAGGTTGGGTGCCAGCTTTTTGTCGGCTTTCGCCAGTTTCTCCAGTTTGGCGAGGTTCCGTTCCACCATTTCCAGGTCGGAAAGGATCAGCTCCAGTTCAATGGTCTCGATGTCGCGGGCCGGATTCACGGAGCCGTCCACGTGGACGATGTTGGGGTTCTCGAAGCAGCGCACCACCTGGACGATGGCGCTGGCCTCGCGGATATTGGCGAGAAATTTGTTCCCCAGCCCTTCTCCCTTGCTGGCGCCGCGCACAAGACCGGCAATGTCGTAAAATTCGACGACGGCGGGGGTGATTTTCACCGAGTGGAACATATCGGAAAGGACTTTGAGACGCGGATCGGGTACTTCCACCACGCCGACGTTGGGTTCGATCGTGCAGAAAGGATAGTTCGACGCGTCCGCCCCGGCGGCTGTGATGGCATTGAAAAGAGTGCTCTTGCCCACGTTCGGCAGACCTACAATACCTAATTTCAACGACGATCCCTCATTTCAAATTTGATGAAGATGAACAGGCAAACCGCAAAAAATCATACGCAAAGGATTTCCCGGAGTACGGCGCAGAGTTTCCCCGTGTCACATGCACTGAACATTTTACATCGGATTCTTATTATTTTCACTGCTGAAAATCGGCGAGGTAAATTTTCAGAGTAAATGCAACCTCGTCAAAGTAAATGCGACGGGGTTGCATTTACTTTGACAGGACAAAAGCAGCAAGCAGTCATTACGAACACATAATAACGATCAAGATTGCGCTAACGGAACAAATTCAAGGGGATGAAAAGCTGTTACGAGGAAATTGTCCGAAAAAAGTGCATACAAAAGTGATCCTCAACTGAAAGCAAAATTTTCAGTTCAGAGTTAATGCAATCAAGAAATTAAAAAGGAGCCGTTATTTACCGGCGATAGGTACGGCCTTCACGACATTTTTTATCCACCTTCATGTTATTTCTTTTTCCCT
>NZ_MUHX01000025.1 GCF_002007215.1 Pyramidobacter sp. C12-8 | reverse complement strand
CTTTACTCACCCGTCCGCTGCTCGAATGATTCAATTCAACATATGTCTCCTCAAACCATCCTCGCTCAACTTGCATGTGTTAAGCACGCCGCCAGCGTTCGTCCTGAGCCAGGATCAAACTCTCCGTTGAAAATTGATCGAGCTCATGCACTAGCTGTCTCTTCTTCACCATATTCACTTTTCAAGGTGCTGCATCGCAGCCGATTTCGGCGCGACCGGGATAATATACCACTACTCTTTTAAGAATGCAAGCCCCGATTTGTCATCTCGATTCGATTGCAAAAACATCGTTCCGATCCGGTCGAACACTGCTGCGCTTCGATTTCCTCCTCGATTTTTCTCTCCCGTACTTCGCCCAGAGATTTGACTGACTTTTTTTTTCCGCTAGAATAGACGATGCTGTGTTCGTTGTTACTCTGAATTACTGAGGTGAATCCCGTGAATAGCAGCAATAACGTTAAAGGGGGGCACACTGCACCGCAGAGGCCGAAGACTTCTGCAAAAGTACCCCAAAAAAGGAAAAAATCGTTTCTGAACAAATTTCTGATGTGGTTGGGGATGACGCTCCTCGTCTGTATCGCGGTGGTTTCTGTAGGATTGGCTTTATACATCAATAAGATTTCGGATACGTTGCCAACTGACGATGAGATTCTTGCTTATCGAGCGAATGAAGCCAGCATCGTTTACGACCGCAAAGGCCGCGTGATCACGGAGCTGTACGTTGAGAACCGGAAGCCCATGAAGCTGGAACAGTTCTCAAAGTGGATGGTGATGTCGATTCTCGCGGCGGAGGATTCTCAGTTTTACTCTCACAAGGGAATCCGGCCGCTGGCAATTCTGCGTTCGCTGTTTAGCGGCGAAGGCGGACAGGGGGCCAGCACGATCACGCAGCAGCTGGCGAGAAATCTCTTTTTGTCGAGTGAAAAGAGTCTGGACCGCAAAGCCAAAGAAGCCATCATTTCTCTCCACATGGAAAGGCTCTATTCCAAAGATAAACTGCTTGAGACGTATCTCAACGCGATCTATTTCGGTCATGGCGCCTGGGGCATCGACGCGGCGGCTCACAGCTACTTCAACAAGAGCGCCAGCGATTTGACGCTCGGCGAGGCTTCGATTTTGGCAGGCCTGGTCGCCGCTCCCGAAAAATATTCTCCAATCAGGAACATGAGCCTGGCCAAAGCTCGCCAGAATTATGTGCTGAACCGCCTGGTCCATTTGGACTGGATCACTCGGGAAGAAGCAAATGCCGCCGCTCAAGAGCAGTTGAAATTCAACGAACGGACCGAGAAGAGCAAGCTCGCTTTCAATAAAGCGCCCTATTTTGTGAGCCACATTCTCTTCAAAGAGTTGATCCCGGTTTACGGCAGCGACAAGATTTACAAGGGCGGCATGAGGATCTACACGACGCTGGATCTCGACGTGCAGCAAGCGGCGGAGGAGTCCATGGAAAAGTTGAAAAGCGAAGGCGGGCTCGTCGCGCTTGATCCGACAGACGGAGCGGTCCTCGCTCTGGTCGGCGGCAAAGACTTCGAACAAAGCAAATTCAACCGGGTGACGCAGGCGTTCCGGCAGAGCGGTTCGGCTTTCAAGCCAATTGTTTATGCGGCTGCGCTTGAAGCCGGCTACCGCCCGATTGACCACATTATGGACACGCCGATTTCACTGCGCGTTCCCAATTCATCGGGACCTGCCTGGACGCCGCATAATTTCAGTGAAACGTATGTGGGAGAAGAAACGCTGCTCAACGCTCTGGCCCATTCACATAACACTCCGGCGGTGCGCCTGACCTATATGCTGGGGCCGATGAACGTCGTCGAGACGGCCCGGCGTATGGGGATCTCTTCGCCGTATTTGACCCCTACGCTTTCCGTTGGTTTGGGGGTCGCCAGCGTCACGCCGCTGGAAATGGCCGTCGTCTACTCGGTTTTCGCCAATAACGGCAGCCGCGTCGAGCCCTACTTCGTTCGAGAGATCCGCAGTCGCGAGGGAAAAGTTCTTCAGCAGAATTCCCCGAAGATCACAGAAGCCCTTCAGCCTGGTACGGCAATGATCGCTCGTTCGATGCTCCAGGAAGTCATCCGCGCCGGTACCGGCAGCAAAGCGCGCCTTGCCGGATTCGAAATGTTCGGTAAGACCGGCACGACAAACGATTACACCGACGCATGGTTCGCCGGCGGCGTCCCCGGACTGGTCGCCGTCGTTTATGCGGGAAATGATGACCTGAAACCGCTTGGCGGCAAAAACGCGACGGGCAGTCACGTTGCCCTTCCCGTATGGTCCTCGTTCATCAGAAGCGCCGTCAAAATCCTCGAAACGCCCCAAGTCTTTCCCAGAGAGCTTTCCGACGAGGAAAGCGGCGTCAGGGTCATGCGCGTATGCGTCGAAAGCGGTTTTCCGGCCTCGCCGGAATGCAAAAAAGTCACCAATATCTACATGCCTGCGGACAGAATCCCCACCGCCCCCTGTCCGCTCCACGCCGAGGGCGCGGCAGAGATGGAAGATTCCAACGCACCGCAACTGCTGCTTTTGGATCAAGATAAGACAGATCTCGAAGCCGTCAAGAAGGATGAAGAACTCCTGGTCTCCCAAGATCAGCTTCCGATTTTCGATCCCTCCCAGATTCCGCCGCCCGTTCCTCCCCCCCCCGACCTCCCGCCAGCAGAGGGGAACAGCACTGGCAGCTGGCGCGATTACATCAAAAAGGACGACCGTTCCGTTGAAGAACGGTATCAGGAACTGCTCAAAAAATACAATATTCAATAATGAAAAGTCCGAAGGCCGGCTTCGCACCATGCCTTCGGACTTTTTCAATCCACTGCGGTCATACGCGTTTTCGATAATAGAGAAATAATAGAGAAAGAAGAAGCCCGCAACGGCGGGCTTCTTCTTTCTCTCGATTTGGCTTTTAACAGCACAACACCGTCTAGTACATGCCGCCCATGCCGGGGCCCATGCCGCCGGCCGGATCGGCCTTCTTCTCCTCGGGCTTGTCAGCCACAAGGACTTCGGTGGTCAGGATCATCTTGGCAATGGAAGCGGCGTTCTCGAGAGCGCTGCGGGTCACCTTGACGGGATCGATGATGCCTGCTTTGATCAGGTCGACATACTCACCGTTGGAAGCGTCAAGGCCATGACCTTCCTCAAGGGAACGAACTTTCGCGACAACGACGTCACCCTGCAGGCCGGCGTTGGTCGCGATCAGATGCAGAGGCGAAGACAGCGAGTTGAGCACGATGTTGGCGCCCGTGCGCACGTCGCCCTTCAGTCCCTGCTTCTCGATCTCCTTCTCAAGATCCTCGACGCAGTTGACGAGAGCCACACCGCCGCCGGCCACGATGCCTTCCTCAACGGCCGCGCGGGTGGCGGAAAGCGCGTCGTCGATACGAAGCTTCAGTTCCTTCTGCTCGGTCTCGGTGGCGGAACCGACCTGAATGACGGCTACGCCGCCGACCAGCTTGGCAAGGCGCTCCTTGAGCTTTTCCTTGTCGTAGTCGGAAGTGGAGTTCTCGATCTCGGTGCGGATCTGAGCGGCGCGGTTACGGATGTCGTCCTTGTTGCCGCTGCCGTCGACGATGGTGGTGTCTTCTTTGGTGATGCGGATCTTCTTGGCGCGGCCAAGTTTGGACAGCTCGACGTTCTCGAGCTTTTCGCCGAGGTCGGAAGTGACCACCTCGCCGCCGGTGACCACAGCGATATCCTGCAGCATGGCCTTGCGTCTCTCGCCGAAGCCGGGGGCCTTGACGGCCACGGCGGTCATGGTGCCGCGCAGTTTGTTGACGACGAGGGTCGCCAGAGCTTCGCCTTCCACGTCCTCAGCGATGATCAGCAGAGGCTTGCCGGTCTGCAGAACTTTTTCGAGGATCGGCAGCAGATCTTTGACGTTGCTGATCTTACCGTCGTGGATAAGCACATAGGCGTCTTCGAGCGAAGCTTCCATGCGCTCGGGGTCGGTGACCATATAGGGGCTGATGTACCCCTTGTCGAACTGAAGTCCGTCGACGGTCTCCAGCGTCGTGCCGGTGGTCTGGCTGTCCTCGACGGTGATGACGCCGTCGCGGCCGACTTTCTCCATGGCTTCGGCGATGATGGCGCCGATGGCCTTGTCGTTGGCGGAGATCGAAGCGACCTGGGTGATGTCGTCCTTCCCGTTGACCTGGTGAGCCATCGCCTTCAGGTGCTCGGTCACAGCGTCCACGGCCACGGAAATGCCGTTGCGCAGGTAAATGCCGTTGGCGCCGGCAGCCACGTTCTTCATGCCCTCGCTGATCATCTCGCGGGCCAGCACGGTCGCGGTGGTCGTGCCGTCGCCGGCCACGTCGTTGGTCTTGGAAGCGACTTCCTTGAGAAGCTGAGCGCCCATGTTCTCGAAGGGATCTTCAAGCTCGATCTCCTTGGCGATGGTCACGCCGTCGTTGGTGATGGCGGGAGAACCGAATTTTTTGTCCAGCACGACGTTGCGGCCTTTGGGGCCGAGGGTCACGCCGACGGTATCGGCAACTTTGTTGATGCCGCGCTCGAGCGCACGACGGGATTCTTCGCCAAAAGCAAGAATTTTAGCCATTTATGAATTCCTCCTGAAAAAATAATGATGTCTGTCCAAAAAAACTAGTCGATCACCGCAAGAACGTCGCGCTCGCTGAAAATCACGAGCTTCTCGCCGTCAAGCTTGATCTCCGTGCCGGAATACTTGCTGAAAACGATATGGTCGCCGACTTTCACTTCAAGGGGAAGCTTCTGACCATTGTCGAGAATGCGCCCCGTTCCGACGGCGATGACTTCGCCTTCCTGAGGTTTTTCCTGCGCGGTGTCCGGCAGATAAAGACCGCTCTTGGTCTTTTCTTCTCCGCTGACGACTTTGACGACGATACGATCCGCAAGGGGTTTCAACTGCATTATTTATTCCTCCTATACTGAGTTCGACAAAAATCTCCGAAGTGATTTTTATTAGCACTTAATCACTTCGAGTGCTAACAATGGTTATGATACAATTTTGGCGGTCAAATTCAAGAGTGATCACAGAAAAATATTTTATCTTTTAGCGATTTTTCGCGATAAAATTTCGTTTATCAGCTGTTTCCTACCGTATGCTGTTCTTTCGCTTAATCATGTAAAAACAATCGCGACGCGGCCTTGTCCATAAAATAAAGAGAGCAACCACAGCGGATTGCTCTCTTAAAAATCATTGCTCCGTCGGGACGCGATCCCCGGACACGAAGCGCGAGAAATGCTCCCGACAATAACGATGGATCTCCCCCGCGGTCGCCAAGTTCAGCACTTCATCAGCACAGGCGCGCATTTCTTCGGTTTTCAACAGCGAAAGGATCCACTGGGTGCGCAGCATCTCGGAAGGGTTGACGCTGAAAGAACGCAGTCCCATGCCGAAAAGGATCGGACTCAGCAGGGGATCTCCCGCCATTTCTCCGCACAAACTGACGGGCTTGCCCGCCGTCGCGCCATTTTTGATGGTGGTCTGCACAAGGCGCAGGACCGAGGGCGAGAACGGCGAATAAAGATAAGACAACGCCGAGGCCAGGCGGTCGACGGCCATGGTGTATTGGATCAGGTCGTTGCTGCCGATGCTGAGAAAGTCGCATTCGCACGCGATCAGATCGGAAATGACGGCGGCCGAAGGCGTCTCCACCACGACGCCGACTTTAGTGCGAGGATTGAAGGCCGTCCCTTCCCGGCGAAGTTCCTCCTTGACGTCATCAATCACGGCTTTTGCCGAACGCACTTCGTCAATGGCCGAAATCAGCGGCAGCAGGATGGAAACGTCCCCGTAGGCGCTGGCGCGCAGAATGGCCTTGATCTGGCTGCGGAAGATGTCCACGCGCGACAACGAATAACGAATCGCCCGATGGCCGAGCGCCGGGTTCTTCTCTTCCGGCATGTTCAGATAGGAGGGGATCTTGTCGCCGCCGATGTCAAGCGTGCGGAAGACCACCGGACGGCCCTTCATGGCCAGCAGCGCTTTCTTGTACTCCCAGAACTGTTCCCCTTCCGCCGGCAGATGCGCGCGGGTCAGATAAATGTATTCCGTCCGATAAAGTCCGACGCCGTGCCCGTCAACTTCCACGATCGACTTGATATCCGCATCGGAAGCCGCGTTGCCGTAAACTTTCAACAGCACCCCGTCGGCGCTGCAAGCCGGCCGTCCCACAAAACTGCGCAACCGCTGCTGAAACAGACTCTCCCGTTCCTGTCGCGCGCGACATTCCCGGATCGTTTTCTCGTCCGGGTTGATAAAAACATCGCCATTATTGCCGTCGACAATGATAAAATCGCCGCGATATACGTCGTCGGCGACTCCGCTCAGCCCCACCACGGCAGGCTTGTGCTGATTGCGGGCCATGATGGTGGCATGAGAACCGATCGTTCCCTCTTCACAGATCAACCCGACAATATTATTCTTCTGGATCAGCGAGATCTCCGCTGTGCCCATGCTTTTGCAGACAAGGATCAGGCCTTCCCGCTCGTCCCTGAGCAGGTCACCGCCTTCGATATGCAGAAGCAGACGGCACACGCGCGCCGAAACGTCTTTGACGTCATCGGCCCGGGCCTTCAGGCAGTCGTTGTCCATATTCTCGAAGACCTGAGCGAACTTTTCCGCCACGGTCTTGACAGCCCATTCGGCGTTGACGTTCTGAGCGACGATCATGTCTCGAATCTCACCGAGAAATTCCGGATCTTCGAGCATCACGCCATGGACGCGGTACAAATCGGGGCCCGCTTCGTCTCCGTCAACAACGGCCGTCTTCTCGTCGCCATAAAGCCGTCGGATCTCTTCGCTGGCCGTCGCTACGGCCAGGTTCAGACGCTCCACTTCCCCTTCGGCGTCGTCGACATAGTCTTTTTCTATCTCGAGCTGTTCCTTCCAGTCGACGTAAACTTGCCCCATGACAATTCCCGGAGATACGCCCAGCCCCTTCACGCAATTTCCTCCCTCGCCCCTGTACAGAATTCTAAAGACAAGATATCACAGACAAACGCTCAGCTCAACGCTCGATTCCATCGCGGGCCATGACCCCGGCGTCGTAGTAGTGCTTGATCAGCTTCATTTCGGTCACGAGGTCGGCACGTTCAATGAGCCAACGAGGCGCATAACGCCCCGTCAAAAGCAGCTCCGTTCTTCCGGGACGTTCATCCAAAAAGTTTTCTACCGTTTCATCGGAGACCAATCCGAACCACAGCGCCACGTTGATCTCGTCGAGCACGACCAGATCGTACCGCCCGGAGAGCATGGCCTGCCGGCAAATTTCCAGTCCCCGCCGCGCCATCTCTCGGTCTTTCTCGGTCATTTCCTCACGATGAAGGCAGCGGGGACCGCCGAACGTCTGCAGGTCGATCTGCGGCAGCGCCGAGAGGGCGCGATGCTCGCCATAAAGCTGTCCTTTCATGAACTGCCCGAAGAAAACGCGCCCGCCGTTCCCGGCCATGCGGAGGGCAAGCCCCAGCGCCGCCGTGGTTTTGCCCTTGCCGTTGCCCGTATAGACTTGCACGAAACCGCGTTCGAGCATGTTCAGGCTCCCATGATGCGGCTGCGGAAGACGAAGAACACGGCGCCGAGAATGCAGAGCATCGCCCACAGGTAATCGAGCGTCAGTTTTTCCTTTAAATAGAAGGTGGAAAACAGCACGAAAACGGTCAGGGCGACGACCTCCTGCAGAATTTTCAACTGCCCCACCGAAAGCGCCTGATGCCCGATCCTGTTCGCGGGCACCTGCAGGCAGTACTCGAAGAACGCGATCCCCCAGCTGGCAGCGGCCGCGACGAACCACGGCCGGTCGGCGAGGCTTTTGAGATGACCATACCAGGCAAACGTCATAAAAACGTTGCTGCAGCACAATAAAACCGCGCAGACAAGAACCGATTTCAAATGGATTCCTCTTTTCCGCTCAGACGCTCAGGGAAAAAACGACGGCAGCTCCTCCGCTTTTCCGCTCGCAGTCCGTCACAGCGTTTCCTTTTCGCTGGACTGAAGGACAACCACGGCCACGTCGGCGGGGACTTTTTTCGCAAAAGCCTGCGGATCCGCCATAATGTTGGGAAACGTGTTGTAATGCATGGGGATGACTTCACGGGGATGGATCATTTCCGCCGCTTGCGCCGCTTCGTCGGCGTTCATCGTGTAGGTTCCGCCGATCGGCAGCAGCGCGACGTCGATCGCCATGGAACGCAGCTCTTTCATGCCGTCGAAGAGCATGGTGTCGCCCGCGTGATAAACCTTGTGCTTATCGACTTCGATCACGTAGCCGCAGGGTTCGCCGTCAGGCAGTTCCTGCCCGTCGGCCTGAATCGACGAGGTGTGGACCGCGGGCACGACAGCGACCTTGCCGAACAGGAAGTTTCGGCTCTCGCCGCTTTTCATTACCGTGATCGTTTCCGGATTCACGCCTTGTGATCTTAGATACTCGGCGATCTTATCGTTGCAGATCACGGCACATTCGGTTTGTCTGGCGATAGCCGCCGCGTCCCGCAGATGATCGGCATGTCCGTGCGTCAGCAGCATCGCGTCAAGCGCGATGAAATCATCCGCCGTACAGCAGGCATAGGGGTTGCCCGTGAAAAACGGATCGATCACGATCGAACTGTAATCGCTCTGGATCTTGAAGCTGGCATGACCTAAAAACTGAAGCTGTGTTGCCATAGCGCACACCCTCCCTCAAAATTTAACGCAGATTCGTGATTTTTATTACAAATAAATATATTAGCATAAAAAGAGTCCGCGTGCTCCTATTATACGATTAAATTTCATGCCGGTTCTCGTCGTGTTTTTTATACAAAGCTCATCCCGCCATTCGGCGACAAACTTCAAACCGACACGCGCCTCCGCGCAAAAAGCGCCGTCCTTCTTTCGAGAGACGGCGCTTTTTGCACGGCCGATATATTCCGACTCAAAGTTTGAAGTCTTCGATACGGAACATATCCGTATAGGTCGGATAAGGCCACAACTCTTTGGCAATGAGCCGCTCGGCTTCATCGCTGTCGGCGCGGATCGATTCCATCAGCGACGCGCCGTCGCCGGCGAGAGTCTTCGCGGCGGCGTGAGCGTCTCCGTCCTTGACCGAGCCCGCCACGGCGTCCAGCATTTCCAGTTTCTCAAGGATGCCGCATTTGATCTCCGCCAGACGTTTCAGATTCTTCTCCCATGGGGCGATATGGGCACGCAGTTCCACCGGCAGGGCGGACAGCGCGCCGGCTTCGCAGGCCAGCTGTTTCGAAATGGCCGGCAGCACGCCCTCGAACATCATCGCGCGCAGCACGCCGATCTCCGTCAGCATCGTTTCATTGTACTGTTCCAGACGCACCTCATGATAAGCGACGATCTCGCGGTCCGTCATGATCCCCAGATTCGCCAGCAGATCGCGATGTTCTCTGCTCAGATACTGATCCAGAGCTTCGACCGTATTCCTGCACACCGGCAGGCCGCGGCGCTTCGCCTCTTCGATCCACGCCGCGTCGTAACCGTTGCCTTCAAAGCGCACGTTCGCCGATTCCTCCCAAGCGTCTTTGATCACGGCCAGCGCCGCGTCAGCCACGTCCGCCCCGCCGATGAGACGCGACTCCAGCGCCGTACAGAAGCGCTCGATTCCTTCGCTCCAGGCAGCCAGCATCACGGTCAGCGGGCCGCCGAGCGCCTGCGGAGCGCCGACGCCGCGGAACTCCCATTTGTTGCCCGTGAAGGCGATCGGCGAGGTGCGGTTACGGTCGCTGACGTCTCTGTTCAACGTCGGCAGACGGTCCAGGCCGAGGTCGATGGACCCCTTCGCCGTCATGTCTTCGTTGAGGCCTTGGGCCAGACCGTTCAAAGCCCGGTCGATCTGCGAGCCGACGTAGACGCTCATGATCGCCGGAGGCGCTTCATGCCCGCCAAGACGATAGCTGTTGCCCGCCGAAGCGATGGACGCGCGCAGCAGGCCGCCGTGCCGGCTGACGCCGAGCAGGAACGAGGCGATAAAAGAAAGGAACTGGACATTGCGCCTCGGGTTGCTGGTCGGCTTGAGCAGATTGCGCCCTTCGCTGTCGCGCAGCGAAACGTTCAGGTGCTTGCCGCTGCCGTTGACGCTGGCAAACGGCTTTTCATGCAGCAGCAGCTGGAAATGGTGGCGGCGCGCCATCTTGCGCATCACTTCCATGAGCATCTGGTTCTGGTCGCAGCCCTGATTGGCTTCCGAGAGGACGGGCGCGAACTCGAACTGCCCGGGAGCCACTTCGTTATGGCGGGTTATCAGCACTTGGCCGAGGCGGTACATATCGCGCTCGACGTCCTCCATGAAGGCGAGGACACGCGGATGGATCGCGCCCAGATAATGGGCTTCCACGGCCTGAGCCTTGGGCGACGGCGCGCCGATCAGGGTGCGGCGGCACAACTCGATGTCCGGACGGCGGCGCGCCTTTTCCTCGTCGACGAGGAAATATTCCTGCTCCGCGCCAATGGTCACGTCGACGGAACGCACGGTGCGGTTGCCAAACAGTTTGAGCAGACGCATGGCCCGTTCCTGGATGGCGCCGATGCTTTTCAGCAGCGGCGTTTTCATGTCCAGCGGCGTACCGTCGTAGGAGATGAATACCGAAGGGATGCAGAGCGTGCCGCCTTTGTGGCTGAGGACGATGAATGCCGGGCTGGAAGGATCCCAGGTGCAGTAGCCGCGCGCCTCAAAGGTGTTTCTCATGCCGCCGGAAGGAAAGGACGAGGCGTCGGGCTCGCTCTGGATCAGTTCCTTGCCGCTGAACGTATGGATCGGGTGGCCTTCCCCGTCGAGGTTGAGAAAGGCCATATGACGTTCCGCCGTGACTTCCGTCCGCGGCTGGAACCAATGGGTGTAGTGCGTCGCTCCCTTGGAAAGGGCCCATTCCTTCATGGCCGCCGCCACGTAGTCGGCAATCGAACCGTCGAGCTTGCCGTCTCCCTCGACCGCCGTCATCAGGCGCCGGTACACGTCTTCCGGCAGACGCTCTTTCATGGCCGCTTTGTCGAAAACATGCATTCCGAAAATCTCCGCAGGACGGGTTACGCCTTCATCCATTTGCTCTGACCTCCCGAAAATGTGTTTGCCGTGCCCAACCCTTCAAGGAAAGACACGAGCGTTTTTTTCGATTCATCTTTTTATGATGCAAGAGTATATCACATCCATTGGGATAAGATCATGCAGATACACACAAAATACAAAATTTATGCACATGAAAATCCATTTACATGCATGTCTTTTTGAAAAAAGACATGCACAGACAGAATTTTGACAGCGCACTCATTTCCGCCGTCGATCTTTAATGCCAAGGTCAAAAAAAATGAGCCCGATACGGTCATTCAACCATATCAGGCTCTCTTTTCAGCAGTTTCCTTCATAAACGTAGGTCAGATGCCGGCGAGCGCGCTCCGCCAGGCGGTAAATCCGCGCCACCGGCGTCGGCGGTCTGTCCTGAACTTTATAGTGCGGAAAAAAGCGCGAGAGATGCAACGGCAGATTGCGGTCAAGCGACGCCAGCCAGGCCGCCAGCCGCTCGATTTCATCGTCGCCGTCGTTCTTTCCGGGCACGATCAGCGTCGTCACCTCGACGTGACAGCCGAATTCAACGGCGCAGCGGATGAAGTTCTTCACCGTTTCCAGATCGCCGCCCAGCCAGCGGTAGTACGCCTCGGTAAAGCCCTTCAGATCCACGTTCATGGCGTCGATCAGCGGCAAAAGCCGCCGCAGCGGCTCGGAAAGCAGAGAACCGTTCGTGACCAGAACGTTTTTCATCTTCCGCTCATGGATCAGCTGCGCGCAGTCGACGACAAAATCATAGCTGACTGTGGGTTCGTTATAGGTGTACGCTAAGCCGATGTTCCCGCGGACTCGGAGTGCCCCGGCCAATTCCGCCAGCTGAACGGGTTCGGCGCGCCGCACGGCAAGGCCGCTTCCGTCGGACATGGCGATGGAATCGTTCTGGCAAAAAGGGCAGCGCAAGTTGCAGCCGTAACTTCCAACCGACAGGATGAAACTGCCGGGGTAAAAGCGCCGCAAAGGCTTTTTCTCGATCGGATCCAGGGCCAGCGAGGTGATCCGGCCGTAATTTTCCTCAACGATGCGCCCGCCGCGGCACACTCTGGCGCGGCAGATGCCCCGCTGGCCTTCCTCCAACGCGCAGCGGTGGAAACACAGCTGACAGCGTTTCATCGATGACGCACGACCTCGAAGCGCTGAAGCGAGTAATTTTCGCCGCGCTCGATGCCGGCTTTGCGAAGCGCGATGTCCAGCTGCCGCTCGACGGTATCGACGCCTTCGAGGTCGGGCAGCAGCAGTCCTTTGCGGTGCCCGCTGCTGACGATCACGCCGTAGCGCCTGACGTCGAGGTCGTCTTTTGTCGCCTCTTCGGCCGGCGAAAGCACGTCCACGTCGTACACGAGCCGCGGCAGTTCCGCTTCGGTTACGGGAGCGAAGCGCGGGTCGCGCGTTCCTGCGGAGACCGCGTTGTGGAGGATCTCCTCGGCGACGGAACCTCTGACCGGCTCGATCGTCCCGATGCAGCCGCGCAGTTCGCCGGCAATCTTGACGGAGACGAAGACGCCGGCGCGGCGCTTCGTCAGATCTTCCGGCAAGCCGTCAGGGAGCTCGGCCACGCGGCCGCTCTTCACATAATGTTCCAGGCTCAGCCGCGCCAGCTTTACATAGGCGTCTTCACACGCGGCGGTCTGACGCAGTTTTTCCCGTTCCCGCCGCAGGAACAGCTGATCGAAACGCCGCCTTTCATCGACGGCACAGGGAACGAAGCAGGCCACGCCGTAACCGACGCCAAACGGTCCCTCGTAACTCAGGACCTCGCTCTCCACGTCGCAGCCGTCGAAGGCGCCCGCCATGACGACAAAAGAACGCAGACCGCATTCCGCCGCTTTTTCGCAGAAAACGGGATCGAGCTCGAGCATGGCGCCGAAGTCGGCCGACGAAAAAATCTCCATGATCCGCCGATCAAATTCGGGCCCTTCCGGCGCAAAACCATAAGGCCCGTCGGCTTTCAATTTGTGCGACAGGTCGCCGCTGGCAACGACGACGGCCCTGCGCCCCAAACGCTCCGCCGCGCGGGCGATCGCCTTGCCGAAGTTGTAATGCTCGAGCAACGGCAGTCCCGAAAGACCGATTCTGACCACAGGGATCGCGCCGCACGACTGACAAAAGAACCGCAATGGAATCATTGTGCCATGATCGAGTTCGGCACGGCGTTCGCCCTTTTTCCCAGCAGGGATCCCGGATGCCGCCGCTTCAGACCCGATCGCTTCCGCCAGCGCGTCGTCGTAAGAAACGGCGCACGCCGCGTCGGGCCGGCCGAACGCCGCGAAGCTTCCGCGCGCCTGTTGCCCTGGCGAGATGTGAAAATAATCGCGATACATGATGGAATGGGGCGACAGGACGATCAGAACGTCGGGCTTCAGCGCCGCGGCCCGGCGGGCCGCTTCACGATAGGCGTCGATGGTTGCCTGGATTCCCTTTTCCTCTCCGCGCCCGATTTCCGGAAGGATCAACGGCGGATGAGGCACCGCAAAAGCTCCAAGAATTGCCACGTGGATCACTCCTTTCACACACAGACGTTGACCCGAGCCGCTTAGCTCTCACTCCGCCATGGCGCTTTTTCACTCTCGAAATCCCGCATAAAATGCAGCAGCAGCGTCAACGCCAGCAGATCGGCGCTGCCGCCGGGACTGAGGTTCTCCGCTATGAACTGGCGGTCGAGCCGGGCGATGCCCGCCATGTCCGGCACAGTTTTTTCATCGAGCAGACGGCCGATCTCGCGTTGTACCTCACGAAAGCGGAACAAACTGGAGCGCCGGATCATGTTCGTGTCGTCCGCGGCGCCGATCAGATGCAGCAGAGTCACCGCCGCGGCGTCGTTCAGCGGCAGATTCTCCGCTAACAGCCGTTCGAAAACGGGCAGCCCGCATTCGATCACCGCGGGAAAGCCGGCCGCCGCCTCGCCGCGGATCCCCGTGACGCCGCTTTCGCGAAAAATTTTCTCGCCCGCGGACTGTCCCTGCGGAGAAAACTCATCTTTCAGCCCCGTCAGCATCTTCCGCGCCACGCCGGCCAACCGCTCCGCCGCGGCGTTTTCCCCGCGCCCCCACAGCCAGCCGCGGGCCGCGCAGATCACGCCGACGGAGAAGATCGCGCCCTTGTGAACGTTGACGCCGCCGGTCGCTTCCAGCATGACCGTTTCGGCCTCCATCCCCGGCAGCCGCAGCGATTGAAAAAGCCGCTCCGGCTCCTGTTCGGCCGCTTCGGCCCCCAGCGCGGCACAGAGGTGGAAATACGGCGCCAGCGTGCCGGCGCTGTCCATAAACGTGAAAAGGTCCATATCGCGATGCGATCCCGAGTTGAAGCGGTCCACCAGCCCCGGCTTGGGCGAAACGCAGACCTCGTACAGCAGCGCCCGTTGAGCGGCGCTCGCGACCGTATCGGCAAAACGGCCGACGGCGTCGTCGTACATCAGCTTCACGGCGGCGCAGGCCAGTTCCCGCGCCGGATGGATCCGGCGCGGCGCGCAGTCCATCGCGGCGCGCCCGCAGATCACGCACCGGCGCGGCGGCAAACCCAAAGCGTCACGGGAAATTTTCACCCCGTCGGAAGCCAGAACGTCCATGTCGTAGAGCCGCGACGCAGGCGAACTGATCTCGAGGGCGACAGTCAGCCTTTTGACGTCTGCCGGCGCGCCGTCGGTCAAAAGCATGGCCTCGCTGCCCGTCGGCTCGACGCGGCATGCTTTTGTGACGATCGAGATCCCGTTCCGCGCCAGATGCCGCTCCAGCCGCGCCAGCCCGTGCCGAAAAAACGCCTGCGCCAAAGGAAACTGTTTGATCTCGCCCGGCATGTTCAGCGTATAACTGATCAGGCTTTTTCCGCCGCCGCGCAGCATGTCCCGTTGACGCGCCGCCCGCCGCTCGCGCGCCGCCAGCATCTGCGCAAGAGAAACGCCGTTTTCTCCAAGAATCCGTTCAACGTCCATAAAATCATCTTCCATAAAATGCCCGCAGGCAGATTTATTTTCATTATCATACTGGTTCTCATTAAAAAGAGCAAAGGCCTTCTGCCATTTTTGACGAAAACGAGCATGACCTCAGGTCGAGAGCGCGCAGAACACAAGAACAAAAATCCCCCTCGGCGATCCGAGGGGGGAACGTTTCTGATTGGTGGCGGTAACTAGGACATCAACATCCTTCTGCCCTTGCAATTACTATATAAGAAAATCTAATTTCGTTTTACTGGTACGGCTTTTAGCACGCTTTTTTCGCACGTGTCCAAATGCAAAAACACCCTCTCGCTAACGATTATACCATTGGCAAGAGGGTGTTTGTCATTTTGCGATCATTATTCCTATCGAGCCGATCAGAACGCCGTACAGCAGTCCTTGACCTTTGGCGCGCCTGATTTTGGCGTTGTAGGCGGCGCGTTCCCGTTCCAGTTCCCTTTTCAGGTCGCCGACCAAGCGCCGCGTGTCCTCGGCCTGCGCGGCGATCTCCGCGCGCAGCTCGTCCATGCCCTGCCGCAGCACGCGTACGCTCTCGCGGTCGGCCGTCCATCCCGCCACCGTGTCGCGCATGGCCTGCTCGCTCAGCAGGTAGCCGCCGGGGACGCGCTGCACATCAGCGGTCTTTGCGGTACTCGGCGAGCAAAGCGTCGAGAGCAGCAGTGAGGCGGTCAGCAGGCAGCTCAGCGGTCTTTTTACGCACAGTCTCACGAGCGGTCACCTCCCTCTGTCTGGTGGCGTCAACAATGGCGTCTGCCCGGCGCTCCGACGTGGCGGCGCTCTCGCGCAGGCGAGAGATCAGCGCGTCCGTCTCGCCGCGGCCGTCATAGCCGTGCCAGTACCACGCTGCCAGCAGAGCGACAACGACAATCGCTGCCAGTACGTAGAGCCAGCGGCGGCTTACCTTTCCGAGGACCGCGGCAAAGATATTACTCATCATGCCCACGGCGGTCCCACTTTCCTTTCAGCAGCCATTCCTGCACGCCGTCGAATGCCGCCTTGACCGTCTCCTGGATCTCCGTATAGGCGATGTCCAGGAGCGGGCCGCCGACGTAGCCGCACATGGCGATAATGATCGCGCTCAGCTGTCGGCTCACGCCCAGCTCGTTCAGCCCCCAAGCGACGATCGCGCCGATCGCCCCGGCGCTGATCAGCCCCACTGTAAAACGCCAGCCGTCGAAAGGTTCTCCAAGATGCTCGCGGCCGGCGCGCACTCCCTGAAAAATCATGGCCAGCATCGCTCCCACACCTCCCGTCATGGCGATGTCTATCAACGTCCGCTCGTGCTGTTCCTCTCCCGGCATATAGCTACCTCGCTTTTCTTCGATCCCACGTCCTCAGATGTCCGTCCGGCGCTTTGGCGATGTCGATGTGCACGCCCCAGTTATATAACCCAATGCCACCCAGTTCCGAAAGCTCGCCGTTCTCCCAGGCGCGGACGATGGCGTCGTAAACCGCCTGCGGCGACAGGCGCTTGCAGTAAAAGTCCATCGCCCGCCCGCTCAAGTGTTTGCTCCGCGGGCTGCCGCCGACTTTCGCGTTATGCTTGCGGCACCGGCATACCGACGTCACGATCATCGGCTCGCCCAGCAGGTCGCGTATTTTTCCCGCCAGCGCCAGCAGCCGCGGCGTCGCGTTGCACAGTCCGCAGCCGCACCGGCACACGCATTCGTCTTTCGCAAAATGCGGCGACAACATTTCCCGTGCCATAAAACCACCTCTTGTTTTTTGTGTATAATTGTGTATAATAACGTCATGAAGAGAATAACAGGAGGAAGCAGATGAACCCCAGAAAGAAAACGATTAAAACGCTCGAAGCGAACGGCTTCGTCTTCAAGCGCTCCGGCGCGAACCACGACATCTACTTCAACCCGCAAACGCGCGTCATGATCCCGGTCAAACGCCATGACTTCGACGAAAACGACATGCGATACATTTTCAAAGAAGCCAAAATAAAACAGAGATGACAAGGAGGCCCACATGATTTACATTTACACTGCGGTTTTCACTCCCATCGGCGACGGAGGCTATTACGCCCGCGTCCCCGATCTACCCGGCTGCGTCACCACGGGCAAGAGTCTGGCCGACGCCATCGATCAGATCGCCGACGCCATGAACGCCTGGCTGGTTGTCGCCGAAGACGAAGGACTCGAAATCGCTTCTCCGACTCCGCAGGAACAGATGGAGCGCGCGCCGGGAACAGTCTGTTCTGTCATCAAGGCCGATACGCTCTCCTACCGCACCCGGACGGACACCCGCGCCACACGGAAAAACGTTTCATTGCCGATCTGGATGAGCCAGATGGCGGACAAACGGGGAATCAACTGCTCTCAGCTGCTGCAGGAAGCCCTGCGGAAGAAGCTGGAACGGTACGTGTAACGTCCCAAATAAGGGGGAACGCCGTGAAGGCGTTCCCCCTTTTCGTCTATCCTATAAAAGTCTCCGGCCAGACGATGGCGGCTAGATCCTCCGCGCTCTGCGCCGCCGCAACCTGCGTCAGCAGTTCGGCGGCGGCGTTGTACATGGCCGTCACGTAGGTCTGGATCGTCAGACAGAGATCCGTCGCATACGCCTCGTCCAGCTGGATCACAAAGCCGTCTTTGCACGTCCACGTCGGATACGGCACCGTCTCGGGACTGCCGACGGCGGCTGCCAGCGTCGGCGCGGCCATGACCGACAGGGCGAGGCGCTGCGCGTCGCCGTCGGTCCAGATCGGATGCCCCTGCCACATCGTGCCGGTGCGGATGGCGGCGTCGCGCGCAGCGAGGATCTCCACACGTTTCGCCGCCTTGAGCTCTTCAAGCGTCGGCGGATCGGGTTCTGGCTCGATCGTCACTTCGTCGGGGTGCTCAAGCGCGTAGGCGTGGACGGCGGCGTATTCCCCGGAGAGCTCCCACTCGCCCATGTTCGGGCAATTGTAGGGATAGCCGTTTTTCGTAAACGAGTAGCTGCCGTCGAGATTGCGGGTTAGATTTTCGTACATGCTTTGCCTCCTATTCTACACGCCAGGCAAACGCATGAGGGGAGCTCCCCTGTGCGCTTATAGTCGCCCCCCCCGCGGCAACACCGGCTCCCCCGTTATTTACTCCTCTCCAGTAATATGCCCAGGTTCCTCCGGAGGGGAGACTAAAAGAATTCGTCGCCTGTATATACACCCACTGCCCTACGCCGGCGGCGGCTTGGGGCTTGGGGGCTTTCGTGTTGTCCGTCGCTGGGATGCTGATGTTTTTCGTGCCGTCGAAAGCAACGCCGTTGATCGTGCGGGCGGTGGCGAGCTTGGTGGCGGAGCCGGCGTTTCCGGAAACGGACGTTTGTAAGGGGTGCGCATGGTCTCCCCGCGCGAACTTCGACGTTTCCGATCCAACGTTCGCAGTCGCCGCCGGAGGCTTCGGCGTCGTGCTCGAGGCCATGGCGTGCCCGTAGACCGACGCCGAGGCGAGCCCGTACGTAGAATTGTTGACGGCGTGAGAGGGCGGATTCACCGTAATATTCTGCGAGCCGTCGAAGGCGACGCCGTTGATGGTTCTGGGGGTCTTCAGCTTGTCGGCGGTCGGCGCGTTGTAGCTGCCGTTGATGGCGATCGTGACCTTGTCGTTGGTGCTGTCCGGCGTCAGCGCGATGCCGTTGCCGGCGGCCAGCGTCAGTGTGTCCTGCTTATTGTCGGCAACAATAGTGGTACTGCCCACGGCGACTTCGGAGAAGGCGTTTTGGTTGACTTCGGCGCCCGCCGCCACTTCGTTCAGTTTGACTTTGTCCGTCGCGCTCATGAAACCGGCGGTATCGACGGTGGCGACGGCGTGATCGTGCACGTTCGCCGCAAAAGCCGAGGAGTGCTTGCCGTCGACCATGTCGGCGTTGAGTCCGAGATTGACCTGTCGGTCGCTGACGGGAAGATTGCCTTCGTTGTGTCCAACGCTCAGGCCCGACAGTTTTCCGGCATCGACGATTTGCCCGTCTTTCAGGGCTTCCTGATTGGCGCGGATTTCTCCAGGTCCGTTGGCCACAAAACTTTCGTCCGCGGGCAACAGCGGATCGTATGCCATTGGCGTCACTTCCTTTTCATCAATATCCGTAGGCCGTCCAGTTGACGATGCCGCCTACGTCGGCGCCGGAGTTGTCGATCACCCGCACGGCCGCGGACGAGACGCCGGGTTCGCCGACGATGCGGCCCTGGCGGGTGGCTCCGTCCGCGGTGATGACCAGCGTCGGAGGGATTGCATATTCGAAGCCGTAATCGATCGCCGTTCCGCCCACCGGGATCTCGACGCGCCCGGCCTTGACGACGTCGGGCATATCGACGATCATGCGCATGATCGTCACGCAAGGCGCTCTCTGCGCCGTTCCCTGCCTCAAGGTCAAACGGTACTGAAGATACCTGAAGCGTTCACGATGAGGCAGGAATATTCGCCATTCGCTCCACGCGGCGCCGTCGCGGCTGATGCGGTATTCCAGCGTCACGAAACTGCCCGCGACTTTCTGGGTCATGAAATCGACCGACAGATCCGCCGAGACCATGCGCAGCAGATCCCTGACCGGCGACGTCCATATCCCCGAGGTCGCCGCTTCCGCGAGAGAAAGCACGGTTTCGCCGCCGACGTCGACGAAACGAACGCCGGTATAATCCGAGAAACGGCCGGGCAGCGTGGCGAACGTGATCGGGTTCTCAACGAAACAAGTCCCGTCGTGGCTGCCGTCCTGCAGCGCGATGCTGTCCCAGTCGGCCACGACGTTCTTTCCCGGCAGATTCTCGGGAGAAATCACGGCTTCCGCCGGTTGCGCGGAGTAAAAGCCGCCCCGATTGATCGCCTTGATCAGGTATTTGTAGCCGCGTTCCACCGAGATCTGAGTCGTCAGCTCCGGCTGCGTTACGCCCGTCGCGACGACGCTCGCCGAATCCCACAGGAATCCTTCGCGGATTTCGTAACCGACGACGTCCGCTTCGGGCGACTTGTTCCATATCAGATCCACGAAACCGCCGTCCTGCGTCGCCTGGAAGCCCGTCACCCGCGCCGGCTCCACGCGGGCGCTGCAAGCGGTGGTGGCCGCGTCGGAACAAAGCCCCAGACGGTTTTTCGCCCGCACCAAGATGCGGTAATCATGCGAGGCCGCCAGCACGATCGTCATATTCGTGTCGTTGGTCGCTCCCAGCGGAACGGCGGTCGTCCACGTCAGGCCGTCTCGAACCTCGTAGCCGATTACGTCCGTACTCGCCGACGCAGTCCACGAGATCAGCAGCTTCGTGCGGTCGTTCCCGTCCTGCGCAATCGTCAATCCGGTGGGAGGCGCCGGCGCCAGAGAGAATACGCCGGTCACGCTCTGGGGGTGCAGAGAACGAACGCCGCCGACCGTATAGGCGACCACCCAATAGGTGTAGTCTCCCGGCTCGACGATATGGAAATCCACGTGCGTGAGCAGGCTTTTGGCACAGACGACGGCCGCGCTCTCCCAGGAATGCCCCTCGCGCACTTCGTAATATGCGATGTCGGCGCCCGGCACCGTGTCCCAGCTCAGCTTCACGCGAGTGCGTTCGTCGGGGTACTGCGAAACGGCCAGCCCCTGCACGTCTTCCGGCTCGACGGCCACGTGCAGCGTGACCGTGCTGGCGGCGGATTCCGCGCCGGTGACGTCGATGGTGGAAACGCCGACGACAATCGTTTTGCTGGCGGTCCTGGTCAAAGCGACTTTCGTATCGGCGGTTTCCCGCACCGCCACGGCGTTGTCGACGTAAACACGGTACCCTCTCGGCTGCACGGCCGTAACGGGATCCCACGACACGATGATTCTGGAACGATCCGAGGCGTCCTGCACCACGGTCAAACCGCCCGGAGAAGCGTCGAGGATGCGTCCGTCCACGTTGAAGGCGTAAGGATCGACGTCGGCCATGCTCTGTACGTTGCTCATGAAGTAGTTGTAGGACGTCAGCTTCAAAAACATGGTCCGTCCCAGATCTTCGAGACGGTATTTGTAAGTCGCCACCGAGTTGTCGTGCCGCGCGAAGGGCGCGCCCGCGGCGTGAGCCTTCGCCTTGGTGCCGTAGAGTCCTCTTCGGCATCCTTCCAATCTGTACCGGCCGGAACTCAACAACGTCGCCGTCTCGTAGTTCACCCATTCGCCGTCCAGCCAGCAGGGCGTGATGTTGGCTTCCGCGCCTACGGTCGACACGCTGATCAGCTGGGTTTTGGGCTCCGCCAGCTGCACGATCAGGGTCGTGGCCGCCGCGGTGCACGACTCGAAGAGCGTGCCGTAACGGCAGGCTCCCTGAATGTCGGCGATCTGCTCGTAGGCGACGCCGTCGAAGGACGCCCAGACCAAAGCGCCGCCCCAGTTCTCGGACTCGCCGCTGGCGGCGATGGCCATTTCGCCGGGGTTCGTCTCCTGGGGCAGTTCAAACATCAGCGGAGGGCGCACGTTGCCGGGATCGAGGTTGGTGTTCAGGGTCGAACGCTCGTCTTCGTCCACGTCGTACCGCGCCGGCGAAGAGGTGCCGATCGAGGCGGCTTCGGCTTCCAGTTCCAGCTCGCCGTCGGCCGCTTCGGTAACGCGGACGATCCGCGCCAATGCGCGGCGAAGTCCCAGCACCTTGTCCGTCAACGTCACCAGGTCCCCGGGTTCCAGCAGGCAGTACGTCCAGGCCAGATGGAACTTGTAGCGGTTGCGCGCGAAGACGCTTTTCATGGCCAACTGTTCGGCGACGTGGGAAGCCCGTTTCTTCGTATGCAGGAAATGAAGCTGTCGCGTGCCGGCGGGACGCAGCCCTCTCTTGGAGATGTCGCTCAAGATCTGGAAGCTGACCGTCTCTTTCTCGTAGCCGTTGGCGCGGTTGAGGAATTCCACCGTGATTTCGTTGCAGCTCTCCGCGTCCGCGGCGCGTTCGAAGACCACCAGGGCGCCATCGTCGCTCGGCAGGAAGTCGTTTTCGTCCAGATCGTAGAGCGGCGTCATGTCGGGGCGCCACGTCACGCCGTTCCCGGTCACGGCTTCGTCCCGCATGGGAACGATTTTCAGTTTGTTCTGCGACCAGAAGCCGATGCTGTTGGTCGCTTCGAGGATGGAGTTGATCAGCTTGTAGGCTTCCGTCCCTTCCACGTCGGGAGGCGTGGAGATGTACAGGTCGGCCGCCGTGCAGAAAGCTCTGTAATCGTCGAGGCTGTCGGGGTCGATGGTCGACGCGGGCAGCCCCACTCCGACCCGGGAGTCGCTCACGATGGCCTCGATGACGTCGGCGGGGTTGGCGTCTATACCGTCGCCGCTCGAAAGCAGCAGTCCCTTGACTTCGAAGTTGAACGTGGGAAGCGTCCCGCTGCCGTTCAAATCGACGTCTCCGGCGACGTATGCCAGGGCGCTGTAGGGCAGCCGCCGCGCCGCGTCTTTCATGCCGGTCCAGGGGGCCTGTCCCATCCCGCCGCGGAACAGCGAGAGCCGACACGCCGAGAGCGTGGTGATGTCCGTTCCCCGCCACACTTTTCCGACGCCGGAAATCGTCCCTTCGCAGAGGCCGATCAGGGTCTTCACGGTGTAGTTGTACGTCGTGGTGACCGTGGTGTGGCGTCCGCCGCCCTTGCCGGCGCGCTGTTCCGTCTTCGTTTCGTGTTCGGTGAACTCCGACCAGTCGATTACGTTGCCGGCGACGCGCGTCGTGCCGAAGACGACGGGCACGTCGGCGCCGTACGAAGAAGCGTTGATCTGGAATTCGCCGATCCGGTTGCCCTCGATATACGTCGTGCCGCCGCTGCCGAACAATCCGGCCATGCTCTCACCTCCTCGGACGATATACGCCCCGCAGACGGCTCGCGCCGTCGCGCATCAAAAAAAGAGCGTCCGTGACGGCGCTCTCGACAACACCCAAGCCGACGTAGGAATGGATCACGTACGGCCACTTCGACACCAGGCCGCCGTGGGAGACGGTGCGGCCGTACCGGAAGAGCGCCACGTCGCCGGGGAGTTCGTCCCCTTCGGCGACTTTGTCGCAGAAGCGCATCACGCCCCGAAGGTACAGTTCTTCGCTGCGGTGCAGATGCCACTGCGGCGAATAATATCCCGTCTCCACCTCGCCGGGCGACAGTACGCCGGCGCCTTCGTAAGCGGCGATCAAAAGCTGCACGCAGTCCACGCCGACGCCCAGGACTTTCGCGCCGCTGTGATAAGGGGTGCCGATCCAGCGGCGCGCTTCCGCCACTGCCCGCTCGCGATCGCCGTCCGTCATACGAGGGTCTCCTTCAAAGGGATGAACGGCGTCGCCCGGTTGCGGTTCAGGTTGGCGAACTTGTCCCGGCAGGTGGCGACGGTCTTGTTGCACCCCGGATATATCGTGAAGGCGTCGCCGATCCGAATGGGGGCGTCCGTCGGCACGAGCAGGACGACGCGCCCGTCCGCGTAATTGAGCTTGACCGAGCTAACGGCGCCGGCGTTGGCCCCGCCCGTCCATTCGAGCGCGCCCTGGGCGTAGTAGTTGGCCGTCATGGCCGCGCCGGTCTGGAAGTCGCGGTCGCCGTGAACGCCGGTTACCGTAGCGTTCCGCCCCCAGTCCGATTTCTTGAGCCCGCACATCGCGCCGTACAGGACGTAAGGACAAGTGGGATAGTACTTCCGCACGGGATAGTCCACGTTCAGCTTCTGCACGGCACTCTTGACTTCGACCGCCAGGGAGAGGCCGCCGCCGTCCTTGATCTCGATCGCGCCGCCGAAGAAGGTCAGCGTGCCGACGATTTTTCCCGGTTCGCTCATAAACGCCCTTTTCAGCGTCAGCGTGGCGTTGTCCAAGCCGCCGTTGTGGGCGAGCTGAATCAGCGGAACGTCGCCGACCTTGTCGGTCGCGTCGAGGTCTATGGTCACGCTCATCTTGTCGACGGTGATCCCCGCCGACAGCTTGATGCCGTCCCGCGTAAACTGAGGGCCGTCGCAGACGTAGACGCGTCCGCCCGCGGTAACGGGGCGGTCGTAGTCGGCGTAGTACGCGGTCGTTCCGTTGGCGAGCTTCAGCTCGTACAGGTCGCAGACGTGGAACGAATCAGCATTGTGTAGGTAATCGCGCAGCTCGTCCGTCGTCTCTTTCATCGTACCGTCACCACCTTGAAACTATCGATTTCGTTGATGTCGAAGAACTCCACGCTCCAACCGACGTCATCGGCGTCCATGGCCACGCGCCAGTAGTATTCGAAGGTCGCCGTGACCGCCGCGCCGGAGGCGGGAGCCATGGCGAGGGCGATAAGTCCGTCGTCGAAATCGTAGGCGTCCTGTTCCTGACCGTCGCAGAAAACATGAAGCGTGCCGGCGACCACGTCGCGCACGGGCTCGGGATTCAGAGCGCCCCAGCGCCGCACGAGCTGAAAATTTCGATTGACGCCGTTGCCGTAACCGAGAAGAACGTTCGTCTCCCGATAGTCTTCGGGATCTTTCCACAGAAACGGAGACAACCGTCCCTGCACCGACAGGAGAAACCCCGCCACCCGGCGTATCTGTTCGTCGGTCAGCCCCGTCAGGCTGCACTCGATCTCCCAATCGGGATAGGATTGATGGGTCATGGACTTGCGACGCCCGCTTCCGGCCACCTTCACGTAGGTGCTGAAAACGGGCGTTTTCTTGGATTTCCACTTGATCGGCATTTCCGGGAACACCGGCAGCGTCATTTAGGCTCCCCCTCCTATCAGGGCGAATTCGCGCCGCTGGGACTTGAGCCACTTGCCCAGAGCGCGGCCGCCCTTGTTGTCCAGCCAGTTTTCCAGGCTCTTCGCGTCGAAGGCCTGAACGGTCACGCTGACGGGCGCGGCGCCTCCGCCGTGGGACGTGATGCCGGCGGCCAGCTTGTTGAACACTTTGTCGTTGAGGGGGGCCACCACTTCGCTGTAACGTCCCTCGCCGATCTGGGCCAGCGTGGGGCCGGTCACCAGGCCGCCCTCGGCCAGTCCGGGAATCGACAGAGAGCTGGAAAGCGCGTGAGTCGCCGAGATCCCCGCCATGGCCGGAACGCTGTTTCCCCCCATGGTGGCCAAAGAGACGGCCGCGGCGGCAGGCGCCCATGCGGACGCGGTGGCGGCTCCCGCGGCCGCCGACGCGGCCGTTTGCGTCGCCAGCGCGGATTTGCCGGCGACGGCAACCATCAGCATGCCCGCCACCTTCTTGGCGAAGTAATCGGCGACGACCTGCAGCACCGACTGACCGAAGGACTTCCACGCCTCGCTCAGGCTCTTGGTGCCCATGAGCAGGTCGCCGATGCTGCCGCTCATGGAGTCGAAGGCCGTGGCGTACATGTCGCTCATCAGCTGGGCCGTCGTGGCGTGCGCGGCCAGCTGGGCTTCCTGCCAGGCGTCGAGCATGGTCTTTTGCGCTTCCAGGTTGTTCAGCCTGACGGCGTTCTCTTCGGAGAGCGCGCTTTGAAGCATGGACAAGGACGCTTGATCGTGGGCGGCTTGAATGTCGGCTTCAAGATCCTTGCACTGCCGGAAATACTCCGTCTGTTTGTCCCATTCCGCCTGCTTCGCCCTGGTCAGCGCCGCGGCTTTTTCCGCGGAGAGGTCGAGAATGTCTTCCTCGGTAAGCCGATAGGCCATGCCGACTTTTTCCAGCGCCGCCAGGATGCCGGCTTTTTGGTTCCGGGTGCCGGTGGCGTAGTCCTGGCCGAGACTGTCGAAGAAGGAGGCGATCTCTTCGTAGCTCCGCCGCGCCTCGTTGGCCATGTCGCGCAGTTCCAGGGCGGAACCGTAAAGGGAACCGGCGGAGATTCGCTCCTGCATGTCTTCGTAGCCGTCGGCGATACGACGGTAGATCTCCCGCTTTTCCTGCGCTTCCTCTTGGAGAATTCTCCGGCGCTTTTCGGCGTAGACTTCTTCGAGGCGCGTCTTGTCCCGCTCGTAGTTTTCGTTGGCCCGCCGCGACGCTTCCAGCTTGGCCGATTCTTCCCCGCGCCATTTTTCCAGCGCGTCGATCTTCGTGCCGATGAGATCGATCCACTGGTCTTCGATGGCGTCGGAAACTTTTTTCGCCTCTTTGAGGAGATCGTCGTACGACTTGCCGCCTTTTCCGTCGCCCTTTCCTTTGCCGCCGCTCTTGCGCAGCGCGGCGCGCGCCGCAGCGAGCTGCTTTTCCTGCTGCTCTTGAGCCTTTGCTGCAACCGCGGAGGGGTCGGAAAGATTGCCATGAACTGCGTCCTTCTTAGTCCCCTTTCCCGCTTCTCCGCTCGCGAGTTCGTCTCTCTGCTCAATCCCAAACTCACCGAGCAATTGGAACATCTCGTTGTAAGTGAGCCTGTCTTTGGCGCTCTCGAATTGGTCGAAAAACTTATTGATCAGGTCAATGCCAGTGTTTACCCAAGCAACGATCCATGCAATATGTTCGGTGTAAAAATCTTCCACCCATTCTTTGGCGCGGTCGAAGCTCTTCTTGATTTCCTCCCAGTGCTCGTAGATGAGCGTCGCGCAGAGACCGACGGCGGCGGCGAGGGCCGTGAAGGGGGTAATCAACAGGCCGACCTTGATCAGAAGCAGGCCGACGGTCGGCAGCAGGATCGTGGCGATGGCCGCGCTCAGGCCGACGATTTTCGCCTTGACGCTGTCGGGGATCATGTCGTTCAGCGCCTTGCGGATGCCGGAAGTTCGCACCGCGTCGGCGAAGTCGAGCAGCCAGGCGGAGCACCGCGCAAAGACGTCTTTCAAGTCGAAACTCTCGGTGATGTCGTCGCCGATGGAGGTGAGGATGCTCTTCAGGGAGATCTGCATGTTGGAAAAGCTGATGGGGATTTCTCCGGAGATCCTGTCCATCAGGCCCGCGTACTTCTTCGACAGGCCTTTCAGCAGGGCGTCGAGCGCGTCGCCGGCCGACAGCGCGCCTTTGCTGGTCGCTTCGTAGACTTGCGCCGACGTCATGCCCATCTCGTCGCCGATGAGCCGGGCGGAGTTGATGCCCTGCTGGGTGATGCGGTCGAGGTCGCGTTTCAGGATCGTTCCTTTGGCGCTGATCTGGCCGATGATCCTGCTCAGCTCCACCAGCCCTTCGTCGCCCTTGCCGGTCGCGGCCGCGGCGTCGCCCAGGGTTCTCAGGATGGGTACGACGTGCTCGGTTTCGACTCCGAAGGCGTGCAGCAGGCGGGAGGATTCTCTCACGCCCGCGACGTCGAACGGGGTTTGGGCGGCGAACTTGTTCAGGTCGCCGAGGTGCTTTTTCGCCGCGTCGGCGCTTCCCGTCAGCTTTTCGAAGGCGACGTTCACCACCGCCATCTGGCCGCTCATCTGGATCGCCTTCGCGCCCAGAACGCCGGCGGCGACGGTTATCCCCGCAAAACCGTGCGCCATGCGCTGCGACGTTTTGAAGACTTCGGAACCCATGAACGATCTGATGTTTCTCTGGACGGCCCGCAGCTCTTTCCGAAACTCGGAAGAGTCGGCGGAGATCTTCACCAACAGATCGGCAATCGTTGCCATCAGTTCGCCTCCTTTCCGTCAAGCCCAAAGGTCTTGCGCAGATACGCCGCGTCGGCTTTTTTGGCCGCGCGGCGCTCGCGTTCCATCCTGTCTTTCATCGCCGGCGAGAGCAGGTGCCCGACGAAATCGGCCAGGCTGCCGTGGCGATGGTTTTTGTCCATCACGTAGTTCGTGATCGGCAAAAAGAAGTTGCCCCAGAAAAGCGCCTCTTCGTCGCGGCGCCATTGATAGCCTTGCAGCAGCGCCATGAACTCGTGCGGCTGCAGCCGCTCGAATTCGCGCGGTTTCAGGTTCAGCGGTCCGTACGCCAGCGGCTCGGCCCAGGAGACCCAGTCGCTTATCGTTCCGACTGGGTCTCCCGGTCGTTTTTTTCGTCGGGCTCGGGATCGGCGCTTTCCGCTTTGCCGAAAATGCCGGAGGCCACGACGGCCCGAACGATGGTCGCGGCGATCTCGTTCAGGTCGCCGCCCGCGGCGAAGTATTCCTCGAGTTTCCGCTGGATGGCCGAGCGGTTCCCGTAATGGTGCCCGAGCCCGACGGTCAGTCCGAAGAGGACGAAATTGATCCCCACGTTGCCTTCCGCGATGATCTTTTGGATGGACGTCCCCATCAGCTTTTCGAGCGCCGCGAGCCGGCCGATGTCGAAATAGATGCGCTGGTCTTCGCCGAAATGATCGAAAACGATTTCATGTCTCATTCACACAACCTCCACATATGCGAAAAGAAGGGCGCGGGGCCCTTCTTTTAGGAATCTTCCGCCCTTGCGGACAGCGGTCCGTTGCCGCTGATGGTGCCCGAAATCTCGGCCGCGCCGTCGTGAGGCGTGGACAGGGAGAACTCGGTCAGCGAGCCCCAGCCGGTCTGCACGGTGTTGTTGGGGTATTTCAGTTTGACGTTGATCTCGGAGCCATTCTGGAACGCCGTTTCGAGGGCGCTCAGGCCGGTATCGTCGAGCACGACCATGGCGCCGAGATCGATGCTCCAGCTGCGCAGTCCGGCCTTGGAGCCTTTCCAGCCGCCGCTGGTCTTGTGGGACACGTCGATCTCGTCGGCCGAACGGGAAAGGTCGGCCGAGCGCTGGCCGCCGATCAGCGTCCATACCGGAACGTCAGCGGTACCGGTGTTGACGTAAAGCAAATAATCCTTGCCAACGGTCGCGTTGCTCTGCGACGGGTTGGCGGGCAAAGTTACGGGCATGGGATGTTAACCTCCTACATATTGGATTTTCGCCACGAAAGTCAAGACGCCGTGATAGCCCACCTCGTCTTCGGGGAACGCCTCGAAAAAATCGACGTCGCAGGACAGGACTTCGAACCCGTCCGCGGACAGGTCTAGTTTCACGCTGGTCAGCACCGAAGCGACGTCGTCGGCCATTTCCTGTATCTGTTTCTTTCCGGCGTAGTTCGACCACAGGTCGAGCTGCATGGAAACGTCCCAGGCGTCAAGCGCCTTGGCGCCGCTCTGCTTGGCAGTGAAAGAACCGAAGCTCACGGCCGGAGGCGTCGCGTCCTCGGGGACGTCGTCGTAAACGGGGGCGGTCTGGTACGTCGACAGCGCCTCGTAGACCGCCCGCTGCAGGGGGATCATGGGAATGTGCCGCATCATTTGCTCTTGACCGCCTCCTTCAATCGTTTTATCAGGTTGGGGCGCTCCTCTTCGTACGAGGGTCGTATGAAAGGGCGCTTGGCGCGTTTGGGAATGACCGCACGCGCCGCGAATCTCACCGCCGCCGTGTCGATGATCCGCAGTGCGGCCGGCTTGCCGTGTTTGTTTTTGGCGTGCTTGGGATATTCGTCCGAGCGTTCCACGCCCAGTTCGATCAGGTGAGCGTGAGGCGCTTTCGCTCCGAAATACCCCGTGCAGTTGGTTTTTTGGAAGCTGAAGAAGATGGACTTCTTCAGCTTGCCGGTGCGCCGCGGCACGCGGCTGCGCGCCCGGCCGGCCATCTCCTTGACGGAAACGAGCACGGCGTCTTCGATGCGGAGGCGCGCCTGGGCATCGAACGCGGAGATGGAATTCAGCGCCTCTCGCAGCTCGGCGTTCGACGGAGAGATGTCAAGGCGCATTGCGCTTCACTTCCTCGCAGTTCATTCGCGTCAGCTCCATGCCGATGTCCCAGACGTCGAGGATCCTGTAAGTCCGGCCGGCGTAGATCAGGCGGCAGCCGGGCTTGACGTCGGCGCGGTAGCGGATCGTCACCGGGTACGTGACGGCCGACACCACGCCGCCCTGCTGGATCTCCGTCGTCGCGGCGGGCTTTTCGAAACACGCCCACACGGAACACAGGGGGATCCACGCGACGGAGCGCCCGCCCATGCCGTCGTTCTCGGCGCGGGGAAACTCGATGGCGACTTTGCGGTTCAGCTTGCCGGGGTTCATACGGGCACCTTCCGCCGCAGGCTAAGCAGCGCTTTCGTCCCGAAGGGGACTTCGGTCACGGCGCCGCCGACGTTGACCGCCACGCGGTTCTCGTAAAGGTGTCCGATCAGCAGCAGGCAGGCCGCCTTTTCCAGCATGGTCATCTTCTCGGGCGTCCGGGGTTCGCCGTCCGCGCCGGCGCCAGCCGCGTAGACGCGGTTCTGGTAGTGTTCGGCGTATTGGCGCGAGGCGGCGATGTAGACGGAGATCAGGGCGTCTTCATCGTCGGCGACGACCCGCAAATGAGCCTTGGCTTCCGCCAGGGAGATCGGTTCGACTGCCGCCTCGCCGCTCATTCGGGATCACCCCCGTTTCGTCTTCTTGGCGGCTCGCGGGAGAGCCGCGGTCTCCGCCGCCGGCTCGGCCGTTTCGGTCTCCGGCGGTTCGAGCGTCGCGTCCCGCGGCGGTTCGAGCGTTTCGCTCTCCGTCGGCATTGGTTCCAGGGGCAGGGCGTAGCCGCCGTCCACGAGGGCCCGCGCGAAGGGGCCCCCGAGATCCTGGACGCTGTCGGCCGGATAGACGCCGTCCGGCCCCGCCGCGGTCGTAATCATGCGCATTTTCATGATGATCGCCTCCTTGTTTCGGCCGCATCAGGCCGTCTTATCCCAGCTTCACGCGGACGAAGGCCTCGGGCAGCACGGGAGCGGCGTCCCAATAGCCGCGGCCGATGAAGCCGATCTGCGAGGTTTCGGCGTACAGCTCGTTCAGGCGCTGCACCCACATGCCCTGAAGCTCGGCGATGTAGTAGTACTGCCAGCAGCACAGCGCGCCGACGTAAAGGCCGGTGGTGAAGGTGTTGGGGACGTATTCGGACTCGTCCAAGGGGATGCCGCAGAGCATGTCGGGCTGTCCCGACACGAGGCCGGTTCTCCACAGGTACTGTCCTTCGCTGTCGACGAGCTTGGCGAGCATCTTCACGGCGTCGCGGTGGAAGACCCAGCGGGCTTTGTTGCGGTAGCTGGACTTCATGGCATAGGTGGCGTTCAGGATGCCGTTCGCGGTGATGGCGGTCGCCGTGTTCTCGGCGCTGACGTCGCGGGCCGCGGGCACTCCGTTGGGACTGGCGGTGAAGACGCCCAGGGGCTGGCCGCTGCCGGAGCCGGTAAGGAATGCCTTTTCCTGCGCGACGGCGAACTTGTAGGCCATGCGCTCGCTGACGATCTGCTCGACGGGCAGAGCCGAGGTGAGCAGAAGCTTTTGGGAGACTTTGATTCTCTTCGAGAGCTGCACGGGCTTCAGCGAACGGTGGCCGAAGCTGAGGTCGGAATCCTCGGAGACCTGAGCGATCTCGGTCGTCCAGTTGGGATCGGAGATGTCGGCCGCCAGCGTGGGGATGCCGAGTTCGTCGGAGCTGGTCACTTTCAGCATGGTCGCGTGCTGTCTCACGAAGACGGAGTCGTCGAGTCCCTTGAGCAGCTGGGCGACGAATTCTTCCGCGGCGTGCAGGTAACCGCCGGCGGCGTCGGTGTCGTTCGCCAGGGCGCGGTATTCGGCTTCCGCGACCTGCCCGTAGGCCAGGTAACGGCGGAAGGCCTTGAGGCGCTGTTCTTCCTTGGTCGGAGTTTTCCCCTGCGGCTGGCCCTGGGAGGGCGCGGGCGCGAAAGAATTCATCTCGGCCTCGGCGAGGGTCTGGCGCTCCTCGTCCTTGATGCGCGTGGTCAGGCTTTCGATGTCGCCCCAGATCTTGTCGTAGGACGCCCGCTCTTCCGCGGACAGCTCCCTTTTTTCTTCTTCGGCGCGGTCGAGCAGCGCGCGGGATTCGTTCACCAGTTTCGCCTTGGCGGCGCGAAGTTCGTTCACTTTGTCCAGAGACATGTTTGCATTCCTCCTATTCGATTTCGGCGAGATCCAGTCTCGCTCGTTCTATGCCGATAAAAAAGCCGGGAACGTCGTCCCGGTTCCGCTGTTTCTTCCTGTCTTCCTCGTGATCCTTGAGGACGTCCTCGAGGCTGCGGATGCCGCTGGTCGCGCCCGGATAGGCCGGGTACGTGACGGGCGACACGTCGAACAGCTCGCCGATTCTGTGCAGCGTGCGCACTCTCGGCTCGACGCTGTCGTCCCACTCTTCGATGCCGCCGGCCATGGAAAACGCGAAGGAGCTTTCCTTGATGTCGCCGCGTTCGATGCTGGCCACGAGGTCTCTGGCCCATTGGGTGTCGGGCGGGGTGATTTCGTAAAACAACCCGGCGTCGTCTTCGCGCAGGCTCAGGGTTCCCGCCGACTCGCGGCCGAGGATATGGTTCGGGTCGTGGTTGAACAACGCGCGCGCATCCGAGGATTTCAGCGCTTCGGCGAAAGCGCCCGGCGCGATCTTCTCGCGGAACCAGCCCATCATCTCGGAAAATTCGTTGAATCTGGCCGCGTAGCCGCAGATTTTTTTCGGCGCGTCGCCCTCGGACGAGACTCGCAGCTCCGCTTTGAAATAGCGCAATTCCTTTTTCATTCCTTCTCACCTCCTTGGGCTTGTTTCCGTCCTTCCGCCACAGCCTTGTTCAGCGTGATCATGGCGCCCTGGACGAGATGCTCGTCGCCGTCGGCGATCGGCGGCAGGTTCTCCGAGGCGCGGACTTCGTTGATGCTCTTCATGCCCGAACTGATCGCCGTCCGGTAGGCTTCGTACCGGCTCTTCACGTCGCCGCGCAGCAGCCCGTCGGTGACGAATTCCACGAAGTAGCGGCCGCGTTCCGAGGGCAGGAACAGCCGCCAGTTCATGGCCTGTTCGTACCGCGTCAGGTGCGGAGCCAGCGTGAACATCACGAACTCGAGGGAGAGTTGGTCGATGTTCGAGTAGGTCGCGTGTTCCAGATCGTTGATCAGGTGGCCGGGGACGCGGAAGATGCCGGCGATTTCGCTGCGGTTGAATTTCAGCGTTTCGATCAGCTGCGCGTCGAGCGCCGAGATGGTCAGCGGCGTGTACTTCATGGATCCTTCCAGCACGGCGGTCTTGCCGACGTTCTTCGCTCCGGAGAACGAATTTTTCCAGTCGGTCTTCAGGCGCTGCAGGGCTTCGTCGTCCAGCTCGCCTTCGTAGGAGAGGATTCCCGAGGGCATCGCGCCGTTGCCGAAGGTAGAGGCGCTGTGTTGTTCGGCGGCGATGCCGATGCCGATGGTTTCGGCGGCCATGCAGATGGGCGAATATCCCATCACGCCGTCGAATCCCAGGCACGGCACGTGCAGGATCTGTTCCGGCAGGAAGCGCAGCGGAACGCCGTGCGCGTCGTTCACGTCGTAAACGAGCTGATCGTTTTCCACCAGCCGCCGCGGCGTCACGTTCGTGGGTTTGAGGAGGCGGATGGCTTTGACGCGGCCGTCGCGGCCGTGTTCGATGTAGGAGTAGGAATTGCCCCACGAGCATAGATGGGCCATGGAGGTTTCTTTCCAAGAGTAGGCGGTGCGTTCGGGATCGGGGCGAAGGTGAAGCAGCGGATAAAGGGGATGGTCCGGCGCTTCTCTTTTGCCGCCGCCGGGGAGTCTTTCGTAGACTTTCAGCGGAAGTTGCGCGAGGGATTCGGAAAGGACTCGAATGCAGGCGTAGACGGTAGACAGTCTCATGGCCGTCTCCTCGTTGACGGGCACGCCCGCCGACGTGGCGGAGCCGAATAGGGACATCCACTTCGCGTTGGGTTCTTCGCCCGCCAGAAAGCGCAATTCCAAGGAACGGCGCGTAAACGGTATTTTCAGTCTCAACTTTTTCATCACCCCCTTTTACAAAACGACCAGGCCGCGTTTCGCGTAAACGCTGGGCTTGCGACCCTCCGCGGCGATCGCGCGCGCCAACGCCATGATGCCGGCGACGACGCCGTCAATCTTCTCGCGGCTCTTTTCCTTGTCGGGTTTGATGTTCCCGGCCGGATCCAGGCGCAGCGCCACGTTCGACATCATCCAGTTCATGACCGGATTGCCGCCGTGGTGGTACTGCTTCGACAGCACGAGGGTTTCGAAGCGTTTGGCCGGCGGGCTCATGCTCAAAAAGCCCTGCCGAAACTCGACCATTTCCAGGCCGTGGTTGATCATGTGGCTCGTCAGCTCCGTCGCGTTGTACGGATCGAACGCCAGTTCCTTGATCTTGTATTGGGCCGCCAGCTCGAGGATTCTGTGTTCGATGAAGTCGTAATCTATGCTGTTTCCGTCGGTTGCGTGGATCAGTCCTTGGCGGACCCACGCATCGTACGGGACTCGGTCGCGGCGGACGCGGCGTTCGATATTGTCGGCGGGGATCCAGAATTCGTACAGGTTTTGGAAGCTGCCGTCTTCCATCGGGAAGCACAGCGCCAGGGCCGAAATGTCGGTCGTGGTGGAGAGGTCCAGGCCGCCGTAGCACGGGCGCCCTTGCAGGGCGTCGAGATCGACGGCGCCGGCGGACGCGTTCCAGACTTCGGGAAGGATCCACGAGCTTTCGGCCGAGGTCCATACGTCCAGGTGCAGGCGCAGGAACGCGTTCAGCGCCGACGGCGAGGACTTGACGCGCGCGGCCTTGATGCGCAGGTCGTCGATCTTGACCGACACGTTCAGATTGGGGTTCGCTTTCTCCCAGTTGCTCTCGTCTTCCCAGTCGTCGCCGTCGTCCAAGGTGAAGATCATGCCGAAAAAGGCGTCGTCGGTCAGGACTTTGTCGAGGATCTTTTCCAGGTGGTTGTGCAGCTCGCGGCAGATTCCCCGCTGATTGACGCCGGCGGTCGTGATGCCGACCATGAGGGGCTGGCGGCGGGCGCTCGTCGCGGTGTCCAGGATGTCCCAAAGGTCGCGGCTTTTGTGGGCGTGGACTTCGTCGACGAGGGCGCAATGGACGTTCAGGCCGTCGAGGCTGTCGTAGTCGGCGGACAAGGGCTCGAACTTGCTGGCGGTGTCTTCGACGTGAAGGTTGTTGCTCTGAATGGTGACGAAGTTCTTGATCTCCGCCGAGGATCTGACCATTCGCGTCGCTTCGGAATGGACGATCTTGGCCTGGTCGCGCCGGGTGGCCGCGGAATAGACTTCGGCGCCCGGCTCGCCGTCGCCGTCTAGCATGTACAATCCGATGCCGGCCGCCAAGGTACTTTTGCCGTTCTTTCTGGCGACTTCCAGATACGCCGTGCGAAAGCGGCGCATGCCGTCTTTCTTTCTCTTCCAGCCGAACAGGCAATAGACGAAGAATTGCTGCCAGGGCGAGAGGATGAAGACTTTGCCGCCCCATTCTCCTTTGCTGTGATGGAGGTAGGAGAAGAACTGCAAGGCGTCTTCCGCCGCGGCTTCGTCGAAATAGAAGCCGCGGCGGCCGGCGGTCTTCAGATCTTCCAAGTGTCGGGCCACGGCGGCGCGGATCCACCGGCAGGCGGGGATCTGCCCGCTTCGAACCATCTCGATGTATCGCAGCGCCCAACGCGAGCTATTCGTTTGAGGCTTTCGTCCGACGACGGGCCGCATAACCGTTCGCCTCCTCCTTGGGAGTCAGAGGCAGCCGGCGCCGCGCCGACGGAGTCAAGCCGAACTGCTCTTCGATCTTCAGAGCCTCCGACGACGCGGCCTTGAAAATCCGCCAGGACGGGTTCACTCTTTCGCGCGCCGTTCCGGCTCTGATGATCGTGCCCCGTTCGTCCATGTCCTTCGCGGCCTCGTCGCAGATGCGTTTCAGTTCGATGTACCGGCAGAAGGCTCCCCGGTCGATGGGATTGGCGATGTCGTTCGTGATCAGGAACGACCAGATTTCCTCGACTTCGAGGCGGACATTCTGCGGCAGTGCGGAAAGATCGTCGGGGGTGGGGAAATCTATAATCATGCTCTGCGTTTTCTTTTTGTGAGACCTTGCGCTCACCTTCTTCAAGGCCTCCGGCTTGGGCTTCGGCCCCCTGACCGGCATTCCCTCACCCCCTGTCGAATTTTTCGTAAATAGGGGGCGCGCGTGTAAAGCGGGCCACAATACGGTCTGGGTCCTATTCCGCCAGCGATTGCGACCACCCCTCCCCCGAGTGTCTTTTTCTTTCTCTATTTTCTTTTTCTTTTAAAGTTTTCGCGTTGTGGCAGGCCATGCACAGCGATTGAAGGTTGCTCCACTGCGTCGTCGGTCCGCCGTCCTTGATCTCGACGATGTGATCCACGACTTTGGCCACCGCGATCCGACCGTTCCTCATACATTCCTCGCACAATGGGTGTTTTCGGATATAGGCGTTGCGAAGCCGCTGCCAGCGAGCGGTATGGTAAAAGCGGTGAGACTCCGGACGCTTGGCGTCGTATTTCTTGTCGTATTCCGACCGGCGGATTGGGTGCTCCGATTCGTGCAGCGGACAGTATTTGTGCCCCGCCTCCACCAACGCTCCGCAACCGGGATGCGGACACGGGTGCTTCGCTCTCCTGGGCATGGTTCAGACCAGCGACCGATCGACGGTCGCACCGATAAAATCCCGTCTTGTCATCGCAAATTCCTCGCTTCTACGAAAAAGGCCGCCCCCGCAGGCGACCTCGCTTTTATTCCAACGCTACCACTATAATCCTTTGTTGTCGGTTATTTGTCCGATATTCGTCCGATATTTGTCGGTTATTCGTCGGCTATCTTTCGTCTAGAATTCGTCTGGAATTCGGCTAGAATTCCGGTAGCGTGATCTGCCCTTCCACGTCGCGGCGCCGATAACAGGACTGCCCCGGATTCGTACTGATCATGTAGGCGATGCATCGCGGCGTGCGGCGCACGATTTCATAGACGGTACTCTTGTTCAGATCGTAGAGCTCGGCCAGCCGGTCATAGGCGCTGCCGTAGTGCAGCCGGGACTGAACCGACGCTTTCAGGTTCACGCTCCGGCTGTAGATCTCCCAGTCTCGCGCCGTCATCGGATTCTTCCGAAAGGCTCTGACCGCCTCCACGATCTCTTCCCAAGAGACCAGGGACAAATAGCTTTCGAATTCGGCCTGGTAGCTGTCTTCGTCCCGAATGTCCTTGGGATCGGCGGAAGCTCTTGCCGCCCTCAAGCGGAGCGCCGGCGCGACGGATCTCGACGGCCTATGAAGAAACGCCGCCCTCAACTGTTCGCGCGTCGGTTCCGGAGCTTCTCCTCGGAGAGCGGCCAGGCCTTTCCAGCATCGTCTGGCAATGATGTCGATCACCCGCGCCAGTCCTTCCACTTCGCCGATCACGCCGCCCTCCTCCTTCCATCCGTTCTCGTTCCAGAATCGCCCGCACGACTTGAGCCGCCAAGTCGTCGGGACGCTCGATCCATTTCCACGGGGCGTGAAAGACCAGCCATCCTCTCGCCGCGTAGCCGTTGCCCTTCTCGTAGTCCTTCAACACGCTCGCCGGGTTGTTGTGCCTGCCGGAGATCCACGTGCCGCCGTCGATCTCCAACGCCACCCGGACTTCCGGCCAGGCCATATCCGCCCTCCATTGCCGCGACGGCGCCGCAAAACGATGTTCGTAGACGCAGTTCAGCCCCGTATTTCTCGCGACGATCTCCGCGAAGAGCCGTTTCTGCCGATCGTGCAGCTCCTTTTTCGGATCAGGCATGATCAGATCCTGTACACCGGTTTTCGCTTCTTCACGCGTTCCACGGCCACGGCATCGCCCGTAAAGGACATGGACGCCCCGTTGTACCGCAGCGACCAGCAGGATCCCTTCCGCCCGCTGCGGCACTTCACCACCATGGCGATCAGCGGCGGATTCCTGTAATAACCCAGCTCCGGATTTTCGTCGGGCTGTGCGTCCAAGAACAGCTCGATGATCGTGTCGCAGTTTCGAGCCAAAGAGTTGCCTCCCGAGGCCCGCCCGGTGAAATCGCCGTTCCGCTGCCCCGCTTTGGCGATCTCCGACATCTGCGACAGCACGATCCACGTCGCGTCGTAACGCTGCTGCCATTCCCTGATCTTCTCCGTGCAGGTTCGCTGAGCTTCCAGCTCGCTCTCGAAGCCGGCCGTGGCGGTGAGATAGTCCCAAATCACCAGCCCCGGGCGCAGACGGTTCACCAGCGCCTCGATCCCCTTGAGATCCAGCGGCCCGCCCGCCAGGTGAAAGCGCCCCTTGTCGATCTTCGCTCGGTTCGCCCTCGCCGTGGAATAAAGCGATTCCCCGCGGATCATCATGTTCAGCAGATTTTTTTCGCTGGTATCCGCCAGAGGAAGCAACCGCCGCAGCGCGATCTTGTGAGGTTGCATGTCGATCGAGAGATACAACACGTCCCGCCCCACGTTGCGCAGGTAGCTTTCGGCGCACGCCAGCGCCAGCGACGTTTTCATGCTGCCGTCGCCGCCGATGATGGCCATCAGTTCGCCGGGGAGCATTCCGCCGCCGATGGCGCCATCCAGAAGCCTGATCCCCGTATTCGCCAACGGCAGCCCTTCCCACGAGCGCACCTCCGCCTCGTACGCTCCCAAGACGGCGTCAGGATCGGAGTTCGCCGTCAGCGCCATGCGTGACGCTTTGGTCAGCTCCGCCCACGCGTCGGCCAGGACCGCCGCCGTGTCGCTGTTGCGGTCATCCGCCGCTCGTTCCAGGTAGCGCGCCGCCTGGAGAAAGGCCCGCCTCTGACGCATCTCGCGCAGCACCTGAGCGTGAGCGCGCCACGACAGCGCGGAATTGGTGGCTCCCACGTATCCGGCCGCCTCGTTCTGCGTCAGCACGCCTCTGGACGTGAGCACCACCAAGTTCAGACTTTCTCCGGAAGCCACGCGCCGCGACAGCTCCTCGAAAAGGCGCGAAGCCTTGCCGTCCGTGAAGTCGCCGACGGTCAGCAAAGCGGCAAGCCCTTGAGCGGCTTCGGCGTCCACGAGCATGTCGCCGATGACGGCGCGCTCCATGGCGGCGTCCGAAGGGGCCGCCACGATCCGTTCCTCGCAATAGCCGAAATCCGGCGCCAAATTGCTATTCCGCATCCACCTTCACCCCCAGAATGAAAAAATCCAGCCGGGACAGCCCATAGGTCTTCCCGCCTTGCCGTTCCACCTGTTCCGCGGCGATCTGGATCTCGTCCCCCAGATTCGTCAGGAAGACGTCCCTCGCCGCGTCGTTCGGTAATTCCAGGAATCGCCGCAGGATAGCCCGTTCGGCGCCTCCTCGGCCGGTCTTCGGCCCCGGCCAATCCTCCATCACCTGTTTGGCGATATCCTTCGCCCGTCGCTCCAGGCGCTTGTATTCGGTCCGGGAAACGTTCGTCTCCGGCGTCGAACGTTCGCTCCGCAGCCACGTGTCGAGAAAGCGAGCCATGCTCTTGTATTTTTTATCGGGATTCGTCAGCCTGAAGTTGATGGCCTTGTTGACGAGAAAGCGCACCCGTTCGTCCCCGTAGGTCGCGCGCCAACGGGGAATCATTTTTTTCACGAGCGTCAGATTTTCTTCGGGATAAGCGTCTTGTACGATCTTCGAAATTTCGAAATCGAAACCGTTTTCCTCGAAGGGGATGGCGAGGGACGTTTTTTCTCCCCCCACACCCCCCTCTCCTACAGGAGATGTTTTATGTTCTTGTATATGTTCGTGTCTCATGGTGAGACTTCCGGATTCGCATGATGAGACTTCCGAACCTTCAACCTGTCTCATGGTGAGACTTCCGGAATCGGCAAGTCTCATAGTGAGACTTCCGGGATCTTCCGCAA
>NZ_MUHX01000024.1 GCF_002007215.1 Pyramidobacter sp. C12-8 | reverse complement strand
CTTTTTCACGCGGGCAACCGGCTAGAAATACTTCGGGCATGAGCTCGAATTTCCTGCTTGACTTTTAATAGCTGGTCTCCTTTAAGTTAACGATATTTGTTGTAAACGCTTCCACCCGAGACAGAGCCATAGTGTAACGCTCTATTGCAATTCCAAAGCTTGAATCAATTTCACGATCGTACTGTTCACGGGCACGTCCACATGCTGTGTTTCAGCTTCTTTTATAACGGCGCCGTTGATTTTACCGATCTCGGTTTTCCGATTCTTCAACACATCCTGCAACATGGACGACTGGTTCGCTCCCGTCGCGCGCGCAATGTCTACCACGTTCGCAAACACCTGAGATGGATCAAAATTGGCCCCACCGGCGTTTGCCGTTTTTACAGCCTCGTATACCAATTCCTTCGACAGCGCGTTGGCGTAATGATTTTCAGCAATACAGATATTAGGCATCTTCAGCAAAGCGGTTATCGCGTTGATCCCCACATTGACAAACAGCTTGCTCCATACAAGTCTCATGACATCGCTGGAAACATCAGTTTTCAAATCGCAGGCAGTCAACACGTCCGCCACATTTGCAGCCGCTGCGCACTCTCCGATAATTGGCCCGATATGGTTTAAGCCAACCCCAGCGTGGTATACGTGTCCAGGCCCCTTCATTGTGCAACCATGTGCCGTGGTGCCGAGGATAACGTTCTTTTTATCGACAAAGCGACAAATATCTGCGTCATTGCCGTAACCATTCTGAAGAGAGAGCACTATCGTATCAGGACCAATTAATGAATGGTTCTTTTCCATTGCCTCGGCGGTCTGGATGGATTTTACGAACACGATCGCGAGATCAATTGCGCCTACAGTGCTTGCGTCTGTTGTCGCCTTCGGGTGAAAGACGCGAAGTGCTCCGTTTTTCTCCTCAATTTTGAGCCCCTGCTCGTTCACTGCGTTTACATGAGCTTCCCAAATATCCACAAGATAAACGTCGTTCTTCTGCGACAGATAACCACCAAAAAGGCTCCCCATCGCCCCTGCGCCGATAATGGCAATCTTCATGGTATCTCCTCCTTTAACTATGAAAGCTATAAAAACAAAGGCCAATTACTATGATTATCAAATTATACTCCATAATTTTTCATGACTTATCGTGCTTATTCATGAATAAAGATCATAAAATCCGAATTAATTTCGTATTGCGAAACGGTATATTGCCTAGTAAAATCATTATACATAACCTTCACCAGATGTCAATCACTTTATTTACCTACCTGCTAATCTTAGCCTAAAGATTCTTCCGATTATGCAGCTTATTGGGTATTTTTTACTACAGAACACATGAAGGAGAGTTATTATGGATAATAAGTCAAACGCCGGGCGAGTCCAGTCAATTGAACGTGCTTTTTCTATTGTGGAAATGCTTAAAGTACATCAAGAATTAGGCATTTCTGAACTAAGTTCTCTTCTTTCTCTTGACCGCAGCACTGTACACCGGCTTTTAGCTACGCTACGCTCTCTTGGCTATGTAAATCAGAATAAAAGTAATCTTAAATACTCGAATAGTCTAAAGTTTTTCGATCTTGGTCACAGCGTTGTGCGTTCACTAGGGCTGAGTCAAATCGCGAAACCTTTCATGGCGCGTCTCGCGAATCAGACAGGCGAAGGTGTGAACATTGCTGTTATGGAGTCCTATGCCATCGCTTATATCGAAAAAATCGAGAGCCAGTCCACCATACGCGTCAATCTTCCTCTAGGTGCCTACATGCCGGCTTACTGTACAGGGCTCGGCAAAATGCTTCTTGCGGCTCTTCCGGAAGAAGAGATTCGGGAAAATTATAGAAATTCGTCGGAGACAGCGGCAAGAAACACAATTCAATGCCATGAAGACCTCCTGCAGCTCCGTCGGTATACTGCTAATACAATCACTGACCTTGAAGCTCTTTGCACTGAATTGGCCCAGACGAGAGAGCGCGGGTACAGTATTGACGATGAAGAATATGTTGAAGGCCTTTACTGCATTGCAGCTCCTATTCGTAATTACAGAGGTGCCACTATCGCTGCCATGAGCGTTGCTCTCGCAAAGATCATGGGTCGCGATATCAAGCAGGAAGCGCAAAATGTTATCCCCAAGCTACTTGCAGCAGCACGAGAGCTTTCTTGTGCTCTTGGGTATCTGCCATGATCATCGGCTAAGCTGCTAACTTGAAGTACTTCTGTAATACTATTTCTTTATAGTATAGCCAAAGAAAAAAAATTGATATGTACCCTCTTTACTGGACAGCCAGTAAGGAAGGTACATATCAGGCTAACTTTATGATCTTTTCATATCCAGAGCGGCATTCCGTCTGCGGTTTCTTCCGTTTTCCGGTATAATCTGAAATTACGGGACGAATTCATCTTAAGTTTTATGGGAGGTATCTCAATGAGTCAGAACGGTTTTACCCGTCTTTATCCGTCGCTCTGGAAGCAGGACAAGCAGAGCGCGATCATGGAGTTCGCCGAAGGTTACAAGGCCTTTCTCGACGTGTGCAAGACCGAACGCGAGACCGCGGCCGAAGTGATCCGTCAGGCGCGCGCCGCCGGCTATGAAGACCTCGACGAGCTGTGCGTGGCGCACCGCGAACTGAACGCCGGCGACAAAGTGTACGCGCTGCGCCAGAACAAGGCCGCCGCGCTCTTCGTGATCGGCCAAAGACCGCTGACCGACGGCATGAACCTGATCTGCGCCCACGCCGACGCGCCGCGCCTCGACCTGCGCGCCAACCCCCTTTACGAGAAGGACGGCTACGCGTTGATGAAAACCCATTATTACGGCGGCATCAAAAAATACCAGTGGGCGGCGCTGCCGCTCAGCCTGCACGGTGTCGTCGTCAAAAAAGGCGGCGAGCGCGTCGACGTCGTCGTCGGCGAGGACGAAAACGATCCCGTCATGTACGTCAGCGATTTGCCCAAGCACCTTTCCGCCGAGCAGATGAAGCGCTCTCTCGAAGAGGGGCTCAAAGGCGAAGAACTGAACCTCGTCGTCGGTTCCGTGCCGCTGGCCGGGGCCGAGGGGGATGCCGTCAAGAAACAGATCCTCGCGCTGCTGGAAGAACGCTACGGCATCGCCGAAAAGGATTTCGTCAGCGCCGAGTTCGAAGCGGTCCCCGCCGGCCGCGCGCGCGATGTCGGCCTCGACGCCTCGATGATCGCGTCCTACGCGCACGACGACCGCGTCTGCGTCTACACCGCCCTGCGGGCCATGCTGAACGTGGCGCGCCCGGCCTACACCGCCGGCGTGATGTTCGTCGACAAGGAAGAAGTCGGCAGCAACGGCAACGCCGGCATGAACTCCCATTACATGGAAAACCTTGCCGCCCGCCTCGTGCGCCTATGCGGCGGCGACGCGCTGGACCTGGATCTGGCGCTGGAGAATTCCAGACTGCTGTCCGCCGACGTCACCGTCGGCTACGACCCGAATTTCGCCGACGCGTTCGAGGTGAACAACACCGCGCGCCTCGGCAGCGGACCGGCCATCGTCAAGTACGCCGGCTCCAAGGGCAAAAGCGGCTGCAACGACGCCAATGCCGAATTCGTCGCCATGGTTCGCGACGTTTTTGACGACGCCGGCGTGGCGTGGCAGATCAGCACCATGGGACGCATCGACCTGGGCGGCGGCGGCACGATCGCGCCCTTCGCCTCTCGCTACGGCATGCACGTGCTCGACTGCGGCGTGGCTCTGCTGAGCATGCACGCCCCCTTCGAACTGGCCAGCAAAGCCGACGTCTACGAAACGGCGCGCGCCTACGAGGCCTTCCTCAACAGCGCCGCCGAGATGAAAAATTATCTGCGCTAAGGGACGCAGGAACGTCGTTTCCTTTTTGATACGCCGCCGATAAAAAGAGGCCGAAGGCTGATGAAATCTGATTCATCAGCCTTCGGCCTCTTCGAATGTTCCACGTGGAACAGTGCTGTCAGGTTAATTCATGCCGTTTTTTTCGGGAGCCTTAGCGCCCGTTCTTGACGTCGTCGGCCATCGTATTGCCGAAATCGACGGCCTTGAGCCACTCGGGATCGTAGCCGGGCTGCTTGATCTTGTTGTCTTCGACGTAGAAGGGCATCTGCCCGTACTTGGAGATCAGCTGCGCGGCGAAGGCCCACCAATCTTTCTCCAGCGCTTTCATGTTCGTGGCGCAGTAGTTGGTCAGGAACGCCTTGGCCGCGGCGGGAGCCTTGGCGTAGAGCTCAAGCGCCAGTTTTTCGACGCCGGGCTGCGCGTCAAAATAACGCTGTTCGATCGCGGCCTTCTTGGCGCGGATCTCGGGGTACATCATGTCCCAGCGGTGCTGCGCCCACTGCTGCACGAAGTTGAACGCCCACCAGGGGTTCTCCGTGTTGAAGTTGACGCGGTCGTTGTCGCCCCAGTTCTGCGGCAGTTCGGTGACGCCGGCGTAGATGGGCGTGTAAACGGTCGTGTCGGGAGCGGCGAGGCCGAACCACAGCACGCCGCCGATCGCCGCGGGCAGGTCGGCGCGGGTCTGGCCGATGAAGCTGTAGGAGCACTGCGGCACGGCGATGGCGCGTTCCCAGGAAGCCCACGCCTTGCGGTCTTCCATGTCGTGCTTGGGCTTCTGCGGGCGGAAGCGGGCGGGCGAACCGAAGGGGCCGGCCGCCAGACCCTTGGTCATGTCGTAGGGCGTGCCTTCGAGGTGGTCGCTGTAGATCTTCTCAAGATCCTGAACGGTCAGCTTGTGATCGGGCTTGACCGAGAACGGATAATCCTGAAGGCCCGAGCCGGGCGTCAGCTTGAGAGAGGGCGCGACGATGTCGAAAGCGCGCCACTCGCGGCGCGAGCTGCCGAAACTGTTCTTGGCCGCTTCGCCGTAGCTGCCGTTGTCGAAAATGTGCGAGAAGTTGAAGGGCTCGCCCTTTTTCCACCAGCCCATTTCCTCGGCCAGCGCGGTGATGTTGGCGGAGTACATGAAGTTGTCCTTGTCGTTGAAGTCGATCACGCCGAGGCGGGAACGGTTGGCGCCGACGAAGAACTCGTCGTCGGGCACGCGGCGGGCCGCCCAGATGGCGCCCGGTTTGCCGCTGTCCTTCGTCCACAGCAGGCCGGCGCCGCAGATCTCGAAGACCCACAATTCCTTGCCGTCGCTGATGACCAGGCCTTCGCCGCCATCGCCGTAGCCGTATTTTTCGGCCAGTTCGCCCATGACTTTGATCACTTCGCGGGCGGTCTTGCCGCGCTGCAGGCCGAGGGCCTCGAGGTTCTCGATGTAGAACAGGCCGCTGGCGCTCTGCACTTCATCGCGGCCGGTCCATGTGTGCTCGCCGATCATGACCTGATGCTCGTTGAGGAACGGATAGCCGATATGGAAATACGTGTAGGTGCGCTCGACCTGAGGGATCTGGCCGGCGACCGTCAGCGAACGGCCGGGACGGCTGTCCATGCAGGAGACGATCTTGACGTCGACCATTTCGCCGGGCTGGTGCTCGCCGCCGGGCACCACGCGCACGCGGGCGTCGTACCAGCTGTCGCAGGTATGGGCGACGAGGATCGAACCGTCGGCGGTGGCCTTCGGGCCGACGCCCATAGGCGTGCAGGCGACCGATGCCGAAGCGGCGGCTATCAGAGCGGCGCCGGCGAAAAGCGTTGCGGAAATACGTTTCATATTTTTTTCCTCCTTCGTGAATTGGCTTTGAGGCCTAATCGTAATACAGACGGTCCTTGGGAGCTTCGGCGGGATTGTGGAACAGGAATCCCAGCCCTTTATCCATGATCTCCCGGTAGCCGGGGACGTCCTCGATCAGGATGGTCTTGTCGGGATGGATCATGTTGTTGACTTCGATCAGCGTCAGCACGGTCTGCACGTGGCGCGCCACGCGCTTTTCCGCCGGCCAGCCGTTCTCGTCGATGGGCGAGTAGAGCAGATGGTGCTCGCCGGCTTTCATGACGAAACGGTCCTTGCCCGACATCGCCAGTTCTTCGTCGGTGATGCCGCGGATACGGTCGAGCATCGGCTCGGCCACTTCGCACAGATAGGACGTGGCCTCGGAGTGGTCGCCGATCTCGCGGTGCGACAGGCCGTGCAGGGCTTTGGGCGAGAATTCCATGCCGATGGGGACGTCGAACATCGTCGAGGTCAGCGTCATCGACGTCATCGCGCCGACGTCCTGCCCCTTTTCATGCACGACCATCGTGTTCTCGACGGGATACTCAAGCTCGGCCTCGTGGAAGTCCATCGTCATGTCGACGCGTTCCTGGCGGATCAGCTGCATGGCGGCGTAATTTGTGCGCTCCGTGAGCAGCCCGTTGGCGCGCCCCGGCCAGGCGCGGTTGGCGTTGCGGATGTCCATGTAGGCCAGATTTTGGCCGCTGGGGTAGTGGATGTACACTTCGGGATCGGGCCACGAGTCGAGAGGATTGCTGGCGCGGTCGCCGAAACGCCAGCGTTTGACGCCCCAGTCCGTCTTGACGTGAGTGAAGCGGGGATAGGCTTCGCCCAGACGCGTGAGCGTCGAGCCGCTGGTGTTCAGGCGATCGATGACGATCACCCGTCCCTGCGTGACTTTCACGTTCTCCGTGAAAACCTGGGCCGACATGTTGGCGACCGGCTCTTCGGGGTGAGTGCCGCCGATGATCAGGATCGTGCCGCCGGGCACGCCGCTGTCGAAAAAGTAGACGTTGGCGTCGTTGACGGTCCCTTTGAGCCCGCCGTCGGGGAAGTATTCGCTCAGTTTTTTGACCTGAGTCAGCGCCGCGCTGGGCACGACCGGTTCCTTGAATTCGCGGTGTTCTTTGAAGAGCATGCCTGCGGTGGCCGCCGCCGCTCCGGCGACGACGAGAGCAAGGCATTTTACGGCTTTCAGATTCATTGCGCGCGCCCTCCTTTACTTGAGGCGCAGAAGGCGCAGTACGAAGGGCATCATGACGATGCTGTAAAGCACGGCTTTCTGCGGATCTTTCGTCTTGACGAAGTTCATGACCACCGCCAGCAGGAAGAACGCGGCGATCCCGTAATACAGCCACATAACGATATTGTTCAGCATGATCATGATCGACTAACCTCCAATCACAGCGGCGAGCTCTTTGCTGTACACCATGCAGGCCGTGCAGACGGCGAGGATGAAGAGCATGGGGACCAGCGCGGTCTTGACGAAACCGCCCCAGTAATTTCCCTTGTAGTCAAGCTCCATGACCGCCGCGCGCCCGACCACCGCGGTGGGAGGCAGACAGTCGCCGACGGGCCACATCACCGACCAGGTGGAAAGCGACACGATCGGGTCGAGCCCGAGCATGTTGAACAGCATGATCAGCGGCACGCCGAACAGAGGCGCGACGGCGTACTGGAGCACGCCTTCGGAAAGCGGCAGGATGATCCACAGCGTGGCGAACAGCACCGTCAACGGCAGCGTCACCACCATCAGCGACAGCAGCCCGCGGGCACCGCTCAGCGCCAGCACCTGGATCAGCGTGCCGACGACGACCATCGCGCCGACCAGGCCGAGCAGGTTCTCGACCGTCTGACGGGCGACCGCGAAGATGCGCAGGCGAATGGGGCTCAGCACGATGACGGAAAGAGCCGAGATCATGAACACCAGCGGCAGGCCGAGGACGGGGAAGTTGAAGGGGAATGCGCGTCCGGCGATGACCAGACCGACCAGCACCACGAAGGGAATGACGGCTTTCTGCCAATTCCATCCGGCCGGAGCTTCGGGCAGTTCCTTCAGCGCCTGCTCCACGTCGATCGGTTTACCGCGCCCGGCCAGCCAGAAGGTGGAGAACAAAGCGCCGACGATCGACATCAGCGCCAGCGGCGCGCCGAATCCGACGTAGGGCATGTTCGCGCCGGCGGCCGCCATCATGGCCCACAGGTTGATGGGCGGACAGGCCGCGCTCATGGCCGCGAGCAGGAAGATCAGCGCCACGCGGCGGTCTTCGGAGACGCCCATGGTCATCAGCACCGAACCGACCAGAGAGCCGACCGTCAGCACCGTCGTCGCTCCCGAACCGGTGATGGCGCCGGGAACCAGCATCAGGACCGTAAGGAAGAGCAGGCAGACGAAACGGTGCGCGTGGAAGCTGCGCACGATGCAGCGCACGATGTAGGCCACGCCGCCCGACTCCTTGTAGAGCATCATGAAAAACGTGGCCGTCAGGAAGGTCAGGCACACGTCGAAGTAAGTGAAGGAACCTTCGACCACGTGACGGATCATTTCCACAAAGGGAAGGGGCGAACGGGGGTCGACGCCCTTCGGAAGCAGCGCGTGCACCGCCAGCCCGACCAGGGCCGAGAGAAACATGGACAGCTCCGTGCTTATCTTCATTTTCTTGCCGATGGCGAACGCTACGACGACCGCAGCCAGCACCAGCGAAGAATGGACAAACATAGTCATTGACAAATACGTCCTTTCAACGGAAAAAATTTAAATGGAAAAGAGCGCGGAAAAATAAGGCGTTCCAGCGGCGAACAGGCTGCGGGAACGCCTTTGCCTTATTCGGCGGCCTTCAGCGCGGGGCCGATGGCCAGAGCGTCTTTGACGACGATCAGAGGTTTGTTGTGTTCCTGGGCGTACTTGGTGAAGAACCCGTCGCTGTCGCTGTCGGTGACGGCGAGGATTACATCGGCGTCCTTCATCACGGCTTCGATGGAAGCGGCGTCGGAGTTGTCGGTGCGGCGGGCCATGCCCTCGATGTGAGCGCCGATCACGGTCATGCCGAGCTTCTTGGCTTCGGCGATCAGCTCGGTGCAGCGGGCGATCTCGTTTTCAACGTTGGTGCCGGCGGCGCCCATGCCCTTCATGCTGGTGCCGGAAGTGACGATCAGCGTCTTGGCGTTGGCGGCGGCCAGCTTGTCGGCGGTGAGTTTGTTGTCGTGGTTGGCTGCGATCTTCGACTGCATGGCCGACATGTGCACCATGACGGCGCCGGGGCTCTGGCCGCAGGTGGTAACGATAAAGGGCGCGTTCAGCTTGGGCACTTCCACGGCGAACGCGAAGCTGCTCAGCACGCAGGCGGCGAGCAAGGCGACAAAAACGGCGGATAACTTTTTCATGAAAAAACCTCCAGTGAAAGATAAGAATTGATGAAGCAACTGAACGATCCAGGCCGTTTTCCCTGCGGAAGCGGCGCTGAACCGTTCAGGCGTTTCCAGACGCTTAACTCTTCTTGTTGTTGATGTACTTGGTGATCAACGTCCTGTTCAGCTGATGCCAGGCTTTTTCGGCCTTGTCCATGCAGTCGATGGTGAAATCGGTGACCCTCTTGCTGACAGCGGCGGGATCTTTTTTGTAAAGTTCGGCGCCTTCCTTGTCGATGCGGGCCGTCTCGTCGAAGAAGCTCTTTTCGAGAGGCGTGCGCACGGCTTCGAGATCGGCCATGGCCTCGGCGTAGCGTTTCAAGACGAGGTCGTCGGCGAGCATGAACGTCCACTGGGCGGATTCGGGCGTGTAGCTGTCGCGGTCGAACTGACGCCAGCTGGCCTTTGTGTCGGTCGCGCCGCAGTAGATGGGGACGTAACAGGTGGTGTGGGGCGCGTCGAAGCCGAACCACAGGATGGTGCTCAAGGGCTTGGGCATGCCGTTGCGGGCCTGGGCGACGAAGCTGTAGGCGCAGTTGATCACCGAGACCGGGCGGCTGTAGTTCATCTTCAGCAGCGCGCGCATGTCGCGGGTGGGGAACGGCGAGGCCAGAGGGCTTTTGACGAGCTTGCCGTCCTTGCGGATGAACCATTCGTCGGCGTCGTACATGTCGAATTGCGTGCCGTCGTGATGGCTGCGCAGCATTGCCTGCACGTCCTGCACGGAGAGCTTTTTGCCGGGCTTGACGGCGAAGGGATAAGACGTCGCTTCCGCCAGCGGATCCCACTCGCGGTCGGGATCGAGACGGCGGTACAGCGAGTAGAGACGGTTGCGGACCCAGTCGGACGACAGCGCCCAGCCGCCCGTGTAAGGGGCGTAGGCCTTTGCCCAGTTGAAGGGGACGCCGCTTGCGGGATCCCACCAGCCCATGTCGATGGCGAACTGGCGGTAGTCCTTGGAGGCCATGAAGTTGTCCGTGTCTTCGGGATGGACTTCCTGGATACGGGCCACGTTGCAGGTAATCAGCACCATATCGTCGGGAACGCGCTGAGCGACCCAGTACGCCCCGGGCTTGCCGCTTTCGGGCGTCCACATCATGCCGGCGGAACGGATCTCGAACAGCCAGGCTTCCTTGCCGTCGGCGATCGTCAGGCTTTCACCTTCGAAATCACAGGAGCCGAGGAATCCGTATTTTTCCGCCAGAGAACCGATCAGGGCGATGGCCTCGCGGGCGGTCTTGGTGCGCTGCAGCGCGAGGACTTCGAGCTGCTCGATCGTCAGGATGGCGCGCGCGTCGGGCCGGAACGTCTTCATTTCGACTTTCTGGGCGAATGTGCTTTCGCCGATCGCCAGGCCGTACTCGTTCATGAAGGGGTAGCCGACGTGGAAATAGCCGTAGGTTTCCGGCGCCTGGGGGATTTCGCCGATCTTCGTGATCTCGGCGGATTCGTCGTTGGTGATGTTCCAGAAAACGGGCGTCATCTCGCCGTCGGCATGCTTGCCGCCGGGGATGAAGCGCACCTGCGCGTCGTAGAACGCGCCGTCCGCGGTATGGGAAGTGATGACGGAACCGTCGGCGGAAGCTTTCGCTCCGACGACCACGTCGGTGCAGGCCGAAGCCGCTCCGGCGAGAAGCATGGCGCCAAGTATGCTGGAAATGACAGTGCTCTTTGCTCGCATGGTCCTTTACCTCCTTATGATGGGTCAGACGTTCGGATTCTCCGTTTCACGAGACGAAAAGCCGGCGGGAACTTCTGCGCCGGGGCGGCAAAGTTCCGCCGGCTTTTTAACGCTGGTGCGGAAGCGAAAAAACTACTTGCTGTTGGTTGCTTTCAGGTCGCGCTCGGTCATGCCGCCGAAGTCGACCGCCTTGAGCCATTCCGTGGGATAGCCGGGGGTCTTCTGCGATCCGTCGGGCTGCATGACGCCGCCGTCGCAGTACTTGCCGATCAGCTCGAAGGCGAAATCCCACCAGCCGTCGTTGACTTCGTTCATGGCCTTGTTGGTGTAGGCCGTCAGGTATTCGACCGCCTTCTTGGGATCCTTCTTGTACAGCTCGACGGCGTGGTCTTCGATCGTCTTCTGGTCGGCGAAGAACTTGTCCTCGTAGCTGGCCTTCTTGGCGCGGATCTCGGGATAGATGGCGTCCCAGCGGATCGTCGCCCAGTTGTTGACGAGGTTGAACGCCCACCAGGCGCTGTCGCGGTCGAACACGTGACGCTTCGTCTCGCTCCACGCCTTGGGCACGGAGGTCACGCCGCAGTAGATGGGAACGTAGACGGTGGTATCGGGGGAATCCTCGCCGAACCACAGCACGCCGCCCACGGCGTCGGGCATGTCGGCGCGGCTCTGGGAGACGAAGCTGTAGGAGCAGCGGAACAGCGCGATGGGACGCTCCCAGTCGTCGCCCTTGCGGCCTTCGGGACGAACGTCCTTGGGCGTCTGCCAGCGGCTGGGGCAGCCGAAGGGGCCGGCGGCCAGGCCCTTGGTGAGGTCGTAGTCGGTGCCTTCAAGGTGATCGCTGTACACGTCCATGATGTCCTTGACGGAAAGTTTCTTGTCGGGCTTGACGGAGAAGGGGTACATCTCCCACTTGGCCAGCACGGGGAACTTCAGGGAAGGAGCGACCAGGTTCAGGGCTCTCCACTCGCGGCGTGCGGCGTAGTAGGCGTAGCCGTAGGGCTCGGGGTTGAAGATCGTGGAGAAATCGAAGGGCTCGCCCTGCTTCCACCAGCCCATGGCCTCGGGCAGCTTGGTGATGTCGGTGGAGTGCATGGTGTTCTCGGTGTCGTTCAGATCGATGACGCCGAGGCGCGAACGGTTGGCGCCGACGAACACTTCGTCGTCGGGAAGACGCTTGGCCGCCCAGTGAGCGCCGGGGGTGCCGGAATCCTTGTTCCACAGGCCGCCGCCGCAGACCTCGAAGACCCAGCATTCCTTGGGATCGCCGATGATCAGCGTCTCGCCGCCGTCGGCGTAGCCGTACTTTTCAGCCAGCTCGCCCATGACCTTGATGGCTTCGCGGGCCGTCTTGGCGCGGGCCAGTCCGAGCGCCTCGAGGTTCTCGATGTACATCAGGCCTTCGGTGGAGGCCAGTTCGTCGCGCCCGCTCCAGGTGAACTCGCCCATCATCAGCTGCTGGTCGTTCATGAAGGGGTAGCCGATCTGGAAGTAGGTGTAGGTGTGCGCGACCTGTGGGATCTCGCCGACTTTGCGCAGCGGCTTGTTGGGGCGGGTGTCGACGCACATGACGTTGTAGATGTCGACCATTTCGCCTTCTTTGTGGTCGCCGCCGGGAATGATCTTGATGCGGTTGTCGTACCAGCCGTCGCAGGTGTGGCTCACCATGACGGAGCCGTCCGCCGACGCCTTGGCGCCCACTCCCATGGGCGTGCAGGCCATCGCCGCCGCCGCCGAGAAGAGCAGGGCGGCGCTGGCGAAGGCCGCTGCCGAGAAACGTTTCATTTCCATTCCTAATGACCTCCTTGAAATCTGCCTGCCGTTTGCAGGATTTATAAGAACACTCCGCGCTGCCCCCATGGACGGCCCGGTACTGCACGATAAGGAATTTAAGAAGGAAGATCTGGCAAGAATGTGTCCAACTGAAGATGGCGCTTTGAACAAAATTTCTTTTCTCATGCCCATGAAAGAGTTGACGCAAATTCTCGATTAAAGAAACGTCCAAACCATTAAAAGTGTAACAGTTTTCCCCAGCGAGATAAAGATTTAGGAAATGATTCCGTCGTTTTGTTCTTTACGTGTGTTGTCGTCTGAAAATTATGAGTCATTGAGAGAAGCTGTCCCAAAACTACAGAACTGTCTTTCAAGATACATGATACCGCTTCGTTCCGCTTCTATGCAGTGCTGTAGCACTGCATAGAGCTCATCAAAGATATAGCAAAGAGGCCGCCTCAATTGACTTTTGAGACGGCCTCATGATTGACGCGATGCGCGTTTTTCACAGGCGCTGTTTTTTCAGGGCCTTGGCCCAGTCCGCTTCTTTGAAACCGGGCAGCACGGCTTCAGGCGTAACCAGCAGAGGACGCTTGACGAGCATCCCGTCTGTGGCCAGAAGCTCATACGCTTCCTCGTCGGACATGCCGGGCAGGCGGTCCTTGACGTTCAGCGAACGGTAGAGTATTCCGCTTGTGTTGAAAAAGCGCCGCACAGGCAGACCGCTTTTTTCGTGCCACGCGCGCAGTTCGGCGACCGTGGGGCGAGCGTCCACGATAGGGCGCTTTTCGTAGGAGACGCCGTTGTCTTTCAGCCACTGTTCGGCTTTTTTGCATGTGCTGCATCTGTCGTAACAGAGAAAAAGATTCATGCTTTTCACGCTCCGTTCCATGATCGCACCGGCGACTCAGCAGCGCGGCCGGCTTTGTCCTGAATCTACACCACACGGATACTCGTGATGGCTCATTGCAAAGTGAAGTTGAACATCTGGGAGGGTAAGAAGTAAAACAAGCCCCCTAAATAAGCGCCAATCGACACCGCCACGGAGGATGCTGCTGTGAGGCAATTCTACCACAGAAGGACGCCGAAAGGGAAAACATCTGACTTACGCTGGCCGGATACCAATTTAGGGACGTCCCAAAGACGGGTGGTCGGTCATTCAAAGAGTCAAAGAGCTCAACTGCGTCCCCAACGCGGTGCGCGATGAGATCAAACGAGGTTGTACAAGGGGACAAAACAAGATGCAAAGCTGAAACCCAGAAAAGCTACGAGAAACACCGTCGACGCTGCGGACGTCGTTGTGATTCCATGGAGAAATCCGAATTCATTGCTTTTGCCGAACGGCATCGCCTTCTTTACTCTCTGATGTTTGACCCCATTTTGCATAAGGCTCCTCTTTTTATTCGGTATGTGTTATTATTAACAAACAAGATCTTTGTCTTTTTGCGCGGATTCGCAAGATGACAATATCGATCATCCGAACGAGTGACGGTGCTGAGATGACGAGAATTTTCCGTGCGGTGTTGCGAACGACTCTGCCGCTCTTTTGTCTGATGCAGATCCTGTGGAGCGGAAAAACCGCCGCTGGGGTTGAAGCGGTGCCCGACATGGTGATCGGCGCGGGCGAAGGGCGGACAATACGCGTGCTCTGTATGGAGACGCAGCCTCCGTATCTTCAGATCGACTCTCGCGGCACAATGCGGGGCGTGTACGTCGATCTGCTCGAGCTGATCGCTCAGAAGGAGAAGATGCGCTTTCTCCTTTCGCCGCGCGGCGCGGGGGACGTGAGAAACTCCATGTACCAGATCCAGCCGGAGATCGTGCTCGGTTCGCTCTACCCGGTCGATCCCGAGCAGGAACGATTCGGGTATCTTGCCGTGCGCAATCTCGACCCGATCGATCCCGGCATGGCCGAGAACGTGGCGCGGATCCTCGAGGGCTTTCCCGAGGCGGAGCGGGATTCGCTGTGCTTCGCCCTGCCGTTCCTGTGGGAATCGTCGACCGTATTCCTGCCGAGCGGACGGACCGACGGGCTGAACGAGCTGCGCGGAAAAAGGATCTGCGTCGTTGCCGGCGCGCCGGAAGAAAAATTTTTGACGAATCTGGGCTTCAAAAAAGAGATCATGCACTGTCCGTCCGCAGCCGACGGGCTGCGCATCCTGGCGGCGGGCATGTGCGACGCCTTTGTCTGCGAGACGTTTCAGGGGCGCTATCAGCTGGAGCAGACGCGGCGTTACCGCTATGCCATCGACGCGCGCAAGCTGCCGCTGCAATCCTACGAGCGCGGTCTGGTGGTGCTGCACGGCGACGTGGCGATGACGCTCAAGATCGGACATGCGCTGGCGGAAATGAAGCTCGACGGGCGCTATAACGCCGTGATGAACAAATGGCTGGGGCAATACGATGAATTCCTGCTCAGTCCGCGGATTCTCGTGCAGGCGGGCTGTGTCGTTTTGTTGTTCGTCGGCGCGATCCTCTTCTGGAACCACGAACTGAAGCGAAAGATCCGCATCGCTTCCAACGAGCGCGACCGGATCCTCGATTTCGTCTGCGACGGGATCCTGGCCGTCGATCCCGCGGGGCGGATCACGATGCTGAACCGCATCGCCAAGCTGCTGCTGGACCTGAAGGACAGCGACGTCGGCAAGATCGCCGACGAACTGATCCCCGGGCTCGACATCCGCAGGGTGATCGACGACTGTCAGCCCGTGTACAATCTCGAGCAGAACCTGCGCGAGGCGCTGGTGTCGTGCAACAAAGTGCCGGTGTTTATCAGCGGCCGCTGCTACGGCGCCATCGTCACGCTGCGCGACCTTTCCGAGCTGCAGGCCATGGCGGAGGAGATGACGGGCGTGAAGATGTACGTGGAGTCGCTGCGCATCCACAATCACGAGTTCATGAACACGCTCCAGGCCATTTCCGGCCTGATCCAGCTGGGACAGTACGACAAGGCGGTGGCCTACATCGCCGCGGAGACCGATTCGAGCCAGTCGGCGCATTCGTTCATGACGGAGCGGATCAAAAACGCCGCCGTCTGCGGCGTGCTGATGGGCAAAGCCGGACTGTGCCGCGAGCAGGGCATCAATTTTGTTCTCGAAGCCGACAGCTCCTGCGCCGATCACAGCGCCGAGATCAGCGAGCGGTCGCTGGTGATCGTCGTCGGCAATCTGATGCAGAACGCGGTGGAAGCGCTTCAGGAAAAGGGCGTCGACGAACGTTCCGAGATCCGTTTTTCCATGTACGACGAATCGGGCTACATCTTCCTGAGCGTGCGCGACAACGCCGGGCTGATGAACGCCCGCATCGCGGAACGGCTTTTCGACAAGGGGTTCAGCACCAAGAAAAGAGGCCGCCCTTCGGGCTTTGGACTTTATACGATCAGCAATATCGTAACGTCGCTTGGCGGCGACATTTCAGTGGATTTTGCGGAGGGGGAGTACACGGATTTCACCGTGACGATCCCTCTTCCGAAGAAACAGGAGGAGCTCTCTGATGCCGGAAGCTATTGATGTGCTCATTGTCGAAGACGATCCGATGGTGGCGGCGATCCATCGCCAGTTTATCGGCGCCGTCCCGGGATTTATCGTCGCGGGAGTGGTCTCCAGCGGCAAGGACGCGCTGGAGTTTTTGCAGCGGCATCCCGTCCGCCTCGTGATCCTGGACGTCTTTTTGCCGGGCATGGACGGCGTGGCCACGCTGCAGAGGATCCGCGAGATGAACCGTACCGTCGGCGTCATCGTTGTGTCGGCGTCGCGCGACACCAACACGATCAACGCCGTGCTCAAGGCGGGGGCTTTCGATTACGTGATCAAGCCCTTCGTCTTCGAGCGCATCCAGACGTCGCTGCGTTCGTTCCAGCAGCTGGAAAACCGTCTCAACCGCGGCGCCGACCAGATCGATCAGAAGGAGCTGGACAAACTGCTTCAAGTCCAGCAGAAGGATACGGCCGCCAACGATCTGCCCAAGGGGCTGAACCCGCAGACGCTGCAGCAGGTGAAGAACCTCCTCGGGCACGCCGCCTCGCCGCTGTCTTCCGTTGAGACGGCGCAGGCCCTCAAGATCTCGCGCATCACGGCGCGCCGCTATCTGGAATATCTGGTCGCCGCCGGCGAGGCGACGCTGGAGCTGGAATATCAGAAAGTCGGCCGTCCCACGAACCGTTACGCGCTGAGGAAATGAAAATCGCGGTGACGTCGCCGTGACGCGAAAGTTTTTTGTCTCATTTCCCGATTTTTGATGTTCCACGTGGAACATTCCGTGTTGGATCCCGAAAGATGCCGGGACGGCGCGACGACGAGAAAAAGAAATCAGGCGTTTTCCGTCGAAAATGGGGGAGGGCGAACGGCTGGATTTTATCCGGCTGCTCGCCCTCCCCCCATTGTGTCGTCTTGTCTTGTTTCTTTACAGCGAAATGCCCGAGAACGAGCCGCTGAGCTTTTGGCCGCCCAGTTTTTTCAGGTCGCGTTCCGACGTCGCGCCGAAATCGACCCGTTCCAGCCACTCGGCAGGATAGCCGGGCGTCGTCATCGCGCCCTGAGGCGTCATCACGCCGCCGTCGTGGTACTTTCCGATCAGCTCGAAGGCGAAGCTCCACCACCCCTCGCACAGCTCGTCCATCTGCGCGCAGGTGTGTTCGGTAACGCGCCGGGCGGCTTCTTCTTCGCGGCCGCGGGAGCAGAGGTCGGCGATCTCGTTCTCGAAACCCGTCTGCGCGGCGAAGAAACGCTCTTCGTACCGGGCGCGGCGGGCGCGGATGTCCCTGTACATGGCGTCCCATCTCAGACAGGCCCAGTTGTTGACCAGCGTAAACGCCCACCAGGCGCAGCCGCGGTCGAAGACGTGGCTCTTGCCCTCGCTCCACGGCGCGGGTACGTCCAGCGCGCCGCAGTAGACCGGCACGTAGACGGTCGTATCGGGAGAACCCAGCCCGAACCACAGCACGCCGCCCACGGGATCGGGCAGCCAGCCGCGGCACTGCGCCACGAAACTGTACGCGCAGCGGTAGATGGCGATGGAGCGCTCCCAGTCGTCGGTTTTGCGCCCTTCGGGACGGCTCGCGGCGGGCGTGAACCAGCGCACGGGGCAGCCGAAGGGGCCGGCCGCCAGCCCCTTGGTGAGGTCGTATTCGGTGCCTTCGAGATGGTCGCTGTAAACGTCCATCAGATCCCGCACGGTCAGCTTCTTGTCGGGAACGACGCTGAACGGATAGGCTTCGCGGCAGGTGACGACGGGGAACTGCTGCGACGGCGCGACGAGGTTCAGCGCGCGCCACTCGCGGCGCGAGGCGTAAAAGGCGTAGCCGTACGGTTCGGGATTGAAGATCCCGGAGAAGTCGAACGGCTCGCCCCGCTTCCACCAGCCCTGTTTTTCCGGGTACGCGGTCAGCTCCGAGCCGAGCATGAGCGCGTCGCTCTCGGCCAGTTCGATGACGCCGAGGCGCGAGCGGTTGGCGCCCACGAAAAAGCCGTCGTCGGGGATGCGCCGCGCCGCCCAGTGCGCGCCGGGACGTCCGCAACCCGGCTCCCAGTCCGTTCCGGCGCCGACGATCTCGAAGACCCAGGCTTCGTTGGGGTCGCCGACGACCAGCGTTTCGCCGCCGTCGGCGTAGCCGTATTGTTCGGCGAACTGTCCCATCAGGCGCACGGCGTCGCGCGCGGTGGCGCAGCGGGCCAGCGCCAGCGCCTCGAGATTTTCGATGTAGAAGATGCCCTGCGGCGACGCCAGCTCTGGCCGGCCCGTCCAGGTGAACTCGCCGATGATGACCTGACGTTCATTCATGAACGGGTAGGCGATCTGGAAGTAGGTGTACGTGCGCGCCGCCTGAGGCACCTGTCCGACTTTGCGCAGCGGCTCGGCGGGGTGGTTGGCGTGGCACATGACGTTGTAAATGTCGACCGTCTCGCCGGGCGCGTGGTCGCCGCCGCGGATCACGCGAAGGCGCTGGTCGTACCAGCCGTCGCAGCTGTGAGTGACCAGCACCGAACCGTCGGCGGTGGCTTGGCGTCCCGCTCCCATGGTCGTGCAGCCCCGCGCCGCGGAGGCGGACGCCAGCAACGCGCCCAGCGTCAGAAGGACGAGAAGAACGGAGAAAAACATCGCGAAAAACCTCCTTGCAAAAATGTGATCGTGTCCTGCCGATCATTATAACCTCCCGCCGTTTTTTTTGCGGAAAAATTTTTGGGCCGTCCGCGGCGGGCGCGGGGAGCAAGGGCTTTCGCCCGCCTTGCATGTCCCGACTCCGGATCGTATAATGATATAGTTTTCATATATCCATCGTTTCGTGCCCACGGCGCGTCAAAGTACACTCTGGACCGGGAGGTTTTTTTTCATGTTGAAGGCGATTTCTGTCTCGGACAAAATCTGGTGGGTCGGCGTCAACGACCGCAAGACGCCGCTCTTTGAAAATCTGTGGTCGCTGCCCTACGGCGTCTCCTACAATTCCTATCTGATCGACGACGAAAAGGTGGCGCTGATCGACGGCGTCAAGGCCGAGTTCTTCGGCGAATATCTCGAGCGCATCCAGAGCATCATCGGCGCCCGTCCCGTGGACTATCTGATCGTCAACCACGTCGAACCCGACCATTCCAGCGCCATCCGCATGCTGCGCCAGGTGTACCCCAACATCGCCGTCGTCGCCGACAAGCAGGCGCTTGCCTTCATCGGTCAGTTCTACGGCCCGTCCGTGAACGCGAAAGAAGTGAAGGACGGCGAAACTCTGACGCTGGGCGCCCGCAGCCTCACTTTCGCGACGATCCCCATGGTGCACTGGCCCGAGACGATGATCTCCTTCGAGAACTCCAGCGGCATCGCCTTCACCTGCGACGCGTTCGGCAGCTACGGCGCGCTCAACGGCGGCATCTTCGGCGACGAGCTGGACATGCACGTTTATACCGGCGAGGCGCGCCGCTATTACGCCACCATCGTGGGGCGCTTCAGCGTCAACGTGCAGGCCGCCCTCAAGAAAGCCGCGGCGCTGCCGATCAAGATGATCTGCCCGTCCCACGGCCCCGTCCACCGCGGCGAAGGCGTGGAAAAAATCGTCCGCCTTTACGACGGCATGAGCCGCCAGGAGACGACGCAGAGCGCCGTGATCGTCTACGGTTCCATGTACGGCAACACCGCCCGCATGGCCGAGTGCGTCGCCGACGGCCTGTGCGGCGGCGGCGTGACGGACGTCAAAGTCTACGACGCCGGCACGGCCGACCTGAGCTGGATCATCCGCGACGCGTGGCGTAGCCGCGGCTTGGCGCTGCTGAGCTGCTGCTACAACATGGGCATGTTCCCGGCCATGATGCCCGTGGTGGAAAAGATCGACAACTGCAAGCTCAGCGGCCGCGTGCTCGCCGTCGCCGGCTGCTATTCGTGGAGCAAGGGCACCGAGCTCAAGCCGCTGCAGGCGCTGGCCGCCAAGCCCGGCTGGGATCTGATCGAGAAGGTCGTGGAAGTGAAAAGCTGCCCTACCGAAGCCGACGAAGCCGCCCTGCGCGAGGTGGGCGCGGAGATGGCGCGTCGGATTCGCGCAGAATAACGTCGGCAAGATTTTACGCGTTCCACCGTCCGGCAGGAGAGCGCAGAACTCGGGACGAAGCCTCCGCAGGATGACGGCTTCGTCCCGAGTTTCTTTGTCATTGCCAGGCGCTTTATCGAGGCTGGGGTCGCCGTTCTTCCCGTTCATTGAAGGCGCTTTACGCGAAAGACGCGATCTCTTGAAAGAGCCGTTCTGTGCCGCGAGAAAAAATTTTGCCGTGAAATTGTTTTCTCCGAGGAGATGATAAAATGTCGTATCAGTCCGCAATTCCCCAGTCCGTTACCGAGGAAGTGACGCGTTATTTGCACCGCCAGCTGTTGGTGAGAAAACGCTTCCAGCCCGGCTCGTTCATCCGCGAGAACGACGTGGCCGAAGAGCTCAAGGTAAGCCGCTCTCCGGTGCGCGAGGCGCTGAAGATCCTCGAGTCCTACGGCATCGTCAAAACTCTGCCGCGGCGCGGCGCCCTGGTGCTGCAGTACACCAATGCCGACGTGGGGGAGATCTACGATGTGCGCGTACTGCTCGAGTCGAAAGTCTATTCTCGGATCGTGAAAAACCATCTGCTGAACGACGAACATTACCGGTATCTGATGAAGTGCATCGACGATTACCGTGATATCCGCGCGGCCTTCGAGAAAAACCTTCAGGAGGGACAGCTGGATTTCTTCGATCTGGAATGCCGCTTCCACTTCTATATCCACGGGATCTCGGGACTGTCCTGGACTTCCGAGCTCCTGAAGAAGACCTATTCGCGCCTGTTCCAGTACATGATCCACAACGTCGGCCTCGAGGATCTGGAAAGCATCCTCACGTTCCACACCAACATCGTGAAAAACCTGAGAAGCGGCGATTTGGCGGCGCTGGGAGAAAACCGCATTGAAAGCTACATGCTGGACAAAGCTTACCGCCCCGATCAGTGACGCCGATCCTCGATAGGGAACGACAACTGAGATGCCGCTCTCCGTGGGCGTCCAGCCGCTCGGGAGCATCTCGACCGCTGCGCGGCCTGCGCAGCTCGCGTCGATGCTCTCCCCCGGAGAGCTTGGCGGGCATTCGTTGTTTGAGTCACGAATGAGAGATGTTTTTCCGGCGCTGTCGGTCGCTCCTTCCGAGTGGATTCCTGCGGAAGGAGCTTTTGTTTTTCGGTCGATCGACAAACCGCGCGAACGAATCTAAAGTGAAAAAATCTTGGCGACGATCGGGAAATGGGGGATGAATCGTGGCGGGGCGGACGGTAGACTTCACTCGGGGCAGCATCATCGGAAAGATCGTCGCCTTTGCGGTGCCCATCGTTCTGGCGGAAATGCTCCAGAACCTTTATAACACGGTGGATTCGATGGTCGTCGGCAATTTCGTCGGCGATAAGGCGCTGGCGGCCGTCAGCGTGTGCTCGGCCGTTTCGCAGATGGTGGTGGGATTTTTCAACGGCATGTCCATCGGCGCCTCGGTGATCGCGGCCCGGTATTTCGGCGGCGGCGAACGCGAACGTCTCGGCGCCGCCATGCGCACCGCCTTTGCCTTTGCGGCCGCGCTCGGACTGATCCTCTCAGGCGTCGGCATCTTCGCCGCGCCGGGATTGCTTGGCCTGATCTCCGTGCCGGCGGAAGTTTACGGCGATGCCGTCGTCTATCTGCGCATCTATCTGGCCGGGATTCTCTTCACCGTCGTCTACAACGTGGCGGCCGGCCTGCTGCGCGCCGTCGGCGATTCGCGCGGCCCGTTCAACGTCCTCGTGCTGGTCTGCGCTCTCAACATCGTTCTCGATCTGCTCTTCGTCGTGGTCTGGGGCTGGGGCGTCGCCGGCGTCAGCGCAGCGACCGTGGTCTCGCAGATGGTAGCGGTGTTCATCGTCTCCTTCCGGCTGAAAAAGCACGACGGCAGTTTCCGGCTCGCCTTCGGCGAACTGTCCCGCGAACGGGAAATCCTGCGCCGTGTGATCTCGATCGGCATGCCGGCGGGAATGCAGAACTGCCTGATCTCCTTCTCGAACTTGTTCGTGTGGCGCTACATCAGCGGCTTCGACGCGGCGGCGATGGCTGGACTGGGGGCCACGCAGCGGATCGACCGCTTCGTGGCGCTGCCCTGCAAAGGTTTCGGCATGGCACAAACCACTTTCGTGAGCCAGAACGTCGGCGCCCGCAAGGTCGAGCGCGTCAAGCACGGCTTCAAAAGCTGCCTGCTGTTGTCCCTGACGTACTGCTTTACCGTTAGCGCCGTGCTCTTCGCCGCCGCTCCGTACTGCATCAGACTGTTCAACGACGCGCCCGCCGTCGTAGCGGCCGGCATCGACATGATGCACGTGATGCTGCCGTTTTACGGTTTCATGGCCCTGCGCGAAGTCTGCTTGGGCACGCTGCGCGGCTACGGCGACACGCGCGTTCCCATGATCCTTTCGCTGATCGGTATGGTCGTGCTGCGCCAGCTCTATCTGGCGGTAGCGCTGGCGCTGGATCACCGCATCATCCACGTCTATGTCGGCTATCCGCTTGCCTGGGCGGCTACCGCGGCGCTGACGCTCGGCTATTACCTGGCGAAGCGCCGTCGGTATGAAGCGATGGCCTCGCTTCGTACCGAAAAATGACGCAGTACGGGGCGGCAGCTTTTGAATTCATTCCAAAAGCTGCCGCCCCGTACTGTATGGAGACGGAAATGGCGCTCCCGGCGTCAGCCCCGGGCTTGGGAGCGCGTCCCGAAGGCCGAATCGGGCGCGCCGAAGGAACGGGAAAGTTCACGGCATTCCCTGACGATAACGGGAGCTGCTTTCGCCTTGATCTCGTCGGTGAAACGGAAGCTGGGGCCGGAGATACACAGGCAGGCCGTCAGCTTGCCCATAAAGTCGAAGAGCGGGCAGGCGATGGACGACGTGCCTTCCTCGCGTTCGGCCAGACTGACGGCGTAACCACGCTGCCGCGCCTCGGCGACTTCGCCGAGGAACTGAGCCCAGCGTTCCTTCCGATCCTGCGGAGCCTCCGCGTACACGCGTCGAATCTCGTCGGACGTCATGAAGCCGAGAAAGATCTTTGCGGTGGCGCCGGCCCAGAGCGGATAGTAGGAGCCGGGATGAGAAATGCGCTTCAGCTCGTGAAGGCTGACCGCTTGTTCGACGCAGACGCGCCAGATGTCATGTTTGTAATAGAGACTGACCGTTTCGCCGAATACGTCGCGCAGCCGCCGCATGACCGGCAGCACGGCATTTTTGATGGAGTCGTGCGCCTGAAAGAGTTTGCCCAGGCGGTAGGCCTTCCAGCTCACGCGGTAGAGACGATTGGCGTCGCGCTCAAGAAAGCCTTCCTCGCACAGCGCCGCAAGAACTCGCAGCGTGGTGGGCATGGAAAAACCGGTTTTTTTCGTGACGGCGGTCAGCGAGAGCTGTGGGGCATCCTCGGAAAAGCAGTCGAGCACTGACAGACATTTTCTTATCGATGAAACTCCGTTGACTGATTTTGCAGACATTTTTCCCCCTCGTTTTTTGAGTGAAAGTCTAGACTCTCAAGAACTCACTGGCGCTACAAAAATTTTATCATTTTATTTCATAATATGGAAGTCAGTGTGTAACAAAGAAACATTATTTGCTCATTGACAAAGGGGAAAAGGTGTTTCATAATTGGGTTCGCTTAGTAAAAGTTGCTTTCATCATGTAAAATGCAGTGCTCGTTTGCTTAAGAAAATGTCAGAACATTGAGGAGGAGGCAGCAGTTATGATTCGTAAGACAGTGAAAAGCGTTTGCGCGGCAGCAGCGTTCTTGGGAATGACGGCAGCGGCCGGTTTTGCGGTTGACTTCGCCCGCATCGGTACGAGCAGCGTAGGCGGCGGATTCTATCTGATCGGCAACACGATTGCCCAGATCGGCAACGCGGCCAAGAACGGCGTCAACTATACGGCGGTGACCGGCGGTTCCACAAAGAACGTCAACGGCTTGGCGAAAGGCGATATGGAGTTCGGCATGTGTCAGTCCGCCACGGTCGACGAGGCTTTGAACGGCTCCGGCCCCTTCAAGGCGCCCGTGAAGAGCATCCGTTTCGTCGCCGCCATCTATCCGATGCCGTGTCATGTCCTGGTCAGCGGCGAAGACATGAAGAGCGTCGCCGATTTCCGCGGCAAACGCATCGATTACGGCGCCATCGGGCAGGGGATCGAGACGTATAGCCGCATTATTCTGAACGCCTACGGCATCAAGGACGAAGACGTGACGATCAACCGTTACGGCAAGACCGAGAGCGCCGAAGCCCTGAAGACCGGCGAGGTTCAGGGCAACTTTTGGACCACGACCGCGCCCAACGCTCAGGTCACCGACATGATCACCGGCGGCGTGCGCCTTTTGTCCATCGACGAGGACAAGCGTCAGCAGATCGTCAAGGAGCATCCTTATTTTGCTCTTGCGACCATCCCCGGCGGCACTTACGACAAGCATCCCGACGACGTCAACACGATCGCGGCCATTGGCGTGCTGCTGTCCGACGAAAAAGTGAGCGAGGACGTCGTGTACAAGACGGTCAAGGCCATGTTCGAGGGGCAGGAGGAGTTGAAAAAGCGTCTTCCCGCGTATTTCTCCAACTTCGGCCGCGAGCATGCCCTCGACGGCTGCGCCATGGAGATCCATCCCGGCGCGCTCAAGTATTACAAGGAGATCGGTCTGATTAAGTAAAGACGATCTCGCGGCGAAAATCGAACAGGGAGAGTCCTGCCGGCTCTCCCTGTTTTTGCACGGTCCTTGGCCTTTTATAAAATATGTGTTTTTGAGACGAGGGGGATTTTTCTCGATGACGACGCGCATTTCAGCCCAGAGCGTTGCCGACGCCAACGTTCAGGCTCGGCAGCTTCAGAAAAAAACGGGCAAACGCCGTACCTTCACGGGAGCGATGGGTACGCTGATCACGGTCCTGGCCGTCGCGTTGGCGGTCTTTCAGCTTTACACCGCCTTTTTCGGCGTGCTGCCGACGATGCAGCAGCGCAGTTTTCACGTCGCTTTCATTCTTCCCATGATTTTCCTGCTTTACCCGGCCGCGAAAAGATCGCCGCGCGACCGCGCCACGGCTCTTGACTGGATCTTTGCGATCGCGTCGGGCGCCTGCGCTCTTTACGTGTTCTTCGCGTATGAAAGCATCGCCACTCGCGCCGGTGAAGTTTACAGCTACGAGCTCTGGCTTGGCGGCGTCTTCACCGCGCTGGTGTTTATCGCTGGGCGGCGCGTGCTTGGCTGGCCGCTGCCGATCTTCTGCTTCCTGTTTTTGCTGTTTGCCTACTTCGGGCGCTCGATGCCCGGCCCCATTCAACACTTCGGCCTGTCGGTCCCGCGCATCATCGAAGAGCTCTATCTGACGACGGACGGCCTCTTCGGTTTGGTGACGGGCGTTTCGGCCACGTACATTTACCTGTTCGTGCTCTTCGGCGCCTTTTTGACGTCCACGAAGACGTCGGATTTCTTCAACGACATTTCCATGGCCTTGACAGGGCATCTGAAGGGCGGCCCCGCCAAGATCTCCGTGCTCTCCAGCGCTCTGATGGGCACGATCAGCGGCAGCACGTCGGCCAACGTGGCGACGACGGGCGCCTTCACGATCCCTCTGATGAAAAGCATCGGCTACGAACCGCACTTTGCCGGCGCCGTCGAAGCGGCCGCCTCCACCGGCGGGCAGATCATGCCTCCCGTCATGGGAGCCGCAGCGTTCATCATCGCCGATACGCTGAACATTCCCTACACTCAGGTTCTGCTCTGCGCGATCGTTCCCGCTCTGCTGTACTTCTGGGGCATCTGGTGTTCGCTCAGCCTCGAGGCTTCGCGCCTCGGCCTGAAAGGGCTGCCGAAGGAGACGCTCCCCCGGGCCGGAGAAGTCCTGGTCAAGAGCGGCTACAAAGCGATCCCTCTGTTCGTGATCGTCTACTTCCTGGTCAAGGGGTACAATCCGCTCTATTCCGGCTGCTGGGGCATCGGCTGCTGCGTGCTGCTGAGCTTCGTGAAGAAATCCGACCGCATGGACCTGACGACGTTCGTCAACACGCTGAAAGACGGTTCGCTGGGCGCCCTTTCGGTCGCCATGGCCTGCATCATCGTCGGCAACGTCATCGGCATGATGGGCGCCACGGGCGTGGCCCTGCGCATCGGCGATGCCGTGCTGGCGCTGACGCGGGGACATTTGGTCCTGACCATGTGCGTGACGCTGCTGATCGCGACGCTGCTCGGCATGGGCATGCCGACGACGGCGAGCTACGTCATGGCCAGCGCTGTGGCGGCCCCCGCCTTGACTCTGCTCGGCGTAAGAGGTTTGGACGCGCATATGTTCGTGTTTTTTTACGCCGTCCTCTCGTCGGTGACGCCGCCGGTCTGCGTGGGCGCCTACACGGCTGCCGGCCTGGCCAACGCCGATCCCAACCGGACGGCTTTTACCGGCGTCAAGCTGGCTCTGCCGGGTTTTATCGTGCCGTTCATCTTCGTGCTGGCTCCCGAGATCCTGCTGACCAACGTCACGAACTGGTTCGTCACGTTCCAGGCGATGATTTCCGCCGTAGTGGGCGTGTTCCTGCTGTCCTGCTTCACCGAGAACTTTTTCATGGCGCCGCTGCGCTGGTATGAACGCCTTCTGGCGCTGGTCGGCTCCCTGGCTCTGCTTTATCCCGGCACTCTGAGCGACGCGGTGGGCCTGGCGGCCCTCGTTCTCCTTTGGCTGGCGACTAGGGGCAGAACGAGTCCGAACGCCTCGGTCTGAGACGGTAAAAATTGTCACTCGCGGTCGGCTCACAGCCTCGTTGAAAACGTGGCATAGCATCCGAAAGGAATTGGTGCGCGGTATAAAACGCGAAAAAACTGATGGATCTTCATTGATCGAAAATGTTCCACGTGGAACATTACAAACGCCCCCCTGATGGCAACTGGGCTGTCAGGGGGGCTTGTTATTTCATTCGTTTCCCTTTGTGACTTGATGGCATCTTTTGTTTAATTTTCTCCGCTTTCACTACTCTACGCATTAAATGATCTGCAGCAGCACGCTGGCGAGGATCAGCATGAAGGCGCCGCCGATGCGGGAGGAGATCTGCGCGAAGGGCATCAGTTCCATGCGATGGGCCGCGGAAAGGACGGCCACGTCGCCCGTGCCGCCCATATTGGCCATGCAGAGCCCGGCGGTGATGGCCGACTCAACGGGATAAAAGCCGACGAGGCGACCGACGAGGCCTGAACCGATGATGGCACCGAACACCGTCACGCCGACGAGCAACAGGTACTGGCCGGAGAAGGCGGAAATGATCTGGCCGAGGTCGGTGTAAGCCACGCCGATGCCGGCGAGCAGGACGGCCGTGAGGTTCTTCATGACGAACTGGAACCACTGGTAGCAGCAGATCTCGTAATACTGGGGAAGAATCCCCAGCGCCTTGACGACGGCGACGGAGATGATCATCCAGGCGTAGCTGTGGATCTTGGGAATGAAGAACGCGACGATGCGTCCCCAGGCGAAGAATGCCGTCGCCAGCAGCAGGCCGACGCCCATGACCGTCAGGCTGATGGCATCGCGCTTTTTGAGAAATTCTTCGTCGGCTTGAATGGCGTCGTCGGCGCCCTTGGTGATGAGCAGATCGCCGTTGCCGGTGAGGCAGGGGAACGACTTGCCGAGTTTGCTGAGCAGCCCGCCGGCGACGATGGCCATGGCGTTGCCGAGGGCGACGGCGGGGATCATGATGTTGATGATGTCTTCGGGTTTCTGCGCCAGCGTCTCGCCGAAGATCTTCGACAGCGGCACCGCGCCGGCGCCCATGCCGCCGCCCATGATCGGCACGGCGATGTAAAGGATGGCCTGCTTGGCGCCGTAACCGGTCAGTTCGCCGACCAGCCCGGCCAGGCCGATCGCTACGGCGACGCCGCCGACGATGGCGGGCAGATAGCGGATCGCGGCGCGGATCAGCAGATCGCGGTTCATGCCGAGGATCGAGCCGCAGATCAGCGCGGCGATGTAGAAGTCGAGGAAGCCTTCGCCTTTCATGAAGTTCGTGACGATCTTGACGGTCGCGTCGGGAATGAGATGATAATAACAGAGTGTCGCCATGCCGAAAATGATGACGATGGCGCCGCCGCCGAGGTAGGTGTTGACGATCGGGCAACGGTTGCCGATCTCGTTGAGAACGGCGCCGACGACGATCATGAACGGAAAGGCGCCGATCATGCCTTTGGGCAGCACGCCCATATACGTCGCCACAAGGACGATGGCCGCGAAGACGGCGAAGATCTGCCAGGGCATGTTGAACAGCCTGAGGCTTTTGCTTTCTTCAGACATTTGTGGAATTCCTCCTCAGAACGGAAAATTTTTCGCGGCGCGACGTCGGCTCGGCCCGAGCGACGCCGCGCCGGTACAACCATAGGGGATGGAAAAGTTTTTACAGCCGCGCCACGCCGGTCTTGCGGGCGGCGTCGGCCACGGCTTTCGCCACCGCAGGCACGACGCGCTTGTCGAACGAGTCGGCGATGATATGGTCGGGCGTCAGTTCTTCGTCGGGGATCAGCGCGGCCAGCGCATAGGCGGCGGCCAGCTGCATTTCGTCGTTGATCTGCGTGGCGCGGCAGTCGAGCGCGCCGCGGAAGATGCCGGGGAAGCCGAGGCAGTTGTTGACCTGGTTGGGAAAATCCGAGCGCCCGGTGCCGACGACCATCGCGCCGGCGGCCTTGGCTTCGTCGGGGAAGATCTCCGGCACGGGGTTGGCCATGGCGAAGATGATCGCCTTCGGCGCCATGGTCTTGACCATCTCTGCCTTGAGCGCGCCGCCGACGGAGGTGCCGAGGAAGATGTCGGCACCTTTGATCACGTCGGCCAGCTGGCCTTTTTCGTGATTCGGATTGGTGATCTTGGCGAGCGCGAGCTTGGCGGGGGCGAGCTCCATGTCGTCGGACAGAGCCCCCTTGCTGTCGAGGGCGACGATGTTCTTCGCCCCGGCCAGCGTCAGCATCTTGCTGATGGCCGTGCCGGCCGCTCCGGCGCCGTTGAGGATGATCTTCACGTCGCCGATCTTCTTGCCCACGACTTTGAGCGCGTTGATCACGGCGCTGAGCAGGATCACGGCGGTGCCGTGCTGGTCGTCGTGGAAGACGGGGATGTCGCAGACGGCCTTGAGACGGTCCTCGATCTCGAAACAGCGCGGCGCGGCGATGTCTTCCAGGTTGATGCCGCCGAGCGTGGCGGTGATGTTCTTGACGATGCCGATGATCTCTTCGGTGTCCTGCGTCTCGATGCAGATGGGGATCGCGTCGATGCCCGCGAAGTTCTTGAAGAGACAGCACTTGCCTTCCATCACGGGGATGGCGGCCTTGGCGCCGATGTTGCCGAGACCGAGCACGGCGCTGCCGTCGCTGACGACGGCGACGACGTTGCTCTTGGACGTGTAAGTGTAAACTTCTTCCGGCTTTTTGTTGATGACGCGGCACGGTTCGGCGACGCCGGGCGTGTAGGCCACGGCCAGTTCCTGCATGTTGGTGACGGGCATCTTGCTGACCATGGCGAACTTGCCCACGGTTTCCTTGTGGCGCTCCAGCGCGATTTCGTAAATCGTTTTTTCTGCCATTGAGAACTCCTCCTTTTGAATGTGGAGCATAGACTGCTGTAAACAAAACGTTATAATTTTTTCTATTATACACGAAACTCTTCGGAAATGCCGTATTTTTGTTTCTCAACGACTGACGAAAAACATCGTTTACAGACGGAGCGCCCGTGCTAGAATAAAAACGATTCGGATGATCCGTCGGCGCTGAAGAAGGGCCGCTTCGTTTTTTTGACAGGGAGGGATGCCGTTTGGAGATCAGGAGAAAAGCCGTTGCCGGCACGCTGGAATCGAGCGATGCGCTGGTGGAGATCGAACCGGGGCGCGGCGTTGCCGTCGAACTGGAATCGGTCGTGACGGCGCAGTTCGGCGCTTCGATCGAGAAGACCGTGCGCGAGGTGCTGAAGGAGTTCGCGGTGGAAAACGCGTCGCTGCGCGTCGTCGATCGCGGCGCGCTTGACTGCACGATCCGCGCCCGCGTGGAGACCGCGATCAAACGCGCGGCGGAGGAGGAAAAGTAAATGCGCCGTTCCATGCTGTTCCTGCCGGGCAACACGCCCAACATCATCGTCAACGGCGACGCGCTCGGCGCCGACAACGTCATCCTCGACCTCGAGGATGCCGTCGCGCCGGACCAGAAAGACGCCGCCCGCATCCTCGTGCGCAACGCCATCGAAGCGCTCGGCTTCGAAAACGTCGAACTGACCGTGCGCATCAACTCGCTCGACACGCCGTACTGGCAGGCCGACCTCGACGAGATCGTGCCGCTGCGTCCCGACTTGATCATGCCCGCCAAAGTCGGCGGCGCGGAAGACGTCGCGACGCTCGACGCCTACATGGCCGAAGTGGAAAAACGACACGGACTTCCCGCCGGGACCGTGAAGCTGATCCCGCTGATCGAGACGGCGCGCGGGCTGGAAAACGCCTACGCCGTCGCTTCGGCTTCGCCGCGCGTGGCGGCGATCTTCCTCGGCGCCGAAGACCTGACCGCCGACCTGCGCTGCCCCCGCACCAAGGAAGGAACGGAGATCTTCTACGCGCGCAGCCGCATGGTTTCGGCCGCCCGCGCCGCCGGGATCGACGTCTACGACACGCCGTTCACCGACGTCAACGACGACGAAGGCGCCGCCAGGGACGCGCGGTTCGCGCGCAGCATGGGATTCAGCGGCAAGGCCGTGATCTCGCCGCGCCACGTGCGCGCCGTCAACGAGGCGTTCAGCCCGACACAGAAGGAGATCGACTACGCCCGCGAAGTGCTCGCCGCCATCCGCCAGGCCAAGGAGCAGGGGCGCGGCGCCGTCTCGCTGTACGGCAAGATGATCGACAAGCCGATCGTCGCGCGCGCCGAGCAGACCATCGCCATGGCCGAAGCCATCGCCAAAGGAGGACGCGAAGAATGAAAGACAGCAAAGTCGTCGCCACTCTGAAAGACGCCGTCCTCCGCTCCGGGCTGAAAGACGGCATGAGGATCTCGTTCCATCATCACCTGCGCAACGGCGACGGCGTGATGAACATGGTCCTGGCCGAACTGGCCGCCATGGGCTACCGCGGTCTGACGCTCAACAGCAGCTCCGTGTTCGACGTGCAGAGCTCCATTATCGATCACGTCAAAAGCGGTCTCGTCAGCCGCATCGAGACCAACTACATGGGCGCCAAGGTCGGTCGCTTCATCTCCGAGGGCGGCATGAAGGAGCCGGTCGTCTTCCGATCGCACGGCGGCCGCCCGAGCGCCATCGAAAACGGCGTCACGCCGATCGACGTGGCGTTCGTGGCCGCGCCCGCGGCCGATCCCATGGGCAACGCCACGGGCAAACGTGGCAAAAGCGCCTGCGGCTCCCTCGGCTACGCCGAAGCCGACGCGCGCTGCGCCCGGCATACGATCGTCGTCACCGACAACCTTGTCCCGTACCCGCTCGAGGACGCGCTGATCCAGGAGCAGTGGGTCGACAGCGTCGTCCCCGTGGACAGCATCGGCGATCCGCGGGGCATCGTTTCCGGCACCACGCGCATCACCCGCGATCCCGTCGCTCTCGCCATGGCGCGCACTACCGTCGACGTGATCCGCGCCTCCGGCCTGCTTAAAGACGGGTTTTCCTTCCAGACGGGCGCGGGCGGAGCTTCGCTGGCTGCCGCCACGTTCCTCAAAGACGTGATGCTGGCTGAAAAAATTCAGGGCGGCTACGCCCTCGGCGGCATCACCAGCGCCATCGTCGATATGCTGAACGCCGGCTGCTTCCGCTCCATCATGGACGTGCAGTGCTTCGACCTCGGCGCCGTGGCCTCGATCCGCGACGATCCGCGTCACGTGGAAATTTCGGCGACGCGCTACGCCTCGCCTACGTCCAAGTCCTGCTGCGTCGACAGCCTCGACGCGGCCATCCTCGGCGCGACGGAGATCGACACCGACTTCAACGTCAACGTGCACACCGATTCCAACGGTTTCATCATGGGCGGCAGCGGCGGCCACAGCGACGTCGCCGCCGGGGCGAAACTGTGCATCGTCGTCGCGCCGCTGATCCGCGCCCGCCTGCCCATCGTCACCGACCGCGTCACCACGATTTCCACTCCCGGCCGCACGGTCGACGTGCTCGTCACCCAGAAGGGCGTGGCCGTCAATCCGGCCCGCGCGGCCCTGCGCGGTCGTCTGGCCGAAGCGGGCGTCACGATCGTGGACATCCACGACCTCAAAGCCATGGCCGAGAAGCTGACCGGCGTGCCCAACCGCCCCGCGCGCGGGACCCGCGAGGTGGCGAAGGTCATATACCGCGACGGAACTCAGATCGACAGCATCAAGAACGTGAAATAATTTCGCGCGGGGCGATCCTTTTGACCGGGACGGCCCGCATTGTCACAGACATCGCAGGGGGGAGATGCTGCAATGCACGCAACGGAAAAAATCCTCGCCGCCCACGCCGGACGCGCGTCCGTCGCAGCGGGCGAGATCGTCAACTGCACGGTCGACGTGGCCGGGATCAACGATCTGTATCTGCAGACCGTGCGCTCGTTTTTCGAGATTGGCGGCGTCGCCGTCCATTCGCCGCAGAACGTGGTGATGTTTCTCGACCACTACGCGCCGGCTTCGTCGATCCAGCAGGCCGACAACCAGAAACAGTTCCGAGAGTTCTGCGAGGCGCAGCGCATCGCCAATCTCATGGACGTGAACGAGGGCGTCTGCCACCAGATCTGCGTGGACAAGGGCTTTTCGCGCCCCGGCCGCCTGATGGTGATCACCGACTCGCACACTACCACTCACGGCGCGCTGGGAGCGTTCGGCACCGGCGTCGGCGCCACCGACATGGCCGCGATCCTGATCTCCGGGCGGCTGTGGTTCCGCGTGCCCGAAGTGGTCAAAATCGTCCTCGACGGCGAGCCGCGCCAGGGAGTCTTCGCCAAGGACGCGATCCTGCACGTCATCGGCGCGCTGGGAGCGGATTACGGCGTCTACAAGGTGATCGAGTTCTGCGGCGAGGCCGTGCGCCGTATGCCGCTGTGCGAACGCCTGACGCTGTGCAACATGACCACCGAGATCGGCGCCAAGACGGCGTGGATCCAGCCGGACGAAGTCACCTTCGCGCACATGAGGCGCCTTGGTATCGACGACTACACGGTGTATGAGACCGATTCCGATTACCGTTATTCCGCCGTGCACCGTTTCGACGTCGGCGCGTTCGAACCGCAGATCGCCGAGCCGGACAGCGTCGACAACGTGCATCCCGTTTCGCACTGTGCCGGCGTGAAGATCCAGCAGGCTTTCCTCGGCACCTGCACCGGCGGCCGCTTCGAGGATCTGGAAATTGCCGCGCGCGTCGTCAAGGGGCGGAAAGTGTCGCGCGGCACGCGCTTCGTCGTCGTGCCGGCCAGCCGCAAAGTGCTGCTTGAAGCCGTCAGAAGCGGCGTCATGGAGACGCTCGTCGAAGCCGGCGCCACGTTCGTCACGCCCGGCTGCGCCGCCTGCCTCGGCACGCACGAGGGCATGCTCGCGGGAGGCGAAAACTGCATCAGCTCTTCGAGCCGCAACTTTCCCGGCCGCATGGGCAGCGCCGAGGCGCGCATCTACCTCGGTTCTCCCGCCGCCGTAGCGGCCGCGGCGGTCGCCGGCGAGATCGTCGATCCCGCCGAATTCCTGTGAGCAGGAGGCATCCCATGGAAAAAATCATTTCCGGCCGCGCCCGCGTCTTCGGCAGCAACATCGACACCGACCAGATCTATCCCGGGCGCTTCCTTTCGGAAACCAATCCCGACGACGTGAAGCGCCACGCCATGGCCGGCGTCGATCCCGATTTTGCGGCCAGCTTCCGGCCCGGCGGCCTGATCGTTGCCGGCACGAACTTCGGCTGCGGCTCCTCGCGCGAGCATGCCGCCGTCACCCTCAAGGCCGTGGGCGTCGGCGCCGTCGTTGCCGAGTCCTTCGCGCGCATCTTCTTCCGCAACGGCGTCAACCTCGGCATCCCGCTCGTGGCCTGCCCCGGAGTTTCGAAAAAAGTCAGGGACGGCGACCGACTCACGCTCGACTTGTCCCGTTCGCTGCTGAAAAACGAAACCAGCGGCGAAGAGCTGCCCTGCGAGCCCGTCGGCGATTACGCTTTGACGATCCTCGAAGCCGGCGGCATCAAACCGCTGCTGAAAGCCCGGTACGGCCGACATTGAAGCGGGGATGAGCGGACACAAAAGAAGCTGTCTCAAAATTACAGCACTGCCTTTGAAAGATAAATGGCATCACTTCGCTCCACTCATACGCAGTGCTTTATACTAATTCTTGATAGAAAGTATTAACATAATTTCCCGGGGGCTGCGGAGGAGTTCAGTCGCTCAGGACTCCCTCGATCGCTGCGCGGTCTGCGCAGCTCGCTTTGTGAATCTCCTCCGCAGCGCCTCTGCATTCGGCATTTTAATTGAGAAATAGTATTAGTGCTGGATAGAGTCCATCGAGGAATAGCAAAGAGACCGCCTCAATTGGCTTTTGAGACGGTCTCCTGTTTTGGGGGCAATTATTTTTTTTCTGTGCGATCGCCAGTTATCAGTTGCAGCGACATACGGCACCTTTCAGCTGAATAGTTAAGGATATTTCCTATGTTTAAGTATCATCCTGCCGGATGCCATATCACGCGCATAAGGAGATCCTTGCTATGCAGCATAGACGCTCCAAGGTTGACAGACACCTCATTTCAGAGGGAACAGCCGGTTTTCTGAAAAATACTTGCTGTCTGTATGGCTTTCATAACACAGCAGCTACTGTGCATAACGCCGTCTCTGGTAAAACCGTATTTTGCTGTCACGGTGCGCTTGATATCTCTCCTGAAGAGCCTGTCCGCCCAGAATGCGGGGCGACGATGCGCGTCAAAACATCTACGGCCGCGGTCAGCTGCCACGAAAGACCCGGTGACCGTCAGCATATCAGACCTTCGGCCGCTTTACAGAAGACGGTTAGGCCCGCGTTCTATTTGGACTTCCAGGCATCGTAGAGCGCCTGAATGTCAGCAGCATAAGCGGCCCCCTGGTCACGTGAGTAGAACGTAGACGAGGAACCGGTACGGTACTTGAACCCCTTATCGCCTGCCGGCATTGGATCAAGCCTGATGATCTTTCCTTTTGCTTCGCCCTTTTCGCCCGGTTCGGGGCGGTAAACGATCATGACAGTGTCCGGCTTGTCACGCATAGATTCGTTCCATGCCTTGACTTTTTTCTGAGGTTCCGCGCCGGACAGTTTTGCGTACCCGAGCGCGGTCACCGGCTCACCCTCGTACCCGATCAGAAAATCATCCCGACGCAGTCCGGCCGCGTAGGCGGTGCCTTCCTTGTCGATATTCCAGATCACAGTCAGAGAAGCAGAGCCCTTCGGACGGGACTTAGGGACTTCATTTCGTACTGCCGGGCCGCCGTTGTTTTCCGCGAGCCATTTTTCATAGAGCGCCTGGATCTGCTGAGCATAGACAGCCCCCTGACTGTGAGCGTAGAACGTGCACTCGGAAACGGTCGCGTATTTAACCCCCTTATCGCCTGCCGACATCGGATCGAGCCTGATGATCTTTCCGCGGGCCTCGCCCGTCTCATCAGAGGCAGGACGATACACGATCATTACCGCGTCGGGTTTGCTGCTCATGGATTCGATCAGAGCCCTGACTTTTTTCCTGCTGTCCGAGCTTGAACTCAGTTTTGCATATTCGATCGCCGTCGCTGCTTCCCCCATGTATCCGATCAGAAAGTCGTCCTCGCGAAGTCCGGCGGCATAGGCCGCGCTGTTCTTAGGGACATACGTGAACCGCGTCAGAGCCGCCGGTCCGTGCACGAAGACGTTGTTGCCCTCCGCGACCCATTTTTCATAGAGCGCCTGGATCTGCGCGACGTAAACGGACGACTCCTCACGGCTATAGAACTGACACTCATCGCTGACATCAAAGTAAAACCCTTTTCTGCCCTTCTTCATCGGTGAAAGCTTCAGGATCTGCCCCTTCGCGGTATTTTTCTCGCCGCTGGCGGGACGGTAGACAACAAGGGGAGCGTTCGTGTCATTTTCGTTCACGTCAAGTTCATGCGCTACGCTCGTATAAGTGCTTCCGGAAAAAATCCCCGCATGTTCGAAGAATGACTTTTTCTCTCCGAGCAGACCGATCAGGAAGTCGCCGACCTGCATGCCAGCGGCCAGAGCCTGCCCCTCCGGAGCAACATCCGTAACGCGAGGCAGACATGAGGGAACGCGGACCGCCGGTCCTGAGTTGCCCGAGGCAAGCCATTCACTGTAGATCTTCACGATCTGCGTATAATACAAGTACGTCCCCTTATTGGAGAGCATGCTGCCATCAGCAGTTTTTTTCGGCGTCCAGCTGAAGCCCTTCTTCCCCTCGGGCATCGGCGCGCTCGCGAAGATCATCCCATGAGCCGATTCTTTCTCAAGAAAGGCGTCATCCGTTTGGGCTATCTTATGGGCTGCCCTAGTTTCCCTCAGTTTCTCACGCAGTTGGGCGATCTCATTTTCACTCATTCCCTCACGCAGACCGGGGCGGTAGACGATCATGACAAGATCTCCGCGTTCTGAGGCCCCGTCTATGATCGGGGTAACACGGCTGGCTGACTCCCCGGGATCATAGCCCATGAAGCTGAACGTGGTCCACTTGTCGCCCTGATAACCGATGATGATGTCATATTTCTGCAGTCCGGCGGTACGCGCCGCCCCTTCCTCCGCGACTTCCGTGATCACCGGAAGGCAGATATCCGAATCTCTCGAGGCCGTGACCCCGGCCCCGGCGAGGACGATCACCTCGACGGGGATCGCGCGGATGTGCGGGTCACTTTCCCCGGCCTGGCCGATCTCTCTGCCCCCTGCGTCGGTAAAGACGAATCTTCCGTCACGCCTATAGGCTTGGCCGATCTCCTTGCCGCCGGAATAGTACACATCCTTTGTTTCCTGCCGGACGAGCTTCGCAAGTTCCTTTCCAGCGGCATCGCAGAAGACGATCGTTCCGTCCACGGTCCGGGCCTCTCCCAGAGGCCTTTTGTCCGGATCGCGGTAAACGGTGACGCCGTTTTCAGTCGCAGATTCAGCGACCTGCACGGCATGGGCCCAGTACGTCGTGCGGCCTTCCTCCTCCGCTCTCGCATAGTATCGGAATGTGCCGCGAGGCCCTTGGACCGAGAGCTGCAGCTCGGCGTACGCGCATGTCCCGAACAGCACCGCCAGTAATACAGCACTTATGAATCTCAGTTTTTTCATAATAAAAACGCCTCCCTCGTGTTCGGAAAACTCCGGATACAGCGCGGCAAGGCGTTGTTCCCCATTCGACCTCGCCGCTTACCCACTCGGGCATCAGAACAGGCCATGCGAACTGGTCGGCCTGATACTCGAAACCGTTCATGTTTGCCTGCGTCTGCGACCGGAAGCAGCAGCCGCGGCTGCTCTTCAGCGCCCAGCCAACTATGTTAAACAAGATCAAAACGCCCAGGCGGCAGGGAAGGGGTGGCTGTTCGGATGCTGAATGCCCCGTTCCGAAAGATTTTCGACATCAGCAAAAAAACTGGAACGCAATTCTGCATCACACAGAATTTGTGATTGAGCTATTTTTTGAAAAAACTACTCGCCTTTGGCCAGAGCGATGTTTTTGGACACGGTGGAGATCATGCGGGCGATGTCGGTCTTGCGCACCCAGGAGATCACCACGTCGTCGCCGGAGACGCCGGCGGTGCTGATGCGGAGTTTGCCGAAGAAAATGCCGCGCTCGCCGCGGATGGAATTGATCTTGCCGTAGGGGAAAATGCGGTCGTCGCTGCCGTAGACGATGCCCGAGTCGAGCACCATGAAGCGGCGGTTGGTCGCCACGACGAGCACGGTATTCTTTTTGCCGTCGTAGCCGCTGGTCAGGAATTCGATCACTTCGCCCTCGTCGATGATCTTGGGCAGGGCGCGGCGCTCTTTTCCGGTGAACCACTTGTGATAGGGACCGATTTTGCGGAGTTGCTCCCGGACGACTTCTTTCGATACTGGCATTGAGAAATCCCTCCTGAAAAGTAATGTTGGGTTGGATAGCAAGGAAGATTCATTTTCCGTTCAGGGCATGAAAACCCTTCGCAAGATTATACCCTCGATTTTGAAATTTGAGAACAGGCCCCGCATTTTTGCGTCACGGCGGAAATTTCGGCGAGGCCTTTTAAAAAGACAGAACCGCAGAGCCGGCCGTCGCACGGCGGCCGGCTCTGCGGTTTTTTATCCGCGGTCCCTGGCGTCCAGAGCGTCCATCCAGCGGCAGATCGAGTCCAGAGCCAGTTGGGTATTGCCGCAGCTGCAGTGATCGCCGGCCTCTTCGCGGTCGGTGAAGAGGCGGAAGGTGAGCGAACGCGCGTTTTTCAGCATGGCGATCTCCTTGCCGACCAGCGTGTAGGGGATCATGATGTCGTGCTGCGCGCCGAGGATGAGCACGTCCTGATCGATTTTTTCCGCCACGGGAGCCAGATCGTAATCCGCGAGCGCCAGCCCGAGGTCGAACGGCGTAGCCGCGCCGTAGCGCGGCAGCATTTTTGCCAACGCCAGCGCGTGCAGGTCCCCTTTCTTCACGCTGCGGCGGAAGAGTCCGTTGACGACGCTTTTCATATTCGCTTTCAAGAGGGAGCGGAGCGCTTGGGCGCGCGCTTTTCCGGCCGTCGCCCGATACACGTCCCAGAACGAGGGGAAGACCGACCAGCCGATCACGCGCGAGATCCGCTTGTCGAACGCGGCGGCCCGCGGCGCGAAATAGCCGCCGAGCGAAACGCCGACGATCGCGACGTCGCGCAGATCGAAGCGCGCCGTGATCGCCGCCACCGGCTTTTCCCACGCGGCGGTAAAGGGAAGGCCGCGCAGCCGCGTCACCGCGCCCTGGCCGGGCCCTTCGAACAGATAGACTTCGTAACCCCGTTCGCGCAGGTACAACATCGGGAAGAAGAATTCCTCGTAATAGGAGTCGTTGCCGCCATGAACGAGAAAAACGCCTTTTTTCTTCCGTTCCGGTTCTGTGTGCATGACCGGCAGCGTAACGTCCTCGTAGGGAACTTCCAGACGCTCGACGACGGGCGCGCTGCCGGAACCTGGCGTGAAATAATCCGCAAAATATCCGTAAAACAGCTCGCGGGCTTTGTTGTAGCACGCGAGGGCGTCGGGATCGCCGCCGTCCATGTAGAATTCCGCCATCCGGTAATAGGCGATGGCATTGCCGATGCGCTCTTCGGCGAGCGCCCGGGCGCCGAGCTCCATGAGGATTTTCTTCCAGTCGTCGAAGTCTCTGATCTGCCGCGAAACGCGTCTCACCTCCTCCAGATCGCCGCCGCTCCAGCTGATCATGCGGTTCAACTGATAGTTGAGGTGCGGTTCGTCGTTGAGTTCGTGAAAGCCCTTTTTGAAAACGATCGGTGCGCCGACATCGTATTTTTTCATGGGTTCCTCTCCTTTCGGCCGTTCCCTTGCGGCATGCGGCTGTCCGTCCGAGGCGGACAGACGAGTTTTTCATTTTTATCTGTTAAATATTATAGCAGACGCGGCGGAAAATCGTGTGCCGCCGGCTCTTTCATGAAAAAGACGAGGCGCCTCACCCGTTGAAGGTGAAGCGCCTCGATATTTTTCGTCCTCTGGTTGCGTTTTCCGAACGAGAATAAAAAAATGGCACTCTCTAGGGGATTCGAACCCCTGTTACCGGGCTGAGAACCCGATGTCCTGGGCCACTGGACGAAGAGAGCGCGTAAAAAATGGCTGGGATACAGGGATTCGAACCCCAATTCTCTGATCCAGAGTCAGATGTCCTGCCGTTGGACGATATCCCAAAGCCTCATGTTAAATTGAGCTCGGCGTCTTCCGCAGAGCAAGGGAATAATAGCATGCCTCAAAAAAAATTGCAAGACCCTGATCGAGAAAATCCCGAGATGTTCCCGAGGTGAAATTCTTCAAGGTAAATGCAACCCAACATCCGGTACCCCGTTGCATTAAATCTGAATTAAAAGAAGCTTGCATTTAGTCTGAATTGATGAAAGACCTTTCTTACGAGACAACAGATCTCGGAAAGGAGTTCATCATCATGAACAAACATTTGACTCTGGCTGAAAGAAAAGCCATTGAAAGCGCCCTCAACCGGCGAGAATCTCTCAGAAGTATTGCCTCAACAGTTCTGAAGTCGCCGAGTACGATCTCCAGAGAGATCAGAAAACATGCAGAGACTGTCTTCAAAGGCTGTTATGGCCGGACAGCAAACTGCTGCCTTCACCGGTATGACTGCTCCGTTACTTCCCTTTGTAACACCTCT
>NZ_MUHX01000023.1 GCF_002007215.1 Pyramidobacter sp. C12-8 | reverse complement strand
CGGCGCTCGCAGCGGCAAAAGCCTCCGTGGCCGAACTGAACGGACGGATCGAAGCCGAAAAGGCCGCGGCCGCGAAGGCCGACGAAGCCGCGAAAGCCGCCGCGGCCGAGTCCGACAAAGAGCTTGCCGCCGCCCAAGCCCAAATCGCCGCGCTGACCCGGCAGCTCGAATCCGAAAAGGCGGGCCGCCAGGCGACGAAGGATGCCCCGCTTTCCCCCGCCGAAGAAACGAAAAAACCTCTGGGCGGCCTCCTTGGCCTGCTTCGGCGCGCAGGAAGCGCGCCGAAGGAATAGCCCTCCGCGCTGAGTAAAAAAGAGCCTGCGCCCGGATCGCTGCTGACGATCCGGGCGCAGGCTCTTGACGTTGTTCGGGAGGGCGGTTATTTCTTCATGAATCCCTTGCCGGCGTTCCACGCCTGGCCGACCTTTTCGCCCGAAACGCAGGAGCCGGACTGGAACTGATCGAAGATCAGCGCCTTCAATTTGGCGAGTACGATTTTTCCTCTCATAAACGGCGATACAGTTCATAAAAAAACGACGCGATATCCGGGGCCCATGCCTCTCTTTTGCGCTTGTCGCCGAGGATAAGAAAAGATAAAATTATGCGCATGTGCAAAAGCGGATCCGCTTTTCTTTTTTCGAACGGGTCGTTTCCCCGATCGGACCGGGCGGCGGCAACTTTGAAGCGTGCAGGGGGAAAACGCCGCCAGAGAGGACCCGCGCAAAAGGCCGCGGGACGATCGCCGGGATGTTGCGGCCTCGATCGGGATCGGCCTTTCGCTGGCCGATCCCGACGGAGACGAAGCGATCGCGGCGGGCACGACATAAGAGACGAGGGGCAGGAGTTAGTGTATGAGTATGAGAAAAACGGCTGCGCTGGCGCTTTCGGCGGCGCTTTTGGCGGCGCCCGCTTATGCGGACGGTTTTGCGGTGTACGAGTGGAGCGCCCGCGGCGTGGGCATGGCCGGCGCGATGATGTTCGGCGACGAAGCTTCGCTGATCGCTTACAATCCGGCGGCGATCACGCAGTTCGACGAGAAGGGCAGCTTTTCCGGCGCCGTCACCTACATCGCGCCGCGCGGCTCCGCCGACTTTCTCGACGGCGGCGATAACGTCTTCAAGACGCAGCACAACAAGAACAATCCGGCCTACGTGCCCGCCTTCTTTTACGCGCGTAAAATTCAGCCCAACGCCTGGTTCGGCGTCGGCGTTTATCCCCGTTTCGGGCTGAAGGCCTCCTACGATCCGGGCTGGTACGGCCGTTTCAGCAACCGCAGCATCGAGTTCCTGTCGGTTTCCTTCGCCCCCAACGTGGCCTGGAAGCTCGCGCCGTCCCTGTCGATGTCCGTGGGCGCGGAACTGATGTACGCCGGGCTGAAGCTTGACAAGTCGACCCGCCTCGGCGGCGAGACGCCGATCGACCTCGACGGAGACAGCTGGAGCGCAGGCTGGAACGTCGGCCTGAGCTGGCAGGCGACGCCCCGGCTCTCGCTGGCGGCGCTGTACCGTTCCGAAGTCAAGCAGACGGTCGAGGGCGACGTGAACCTGTACAGCAGGCTGGGGCAGATCGCCACGCGGGGGCAGGGATCGATCCATCTGCCCGAAAGCTATACTTTCGGCGTCGGCTACAAGTTCAGCGACCGCACGCGCGTCGAGTTCAACGCCGTCAAAACCATGTGGAGCTCCTATGAAGACCTGACCATCAACGTCGCCGTGCCGCCGCCGTATCGCCCTTATCTTGGGGGGATCTCGAACTATCCTTATTATGAAGAAAAAAACTGGCGTAACGGATGGCGCTACCAGTTCGGCGTCGAGCACAAGATCAACGACAAGTGGACGATCCGCGCCGGCTTCGTCTACGACGACTGCTCTTCCTGCGATCCCGACGACGCCGATTTCATGGTGCCCACCGGCACGCGCCGCACCTATACCGTCGGCGCCAGCTGCCGCGTCAAAAACGTCGAGTATTCGCTCGGCTACGGCTACATGGACGTCGGCGACAAACGCATCAACAACGCCGGCGAAAATCACGAAGACGCCTTCACGCGCGGCTGCGACGCCCACATCGTTTCGATCGGCGCGCGCATCGATCTGTGATTTTCGTCTGCAAACGGATATAATTCAAGGGCGGAAGCTGAAAAGCCTCTGCCCTTTCCCTTTATCCCCTTTCCGAAGGAGCGATCTCCATGAACTGGTTCCCCTTTCTCAGTTATGTCCTTGTCTCCACCTTCACGCCCGGGCCGAACAACATCTCCTCGATGTCCAACGCCGGCCGCTACGGCTTCGGCGCCTCGCTGCGCTACCGCCTGGGGATCTTCTGCGGCTTCTTCACCGTGCAGCTGCTGGCGGCTTTGTTCAGCGCCACGCTGCTGGATTATATCCCCGCCGCTCAGCCTTACATGCTGGCTCTCGGCGCCGCATACATCCTCTGGATGGCCTGGAAGACGCTGACCAGCCGATCCGGCGGTGAAGAAACGTCCGCCGCCGACAACGCTTTTCTGTCGGGCGTGCTGCTCCAGCTCGTTAACGTCAAAGTAATTATTTTTGCCGTCACCACTATGTCGACTTTTGTGCTGCCCTATACCCGCTCCGTACTGACGCTGGGCCTTTTCGCACTCGGACTGGCGGGCACGGCCTTCGTCTCGGTCAACTGCTGGGCCGCTTTCGGCGCCGTGTTCAGCCGCGCCCTGCGCCGCCACGAACGCGCCGCAAACGCCGTCATGGCCCTGCTCCTCGCCTACTGCGCGCTGTCGCTGTATCTGTAGAAACAGGCCGTTCCACGTTTTGCCAATCGCCGGGGCGCGTGCTATAATGCCGCTGTCACTTCGCGGAGGGGTGGCCGAGCGGTCTAAGGCGGCAGTCTTGAAAACTGTTGAGCGCAAGCTCCGGGAGTTCGAATCTCTTCCCCTCCGCCACCGGAAATTTCATGCAAAAAATCGCGGCCGGTCGTCGTTGAGCCAACGCTCTTCGATGACCGGCCGCGATTTTTTCTCTCTGTCTCTCGACGTTTTCTATGTGAAAATCTTCTAGGCTCTCTGTTTCTCCGCGTTGTACTTTTTTTCGGCTGTGCCGACGATAATGGTACCGACGAGGTCGCCGAGACAGTTGTTCGTCGTGGTGCCCATGTCGAAGAGGCGGTAGAACGCGGCGATGATGCCGACGACTTCGATGGGCAGTCCCACGGACTGGACGACGACCATCAGCTTGACGATGCCGCTGCCGGGGATCCCCGCGCCGCCCATGGAGAGGATGGTGGAGATGAACACGGCGTTCAGCAGCTGCGGCATCGACATGGGCTGGCCGATCATCTGGCTGATGAAGAGGATGACGCAGGCGTAGAGCAGCACGGAGCCGTCGGAGTTCATCTGCGAGCCGAGGGGGATGGTGAAGCCGGAAACGCGCTCCGGAATGCCGAATTTTTCCTCGGCGGTCTTGATGTTGACGGGGATCGTGGCGATGGAGCTGCACGTGGAGATGGTGTAGATCCACACGTCGGCGCTCTCCTTGATGAACCGGAAGGGGTTCATGTGAGGCTTGAAGGTCAGGAGGAAGCCGCCGTACACGAAAACGACGTGGGCGAAGCAGGCGGCGTAGTAGGTCCCTACGAGCACGGCCATGGAGGTGAAAATGCCGGCGCCGTACTTGCCGAAGGAGTTGCCCATGAGGAAGAACACGCCGACGGGCGACACGTCCATGACCATGCCGATCAGCGAGAAGACCATGCTGCTGAAGCCGTCGAAGCACTTTTTCATCGTCGCCTTGCGTTCGGGATCTTTGATGCGCAGGATGGCGACGCCGAGCAGGATGGCGATGACCAGCGTCTGCACGATGTTGCCGTCGGCGAACGTCTTGATCATGTTGGTGGAAAACAGTCCTTTGAGGAAGCCGGCGAAGGTGATGTCGACGCCGCCCTTGATCTGCTGCGAGGCCATGCCGGCGAAGTTAGCGAACTTTCCGGGCTGGAGCAGCGTCGCCACGGCCAGGCCGACCGCGCAGGCCAGCACGGTGGTGACCACGTAATAGGCGATGATGCGCGCGCTGACGCGGCGCAGCGAGGCGAGGCTGTCCTGCGAGGTGATGCCGGTCACGATCGTGCAGAGCACCATGGGGACCACGATCATCTTGATGCAGTTGAGCCAGATGTCGCCGATGAAGCCGAGCTGGACCATGGTCTTGCCGCCCACGAGTCCGGCGACGGAACCGAGGATCATAGCCACGAAAACCTGTGTCGTCAAAGAGATCTTCTTGCCGCCGATAATCACTGTGTTGTGCCCCTTTCGAATATGGTCAAAGCGCCGCGTCGATTTCGCGGATGATAGCCGCGGCCCGTTCCGCGTCGCGGCGCGTGATGCCCTTGTAAAAGACGAGCCGCACCGAGGTGTTGATGATGGGGCGGATCAGCAGCCCCTTTTCCCTGGCGCGCTCGCAGAATTCCCGAGGCGTGACGCCGGCGTCTTTGACGTCGAGCATCATGATGTTGGTCTGCACGTTTTTCTGCACGAGCGTCTTTTTCAGCCCGGTCAGCAGCGAAGCGCAGTACGCGGCGTTTTCGTTGTCTTCCCTCAGACGCTCTATATTGTGCTCCAGCGCGTAGATGGCGGGCGCGGCGACAACGCCGGCCTGACGCATGGCGCCGCCGAGCAGCTTGCGGGTGTCCTTGGCTTTCCCGATGAAGTCTTTCGGCCCGCAGAGAAGGGATCCCACGGGCGCTCCCAGCCCTTTGGAGACGCAGAACATGAGCGTGTCGGCGTATTGGGCCAGTTCCTTCACGGAAACGCCGAGATACGCGGCGGCGTTGAAAACGCGCGCGCCGTCCATGTGGACCGGCACGCCGTATTTATCGGCCAGGCGGCGGACGGCGGCCATGCGTTCCGGCGTGATACAGGTCCCGCCGGTGTAATTGTGGGAGTTCTCGACGCAGATCAGCTTGACGGGTTTTTCCCTGAGCGTTCGCTCCATGTCGGCCGGGTCGGGCATGCCGTCGGCGTCGAATTTGTAAAAAGCTTTTTCCATCTGCCCGAAGCGCGGCTCGAAGGCGGTTTTTTCGCTGCGGTCGAGGTGCTGCAGCTCGTCGACCAGCACGGTGTCGCCGGGACGGCACCAGGTTAGCAGGGCGGCCTGGTTGCCCATCGTGCCGGAGGCGCAGAACAGAGCGGCCTCCTTGCCCGTGAGAGAGGCCGCCATGTCCTCCAGTTTGTTGACCGTTGCGTCTTCGCCGCGTCCTTCCGCGTCCAGCCGTCCGTCGTCGCCCAACGGCGCCGACAGGATCGTCTCCAGCATGGGGCGGTCCGGGAGCGTAAGCGTATCGCTTCTTAAATCGATCATTGTGCGCCAGCCTCTTTTCGATCGTGAAAATTTGTTCTTGCACTGCTATTAAATGTCAGCTGTCTGATATAATCCAATATAAATGTTAGAATATCATCATAGATAAAAATAAATGATAAATGGACATTACCTCAGAATAAGGAGGCCGCGTCATGTTTCAGTACGCCGACTATATCTATGCCGTTTACCGCGAACGAAGCTTCAGCAAAGCGGCGGACAAACTGTTCATCACCCAGCCGTCGCTCTCGATCACCGTCAAAAAGGCGGAAGCCGAACTGGGACTGCCCATCTTCAACCGCCAGACCGTGCCCGTGACGCTGACGCCGTTCGGGGTGGAATACATCCAGGCGCTGGAACAGCTGCGCGGACTGGAACGACGGCTGCGCGAGTTCGTCGAGAAAGAAGGGACGCTGCAAAGCGGCCGGCTGGCGGTCGGCGGCAGCAATCTCGGCATCTCCTATTTCGTGACGGAACGTCTGGCGGATTTCCACCGCCGGTATCCGCAGATCGAGCTGCAGGTCCGCAATTTGAATACAATGCAGGCCAAGCATCTGCTCGATTCCGGCGAACTGGACTTCGTGATCACCAACCGTCCTTACGACGGCAAAAAGTACGAGCAGAAAGTGTGCTATCGCGAGTGCCTGATCCTCGCCGTACCGAAATCGTTCGGCGTCAATGAAACGCTTTATGGCAAACGGCTTGCGCCGGACGAACTGGGCGACGCGGTCTTCTCCGTTCCCGCGGCGCGATCGGTGCGTCTGGACTCTTTCACCGGGGTGCCGTTTCTCCTTCTCAGCAATCAGAATTACCTTCGCCAATACACCGACATCCTCTTCCGCGAACGCGGCGTCGATCCGCCGATAGTTCTCGAGGTGGAACAGTCGGCTGAATCCTTCAACTTCGCCCGCCTCGGACTGGGCGCGACGATCCTGAGCAACCGGCTCGTGCAGAGGCCCGATTGCGAGGCGCTGTATTTTTACAAGCTCGACAGCCGCTATGCGGAACGCGACGCCTTCCTCAGCAGCAGCCGCGGCGCCTATTTCACTTCGGCCATGAAGAGCTTCGAGCGGATGCTGCTGGACCTGGAATGGAGCGAAAAATAGTTTTTTCCGCGTGCGGCGCGACGTTTTTGGGACAGAAAAAATGTATACGATTTTTCAAGACCGCTTTGAAGATATGCTTGAAAAAAATTATGACAGTCTCTATACTTTGATCTAAGAAATATAAAATCATTCAGGAAAAGACGCCGTACAAAAGCGTTTTTCAATGAAAGCGGACGAGGAGATGATGGGGAAGGACCACGCGGCGATCCAATCTTTACGAAAGGGGAAAGTGAAACACCATGGGGAAGTATATTCTTCGCAGGCTTGTGATGTCCGTCCCCGTCATGATCGGCGTCTCCATTGTCGCGTTTCTCATTATGCACCTGACTCCGGGCGATCCGGCACTGCTGCTTGCCGGTCCCGACGCGACGATCGAGGACGTGCAGCTGATCCGTGACCGATTCGGTTTGGACGATCCTCTGCCCGTTCAGTATGTACGGTTTGTCAAGGGAGTTTTCGACGGTTCGCTTGAATCGATGAAATATGAGGTTCCCGCGATCGGCCTGATCGCATCGCGGCTGAAGAACACGGCGGTTCTCGCCGGGGCGGCGATGCTGCTCGCGGTCGCTCTGGGGGTGCTGGCGGGAATTCTCTCGGCGGTGCGGCGGTATTCGTGGATCGATTATCTTTCCACGTCGCTGGCGCTGATCGGCGTTTCGATGCCGGCCTTCTGGCTGGCGATCATGCTGGTCATGCTGTTCGCCGTCGAGCTGGGCTGGCTGCCGGCCGCGGGCATGGGCGGCGTGCGGCACATTGTCCTTCCTTCCGTCGTGCTGGGCACGGGCTCGGCGGGGATCATCGCGCGCATGACCCGTTCGACGATGATGGACGTGCTGCGCCAGGATTACGTCACAACGGCCCGCGCCAAGGGGCTGACGGAGCGCGTCGTCGTGTATCTGCACGCGCTGCGCAACGCCATGATCCCCACGGTGACCGTGATCGGCATGCAGATCGGCTCGCTGCTGACGGGGGCCGTTCTCACCGAATCGGTCTTCGCCTGGCCGGGGGTGGGGCGCCTGCTGGTCGATTCGATTCTGGGGCGCGACTATCCCGTGGTGCAGGCGACGCTGCTGGTGGTGGCTTTTATCTACGTAGGGGCCAATCTTCTGGTCGACATCCTCTACGCTTTTCTCGATCCGAGGATCCGCTATGAATAGTCGGGGAAGAACGCAAACTCACGCGGCGCTGGTATGGCGCCGTCTGCGCCGGAGCAAGACGGCGGTCGCGGGGCTGGTCATCGTCGGCGTGTATCTGTTTCTGGCTCTCTGCGGCCCGTGGCTGGCTCCGTACGATCCTTACTTTCAGGATCTGAACCTTTCCTATCTCCGTCCCTGTATGGCCCACTGGCTGGGCTGCGACGAGTTCGGGCGCGACATCCTCAGCCGTCTGCTTTACGGCGCCCGCGTCTCGCTGGTGATCCAGTTCTGGGCGGTGATGATTTCGCTGGCGGTGGGGACGTTCCTCGGTTCGGCCAGCGGCTACTTCGGCGGCAAGGTCGACGAGATCGTCATGCGCCTGATGGACGTCATGATGGCTTTTCCGGGCATTCTGCTGGCACTGGCGATCGTCGCCATCCTCGGGCCGAGTCTGACGAATCTGATCGTCGCCATCGGCATCAACTCGGTGCCGGGATTTTCGCGCGTAGCGCGCGGCGCGGTGATCAGCGTCAAGAAAAACGATTACGTGACGGCGGCGCGGGCGATCGGCGAGAACGATCTGTCGATCCTGTTCCGCTACGTCCTGCCCAACGCCATCTCGCCGATCATCGTGCAGACGACGATGCGCATGGCGACGGTGCTGCTGACGGCCGCAGGGCTGGGCTTTCTCGGGCTGGGGGTACAGCCGCCGTCCCCCGAATGGGGAACGATGCTTTCCGCCGCCCGGGTGTACCTGCGTTCCGCCCCTCACGTCGCGATCATTCCCGGCGTGACGATCATGATCGTCGTCCTCGGCTTCAACTTCTTCGGAGACGGGCTTCAGGACGCGTTGAATCCCCGTTTGAAGGAGTAATCCGCCATGACTGACGATAAAACTCTGCTTCGCGTCGAAAATCTGAACGCGTGGTTCTACACGGAAGAAGGGATCGTCAAGGCGCTGGAAAACGTCAGTTTCAGCGTCGGCCGCGGCGAGATCCTCGGCCTCGTCGGCGAGACGGGCTGCGGCAAGTCGGTGACCTCGGCCTGCATCATGCGTTTGATCCCGTCGCCGCCGGGAAAGATCATCGGCGGCAAAATCCTGTTCGAGGGCGAGGACCTCGCGCAGGCGACGCCGGAACGGATGCGCCAGATCCGCGGCAAGGATATCGCCATGATCTTTCAGGATCCGATGAGCTCGCTGAACCCCGTCTTCACGGTAGGGCGTCAGGTGGAAGAGGCGATCCGCGTCCACAATCCCGATATGAGCGCGGCGCAGATCCACGCTCGCGCGGCGGAGATATTCAAAAAAGTCAATATCCCCGATCCCGAAAAGTCGATGAAGCGCTATCCGCACCAGTTTTCGGGCGGCATGAAACAGCGCGTCATGATCGCCATGGCGCTGTCGTGCAACCCTCGGATGCTGATCGCGGACGAGCCGACGACGGCGCTCGACGTCTCCATTCAGGCTCAGATCCTGTCGCTGATAAAAGATTTGCAGAAGGATTTCGGCAGCAGCATCATGCTGATCTCCCACGACCTCGGCGTGATCGCCACGATGGCGCAGAAGGTAGCCGTCATGTACGCCGGCAGCATCATCGAATACGGCACGGTCCGCCAGATCTTCGAACATCCGCTTCACCCTTACACGCAGGGATTGCTGGGAGCTATTCCCCGTCTCGATCAGGCGCAGGAATATCTGGAAGTCATTCCCGGCGCGCTGCCCAATCTGCTGCATCTGCCGGAAGGCTGCAAGTTCCGCGCCCGCTGCTCGCTCGCGACGAAGCGCTGCGCTCTGGCGCGGCCGGCGGCCGTGGAAGCGGAGGAAGGACATGAGGTGGCCTGCTATGAATATCGTTGAAGTCAAAGATCTTCACATGTACTTCCCGATTCTGAAGGGCGTGCTCTTCCATTCGGTCGCAGGACACGTCAAGGCCGTGGACGGCGTTTCCTTCTCCATTCCCGAGGGCGAGACGCTGGGACTGGTCGGCGAGTCGGGCAGCGGCAAATCCACCGTGGGCAACATGCTGCTGCGTTTGCTTGCGCCGACGTCGGGCGAGATCCTGTACCGGGGACGGTCGATCCTTGGCCTTTCGCCGCGGGAAGAACGCGAGTTCCGCAGCCGGGCGCAGATGGTCTTCCAAAATCCCTTCGCTTCGCTGAACCCGCGCATGATCGTCGGCGACATCATCGGCCGCGTGCTGAAAGTGCAGCGTCCCGAGCTGAAAAAAGACGAAGTGCGCGATCTGGTTCTGAACGGCATGCAGGAAGTGGGGCTCAAGGTCGAGCACATGACGCGCTATCCGCACGAATTCTCCGGCGGCCAGCGCCAGCGCATCGCCATCGCCCGGGCGCTGATCTCGTCTCCCAAGTTCATCGTCCTCGACGAGCCGACTTCGGCGCTCGACGTCTCCGTGCAGGCGCAGATCCTCAACCTGTTCAAGGATATACAGAAGAAGAGACATCTTTCGTATCTGTTCATCAGCCACAATCTCTCGGTGATCCGTCACATCAGCCACCGCATCGCCGTGATGTATCTCGGCAGCCTGATGGAATTCTGCGACCGGCAGGAAATGTTCCGCAACCCGCTGCATCCGTACACGCAGGCGCTGCTGCGCAGCATTCCCAAACCCTACGTCACCGGCGAGGACATTTCCGACAAGATCATCAAAGGAGACATCCCCAGCCCGATCGACCCGCCGGCCGGATGCCGCTTCAACACGCGCTGTCCGCAGGCGACCGACGAATGCCGCCGGGTGCGGCCGCAATGGAGAGAAGTGAACGCCGGACACTGGCTCGCGTGCCATCAGGTTTAGCGAGCCGTTTCGATGTTTTCCGCCGTTTTTGCGGCGGAAGGGAATCCCCGCAAGGGATGAATTTTTTAAGGAGGAATGCCGTATGAAGTTTTACCGTACCGCGCTGCTCGCGCTCGCGGGGGCGGCTCTGCTCGCCGCCGGACCGGTTCTGGCTCTGGACAAGGACGTCCTGACGATCGTCAAGTCGGCGGAAATCATTTCCCTCGACCCGCAGGACATCACCGACACGCCGTCCGAAGACCTGAACCGCAAGATCTACGAAGGGCTCGTCGATTTCAATATGTCGCTGGACGTCGTGCCCAAGCTGGCCAAGAGTTGGGAAATTTCCGAAGACCGGCTGACCTGGACGTTCAAACTCCGCGAAGGCGTCATCTTCCACAGCGGCGCGCCCTTCAACGCCGATGCGGTCAAAGTCAACTTCGACCGCATCCTGAACGGGCGCTACAAGAGAACGTCCCTCTACCAGCCCATCATCAAGGAAGTGCGCGTCGTCGACGAATACACCGTGGCGTTCGACCTCAAGCAGCCCTTCGGCCCCTTCCTCAACAATCTGGCCCACACCGCCGGCCTGATCCTCGACCCCAGCTACGTCAAGGATCCCGCCAAAAACGCCAGGATCAAGCGCCAGCCCTCCGGCACCGGCCCCTTCAAGTTCGAGGAGTGGGAACCCGGCGACTACGTGAAGATGTCCGCGTTCGAGGATTACTGGCAGGGCAAGCCCAAGCTGAGCGGCCTGATCTACAAGTTCGCGCCCGAGGCTTCGACGCGCGCCATGCTCGTCGAGACCGGCGAGGCCCACGTGGCCCAGGCCGTCGATACCAACGACGTGGAGCGGCTGAAAACCCGCGACGACGTGGAGATGCGCATCTTCCCCAACATCACCGTTTACACGCTCGTCGTCAACACCAGCGACGCGATCCTCGGCGACGTGCGCGTGCGCCGGGGCCTGAGCCACAGCGTCGACCGCCAGGGCATCTGCGACAAGATCCTGCACGGCAACGCCGTTCCCGCTTACAGCATCATCTCCCCGATGATCAACTGCGCTGCCGGCCAGAACAACATGATCGCCTACGATCCCGAACTGTCCAAAAAGCTGCTCTCGGAAGCCGGCTGGGACAAGATCGGCGAAGACGGCATCCGCACGAACGCCGAGGGCAAGCGCCTGAGCGTCGAACTGTGGACCTCCAGCAAAAGCGCCATCATCCCCGAGGCTTACATCGGTTTCGCCCGTGCCGTGGGCATGGAGATCAAGCTCCAGGCCATGGACTGGGTGACGTTGAACTCCCGCATCGAATTGCCCGAAGAGAAAAACAAGGCGCAGATCTTCATGATGGGCTGGAGCCCCTCCACCGGCGACGCCGACTGGGTGTACCGTCCGCTGCTGGCTTCCTGGCTGGTGCCTCCGACGGGACAGAACCAGAGCTTCTATCGCAACGAGATCGTCGATCAGGGCATCAAAGACGGCATGCGCGAATCCGACAACGCCCTGCGCAAGGCCGCTTACGAAAAGATCGAAGAACAGCTGGTCGCCGATCAGCCCCGCATCCCGATCTATTCCATCAAGAACCTGTACGCCGTCCGCAGGGAAGTGAAGAACCTCGACATTTATCCGATCAACTTCGTCATGGTGAATCACTTGACCTACGTGGAATAAACGGCTCGCAAAAAACGGAAGCGCGCGGATCCAGGCGCGAAAGCGGGACTGAGGCCGGCCTTTTCCGCCCTCAGTCCCTTTGTTGTCGCCGCCGCGCCCCTCGTGACGAACAAAAATCCCGTGAAAGGAATCTGATCGCCCCATGAAAATTTACATCAGCGCCGATATGGAAGGCTGCACCGGCGTGACCGACGTTCATCAGACCATGAACGGACGTCCCGAATACGCTTTCGGCTGCAAGATGGAACTGCACGACGTGCGCGCCGCCGCCGAAGGCGCGCTGGAAGCCGGCGCCGACGAAGTGCTGGTCAACGACGCGCACGGGCGCAAGATCAACGTCGACATCGACGGCCTCGGCAGCCGCGTGCGCCTGCTCAGCGGCACGCCCAAGCCCCTGGGCATGATGGAAGGCTGCTCGGGAAGCGACGGCGTCTTCTTCATCGGCTACCACGCCATGGCCGGGACCCCCGTCGCCGTGCTCGACCACACCATCTCCGGCGGAACGGTCTATTCGATCGAACTGAACGGCGTGGAGATGGGCGAACTGGGGCTGAACGCCGCCGTCGCCTCCTCCTTCGGTCTGCCGGTGGCGCTGGTCGAGGGCGACGACGCATTGGAGCGCGAAGTCCGCGCGCAGCTCGGCGCGGCCCCCGTCTACGCGCGGGTGAAAATCGCCAAGGGCCGTCTGGCGGCGGACTGCCTGTCGCCGGAGGACTCCTACGGCTATATCAAGGCGAAGGCGAAGGAAGCCGTCGAGCGCCTGAAAGCGCGCCAAATCCCGCTTTTCGACATCGGCGACGGCAGCTACGACCTGCGCGTCACTTTCCACACCACGGCCCAGTGCGACGCGGCCACTCAGATCCCCGCACTCGAACGCCTCGGCGGCCGCACCGTGCGCGTCCGCGGCCGCGGCATGGCGGAAATGCGCCGCTGGACCGGCGCGATCGTCGGGCTGGCAAGCACGGCCAACAGCTGATTCGATTCGGCGTCTGCAAACTGGTCTGCAAGCTTCGACACAAAAAATTTCTGCCCGGCCGCAACGGTCGGGCAGAAATTTTTTTGGATGCGCAACGGGGTCAGGCAGATTTTTCCTGAACTCGCGACTTTTTATTCACGTAATTCATCAGGACCGGCGTGAACATGGAGAGCGCGATGAGGACCAGCAGCGCAAGGCTGATAGGACGGCTCAGGAAATATTTGAACATATTGCCGCGGGACATGATCAGCGCGCGGCGCCAATTGCTCTCGACGATTTCGCCCAGCACCATGCCCAGCACGAGGGGCGCGGTGGCGAAGCCCGTCCGCCGCAGCAAATACCCCAGCAGACCGAAAGCAAGCATCACGAACACGTCGAACATGTTGTTGCGGATCGCGTAGGTGCCGATGGCGGAGAGCGCGACGACAAGCGGACCGAGCACGCCCATCGGGATGGTGCTGACCCGGGCCACGTATTTGGCGACAGCCAGACCGATGAGCCCCATGAGAACGTTGGAAAGCAGATAACCGAATATGATCGTGTAGGTAACGGGAGCCTTTTCGGTGAACATGGAAGCTCCCGGGACGAGTCCGTGCATGAGCATGCCGCCGAGAAGGATGGCCGCCACCGCGCTGCCGGGCAGAGCCAGCGTGATCAGGGGAACGAGCGCGCCGCCGGTGGCGGCGTTATTGCCGGCTTCGGACGAGGCCACCCCTTCGAGAGAGCCGTTGCCGAATTTATCGGGATGTTTGGAGAATTTTTTGCCGAGGCTGTAACAGACCCATGAAGAAACGCCGGCGCCGGCCGTCGGAATGATACCGATGATCGTGCCGATGACGGATGAACGGGCGATGGTCGGAATCAGCCCTTTGAACTCGCTCCAGGGCGGCAGGATACGCCCCGTCATGCTCTTTTCGTCGACGATGGCATGCTTGCCCTTGAAGACATCGTCGGCGATGATCATGACCTGCGAGATCGAGAACATGCCGATCAGCGCGGGAACGAACTGGATGCCGTCTTCGAGCTGGATGGAACCGAAGGTGAAACGCGGCGTGCCGGTGATGGCATCCAGACCGACGGTGCCGAGGAACAGGCCGAGAATGCCCGAAAACAGCCCCTTGTACAGCGATTCTCCAGCCAGGGAGGCGATGATCGTGACGCCGAAGATGGCCAGCATGCAGTACTCAAGCGCCGAAAATTGCAGGGAGAATTTCCCCAACGGCGGCGAAAGGAACAACAGCGCCAGCGCGCCGACGACGCCGCCGATCATGGAAGCGACCGTGCAGACGCCGACGGCTTCCATGCCGCGTCCCTGCTGGGTCAGCTTGTATCCATCGATCGCCGTCGCGGCGGAAGCCGGCGTGCCGGGCGTGTGGCACAGCGTGGCGGTGATCGAGCCGCCGTAAATGGCCGACGTATAGACGGCCGTCAGCATGATCAGCCCGGCGACGGGCGACATTCCGTAGGTGATGGGAATCAGCAGCGCCACGCCCATGGATGCGCTGAAGCCGGGCAGAGCGCCGATGACGATGCCGCCGACGGTGCCGACGATCAGCCCCGTCAGCGCCCCCCACTCGAAGGTCATACCGAGGACCTGTCTTACCAGTTCCATGAGATCGCCTCCTAAAATCCGCCGCGCATCCGCAGCCAGTTGCCGAGCCAGCCCAATTCGTCGATGGAGACGTTCAGCTGACGAACGAGGAAGAAATAAGCGAAGGCCACGAATCCGGCGGTGGTGACCGCGATGAACAGCCAACTCTTCTGCTTGAGAAAACGCATCGCCGCCATCAGAAAGAGTATCGTTGCGGCATAGTAACCAACGGCGAGGAACAGCAGAACATAGACAACGATCAAAGCGAACATGGTCAGCGGCGTTTTCAACGTAGCGCAGGTCACGAAAGGCCTGACGGGGTTCTCCGCCGTTGCTCGGCGCGTTTTTCGAATGCCGTCGGCTAAGATGATGAGGCCCAATACCGCCATAAAGGCGAGCAGAATGAGCGGCATCAGAGCCGGTCCCATGTCCATCCTCAGGGCACAACACGTGAAAAAGGCGCAGAACAGCAGGATGACGATGCCAATGATCACGTCCTGATGTCGTTTCATGAGAAACCTCCCCTTGTTTTACTCAAAGCGCCGCTGACCGGCAAAAGGCAGCGGCGCGAAAAAATTCATCAGACCGGGATTAACGCTTCACGTCCCAAATCCTGCATCTCCACTCGAGCTGATCGTTCAGCAGCTTCTTGTAAGCGTCGCCGGAATAGAGCTCGACGTTGACGCCCATCTTGCGCATGTTCTCGAGACACTCGGGGTCTTGAATAGCGGCGCTGACGGCCTGGGTCATCTTCGCGACGATCTCGGGATCGACGCCCTTCATGTAGGCGTAGCCGCGCGCGGAGAAGGAGACGTAATCGCCCAGCCCCAGTTCCTTTTCGGTAGGCACGTCGGGCAGCTGCTCGTCGCGCTCGTTGGCAAAGAGGACGATGACCTTGTAGTTTTCTGGATTGAGCGTGACGTCGCCGACATTGCCGATCAGGAAATCGATGTTGCCGGAGATGAACATGGTGTTCGCGTCGCCGGCTCCGCCGACAGGCACGACGCTGACTTTGGCGCCGTGGAATTTTTCGAGCATGCGGGCCACGCTCGCTTCGCCGCTGGTGATGCCGGTGCTGGAAGCTGCCGTCAGGAGTTCGTTGCTCTTGGCGTATTCGAGCAGGCTTTTATAATCCGTGAAACGCTTTTCGTCGGGGCGGATGGCGATGACCTGATAGTCGATGGCCTGGTTGGCAAGAAGCTCAAAGTCGTCGATGGTCTCTTTGCGGGGCGTCTTGTCGTCGTAGTGCCCGAACACGGCGCTCAGGTTGACGAGGGCGAACGTGTTGCCGTCGGCGGGCGTGTTGTGGAGAAAACGGTTCCACGCCACCCAGCTGCCGCTGCCGGGACGGTTTTCGACGACGACGGGCACGCCCAGCTGCTTTTCAAGCGCCGCCGCCAGATAGCGGCAGCCGAGATCAGAACTGCCGCCGGCGCTGTACCCGCATACCAGCGTGATCGGTTTAGTCGGCCAGCCGTTTTCCGCCGCGGCGGCGCTGCAGAACAGAACGGTCAGCGCCGTCACAATACCTGCGATGCGTGAACTTTTTTTCATCATGATTCGCCTCCTAAAAAATTTTGAGGATCCGGTGCGGTGTGAACATTTCAGAGCGGATCGGAAATCCGCTGCCTGCCAAGGAACTGCCGGTTGACGACGCTGCGCGGGTTCGGTCCGCGGCCGCTTTCCATGGCGTCGATGTTGTCCATGATGTAGACTGCCATGTTGCGGTTGTTGTCTTCCGTGTTGCCGCCGGCGTGGGGGGTGATGATCAGGTTGTCGAGTCTGAAGGCCGGATGATCGGCGGGGAGCGGCTCGTTCTCGATCGTGTCGAGCGCGGCGCCGAAAAGGCGTTTTTCCGCCAGCGCCTTCAGCAGCGCTTCGGTGTCGACGATGCCGCCGCGGGCGGTGTTGACCAGCAGGGCCGATGGTTTCATTTTGGCGAGGGCGGCTGCGTCGATCAGGTGCCGGGTCGAATCGAGCAGAGGCATGTGCAGGCTGACGATGTCGCTGCTCTTCAGAAGTTCGTCGAGCGGCAGAAATTCGACGCCCAGTTCCTTTTCGGTCTCCGGCGCGGCGCGGCAAGGGTCGTAATAGGTCACTTCCGCGCCCATGCCGCCGACGGCTGCGGCCACACGCCGGCCGATGCTGCCAAGGCCGACGAGGCCGACGCGTTTGCCGCTGATCAGCCACGAGCGCGCGATGATGTCTTCCTTGTCCTTGCGCCCCGCTTTAGCGCGGCTCATCAGCTCGGGCAGATGGCGCAGCGAGGCGAGCATCAGCATGACGGTCAGCTCGGCGACGGGCTGCGAGTTGACGCCGGCGCAGATCGAGACGGTGATGCCTTTTTTCCCCGCCGCCTCGATATCGACCGCGTCGAAACCGACTCCCCAGCGGTGGATCAGTCGGGCGTCGCCGCCGAGTTTTTCGATTTCCGACGCTCCCATCGGGAAGCCGCGCAGGATATAATAGGTACCGTCCAGATGCCTCGCCAGATCCTCGCCGCTCAGGACTTCTGCCACGTCGTAGCGGCCGGCGCAGCGTTCGTACAGGATTTTTCTGCCCGCATCCGGCACTCTGCCGGCGATGACGACCTTACTCATAACATCGCGCTTCTTTCGGGAGCGGACGCTTTACAGGCCGTATTTGTCGGCGAAGCTGCCGAGAATTTCAGGAGTATGGCCTTCCATGCGCTTTTTGGTGGTGGCGGCGTGCTTTTCGGCGTACGCTTTCCAGTCGCCGTCCATCAGCGCGAACGTCTTGTCCTCCGAAGCTTTTTTCTTCTGCGCGGCAGCCGCCATTTCCGCGGCGTCCTCTTTGTGGATCACGACGATGCCGTCCATGTCGCCGACCAGGATGTCGCCGGGGAATACGACCTGCCCGCCGCAGGCGATCGGCGCGTTGATCTCGCCCGGGCCGTTCTTGAAAGGCCCCTGCGGCGTGATGCCGGCGCAGTAGACCGGCATGGACAACCCGCGCAGCGCGTCGAGATCGCGCAGGCAGCCGTCGACGACGACGCCGGCAAGACCCTTGTACTGGGCGAATTTGAGCATGATCTCTCCGGCCAGCGAACGGTTGTTGCAGTGACCGCCGTCCACGACGATAATGTCGCCGGGGAGCGCCATGTCGAGCGCCTGATGAAAGAACAGGTTGTCGCCCGAGGGGACCTTGACCGTGACGGCCGTACCGAGCAGCTGCACGGCGTGATCGGGATTGACGAGGCGCATGGAGTCGTGCATGCAAAAGAGGCGGTTCATTTCGTCGTTGATATTGCTGGAAGGAATACCCTTGAAGGCTTCGACGAGATCGCGCCCCGGGCGTCTGACTTCGCTGAAGATCCGATTGCCGATTGTGCTCATGAAAATCGCTCCTTTGAAATTGCCGGGAAATTAACCGGCCGGACTGTTGAGGAAAATGCTTTTTATCTTGCTTATCACGATAAACGGTTCCGACTTTTTTATCAAACAGAAAAAAGCGGGAGAGGCTCACAGCTTTTGACTGTCAGAAGGAGGGAAGGGAGATGCCTTTGCGAAGTTTGAAATATTTTCTGGTCGCCGCCGAGGAGATGAATTTCCGCAAAGCAGCCGAGCGGCTCTACATCACGCAGCAGTCGCTCAGCTCCAGCATCCAGAAATTGGAACGCCAGTACGGCGTCGCGTTCTTCGAGCGCAAGCCGCGGCTGATCCTGACGCCGGCGGGGCGCAGCATGGTCGAGTACGTGCGCAAAGTCCTGCACACCGAGCAGCAGCTTGTCGCTGCCCTGGCGGACACCTCGCGCGCCAGCACGGGGTCGCTGCGCGTCGGCGTGACGGGCACGCGCGGCGCCGTGTTCATGCCGCGCATCTGGGACGTGTATCACAGGCAATTTCCCAACATCGTCGTCACCACCGTGGAAGCTTCAACCGCGGAACTGGACGAGCTGCTTCGGGACGGAAAGATCGATCTCTATATCGGCGTCAACGTGCCGCGGCACAGCAACATGCAGGTGCTGACCTTCATGCGGGACCGCATCTTCTGCGTCTTCAGCCGCCGCTTCCTGGCGAAAGCCCCGCCGGCCTGGCACGAAGCGCTGCTCGATCCGCACGGCTTCGATCTGACGAAGATCGACAGCATGCCGCTGATCACGTTCACTCACAGCAACGGACTGCGCTACACGCTGGAACGCTTTTTCGAGAAGCAGGACATCCATCCCAACATCATTTTCGAGACGAGCCGGCACGATCTGGCGCTGAACCTGTGCCGTCAGGAACACGGCATCGGCCTCGTCTACGAAATGATCCTCTACGACGCCTTGAGACGCCCCGACGTCGCCGGCGAGCTTTACGCCGTGCCCGTCCGCGCCGAACTGCCGCAGAAAAACACCGAGCTGGCCTACCGCCTGGAGAGCTTCCGTCCCCGCTATCTGCAAGGCTTTATTCAGATCGCTCGGGCCGTTTTCGAAGAGTACTCACAGACCGTCGGCGCCGTGATTCGCCGCGCGCAAAAATGACCGGTCCATAAAAAAACGAGTCTGTCTCGCCCCCTCGCGGCGGCGGAGACAGACTCGTTTTTTTAGACGCTTCACTCGATCTCCAGCCCGTCGACGTTCACCTCGCCGCTGCGGTGAGCCGCGCCGAGCCAGGCGACGGCGTAGGCTGCGATCGAGGCGGGAATCCACGCCAGCGAACTGGCCGACAGCGGCAGCGCGGCGTAAAAACTGGCAAAGCGAGGCAGGTCGAGATGGAACAGGCCGGCGTAAACGTTCAGCAGCGCCGCGCCGCCCATGACGGCGGCCGCGATCATGGCGCACTTGAGCGCAAAGAGGTTACGGCGGCTGTTGTTGTGCCGGCAGAAGCAGTAAAAGAACGTGATGACGATAGCGCCGGGATAACAGGCGTCGAGGACAGGGCCGACGACGGTGACGATCGCGTCGATACCGGTCGAAGACACCAGGCCGCTGATCACGCACGAGGCGGCACAGATTTGGCGGTAGGACGCGCGTCCGCCGAGAATTTTCTCCCAGATGCCGGCCGTGGACGAAGTGATGCCGATCGTGGCCGTCAGCGAGGCCGTGGCCAGCGCCACCAGGAAGACCCTGCCGCCCGCCGGCCCCCACAGTTCGACGACCATCTGCACGTACAGGGCCGCAAGGTTGAGACGAATCGTACCGCCGATGTTGGCGCCGGCGATCATGTGGCCGAGGTGCGCCAGCGCCAACAGTCCCAGACCGATGACGCCGATCTTGATCAAATTTCTGTTGACGTCCTCGCCGGCGATGCCGGCGTCATGGATGCCGCGGACGACCACCAGCCCGTACAGGAGCGCGCACTGCAGGTCGCCGGCGGCATAGCCGGCAAGGAACCCATGAACGACGGGATTTTCGTCAAAACTCGGTTTGACCCACGACGGCGAGAGCGGCGCAACGATACTTTGAACGATGACGCTGACGACGATCGCCATCAGCACGGGGAAGAGAATGCGGCCGATGCGCTCGACCACTTTACCGCTGCTGGCCACGAAGACGTAGATCACCGCGTAGAACGCGCCGTTGAACAGCAAGATAGCGGTTTTTCCCACGGGGCGCCAGCCCGTCAGCTGCAGGACGGCCGCCCACAGCGCGGCAGTGACGCGGGGGACAACGAAGAACGGCCCCAGCACGAGGATCGTCGCGGCGACGAAGAACAGCCCGAACACCGGCGAAGCGCGGCGCGCGATGTCGAGGAAATTGCCGCGCCCTTTGACCAGCGCCACATAGCCCAAAAAGGGCAGGACGATCCCGGAGAGGAAAATCCCCAGGTATGCGCTCCACACGGCCGAACCGGCGTCGTTCCCCCAGGTGACGGGATAGAGCAGGCAAATGGCCCCAAAATGCATGGAAAACAGGCCGCCGCCCATGATCAGCAGCTCTTTCGGCGAGAGATTCTTTCTCATGATTCTCTTTATTCAGCTCCAATGGAAGATACCGGCGAAAATTTTTACGCAGCCGCAGCAGACCGAGAAAAACTCCTTTCGGAGCGCCGCGCAAAGAGATCTCATTCCCGCGGACGCGCGCCCTTCATTCCTCCCTGACGACGACGGCGTGCGGATTGTCGGGATTGGGATAACCCTTGGTCTTGCCCGTCAGCGACGTGATCTCGATCGCCAGCACGTTGACCACTTTCTCCAGTTTGGCGTCGGCGACGGAGTAGTTCTCCCTGACGTCACCGTAATGGGCGTGGAGCAGGTCGATGGCGCGGCGCTTTTCACCCAAGTCGGTGACGACGCGCACCTTTCCCTCGCCCATGACGCTGCGGTAGATGCCCCATTTATAGCCGGCCTTGACGGGGCTGGGAACCAGCTCGTAGCCGGCGACGACGTGAAAAGCCACGTCGGGGTGCGTCCGCATCGTTTCCGCCGTGCGCCCCTGCATGGCGCCGTGGATGTAAAGGCAGTTGTCGCCCAGGCCGTAATGAACCGGCACCGAGTAGGGTTTCCCCGCCGGGTCGATCAGCGCCAGATGAAGGATCTCGGCTTCTTCGAGGACCTTGCGGATCCATGCTTCTGACGTCACTTCGCGGTCTTTTCTTCTCAATAAAGATCCCCCCAGACGAATCAATTGACGAAACGGCGCCGGCGGCGACAGGCAGTTCCGCAGCCGGCCGCACAGAATCGGGGCGCGGGTCCTACTTGACGAACTTGGTCTTGTAGGCGAACTTGGAGATGACCATGTTGCCGAACACGGCGATGAGGATGTACCCCCAGCTGGGCAGCGGAACGAACTTGCGCACCAGCAGCACCAGCGGCAGCGCGTACAGGGCGATGCGGGGCTTCTTGACCACGAACTGCATCAGCACGGCGCCGAACAGCGCCGGCAGAATCAGGTTGGAGATCGCGTTCTTGACGGTCTGAGGCAGGACGCCCAGGATCTGGTAGCCGAAGACGACGAAGATCGTCAGGATCGTGATGTTGGTGACGATCGAACCGGCGATGCCCATCGTGGAGATGATCTCGCCCTTGTCGGAACCGGCCTCGTTGTTGGTAACGTCAAGCGCGGTGGCGGCGGCGGGGACGCGCATCTGTCCCATGGAACCGGCGAGGATCCCCATGTAGGAACCGGCCGTGCCAAGCACGGTGTAGTAAGTGATCGGCTCGATGACGTAGAACGCGCCATAGGCCGCGGCGATCTGTCCCCAGCCGGCCAGCAGGTCGCCGATGCTCGGCGCGGCGCCGTAGGCCAGCGAGAGGACGATATTGGGCAGGAAGCTGCAGCAGATTGCCAGGAGCATGGTGACGCGGCCGACGCGAACGACCGATTTGTTCCATTCCGTTCTGAAATCCATGTGAACGGCCTCCTCACATAAAGAAGTAACCGCAGATCAGGCCGGCGATGATGGCGAAGCCCAGCGAATAGTCCTTGATCCAGGGATGTTTTTTGCCGAGCTGAATCAGCACGAACATGGAGACAGCGCCGATGATCGCGGCGACGGTGCGGCCGCTGAACGTGACCAGATAAGGGCTGGTCATGTGACTGTAAAGGCCGATGCTCGCCGTGGCGGTAAGAATGGCGCGCCATGCCTTGTCGGTGCCGCCGATCTTGTCGCTGACTTTGTCCATCCTGTGGGTGAACAGCCACACCATCAGCAGCCAGCCGCAGCCGTTCACGCTCATCGTGAACCAGGAAACGGCCATCTGATTCAGGCCGTAGCCGGCGCCGCCCAGTTCCACGCCGCAGGCTGCGGCGCCGGTGCGGGCAGCGGTCAGCTCGGTGGCGGCCGAGCCGATCATGGACAGGCGGATCCAGGAGATGGGGCCGCCAACGACCGAAATCATGGCCAGAATGACGATGACCTGGGCGATAGCGGGGCCCGTGGCGGAGATCATGCCGCTCTTGAAGGCGCGGTTACAGGCGGCCCTGTCGAGGCCGACGCTGCCGGCGAACTTGTAGCCCAGCTTCACGTAGCGGAGCGCCAGCAACGCGACGATGCTGACGCTGATGGCGGCGCACCCCCAGAAAGGCGCCGCGTTGCCGATCTTCAACAATTCTTCCATAAAAGAGCTCCTCCTTGGGCGGGAACGAAAATTTTGAGAGCGCGGGACGAGCCGAACGGTTCCGGAACGCTTTCTGCGAAAAAAAACTAGAATTTCGGCGGGAATTTCTCGACGAAGCCGGTAACCGCTTCGTAGGCCGAAGCGAACTGCAGCGCCTCGAACTCCCGGTGCGGCGCGGCGACCAGCTGCAGGCCGATGGAAAGGCGATTCGCGCCGCCGAATCCGGCCGGCACCGTGCAGACGGCGTTGCCGCCCATGGTCCACGGCGTGACGATCTCCATCCAATTGTGATAGGTGCGCATCGGCGTGCCGTCGATCGTCTCAGGCCAGTGAACGTTCTTGTCGAAAGGGAAGCAGCAGGCGGTGGGCGAGACGATGTAGTCGTAATCGTCGTAAACCTTGAGCATGGCGTGATAGAACTCGGTGCGCTTCTCGAAGGCGCGGTACACCTCCTGGGCGCTCATGGTCAGCGAACCCTCGTACTCCCAGCGGCTCTCCGGCTTCATCAGGTCCTGACGGCATTTGTCGTACCACGGCTTCAGCGAGGACGCGCAGTAATGGCGGATGGGCAGCCAGATGGTCTCCCAGAACTCGTTCATATTGTAAAAGGGCTCGATGTCCTCGACCGCCGCGCCGAAGTCCTTCATGCGTTCCACAGCCGCGCGGCAAGTTTCCAAGACGCCGGGCTCGGTGGGCAGCGCGCCGCCCCAGTCGCCGATCCAAGCCACGCGAACGCCCTTCTGATCCTTTTTCAGCGCCTCGCGCACGTTCGCCGGCGTCAGCGCTTTTACGCGCGGATCGGCCTCGCGGGTCAGCGGGAACTTGGCGTCGTAGCCGGCCATGGTGGCGAACAGCAGGGCCACGTCGGCCACGGTGCGCCCCATGGGCCCGTTTGTGGCCATGGAGTTGGTGAACAGTTCGGTGCCGCCGGAGGGGACGGCGCCGATGGATGGGCGCAGGCTGACGATGTTGCACCAGCCGGCGGGATTGCGCAGCGAGCCCATGAAGTCGCTGCCGTCCGCCACGGCCTGCATCCTCAAAGCGACGGCGCAGGCTGCGCCGCCGGACGAGCCGCCGCTGCTGCAGTTCTCGTCGTAAGGATTGCCGGTGGCGCCGAACACTTCGTTGTAGGACTGGGAACCGTAGCCGAACTCGGGCGTGTTGGTTTTGCCGATGATGATGGCGCCGTCGCGCTTCATCGCGGTGACGACAGCGCCGTCGGCGTCGGGGATCCAGTCCTTGAGAAGCAGCGATCCCTTGGTGGTGCGGATGCCCTTGGTGGGAACCAGATCCTTCACGGCCTGCGGGAAGCCTTGCATCCAGCCGTTGTCCCTGCCGGATGCCAGCTCGGCGTCCTTTTCACCGGCCTGTTCCAGCAGCGCCTCGCCGTCGACGCAGGTGACGATGGCGTTGACGCGGGGATTGGTCTTGTCGATGTGATCAAGGTAGGAAGCCATCACCTCGCGGCAGGAAACTTCCCTGGCGTGGATGGCCTTGGACAGATCCACAGCCGTCATTTCGACAACAGTATTGCTCACGAGAATTACCCCTTTCTGGCGTTTTCATGAAAAATTCCTTCCCATAAGACAATTTTGCTGAACTTATGAAGGACTGAACTGGCTGTTATTTTATAAATTTCGTCAGCTGCGATCAATCTGGGATAAAAATCTTGCCTATGTTAGAATTCTGATGTACTGCCGCGGGAAAGAGGCGGAAAAACTTTTCGTTTCGCCGCCGTTCAGGGAAGAGGATCCGTACCGTGCCGCTTTAGAAAGCGCCGGCGGTCCGTCGGAAAACGGCTGCGGAAGCGTCACTTTCTGACGGCCGGCGCAGCAGACGAATTCCTATGAAGATGAGGCGAATTTCATGATTCCGGAAGATTTTGCCGAAAAGATCACGTTCAACCGCACCTGGGATCTGCTTTCCCATCGCTGGAAGTTCTACGTCGTCTATCTGCTGGGCGAGCGGCCGCTCCGTTTCGGCGAGCTGCGGCGGCTTTGCGCGGCAGTGTCGCGCGTGACGCTGACCGGCTACCTGCGCCAACTGGAGCAGGAAGGTTTTATCAGTTGCCACAAGCTCAGCGAGCCGGCGCTTTTCGCCGAATACGCGCTGACCGACTTGGGACGCAGCGCGCTGCCTCTGGTGCGCCAGTTGATCGCGTGGGGCGACGAGGCGGACTGATGCATAACGACAGCAAATCCTTTTCGGTCAAACAGAAGCTCATCAACGCCGAACACAGAAGTGATCTCGACGAAGCCAATTGGGAGCTGGCGCAGTATCTGCTGCTCCACTACAACGAGATCGACCGCATGAAAACGCGCGACCTAGTAGTACAATGCCATACTTCATTCTCCACTGTACAACGTTTCTGTCGAAGCTTAGGATTTGATAACTTCTCAGATCTACGGAAAGCTAAAATGAACATCCCAGAAAATCAATACGAAATCGCGCTTGACAACTTCGGCCGCGGACTCTATGAGCCGCGGCGGCTTTACGACGAGATCCTGAGGAACGTCTGGGGCGTCGGCCAAAAAATGGATTGGAATCGCCTGCGCTGTCTTGCCGAAGCGATGGCGGCCGCGCGCAGTATCATCATTTTCGCCGTGCGTCCCTATTCTTTCGTGCTGCAGGAATTCCAGAGCCAATCTATTGCTCTCAATAAACCGTTGTTTATTTTAGATGACATTTGTACTCATCGCAGTATCATTGAGCGCCTATTGAGCAGCGACCTGTGCCTGATCACTGTATCACCCGCCGGCTGTCTGATTCCCGCTATCAAAGACGAGCTGAACAAAATCGCGGGCTTCAAGACGGCTCTCTACTGCCCGGGGGCGTTGGCCCGCGAAGGGGCGACCGACTGTCTGCGAAGCTATGATCTGACGTTCCCGCTGACGCTGCGGAGCGACGCCTACAATTATCTCGAAATCTACGGCAAGTACGCCGTCGGCTATTTTTTCGACCTGCTGCTGGGCGAGGTGATCCGCCGAGTCGGCGGCAAAAAGCAAGAGCGGCGTCGCACGAAGGACACGCGGCAAACGATGTTCCACGTGGAACATCGCACGTAAAAACGTCCGACGATCCAGTCATCGTCGGACGCGGCGTTATCACAGGCTTTTTGCGCAACAGGATTTTCTGTTTAGAAAGCGCCGCCGGAGCTCAGGCGGTGCAGAAAAACGATCTGCGGCCGTCCCGTCTCGGGGTTGGGAGCAACGCTGGCCTCCACACGGTAAACGGCGCGGATCAGTTCGGGCGTGAGCACCTCGGCCGGAGCACCGCTGGCGAAGACCTGACCGTCCTTCATCACGTAAATGCGGTCGCAGTACTGTGCCGCCAGGTTCAGGTCGTGCATGACGACCAGCGAGGTGACGCCGAGACTGCGCAGCAGGTCCATGATCTCGAGCTGATAATAGATGTCGAGGTGGTTGGTGGGCTCGTCGAGGATCAGAAAGTCCGTCTCCTGCGCAATGGCACGGGCAATCAGAGCGCGCTGTTTTTCGCCGCCGGACAGCGAGGCAAAACTGCGTCCGCCCCGTTCCCGCATTCCCACGTATTCCAACGCGCGCTCCACCAACTCGAAATCATGCGCGTCGTCGCGCTGCAACGCCTTTTTGTGCGGATAACGCCCCATCGCGGCGATCTCGCGCACGGTGAAGTCGAACTGTCCCGGCATCTCCTGCGGCACTGCCGCGGCGCGGCGCGCGAATTCCCGGGCGCGCAGACCCCAAACCTCTTCGTCGTCCAGCAGGATCGAACCGAAGCGCGGCCTATTGACGCGGTATGCGCAGCGCAGCAAACTGGATTTGCCGCTGCCGTTGGGGCCGATCACGCCGACGAACTCGCCGCGTTCCACTTTCAAGTCGGCGCCGCTCACGATATCCGCGGTTCCGACTCCCCAGCGCAGCGATTCGATTGTCAGCTTCATCGCGGGGTTCTCCCGCTGCTTTTGAGCAGCCAGATGAAAAACGGCGCGCCGATAAAGCCCGTGACGATGCCCAGAGGAAGCTCCCGCGGAGCCAGAGCGGTGCGCGCGAACACATCCGTCCAGATCAGAAAGCTCGCTCCCGCGAGCGCCCCCACCGGCAGGAGGCGGCGATGGTCGGAACCGACCAGCAGCCGCACGGCGTGCGGAACGATCAGTCCGACGAAACCGATCGAACCGCTGACCGCTACGATCACCCCGGTCAGCACCGAAGTGGCGGTGAACAGAAGACGGCGGAATTTCGTCACGTCCACGCCGAGCGCCGCCGCGTTCTCGTCGCCCAGCAGCAAGGCGTTGAGCGGGCGCGACTGGGCGATGAACAGGGCAAGAGAACCGATCAGCACGAAAAAAGGCAACGGCAGACGATCCCATCTTGCGCCGCCGAGCCCGCCGAGCATCCAGAACATCGCCGATTCGGCGCCGTTGCGCTGTTCCAGATAGACCATGAAATTGGTCACGGCCATAAACACGTACGACACGGCAAGTCCCGACAGGACCATCCGCACCGGCGTCAGGCCGCTGCCCTGACGCGCTATGGCGAAAACCAGCACGAAAGCCAACGCCGCACCGGCAAAGGCCAGCGCGGAGACTCCGGACATGCCGGTCAGAGCGATGCCGAAAACCCGCGTCATGAAGAGCATGGCAAACACCGCCCCCGCACATGCGCCCGAAGAAATCCCCAGCAGATAGGGATCGGCCAGCGAATTGCGGACCAGCGACTGGATCACCGCCCCCGCGGTGGCAAGGCCCGCGCCGACGACAGCGCCGAGCAGCACGCGCGGGAAACGGATCATCCAGACGATACCGACTTCGTTGCGCGGCCATTCCGCCCCGAACCATTGCCAGTCCGGAAACATCTGATGGAGGATGATGCCCCACACATGCCGGAACGGCAGCGGCGCCGTCCCCATCGATACTCCCAGAGTTACGCTGAAAAACAGCAGGATCGTCAAGAGGATCAGCAGCGGCGCCAGATCTCGTTTGACAAAGAACCGGTTCACTTAAAATATCGCGGGATACAGCCCGCGAGCGATCAGTTCCAGTCCGCGAACGGCTCGCGGACCCGGATAGACTTCGTCCACCGACATGTAGATCAGTTTTTTGTCGCGGACGGCTTTGACGCCCTGCAGCGCGGGATGGTCGAGCAGCATGGCCTTGCTTTCGTTTTCCGGCGTGGCGCGGTATTCGAGGATCAGGATCACGTCGGGATCGCGGGCGACGACTTCTTCCCACGTCACCTTGATCCAGCTGCTTTCCACGTCGTCGAAGACGTTGGCGGCATGCGCCAAGCGGAGCAGAGCGCTGGGCATGGCCTGTCCGCCGCAGGAGCGAGGCACGTCTTCGTTGGGCGTTCCGAAGCTGCGGAAGATGAACACGCGCGGACTTTCTCTCACGCCGTCAAGTTTTTCCCCTACGGTCGCGACTCTCGCTTTCATGCCGGCGATCACCGCCTCGGCCTTATCCTGCACGTTGAAAATCACGCCCAGGGTGCGAAGGTCGTTATAGGTATCTTCCAGCGTCACAGGCGGCTTGTCCATCACGCGGATCAGCGATTCCGTGATGGCGTAGCTCTTGACGCCATGCTTTTCCAGCTCTTCGGGCGTGACGGCGTTGCCGGCCGTGCTGCCGGGGATATCGAGGCCGTAGTTGTAGCCCGACAGGAAAAAGTCGGGATTGGCGCCGAGCAAAGTTTCCAGCGCAATGTAACCTTCCTGGGCCACGGGGATCTTCGCCAGCTTCTCGCGGTATTCGGGGGAAACCTGGTGTTTCGAGCCGGGGAATCCCGCATAACCTACGAGCCGGTCTTCAAGACCAAGCGCGAACATCAGCTCGATGATATTGCTGTCGCCGTTGGTGACGACGCGCTCGGGCGCTTTTTCAAAGACGATCTTGCGGTCGCCGTTCTCGACGGTTACGGGATAAACCGTTTCTGCCGCGCCTGCGGCTGCGGCGAAAAAAACGGCGCTCAGCAGCGCCGCAAAAATGACGTGAAGCGATTTCCTCATCATAGGACCTCCGATTCAAATAAGATGACAAAGCGACGCGGCCCCGAAAGGCTGCGAAAAAAGCCCTGCTCCGCGGATCGTTCCACGAGAACAGGGCCTGCATTTTTTCAACGCACGACGGAGCGCCGTCCGTCCTTCTGCGCGCACGCCTTACGGACGCAACGGCAGGCCTCCTGAAAAGCTTCTTTCAGCTACTTGAACAGTTCGGGATAAAAGGCTTTGGAAATCAGTTCCAGGCCGCGGATGGCGCGGGGGCCGGGATAGGCGTCTTCGATGCGAATGATGTAAACGCGCCCATCCTTCACGGCGTTCACGCCCTGCAGCGCGGGATTCTCGAGCAGCAGCTTTTTACGTTCCTCGCCGTTCGTCGTACCGGCTTCCAGCAGCAGGATCACGTCGGGATTGCGCGCGACGACCTCTTCCCACGTCACCTTGATCCAGCTGCCGTCGACGTCGGCAAAGATGTTGCGCGCCTTCGCCATCGTCACCAGAGCGCTGGGCATGGCCTGAGCGCCGTTGGAACGGGGAGGCTGATCGGGGGCGCTCCAGGTGGGATGGATGAACACGTTCAAGGGCTTGGCCAAGTCGAGCTGCGACAGCTTGGCTTCCACCGCCGCGGCGCGCGCTTTCATGCCGTCGATCACCTGCCGCGCCTTGTCCTGCGCGTCGAAGATCACGCCCAGCTTGGTCAGGTCGGCGTAGGTGTCCTCGAGGCTGACGATGGGCTTTTTCATCACGTGGATCAGCGACTCGGTGATGGCGTAGCTCTTGACGCCGTGCTTTTCCAGCTCTTCGGGCGTGATGGCACCGCCGGCCGTGCTGCCGGGGATGTCAAGTCCGTAGTTGTAACCCGACAGGAAAAAGTCGGGATCGGTGCCAAGCAGCGCTTCCAGCGTGATGTAGCCGGGCGCGGCAACGGGGATCGCCTTGAGCTTCTCCCGGTATTCCGGCGAGACTTGACCGCCGTACTCGGGGAATCCCGCGTAGCCCGCCATGCGGCTTTCGAGGCCGAGGGCGAACATCAGTTCAATGATGTTGCTGTCGCCGTTGGTGACGACGCGCTCGGGCGCTTTTTCGAAGACGATCTTGCGGTCGCCGTTCTCGACGGTTACGGGATAAACGGTCTCCGCCGCGAAGGACGCCGCGGTTATGGCCAGTAAACCGGCTGCCGCAAAAAAGCTGCGAAGAATCTTTTTCATGCTGTGAACCTCCTGCGCAAAAAAACGTGACCCGGCCCCCGCCGGCTCGCCTCTATAGAAAACGCGGGCATAAAAAAAGACACGGTCCGCGGCCGTGCCTTTAGAGACAGTGATATCTGCTGCCCTGAAAAGATTTCGCCCGCGCAAAAGCCTTCCTTCGCGTCGCCCGGCGCGTATCCTGACTCCCCATCGTCCTCCGCGGCGCCCTTCCCAAAGGCCGAAAGCCTTCAGTGAGCGTGATACCGCTTCGTCAGGGGTTACAGTGGCGGGGCCGCGCAGGATTTTCACCTGCTTCCGACGCCCGGCGACGTTCCATTTTCACATATTTTAAGCGCCTCCAGGCCCCCTGTCAAATCCTGAGGCAGGACGGGACTGAAGCGGGACCCGCGCAGACAGCGCGGCGTTTTTGTGCTATGCTTGGCTCACCAAATGGGATCATTCCGAAGGGGAGGTCGCTCGTTATGAAACGTATTCTTGCAAAAATTTTCCCGGCGCTTTTCGCCGCCGCGGCGTTGGCTGCGCCCGCCATGGGCGCCGATCTGCGCGAGCTGCTCGCGGCCACGCGGACGGCGCAGAAAACCGGCGAGATCATCCTCGTCGTCGACCGCACCCTGACCCTGTGGAAGAAAAGCGATGCCGGCGCCTGGCAAAAGACGCTGGAAGCGCCGTGCGGCTACGGCAAGCTGGGGCTGACGGAAAACAAGCGCGAGGGCGACAAAAAGACGCCCGTCGGCGCCTTCCCGATCCTGCACGCCTTCGGCAACAAGCCCAACCCCGGCACGGCCATGAAATGGCGCCCAGTGACGCCCTCCTCCTACTGGGCCGACGACGTAAACCAGCCGAAAATCTACAACACCTGGGTGGAGAGCGCGAAAAAAATCCACGGCGAACACCTGGCCGACTACTATCAGTACGATTACGCCATGGCCGTCGGCTACAACTCCGACCCCACCGTGCCGGGACGAGGGTCGGCCATCTTCGTCCACGTCAAATCCCGCCGCCACTGGACCACCGCCGGCTGCCTCTCGCTCGAACGCCGGGACATGATCGAGCTGCTGCGCCAGTGCCACGACGGCGCCTGGATCGTCATCGTCCCGAAAGCGGAGCGTCTCGCCCGTTTTTAGACGGAGCCATACCGAATACAAAAGCCATTTCTTTCATCATTCGCCGCGGCGATAAAAACTGCCCCGCCTTTCTCGGCAAGCGAGAAAGGCGGGGCAGTTTTTATCGCCGCGGATCAATCCTGAGGCCTGTTCAGCGCGCGGTCGAGGTTGCGCACGAAATCCTGCGTGTTGGTGACCATGCTGACGGCCGTGACGGTGCCGCGGTCGGACAGCTTGTTGACGGCGAATTCCTGCACGTCGACGGTATACATGTAGACGGGACGGACGACGCCGTCGAACTCGTTGTACGAGGGGGTCATGTTGCCGGTGGCGATGGTGTAAAGGATCGCTGACATCATGATCATGGTCGAGGTCTTGCGGGCGTGGACGCGCATGGCGTTCTGAGCGGCGTAGACGTTGTTGCAGGCGCCGGGCAGGGCCAGGCGGTCGCGGATGGTGCCGGCCATGACCAGAGCTGTGCCGCATTCGACGCAGGCCTTGACGAAGCCGTCTTTGACCTTGCCGGAGGCGACGAGCGCTTCCAGCGAACCGTAGGAGTTGGCGAGGTTGATGGTGTCGTAGAGGTTGTAGGTGCTGTTCTGCTCGTGTTCGAAGATTTTCTGTCCCCACGACGTGTCGAAGACGCCGCGCTCGAGATCGAAAGCGGCGGTTTCGGAACCGCAGAAGACGGCCTGCACGTAGCCGTTGCGGATCAGGCGCTCCAGGCCAAGACGCGAGTTCTGGTCGAGGGCCAGCGCCGTACCGATGACGAGCGTCACGTAGCCGCGGTGTTCGCGCTCGTGCCGCAGCACTTCGTAGAGCGTGTCGTAGTCGAGCGAGTAGGCGGTCTCGCGCGAACGGCCTTCGCGGAAAGCGAAGGTGTCGGAGGTCGCGGTTTCGGCGAGGAAGCCCTGCGTCCACACGTAGATGCCTTCGCTGGCGTCTTCGGTACGGCCGATCACGACTTTGTCGCCTTTTTTCAGGTTACGGAACTCGACGATCTCGACGCGCTCCCGGCCGGGCGTGTCGCGGGCCACGCAGACGGTGTCCATGCGGCTCTGCGTCGCCAGTACCCATTTGTCGTTGATCTTGAAATACTCGGGGTAGACCGACAGGGCGTGGTAACGACGGGGGCTGATCCCGTCGCGCTCGACGGTTTCGAGACGGCAGTTGGGCGCGTTTTTCAGGAACTCCTGCTCAAAATCGGGGTGGCGATATTTCGGCATTTCGAAATTCATTTGCCCGCCTCCTCACGCTGCGCGTTTTTGACGACGACGAATTCCTCGGCGGGGACTTCCATCGCCTCCACCTGCTCCCGGGCGACGGCGCCGATCAGCGCGCGTTCGCAGTTGACGACGAAGTCCTGGACGTTGGTGTTCATCGGCACGACGGCGATGCGCTCGCGGGCCGCGACTACCTTGTTGGTGACGTTCTCGGTGATGTCGATGGTGTACATGTAGACCGGCGTGATGGCGCCGTCTTTTCGCACGTGATAGCTCGACGCCATGTTGGCGACGGAAAGGCTGTGCAGCATCGTGGCGATGCCGATGATCAGCGTGGCCTTGTCGAGGTGCTTTTTCATCTCCGTCAGCGCCTTGTCGGTGTCGCCGATCACTTCGGGCAGCGGGCCGTCGTCGCGGATCGAGCCGGCGAGGACCAAGGGCACGTTCATCGAGACGAGCGTCTTGATGATGCCGTCTTTGACGTGGCCTTCGTTGATGAATTTTTTCGTGGAGCCGGCCGTGCGCACTTCGTTGAGCAGGTCGAGGTGGTTGTAGTGCCCCATCGGCTGGTTTTCCTGCGTGTAGATGTTCTGTCCCAGCGCGGTGCCGAGGAAACCGCCCTCGAGGTCGTGCGTAGCCATGGCGTTGCCGCCCATCATGCAGCTGATGTAGCCGTTCTCGGCCAGGTGGTTGAGGGCGACGCGCGTGTCGTAGTCGAAGACGACGCTCGGCCCCAGCACCCAAACGATGTAGCCTCCGTTGTCGCGCTCGTATTCGAGCTGCGCGAACAGCTGTTCGTAATCGGTCGTGTAGGCGGTCTCCACGGCGCGGCCGGGCGTGGCGTAAACGCTTTCGGGGAAGCCTTCCTTGTACACGAGGACGCCCTCGGAGCCGTCGGTCGCGCGCCCCAGAACGACCTCGTCCCCCACTTCGAGGTCGCGGATCTCCGTGACGGCGATTTTCCCCTCTTTGAGCACGGCCACGCAGTTCAGCGAATTGTGCTCCGGCAGCTGCCACGTTCCGTTGCAGCGATAAAAGGTTGGCAGATGGGTGGTCAGATAAAAACCGCGCGGCGCCACGCCTTTCTTCTCGACTTTCGCGCATTTCACTTCGCCCGCTTCCCGATACTTCGCGTCGGCGAAGTCGGGGCACGCAAAGACAGGCATTTCAAACTTCATGATTGCTCCTCTCTGGACGAACGAAACAGGTGGCCGATGTCCACCGTGTCTTTCTGTTCCGTCACTCGCTCTCGAAACTCGCTGGCCGTAACTTTCAGCCATTTCAGGAAGTTACGGTTGAAACTCCGCAGTGAATTGTAGCCGACCTGAAACGCGATATCCGTCACCGACTGATCGGTGCGAAGCAGCAGGTTCGCCGCCTCGTGGATGCGCAGGTAATTCAGGAAATTCGTAAAGTTCATCTCGACGATGTAGACCAGGGATTCGTTGACCATCCTGGGAGAGGCATTGAACTGTTCCGCCACGTCCAAAACGGTAAGATCGCTCGCAAAATTCCGATATATGTATTCGATGATCTTGCCGGCTTTCGGCGCGGGCAAAACCATGGAGACGCCGGGATTGTTCCGGTAGCAGCGGCGGAACTGCTGCGCTCCGATCCCTTGCTGGTCGGAAAAGACGCGGGACAGATGCGATATGTCGGAGTAATCGAGGATGTCGGCGATCTCCGCCAGGGAAATATTCGTGTGCAGCAGCAGAAACGTGACCTTCGACAGCTTCATTTCCTGAAGCAGCTCGTAAAAACCGAGCCCGGTCACCTTGAAGATGTAGCGGGAAAGCGACGCTTCGCTGACAAAATAGATCCGGCTCAGGTCCTGAAGCGTCAGCTTGCGGTGCAGATTCAGGTACATGTACTGAAAAATGTGGGGGGAACAGCTTTCTTCCTCTTTTTCAAGACGGGCCTGTCCGTCGGAACGTTCTTCCTGGTCCTGCGCCAAGCGCAGGTAGAGGACGACCAGTTCCACCAGCTTCGCCGTCAGGTACAGCTCGGACCACGACTGGCGGACGGCGGACGTTGCGATGGAAACCGGTTCGATCTCGCGGCGGATCTCGTCGAAGAGGGCCCTGACGCGCGGACGCTCCTGCTCCGGGACGCGCACGCCGCCGTAGCGATACAGAAGCGTGACCATGTCGAATTTCTCGTTTTCGATGTTGAACTGGTTTTTGACGATGAAATTCAGAAACTCGAACGGATAGATCAGCAGGTAATAGCACAGCGGTTCCTTCACTTCGACGATTTCGGAAATTTCCCATGGCAGTAGGGCGATGACCGCGCCCGGCTCCATCGCATAGTCTTTGTCGTAGATCCTGATCGTGCCTTTTCCCGAAAGGACGTAGAGGAAACGGCTGTTTTTGTGCAGCAGCGGCTTGGTCGGCGCGCTGTCCGACTGCACTTCGAAATAAGTCGCGACGCCCTCGCGGGACGCCGTGCGGTAAAATTCCTGAATTTCCACGCGCTTCCTCTGTCCGGGATTTTTCCGGGAAGTCATCTGTCCTCCCCCTTTTGCCGGCGCCTCCGGCGTCCCGAAGGCCCGCGGCGCTACGCCTGGATCCAGGTGCCGGTCGAGCCTTCCAGACCTTCCTTCGCCTTCTCCAGCGACGTGATCAGCGCCTTGCGGCCCGGTTTCGACTCGGCGAACTTGATGGCCGCTCTGATCTTCGGCAGCATGGAACCTTCGGCGAACTCCTTGTCCTCGATGTACTTCTTGGCTTCGGCCACCGTCAGCTTATCGAGCCACAGCTGATCCGGCGTGCCAAAGCGGATCGCCACTTTTTCTACGGCGGTGAGGATCACCACCACGTCGGCGTCGATCGTCTCGGCCAGCTTCACCGACGTGAAGTCCTTGTCGATCACCGCGTCGACGCCCTTCAGCACGCCGTCTTTCTCCACGACGGGCACTCCTCCGCCGCCGCCCGCGATGACGGTCACGCCCTGGTCGAGCAGCTTGCGGACGACCTCTTCCTCGACGATGCGGACAGGCGCCGGAGAGGCGACGACCTGACGGTAGCCGCGGCCGGCGTCTTCGGCCACGGCCACGCCCGCAGCTGCCAGTTTGTCGGCGTCTTCCTTGCTCATGAAGGTGCCGATCGGCTTGGTCGGGCGCTGGAAAGACGGGTCGCAAGCGTCGACCTGGACCTGCGTCACGAGAGTGGCGACGCTGTCGTTCATCTTCCTGGCGCGGAACTCGTTGCCAATGGCATTCTGCAGGTGGAAGCCGATGTAGCCTTCGCTCATGGATCCGCACTCCGGGAACGGCACGTAGGGCAGCTTCTCGCCCGATTTGGCGGCGATATCCATCGACTTCTTGATCATGCCGACCTGCGGGCCGTTGCCGTGACACACCAGCACCTGAACGCCGGACTGAACGAAATCGACGATGGAACGCGCGGAGTGCTTGACGCGTTCCTTCTGCTCCTCAGGCGTGTTTCCAAGGGCGTTGCCGCCCAGCGCAATGACTACTTTTTTCATTATAATCTCCTATCCTCTTAAATGGAAACCCTTTTTCAGGAAACGACATCCGCGCCGCCGGTCCTTATGACGACGCGCGCGCCGGGACGCAACCGGCCGAGTAGTTTTTTCGCAGCCAGATCGGCGAGGACGGTCCGCTCCATATACCCGGCAACAGGATGAGCGCCGCTCTCGGCGCGGTCGAAACCGGCCGTGACGGCGTCGAGCGTCGCTTCGTCCCACGACAGTTCGATCTGCTCTTCCTCAAGCTCTCTTTGCAGTTCCCGCAGGCGGAGTGTCAGCAGTTCCCGGCGCTCCCGCAGCGAAAAGTCCTCGAAGTAATAGACGCCGTCGAGTCCGTCCCGCAGCAGTTCGCGCACCGGCGGATCGCGGTCCGTGCCGGTGACGGTGAAAAAGAGCAGGGCGTTACGGAAGTTGACGGTCCGCCCCCTGTTGTCGGCGATCTCGCCGTCGGCGGCGAGGCGCGCGACCAAACTCAGCACTTCCGCGCCGGCATGATCAACCGATTCGAAGACGATCACGCTGTGAGGGCGCAGGCGCACCGCTTCCGTCAGAGCGCCGGCCGCGTCGTGTCCGACATAGCCGGGCGGCGCGCCGATCAGTTTATTGACAGAAGCTTTGTCGGTGAACTCGCGCATGTTGAAGGACAATGGCGAACGTTCGTCTTCGTAATAATGCTTCGCGAACAGTTCCGCCAGATAGCTCTTGCCGGTGCCGGAGGGACCGACCAGCAGGAAGCTGCCCACCGGACGGCGGCGCTTCATAAGGCCGCTGCGTGCCCGCAGGATGCTCTGCCGAACGGCGGAAACCGCGTCGCGATGGCCGACGAACTCGGCAAGCAGGCTCTTTCCGGCCTGCTCCAGCTTTTCGCTTTCGCTGCGGCCGATGCTCGACAGCGGGATGCCGGCGCGGACAGCGACGATGCGCTTGATCTCCTCTTCCGTCACTTCCCGCGAAACGGGGTAGTGCGGTCCGATCCGTTCGATCTCCGCGATCTTGGCGTCGAAAGCCTGCCGTTCCGCGACGAAGCGTTTCACGTCGTCGACGCGGTGAGCTTCCTGGGCGTCTTCCAGGCTGCGGCGCACTTCGTCGCGAAGCTCCTTGAGGCGCGACAGCTCGTCGAGACGCTCCACTTCCTTCTGCCAGGCGGCAAAACGTTCCCCGTAGCGGACGCGTTCGCCCTCGAGCTGTTTTTCCAGCGTCTGCCGCCGCCGCTGCGCCGCGGGATCCGCCTCGTCCAGCAGCAGGATGTGTTCCATCTCCCACTGGATGATGCGGCGGTTCCACTCGTCTAGCTCCTGCGGCATGGAGTCCATGCTCATGCGCACCATCGCGCCGGCCTCGTCGATCAGGTCGATGGCCTTGTCCGGCAGGGAACGGTCGGTGATGTAACGCTTCGAAAGCTGAATCGCGGCAATGAGCGCGCCGTCGGCGATACGGACGCGGTGATGCGTTTCGTATTTCGAGACGACGCCGCGCAGCATGGACAGCGCCGCCTCTTCGGAAGGTTCCTCGATGAGGATCTTCTGGAAGCGCCGTTCCAGCGCCCGGTCCGGCTCGATGTAGCGCCGGTATTCCTCGACCGTCGTGGCGCCGATCATGAGGATCTCGCCGCGGGCCAGAAAGGGCTTGAGGATGTTGGACGTGTCCATTGAGCCGGAGCTGTTTCCCGCGCCGATGATGGTGTGCAGCTCGTCGACGAAAAGAATGATGCGCCCCTTGGAGGCCTTGACGATCTCTAGGATCTCCTTGAGGCGTTCCTCGAAGTCGCCGCGGTACTTAGTCCCCGCCACCAGCGACGCCATGTCCAGCGAAAAGACGATGCGCCCGCGCAGCAGCGCCGGCGCGTCCTGTTTGGCGATACGCTGGGCGATTCCCTCGGCGATGGCCGTCTTGCCGACTCCCGCTTCGCCGATCAAAACGGGATTGTTCTTGAGACGGCGCGAGAGGACGCGGAAACATTCGTTGATCTCCTCGTCGCGTCCCAGCACCGGATCCATCAGACCTTCGCGGGCTTCCTTCGAGAAGTTGCGGCCGAAGCAGTTCAGAAGCTCCATCTGCTCGGGGCTGATACCCAGTTCGTCGGAGGCGGTCAGACGGGCCGTCAGCATCGACTGCACGGACTCGACGGTGACGCCGAACTCGGCGGCGATGACCGTCGACGGTGCCTCGCGGTCGCGCAGAATGGCCAGATACAGATGCGGCGTGCGCACATAGGCGTCAAACGACGCGCGCGCGATCTCGCCGCTGACCAGGACGATCTTGTGATACTGGCGGCTGTAATACAGCTTGCTAACGCCGGGCGCGGCGCGGCGATTCTGCAGCGCCTCCGTCAGCTTCCGTTCGTACGACAGAAGATCGACGCCCGCTTCCAGGAGCCGATACTTGATCTCGCTTTCTTTTTGGCGCAGGATGGCCAGAGAGAGGTGCAGGTCCGTTATCTCCGCATGATCGCAGCGGATAGCGATGTTTTTCGCCTCCGCGAAGACGCGCAGGACCTCTTGCGAAAATTTCGAAGAGTCCATGGGCTCCTCTGCCGCCGCTAGCCGATCAGCATCCAGATCAGATGCGCCGCGATGCCGGCGCAGAGGCCGCCGATCGTGTGCGAAAGGATCGCGTTCCCGGTCATTTCCTTCATGTCAAGCGCGTCCATCATGGCGATATGCGTGGAGAAATAGCCGCTCCAGCACATGCAGATCGCCGTGAAGACCGCCAGATCGTTGCCCGTGGCCGCGCCCTTTTTGACAAGATCGCCCACCATGCCGATCGCCGCGCCGCTGCTGCCCAACGCCGTGATCGGCACGGCAATGGCCTGCGGCGACTGGAAGCCGAACAGCGGATCGAGCAGGAAACGGAGCTTTGAACCGATCAGCGGCAGCAGCGCCACCCCTTCGTCGGCCGCTCCGGTGTAGACGCCGTCCGCTCCCGGGCCGTTCGTCAGCATCAGCACGATCGTGCAGATCAGCAGCACGCCGGGAATGATGGAAATGCCCATATCGACGCCGCTCTTGCCGCCGTGCAGCATTGACTGGATGAAGCGCGAGCCGGCCGAACCTTCCCGCACGACGCGCATGTCCGCGGGGATCGTCTCGCCGCCGGAGACCGGCATCATCGTTTCGATACCGTAATAGGCCCTGGTTTTGCGCAGCATCAGACGCACCGAAACGACGGAACCGATTATCGCGCCTATATTGCCGATCAGGGCCGCCTTCATGGCTCCCTCGACCGACAGACTCATCATCGTTGTCGTGATGATCAACCCCATGCCAAACGCCGTGCCCAGATTGGTCAGCGCCGCCATCTGATACTTCCTGAAATAGCGCTTGAAGTTGTCGTCCTGGGCGAAGGCCAGGATCGCCGGGTTGTCCGACAGATAGCAGTTCATAATGCCCAGGGCGCTTGAGCCGGGAAGGCCGTACAGCGGATAAATAACGGGGCGCAGCGCCCGGTTGATCAGAGAGATCACGCCGAACTCCGACAAAAGCCCGGCCGCGCCGCCGGCCAGCACCGACACCGCCATCAGATAGAAGCAGACGGACGTCAGCAGCTGATACCCTGTCAGCATCATTGTTTTGAACATGTTGGTACAGCCCATGACGCTGCCGATACCCACGAAAAAGGCAAGAAAGAAAAAGAGAAAAACGAAAGCCTCTTTTCCGATCTCCTTCTTGAGTTTGACCGTTTCCCCGTTCGCCTTCATGGTTCCTCCTGTAAGAGAGCAGGGAGTGCGGTTTAACGCCACGCGATAAACCGCACTGCCCGCCGATTGGATGCTTATCTATATTCCCGGACGACGCTTACTTTTTGCCGGGAAAATACTTGGGATTGCCGAAGAAATCGTCGACGATCGCCCTGACCTTGCCGCTCATCATCACCATGCCCAGCATGTTGACAAAGACCACCAGCCCGAGCGTGAAGTCGAGGAACACGCCGGCGTGCTCGAAGGAGATGAACGCCCCCAGCAGGATCATCAGGCTGGCCACGACGCGGATGATCTTGCCGATCGCGGTGCCGAAGCAGAACTCGGCCTGCTTTTCAGCGTAGAAAACAATGACGATGATCGTCGAAAGCACGAACAGGAAAAGGCAGACGGAGATCAACACTGAGCCGAACGCGCCGAAAGCACCCGTGAACGCCTGATAGATGGCGATGTTCTGATTGGCGGGATTCTTCCAGACGTCGGAGACGAGGACGACCAGCGCGGAGATCGAGCAGACGATCAGAGTGTCGGCCACGACCTCGAAGATGCCCCACATGCCCTGACGGGCGGGGTGATCCGTGACGGCGGCCGCGTGGCCGTATCCGGCGGAGCCCATGCCGGCCTCGTTCGAGTAGCAGCCTCGGGCGATCCCTTTCTGCATGGCCTTGGCCAGCGTGGCGCCGACGATGCCGCCGGCGACGGACTGAGGATTGAACGCGCCTTGGAAGATGGACAGCAGCGCGCCAGGAACCTTCGCGCCGTTCATGACGATGATCACGAATCCGAAGATAATGTAAAGGCCGGCCATGAACGGAACCATTCTCTCGGTGACCTGGCCGATCCGCTTGACGCCGCCGAAGACGACGAGCGAAACAAGGATGAAAATGATAACGACGGAGACCTTCGGGTTGACGCCGAGCTGCTCGATCGGGCCGGCTGCGGAAAGCGTCTGCAGCGTGATCGAAGGCAGGATTTCGAGCATGAAGAAGAACGCGACCGTCCAGCCCATGATCTTGCCCAGCACGCCGCCGATGCCGTTCCTGAACGTGTAGGAAGCGCCGCCGACATACTCGCCGTCGACGTTGGTTTCACGATACTTGATGCTCAGCGCCACCTCGGCGAATTTCGTGCTGCAGCCGATGATGCCCGCCACCCACATCCAGAACACGGCGCCGGGGCCGGCCATGAAGATGATCACCGGAGCGACGACGATGTTCGCCGCGCCGATCGACGAGGCCAGAGCCGTCGAAGCCGCCTGGAACGGCGAGACCGTGCCTTCGCCGCCGACGTGCGAGTTGAACATCTTGCCGAACGTTTCCTTCATGATCGTGGTGAAGTACCTGAACTGCACGAAACGCAGCTGGAACATGATCAGAAGCCCGCCGCCCATGAGCAGGATCAGGATCGGCCAGCCCCAGAAAAAGTCGGTCAGCGCAACGATATTGTCGATAACGGATTGCATGAACGGTGAATCCATAACGATTCCTCCCTCTGTGTTTATACATGGCAGCGCGTGCCGCCGCTTCGGGCGGCGGACACGCGCCGGTCGCCGTTTTTCAGCTTAGCAGAGCGTCGCGTACATGACCGCCTTGATGGTGTGCATGCGGTTCTCGGCCTGATCGAAAACGTAGGACTGCTTCGACTCGAAAACCTCGTTGGTGACCTCCATCTCGGTGATGCCGAACTTGTCGGCGATCTCCTTGCCGACCTTGGTCTCGGTGTCGTGGAAAGAGGGCAGGCAGTGCAGGAAAATCGCCTGTTCGTTCGCGTTCTTCATCGCCTTGGCGTTGATCTGATAGGGGCTCAGCTGCTTGATGCGCTGCTCCCAGATCTCCGCGGGCTCGCCCATGGAAACCCAGATGTCCGTGTAGAGAACGTCGGCGTTCTTCGTGCCCTCGTCGACGTCGCTCGTCAGCGTCACAGTGCAGTAATTCTCTTTGGCAATTTCCTTGGCCGTCTCGACCAGCTTGGGATCGGGGAAAAGCTCCCTGGGAGCGCAGGCGACGTAGTTGACGCCCATCTTGGCGCAGGCGATCATCAGCGAGTTGGCCACATTGTTGCGGGCGTCGCCCATGTAGACGAATTTCAGCCCCTTGAGGTGGCCGAAGTGTTCTTCGATCGTCAGAAGGTCGGCCAGCATCTGCGTAGGATGCCATTCGTCGGTCAGGCCGTTCCACACCGGCACGCCGGCGTAAGCCCCCAGCTCCTCGACCGTCTTCTGCGAGAAACCGCGGTATTCGATGCCGTCGAACATGCGTCCCAGCACGCGCGCCGTGTCCTTGATGCTCTCCTTGTGCCCCATCTGCGAACCGGCGGGATCGAGATAGGTGACGCCCATGCCCAGATCGGCGCCGGCGACTTCGAACGAGCAGCGCGTTCTCGTCGAGGTCTTCTCGAAGAGCAGCACGATGTTCTTGCCCTCGAGGTAACGGTGCGGCACGCCCGCGCGCTTCATCGACTTGAAGTTCTTCGAGAGCTCAAGCAGATAACGGATGTCCTGGGACGAAAAATCCAGCAGCTTCAAAAAATTCTTTCCCCGCAAATTCTTAGCCATGTGGCGCCTCCTGAAAGTATGAGAATGTGTGTTACGATTTACGCTTAAAACTAATTGACTTATTTATTCTACAAAAAATACGAAACACTTGTGAGACATTTCTCTTTCATTTATTTGACTTTTTTTGCAGAATAGAAAACAGGGAGCCCGGACATCCGAGCTCCCTTAAAGTGCAATCCTGACGGCAACAGCCTTTGAGCGCTGCCGCCTTAAAAATTGTTTGCAATTCTCGTCCAATGACATGATATTTTTAAAGCGTAACACGAAAGGGTTCAAAGGGAAACTTGCGACGACCTGCTCTCCCGCGAAGCGAATCGCAGTACCATCGGCGCTGGAGGACTTAACTTCCGGGTTCGGCATGGGACCGGATGGACCTCCTCCGCAATTCTCACCAGCTCCTCTGTTCCATCAGACTCCCGCCGCCGTCATGGCCTAGCCGCAACGGTGCGAAAGCTAAATTTTTTCAGGCGAACGTATTCGTTTATTTTCGGACTTTCGTTTTCGTTCTTTGCGCGTCGGCCAGTTCCGCAAGCGCAGGAACAAAGAAAAAAACAGAGACACGGGCGACGACCTACTCTCCCGCGAAGCGAATCGCAGTACC
>NZ_MUHX01000022.1 GCF_002007215.1 Pyramidobacter sp. C12-8 | reverse complement strand
AGGGCCCCATGAACAGCGTCTACGTGATGCAGAAGGAGAACGCTCAGCTGCAGGCCGAGGTAACCTCGCTGAAACGCACGAACGCCCAGCAGGCCGAAACGAACGCGCTACAGAGCCAGGAGATCGCCGAACTGAAGGCGATGCAGGCGGAATTGAAGGCGAACATGGAGGAAATGAGGCGTCTGCTTCGCGCTTCGCGGCGCTAGCACAGACGCAGCCAGGACTCGCGGATACGGGAAAAAACGTATCGCCCCGCGCTCCGGCGCTCGTTTCGCACCGCAAAAACGAAAAGGTCACGGCATTTTGCCGTGACCTTTTCGTTTTTGATATCGTTATTCCCGGGGCGGCTGCGCAGAAAGCGCCAGCCGGTCGCCCTGCACGTCGATAGAGAGCGTGGCGCCTTCGACGACGGAGTTGGCGATCAGGTAGCGCGCCACGAGCGTTTCGACGTTGTGGCTGATGTAGCGTTTCAGCGGGCGCGCGCCGAAAACGGGGTCGTAGCCGTACTCGGTGATGAAATCGAGGGCCGCGTCGCTGACGTTGAGCGCAATGCGGCGCTCGCCGAGGCGCTTGGCGAGGTCGTTCAGGATCAGTCCGACGATCTTGCGGAGCTGCGCCTTGTCCAGCGGCGAGAAGAGCACGATGTCGTCCACGCGGTTGAGGAATTCGGGGCGGAAGCGGCTTTTCAGCAGATCCATGACGCCGTCTCTGACGTCCGGCGGGATCGTCTCGTCGCGCACGCCTTCGAGCAGCAGATCGGAACCGAGGTTGCTGGTCATGATGATGACGGTGTTCTTGAAATCGACGGTGCGGCCGTGGCTGTCGGTGACGCGGCCGTCGTCGAGGATCTGGAGCATGACGTTGAACACGTCGGGGTGGGCTTTTTCGATCTCGTCGAAGAGGATGACGCTGTACGGTTTGCTGCGCACGGCTTCGGTGAGCTGGCCGCCCTCGTCGTAGCCCACGTATCCGGGAGGCGCGCCGAGCAGGCGGGAGACGGAGTACTTCTCCATGTACTCGGACATGTCGATGCGGACCATGTTGTCTTCGCTGTCGAAGAGCGTCCGCGCCAGCGTCTTGGCCAGTTCGGTCTTGCCGACGCCGGTGGGGCCGAGGAAGATGAAGGAACCGATGGGGCGGCGCGGATCCTTGATGCCGGCCCGCGCTCTCATGATGGCGTCGGCGACCAGCGAAACGGCTTCGTCCTGGCCGATGACGCCCTTGTGGAGTTCGTCGTCGAGGTGGAGGAGTTTTTCCCGTTCGCCTTCCATCAGCTTGGTGACGGGGATCCCCGTCCAGTCGCTGACGATGCGCGAGATCTCGTTTTCCGTCACCGACTCGCGCAGCAGCGAGCCGTCGCCCGATGCGCCGCGCAGGGCGGCTTCTTTCTCTTTCAGCTCCTTCTGCAGCTGGGGCAGCACGCCGTGCTGGAGCTCGGCGGCCTTGTTCAGGTCGTACCGGCGCTCCGCCGTTTCGACGTCGTGTTTGGTCGCTTCGATCTTCTGGCGCAGCTGCTGCACTTCCGTCAGCTTTTCCTTTTCGGAATTGTAGCGCGCCGTCAGTTCCTTCTGCCGGTCTTTCAGGTCGGAAAGCTCTTTCTGCAGCTCGGCCAGACGGGCGGCGCTGGCGTCGTCCTTTTCCTTTTTCAGCGCCGCTTCTTCGATCTCCAGGCGCACGACCTTGCGCGAAACGCCGTCCAGTTCCGAAGGCATGGAGTTGATCTCCGTGCGCACCATGGCGCAGGCTTCGTCGATCAGGTCGATGGCCTTGTCGGGCAGGAAACGGTCGCTGATGTAACGGTCGGAGAGCGTGACGGCGGCGACGATGGCGCCGTCGGTGATGCGCACGCCGTGATAGACCTGGAAGCGGTCCTTCAGGCCGCGCAAAATCGAAATGGCGTCCTCCTGGGAGGGCGGATCGACCATCACGGGCTGGAAGCGGCGTTCGAGCGCGGCGTCCTTCTCGATGTTCTTGCGGTACTCGTCGATGGTCGTGGCGCCGATGCAGTGCAGCTCGCCGCGCGCCAGCATCGGCTTGAGCAGGTTGCCGGCATCCATCGAGCCTTCGGTCCTGCCGGCGCCGACGATGGTGTGGATCTCGTCGATGAAGAGGATGACGCGGCCTTCGCTGCGCTTCACTTCGTTGATGACGGCCTTGAGGCGCTCCTCGAATTCGCCGCGGTATTTGGCGCCGGCGATCAGGGAACCCATGTCGAGGGAGAAGACGGTGCGGTTTTTCAGGTCTTCGGGCACGTCGCCCTTGAGGATGCGCTGCGCCAGCCCTTCGACGATGGCGGTCTTGCCGACGCCGGGCTCGCCGATCAGCACGGGGTTGTTCTTGGTCTTGCGGCTGAGGATCTGGATCACGCGCAGGATCTCGTCGTCGCGGCCGATGACGGGGTCGAGCTTGTCGTTCCGGGCGTACTCGACGAGGTCGATGCCGTATTTTTTCAGGGCTTCGTAGGTCTCTTCCGGATTGGCGTTCTGCACGCGCGCGCCGCCGCGCACGCTCTCGAGCGCTTTCAGAAAAGCGTCGGCGCCGACGCCGCCCTCGGCCAGCAGCTGGGCGACGGGATGACCGGGCAGGTCGAGGATGGCCGCGAACAGGTGCTCGACGGAAACGTATTCGTCGCCAAGCGCCTGCGCCCTTTTCTCGGCGTCGGTCAGGACTTTGGACAGATTCTGCGACAGGTAGATGCGGTCTTTGTCGTAGCCGCCGGTGATCCGCGGCTTGCGCTCCAAAAGCTGGGCCGTGCGGGCGCTCAGCGCCGCCGCGTTGGCGCCGGTCTTCTCGAGGATCGAAGGGATCAGTCCGTCCTTTTGCGAGAGCAGGGCGAGCGTGAGGTGTTCGACGTCGACCTCCTGATGGCCGCGCTGGATGGCCAGGTTCTGGGCTTCGGACAGGGCTTCCTGGGATTTTTGCGTCAATTTATTGAGGTTCATGGAGAACCCTCCTTTCGGGGTGCGCTTCTTTTTCACAGCTGCATTATATATGGTCAATATTGGTCAGTCAAGAGGTTCCGGAGAAATTTTTGCTTTTTATCGACCTTTCGCGGCGATTTGGCAATTCCAGGGGATCGTGCTATGATGCGTGCGGCGGCAACGACCTTGCGCGGCCGTAAAAATTTTGCGATGACAGCGGAGGGATCCTCATGAAAAACGACGTTTCGCGGCGGCTGATCGACTTTCTCGACGGCAGTCCCACGTGCTACCAGGCGATCGAAAATCTTTCTTCCCGACTGCGGGAAAAGGGCTACGCGCCGCTTCGCGAGTCCGAACGCTGGGCGCTCGCGCGCGGCGGCAAATATTTCGTAACGCGGGGCGAATCGTCGCTGATCGCGTTCCGGCTCCCCGCGGGCGAGCTGCGCGGCTTCATGCTGACGGCCTCGCACAGCGACTCGCCGACGTTCAAGCTGCGCCAGAACGCCGAAGTCCCTTCCGCGGGCAATACGGTGCGCCTCAGCGTCGAGGGGTACGGCGGGGCCATCATGCGCTCGTGGCTCGACAAACCGCTGTCCGTGGCCGGACGCGTCTTCGTCAAGGAGGGCGCGGGGCTTGCCTCCAAACTGATCGACATCGACCGCGACCTGCTCGTCATCCCCAGCCTGGCCATCCACATGAACCGGGAGATGAACAAGGGCGTCGAGCTCAAGGCCAACGTCGACATGCTGCCGCTGTTTTCCGCGGCGGGCGAGGAGGGCGCGTTCCGCCGTCTGGTCGCCGAAGCCGCGGGCGTCGGCGCGGACGAGATCGTTTCGACGGAGCTGTTCCTTTATCCGCGCACGCCCGGCACGCTGGTAGGTTTGAACGAAGAGTTCATCGCCTCGCCGCGGCTCGACGACCTCGAATGCGTGTTCTGCTGCTATAACGGTTTTGTCGAGAGCGAAAGCGAACCGTCCGCCTCGGCGCCGCTGTTCTGCGTCTTCAACAACGAAGAGGTGGGCAGCGGCAGCCGCCAGGGCGCCAATTCCACATTTTTGGAAGACACCGTCGGCCGCATCTGCGGAAGCCTGGGCATGAGCGCCGACGAGCGCGGCGCGGCCGTCGCCGACAGCTTTATGATTTCCGCCGACAACGCCCACGCGATCCATCCCGCGCATTCCGAATACGCCGACGGCAACGAGTTCCCGGTGTTGAACGGCGGCGTCGTCATCAAATACAACGCCGCGCAGAAGTACACGACCGACGGCCTTTCCGGCGCGGTCTTCACGCGGCTGTGCGAACTGGCCGGCGTGCCGGTGCAGCGCTACAGCAACCGCGCCGACCTGCCGGGCGGCTCGACGCTGGGCAACATCAGCGGCTCGCACCTGTCGGTGCCGACGGTCGACATCGGCCTGCCGCAGCTGGCCATGCACAGCTGCTATGAAATCGCCGGCGTCAAGGACGCCGAATACCTGATCGCCGCTGCGCGCGCGTTCTACGGCAAAAGCTTCCGCCACGGCGCGGACGGGCGGATCGCGCTGGAATGAACCATGTTGCGACAATAGAAAAAGAGGAAGGAACCGCGCTCTGGTTCCTTCCTCTTTTTCTATTGCATCAGCCTGACGGGATCGCCGTCTTTGAGGGCGTTGCCGCCGAAGACGATCACTTCGTCGCCGTCTTTCAGGCCCGCCAGGATTTGCACGTCGACTCCTTGCGAGATGCCGGTTTTGACCTTGACGACTTTCGCCGTTCCATGCTCGTGCAGCACCAGTTCATTGTTTTCCGGATCGGCGGTGCGGTCGAGGCGCAGCGCGCTTGTCGGCACGACGAACGCGCCGACGGCTTCCCGTTCCACGACGAAGGCGCGCCCGAACATGCCGGGGCGAAGTTTGTCGCCCGCCGCGGCGTTCTCCAGCTGCGCTTCCACGGAAGCGGTGCGGGATTGCGGATCGATGTAATCGTCCACTGCGACGATCTGCGCCCTGAACTCTTCCCTGGGGAGCGCGTCGAGAGAGAGAAGCACCGACATGCCCGGATGGACGGAGTAAAAGCGCTTTTCCGGCACGCGGAAGGTCGCCTTGATAACGCTCAGGTCTGCCAGCTCCGCCACGGGCGTGTTGGGGGAGAGCATGGCGCCGGGAGCGAGGGCATAGTCGTTCAGCACGGTGCCGTCGATCGAAGCGGTGATGATGTATTCGTCGCGGGTGACCGTGAGGCGGTCCAGATCGGATCTGGCGGCGTCGTATTGCGCGCGGGCGCTTCGATAGGCCGTGTCTTTGCTGTCGAGCAGCTGCTGCGTGCTGAAACCCTCTTTTTTCAAACGCTGGTACCGCTGCAGCTCGATCTGCGCGTTGGCCCATTCGGCGCGGGTGCGGGCGACGGCGGCCCGGGCCGCGGCGATCTGGGCGTCCTGTTCGGCGTGGGCGAGGACGGCGATCTGCTGTCCTTTTTTGACGACGGCGCCTTTGGCGACGGTCAGTCTTTCCAGCCGTCCCGTGACGCGCGGATAGAGGACGACGCGCTGCAGCGCCTCGAGCGAGGTGTTTTGCGTGAAGCCTTCGCGGATCGTCGCGTCGGCGCGCAGCACTTTGATCCGCACATAGGCCGGCCCGGCGGGGGCCGCCGCGATCGGGGCCGGCCGAAGAGGCGACAGTGTCAGCGCCAGCAGCGGTATCAGGCAGAAACGTTTTTTCATCGTTTTTTCCCTTCCAGCGTCCAGGGAATCAAGGCTCCCTCGGCACGTTTCAACGCGACGACTTTCATCAAATGGTCGAAGAGCGACTGGCTGTAATCCTTGCGCGCCGCCGTCAGGTTGGATTGGGCTTCCAGCAGGTCGAGCTGCGGCGTCACGCCTTCGCGGTAACCGACCTGGGAGAGGCGCAGCGTCTCCCGGGCCAATGCCAGCGACTTGCGATGCGCTTCGACTTGAACGGCGCTGTCGCCGATCTCGACCCAGGCCAGCTCGATCTCCGAGAGGACGTCCAGTTCTTTCTGCCGCAGTGCCTGTTTGTTCTGCTCCTGAACGGCCTTCGCCTTCATGACTTCGCCGCGGGTCTGCCCGCGGTCGTAGAGCGGGATCTCGAGGGTGAGCGTCGCTTTCCATGAGTCGTCGCCGGCGTCCTGGTTACGATATGGATCGGAGTAGTCGGCGGCCGCGCTCAGATCGAAACTTGGCTTCATGGCGCCGCGGACGATCTTGATCTGTTCCGACTGGATCGCGATCTGTTTTTCCAGCATGGCGACGTCGGCGCGCTGCTTTTGAGCCAGCGCGACGGACTGCTGCGCCGTGCCCCGGGGATCGGCGAGTTCGAGGGTCCCCTTGGGGAGCAGCGCGCTGGAAGGCGCCAGCCCCATCAGGTTCAGCAACGTGATGCGCTCAGCGTCGAAGGCGCCGCGGCTGGAAGCCAGCGCCGCCTCGTTGGCGCTGAGCTTCTGTTCGGCGCGGATGACTTCGAGCTGATTGGCCAGGCCGACCCCGAGCATTTGCCGGACTTCCCGCACGTGCGTGCGGGAAGTCTCCACGGCGTCCTGCGCCGCGGCCACTTTCTCGCGCGCGAGGATGACGCCGTAAAAGGCGTCGTAAACGTTCACGGCCAACGCCTCTTCCGCTTCCCGCACGCCGAGTTCCGCCTGCGACAGCGTCGCCTGCGCCTGACGCCGCTGGGCCGCGTGCCTGCCGCCGGCGTAAAGGTTCTGCGTCAACGCGATGCCGGCGCTGACGCTGTCGGTCCGCGAAGTGCCGATGACGGTGGGGGAACGGTTGTCGCTGTATTGGCCGGTCAGGCTCAATCGCGGCAAAAAATTTCCCCGGGCCTGCACGACGCCGCCTTTGGCTTTGTTGAGCTCCTGCCGCCGGGAGTTGAGAGTCGGGCTCTGTTCCAAGGCCGTGACGATCGCTTCGCCGATCGAGAGGTCCTGAGCGCGCAGCCCGGCGGGGCAGAGGAGAGCGCCCGCAAGAAGAACCGCCCGCATGATCCGTTTCATGTTACGCTCCTTTCGTCTGCGAGAACGCCGCCTTTTTCATCCGGCGTCCGCGGCGCACGGCCTTGGCGCGATGGAGTTTGCCCTTGACGAAATCGGCGAAATCGTCCATCGACAGATACACGACGGGGATGACGAGCAATGTCAGCAGCGTGGAGGTGAAAAGGCCGCCGATCACGGCCGCGGACATGGGCTGGCGCACTTCGCCGCCAAGGCTGAGGCCAAGGGCGATCGGCAGCGTGCCGATCATCGTCGAGGTCGTCGTCATCAGGATGGCCCGCAGGCGCAGCGGTCCGGCGTTCAGCATCGCCGTGACCTTGTCCAGGCCCTTGGCGCGTTCCTTGTTGGCGAAATCGACGAGCATGATGGCGTTGTTGACGACGATGCCGATCAGAAGGATGATCCCCATCAGGCTCATGACGCTCAGCCGCAGCCCCATCAGGTAGAGGAAGCCGAACGCGCCGCTGGTCATGAGCGGCAGGGAGAACATCACCGTCAGCGGGTGCAGGAACGATTCGAACTGCACGGCCATGACCATGTACACGAGCACGACGGCGAAAACGATGCCCGTGACGATATAACCGAAGCTCTCCCGCATGTTCTCGGAATCCCCGGCCGGCGTCATCGTGAAGAGCCCGTTCTGCGGGGCGTGGCGGCGGAAGACCTCTTCCATGATCTGAATGCCTTCGCCGGGCGAGATCCCTTCGGTATTGGCCTGGATCTGGATGGAGCGCTGCCGGTTGTAGCGCTTGATGACGTTCGGGGCCATATCCATGACGGGCGTGACCAGACCGTCGGCGCGGATCAGGTCGCCGCCGTTCGTGCGCACGAGCGTGTTGAGCACTTTATCCGGCGTGTTGCGTCCGGGTTCGTCGGCGCGGATGCGGATGTCGTAGCGGTATCCTTCGTCGTTGAACGTGCCGGCAGTCGTGCCGCCGAACCAGGCGTCGAGCTCGGACGAAAGCGTCCTCACGTTGACGCCGAGGTCGTCCGCCAGGGCGCGGTTGAGCTCGAGGTTGATGCGCGGCTTGTTCATCTGCAGGTCGGTGACGATGTCGGCGAGGCCGCGCTTTTCGCGCTGCAGGTCGGCCTTGATCTCGTCGCCGAGCTTGGCCAGCTCTTCGGTGGTCGGCCCCTGGATGACCAGCGTCAGATCGCTGCCGCCCCAGTTGCCGAGCTTGATGTCGACGTCCTTGTACGCGGCGAGCTTCTCGCGCCATTCGCGCATGATCGCGCCGGACGAGGGCCTGAGCTTGCGGTCGACGAGATGGACGTGTAGCGTCCCCTTGTACACGGCCGAACCGGCGCCGCCGCCGGCGTTGCCGTAGGTATACAAAACCCGCGGATCCTGCTGGACCGTTTCGGAAAGCTCCTTCATGAAGGCGAGCGTGCTCTCGATCGAAGCGTCGGCCGCCATTTCCACGCTGATGTTGAAGCGCCCCTGGTCTTCGTTGGGGAAGAATTCGCTGCCCAGCTTCCCGGCGATGAAAATGCCTGCGGTGAAAGCGCCGACGGCGATCGCCAGCGTCGAGAGACGGTGGCGGACCGCGGCTTTCAGGACGCGGCTGTAACCGCGCTCGAGCCAGATCAGCGGTTTCTCCATCCAGTTCTGCCAGCGGACCGGCTTTTTCATGCGTCCGAGCAGGTTGGCGCACAGAAACGGCGTCAGCGTCACCGAAAGGAGCAGGGAGATGGCGATCGTCACCGTCACCGTGGTGCCGAAGGAACTGAAGAAACGTCCGATCATGCCGGGCATCAGCGCGACGGGCAGGAACACGGCGATCGTCGTCGCGGCGCCGGCAATGACCGAAGCGCCCACTTCGCTCGTGCCGTCGAGCGCCGCCCGCATGGCCGTCTTGCCCATCTCGCGGTGGCGCTGCACGTTCTCGATCACGACGGTGGTCGCGTCGACGACCATGCCGACGGCCAGCGACAGTCCCATGGCGCTCATGTTGTTCAGGGTGAATCCCATGCCCCAGAGGACGATGATACTTCCCAGAAGGCAGACGGGGATCGTGATGACCGTGACGATGGTCGCCCTGAAAGTGCGCAGGAACAGGAACATGATCAGAGAGGTCAGCAGGATCCCCATAATGATGTCGTCGCGCACGCCGTGCATGGAGTTGAGAATGTAGACGGAGTTGTCCTGAACGACTTTCAGCGTCACGCCGGGAGGCGCGATGCCGTTCAGCTCTTCGAGGCGTTTTTTCACGCCTGCGGCAAGATCGACCTCGTTGGCGCCTCGCTGCTTGCGGATGAAAATCAAGATGGAATCCTTGCCGTTGTAGAGGGCGACGTTCCTGACGTCTTCAAAGCCGTCTTCGATGCGGGCGATGTCGCGGAGGCGGATCACGGCGCCGTTGACGTTTTTGATCGGCAGGTTGGCCAGCTCTTCGACGCTGGCATATTCTCCGTTGAGGCGGATCCCGTACTCCTGCGCGCCGGTCTCGACCCGTCCGGCGGGAAGCTCTACGTGCTTGTTTTGAATGGCGTTCTTCACTTCAAGGGCCGTCAGATTGCGCGACTCCAGTTTGTACGGATCGACCCAGACGCGGATCTGGCGTTCCTGAAAGCCGCCGCTTTCGGCGCCGCCGACGCCCTGGACCGTCTGCAGACGTTCGAGGGCGACTTTGTCGACGAACCGGGAAAGGTCGCGTCTGCTGGTTTGACCGGTGCTTTCGACGGCAATGAACATGACGGGACGGTCGTCCATGTTGAACTTGTCGGTCTGCGGGCTTTTGGCGTCGTCGGGAAGACTGCTCTGCACCATGCTGGCCTTGCCGCGGACGTCGGCGGCGGCGTTGTCGATATCGCGCTCGAGGACGAACTCGACGATGATGAAGGAGCGTCCCTCGTAACTGCTCGACGAGATGTTTTTGATGCCCTCGATGGTGTTGATGCGCGCTTCCAGGACGTCGGTCACGTCGTTGTCGACGATGGCGGGACTGGCGCCCTCGAGCGTCGTGCGAACCATGACGACGGGGATATCGACGTTCGGCATCCGCTCGATGCCGATCTGATACAGGCCGTACAGTCCAAAGACGATCAGCGCCAGAGTGCCGATAATCACGCCGACAGGCCTGCGCATCGAACTTTCGACAATTTTCATCTTATCCGTCCTTTCCCGCCATCGAACGGCGCCCTGAGAGAAGACGCGCCAATTTCACCGTGCTTGAGTTATAATAGCTCTGATTTTGAATTATATCTCTATTTTGAACGCGCGCAATGTAGATTATGACAATCGAAGCGTTAACTTCGGAGAAATTCAAAAAAAATAAATCCATGCGATCGCGGCGGAGCGGTCCGAAACCGCCCAATCACAGAGGAGCGCGAGATTCATGAAGCACCTGTTACGATGGTCGGCCGTCCTGCGGCGGCAATTCGGCGAACGGGTCCAGAAAGTTTCCCTGGATATCGGCGCCGGCTGCCCGCATCGCCAGGGACTGCGCGGCGGCGGCTGCATTTTCTGCGACGAAAGGGGAGGCGGCAGCGGCGCCTTCATTCAGGGCATATCCCTGCGGGAACAGGTCAGAAGAGGGATCGCCGGAGCCTGGAAACATTACGGCACTCGTTCCATCATCCTGTACTTTCAGAGCTATTCGGCGACCAATCTGCCGCTGGAACGGTTCGCGTCGGCGCTCAACGAAGCTCGCGACGCCGCGGCCGCTTTGGGAGCGAACGTGCGCGCCATTTCCGTGAGCACGCGCCCCGACCTGCTCCCCGAGCCGGTCCTCAATTATCTGCAGGAGCTGGCGGAAAACTGCCAGATCTGGCTGGAGCTCGGCGTGCAGACCACGGACCCGCAGGGATTGCGGTGGCTGCGCCGCGGGCATGGATTGGACGTCGTGGAGCAGGCTCTTGCCCGGCTGAGCAAAACGCGCGTGCAAACTTGCGCGCACCTGATCGCGGGCATCCCGGGTGAACGGGAAGATCAGCTGACGCGGTCGGCTCTGTGGCTTGCGGAAAGGGGAGTGCAGGCGCTCAAATTCCACCCGCTGTATGTGCTGCGCGGGACGCCGCTTGAAACTCTGTACGCGGCGGGGCGATTCGAGCCGCTGAGCCGGAAAGGATACGTCGGGCGTCTCGTCGAAGCTCTTTGGAAATTGCCCGACGGGATCGTCCTGCAAAGGCTGACGGCGGGCGTGAGACCGGCGCAGCTGGTCGCGCCGCAGTGGATCTTGGACAAAGAATCGTTGGAACGGCAGATCGCCGCGCGTTTCATTTTCATGCCGCCTCGTCAGAACTCCGTCCGATGATCCCGGCGGGATGGCTATAAAACTATTATAAGACAATATTAAAAATCGACACGCCAGACTTCATAAAGACTGGCGTGTCGATTTTTTAACGGAGATGCCGAATATAGTCTTCGTTCAACAGGCCGGGGATCGTCCTGTTGGCGAAGAACGCCAGGACGGAATCGACGGCGCCGCGGCACTCGCGCCGCAGAGCTTCGGCAGTCCAGCCGGCGGAGTGGGGCGTGAGCAGGGCGCTGCCGCAGCGAAGAAGCGGATTTCCGGACTGCGGCGGTTCGACCTGAAAGACGTCGACGGCCGCGGCGGACAAGGGGCCGTTTTCGAGCGCCCGGGCGAGCGCCGCTTCGTCGACGAGCGCGCCGCGGGCCGTGTTGACGAAGACGGAGCCGGGCTTCATCATTTCGAAGAGTCGCTCGTCGAAAAATCCCCGCGTGGCTTCGTTCACCCGGCAGTGAAGGGTCACGGCGTCGCACTGAGGCAGCATCTCTTCCAAAGTCTCGACGAAAGAGAACCGGCCGTCGTCCGGGCGCCCGTCCCGGGCATGAGGGGAGTAGACGAGCAGACGGCAGCCGAAGGGGACGAGCCGGTCGAGGACTTCGCGGCCGATCGCCCCCAGCCCGACGATCCCGACCGTGGCACCGCGCAGGTCATGTCCCAGCAAAGAGTCGGAGCTGCGCCAGCCGCCCCGGCGGATGACCGGCAGCTGCAGGTCGAAGCGCCGCAGCGCGGCGATGATCAGCATGACGGTATATTCGGCGATCGTCGTCGTGTTGGCGCCGGGGACGCATGAGACGGCGACGCCGCAGCGGGCGGCATATCCGACGTCGATATTGGAAGGCGGGCCGCCGCACTTGGCGATGAGCTTGAGTCCGGTCGCCGCCAGCAGCTGATCGTTGGATATCGCCGTCGCGGAGGTAATCACGACCGCCGCGGAACGGGCAAGGATCTCGTCGATCTCCTCGGGCCGCACGGGACCGTCGGGATTGACAAATTCGACCGCGGCGATCTCGCGCAGCGCGGCGAACCATGCTTCCGGTCCTTCCGGTTCGATGACTGTCACACATGGTTTCATGTTCGAAAAATCCTTTCGCCTACGCATAAAGCGAATCCCCAGAAGAGAAACGTCTCTTTTCCGGGGATTCGCCATCGAGTCAAATACCTTATTTGCCGATCATTTTGCCCATTTCGTCAAGATGCTTGCTCATCTGCTCGAGCTGCGCTTTAAAGGCGTCGTATTCGGCGCGGGCAAGATTCTGGGTGAAAGCCGTAAGCTCGTCGACGGATTTCTGCATCGAAGCCAGGTCTTTTTTGACCTGGGCGATCTCGTCATTCGGCATCTGACCGACGGCGGACGTCTTGATCTGATCCAGCTCGGCCTTCAAAGAGTCGAAACGGCTGTTCGTCACCGTAGCCAAAATATTCAGGAGCAGAACGACGCCGAGAACGATCAGAACGATCTTCTTTACCCCCAGACCTTTGACGTATTCAGCGATCTTCGTTTTTTCTTCCAACATGTTTATATGCCTCCTTGAGATTTTGTCCCGATCGTTTTTCATGGTGTCCTATAATGTATCTTATGTTACGCGCAGGGGAATTCTTGCCGATTTTGGCTGGATACAAATCAGAGCTCGGCGGCGCGGAAATTTTTCAGGATCGCGAAAAAATCGCGCGCTTTCAATGAAGCGCCGCCGATCAGGCCGCCGTCGATCGACGGCCGGCTGAAGAGTTCCGCCGCGTTCGACGGTTTGACCGAGCCGCCGTACAGGACCGGAACGCGAACCGAATCTTTGATGAGGCGGCAGACTTTTTCCGCGTCTTCGGCGCTGGCCGCGCGGCCGGTGCCGATGGCCCAGACCGGTTCGTAAGCGACGATATACGCCGCGCCGGCGGGAAAGTCTTTCACGCCTTTTTGAAGCTGATCGGAAATGACGGCGGCCGTTCGCCCGGCGTCGCGCTGTTCGAGCGTTTCGCCGACGCACAGCACCGGGATCAAAGCGGACGCCAGGCAATTCAGCGCTTTTTTGTTGACCAGCTCCGAAGATTCGCCATAGATATGACGGCGCTCGCTGTGCCCGACGATCACGTACCGACAGCCGGCTTCCTTCAGCATCGACGGCGCGACCTCGCCGGTATAAGCGCCTTCGCCGTGGTCGCTGGCGTTTTGCGCCCCCACGTTGATGCCGAGGTTCGTGAAGTTTTTCACCGCTTCGGGAATGAGGACGAAAGGAGGAAAAACGCAAATCTCCGTTTCGGCGTTCAAGCCCGGCCGCTCCGAAAAGAAGGCGGCGCTCTCGGCGGCAAAATCATTTATGGCGTGAAGGCTCTGGTTCATTTTCCAATTGCCGAACAGGAAAATTCTTTTCATGCCTGACCTCGCTTTTCTGCACCGTTGGTTGTCAAAAAGCCTGCTTCCCGGCATGGCATTCACTCGAAAAGCAGGCTTCCGTCGCATCAAAAACTACTCTTCTTCCTCGGTCAGCAACCCCTGGCGTTCGGAGACGATCTTTTTCGTGATCTCTTCGGGGACGGGATCATAGTGCGAAAAGGCCATTTCGTAAGTTCCGCGTCCGGAAGTCATCGAACGCAAGTTGATGGCGTACTGGAACATCTCCGCCTGAGGCACCTGCGCGTTGACGACCTGGAGATGCCCCAGCGTGTCGACGCCCATGATGCGGCCGCGGCGGGTGTTGAAATCCCCCATGATCTCGCCGAGATACTGATCGGGGACGATGACTTTCACGTCCATGATCGGCTCGAGCAGGATCGGCGAAGCTTCGGCCATCCCCTTCTTGAAGGCCAGGTGCGCCGCCGTCTTGAAGGCCATTTCCGAGGAATCGACGTCGTGATACGAACCGAAATACAGCGACGCTTTGAAGTCCACCGTCGGGAACGCCGCCAGCACGCCCTTGTTCAGGCACTCGCGCAGCCCTTTTTCGACGGCGGGGATATATTGTCTCGGCACGGTGCCGCCGGTGATCTTGTCTTCGAAGACGAAGCCCTCTCCCCGCTCGAGGGGGCTGAACTCGATATAAACGTCGCCGTACTGGCCGTGGCCGCCGGTCTGCTTTTTGTGCTTGCCCTGCGCCTTGGCCGACTTGCGGATCGTTTCGCGATACGCGACCTGTGGCACGCGGGTCTTCAGGTTGACGCCGAAGCGGTCTTTCAGCTTGGCGAGAACGATGTCGAGATGGAGATTGCCCATGCCGGAAAGGATGTTGTCGTTCGTTTCCGCGTTTTTCTCGAAGCTGACCGTGGGATCTTCTTCGGTGATACGGCGGACCGCCGTCCCCAGCTTGTCCTCGTCGGCGCGGCTCTCGGGATCGACGGCGACCGAATACACCGGGCGCGGGAACTTGATGGCCGGATAGAGCACGGTGCTGCCGGCCTTGCCCATCGTATCGCCGGCCCGCGTGCTCTGCAGCTTGGGAATGGCGACGATCATGCCGGTCGTGACTTCCTTGACGTCGACGCTCTCCTTGCCCTGCATAATCTTGAAGGTGCTGACGCGCTCCTCCTGCCCGGTGCTGACGTTGAAGATCGGTTCGTCGGTGGTCAGTTTGCCGGAATTGACGCGGACATAGGAAAGTTTGCCCACGTAAGGATCGACCAGCACCTTGAAGCACAGGCCGCTGAACGTGGCGTCGTCGTCCGGCTTGATCGTGATCTCTTTCTCCCCTCCCTTGACCGCGGGGCGTTCGCGCATCTCCAGCGGGCTGGGAAGATAATCGACGATCAGGTCCATGAGCTGGCGGACGCCGATGTTTTTCAGCGCGGAACCGGGCATGACCGGGAAGATCTTGCACTTGTAAATGCAGCGCTGCAAAACGGGAAGCAGTTCGTCGATGGGGATGTCTTCGCCGTCGAGATAACGCATCATCATCTCTTCGTCTTCTTCGACGATGGCTTCGACGAGATAGCCGCGGGCGCGGTGCGCGTCGCTGATCATCTCTTCGGGGATCCCCTGCTCTTCGAATTTCCCCGAATCGTCGTTGTAAACGTAAGCGATGTCCTTGAGGACATCGACGACGCCCTTAAAGGAGGCTTCGCTGCCGATCGGGAGCATGAAACGGTAGGCGCCCTTGCTCAGATTGGCGCGGATCTGTTCGTAAACCCCGTTGTAATCGGCGTTTTCGCGGTCCATCTTGTTGACGAAGAAAATGGTAGACGTCTCGAACTCCCGTGCGAACTCCCAGGCTTTTTCCGTCTGCACTTCAACGCCGTCGACCGCGCTCACGAGCATCACGGCGGAACCGGCGACGCGCAGCGAGCTGCGCAGGTCGCCAATGAAGTCGGCATAGCCGGGAACGTCAAGGACAAAGACTTTTTTGCCCTTGTAGTCGTAATTCAGGAGGGAGGTGCTGATAGAGATCTGGCGTTTTTGTTCTTCGGCAGTGTAGTCGGAAACGGTGTTCCCGTTTTCCACGCTGCCCCGGCGGGTCGTGACGCCGGCGTCAAAGAGCAACGCTTCCGCAAGCGAAGTTTTGCCTGCGCTTCCGTGAGCAACAATCGCGATACTTCTGATGTCTTCCGTTTTCATTCCCATATCTCTTGCCAACCTCCTCGATGATTTCGGCGATGACACAGTTCCTTGTTTAAGTTTTTCTATACTCCCGTATTTTAACAGATTTATTCAAACATAACACTACTCCTTCGCAAGAAACTCGTTCAAAGCTTTCAAAACTTCGTCCGGTTTCGCCTGTCCGCGGCTCTCCTTCATGACCAGCCCCATGAGGAACTTGAGCTTCTTGTCTTTCTTGTCCTGGCCGGAACGGATCACCTCGACGACGTCGGCGTTGGCGCCGGCGACCGCGGCGATGATTTCCCGCAGTCTGTCGCCGCCCACCGCGCCGGTCTGGATGCCGCAGGCCTGAATGGCCTGTTCGAGCGTCATCTCGCTGCCGGCGAGTTTCTCGAAAACGTCTTTCGCGGCCGTCGTGGAGATTTTTTTGCCGTCGACGAGCTTGATCAGCCCGGCCAAAGTTTCGGCGCTCACCGGGGCGTCGGCGATCTCCCGGCCCCGCTCTTTCAGCGCTCTCATCAGGTCGGTCCGCACCCAGTTCGAAGATCTGACCGGCTCGCCGCCGGCTTTCACGACGTTCTCGTAATACGCGGCGACTTCGGGCGTCTCCGTCAGCACCAGCACGTCTTCCACAGGCAGCTTGTACTGCGCGAGGAACCGTTCGCGCTTGGCGTCGGGGAGCTCCGGCATGGCGGCTTTGATGCCTTCGATGTACTCGTCGTCGAGCAGCAGCGGCGGCAGATCGGGCTCGGGGAAATAACGGTAGTCGTTGGACTCTTCTTTGCTGCGCGACGGCGTTGTGATGCCGTCGGCGTCGTCCCAGTTGCGCGTTTCCTGAGCGATCCGTTCGCCGCGGGCGAGCAGGTCGCGCTGGCGCAGCGTCTCGTACTCGAGCGCGCGTTCCAGCGCCTTGAGCGAGTTCATGTTTTTGACTTCGACGCGGTTGCCCCAGCGGCCGTCGGAAACTTTCTGCGAAATGTTCGCGTCGACGCGCATAGATCCCTTTTCCATGTCGCCGTCGGAAATGCCCAGATAGCGCACCAGCTGGCGCATGGCCGACACGTACTCGCGGGCCTCGCGCGGCGAAGCGATGTCGGGCTCGGACACCACTTCGGCGAGCGGCACGCCGCCGCGGTTGTAATCGACGAAAGACTGGCTGGAGCCGACGATCCGTCCGTCGGATGCGACGTGAACGAGTTTGCCGGCGTCTTCTTCGAGATGGAGCCGCGTGATGCCGATGCGGCGGGGCTGCCCGTCGTCGCCGGTGATGGTCAGATAGCCGTTCTCGGCGAGCGGCACGTAGTATTCGGTGATCTGATACGCCTTGGGAAGGTCGGCGTAGAAATAGTTCTTGCGGTCGAAGCGCGTCAGTTTGTTGATCTTGCAGTGCAGCGCCAGACCGCCGCGCACGCCGAACTCGACGACTTTCCCGTTCAGGACCGGCAGAGCGCCCGGCTGTCCGGTGCAGACCGGACAGACATGGGAGTTCGGCGTTGCGCCGATGTAGTCGGTCGAGCAACTGCAGAAGATCTTCGTTTTCGTGTTGAGCTGGATGTGGATTTCCAGCCCGATGACGGTCGTGAATTCAAGAGCCATTAACGGACACCTCCCTCGGCGATGCGGCCTTCCGCCTTTTTGCCAAGAGCGGCGGCCATGTCGAGAATCGCCGCATCGGACCAGCGCGGGCCGATCAACTGCATCCCCAGCGGCAGTCCTGCGGACGAAAAGCCGGCGTTGAAGGAAATGCCGGGCAGACCGGCCAGATTGACGGGGATCGTGAAAACGTCCGCCATATACATCGTCAGCGGCGCGCTCATCTCCCCCAGTTTGAAGGCGGGCGTCGGCGAGGTCGGCAGCAGGATGGCGTCCACCTGTTCGAAGGCTGCGGCGAATTCCTGCTTGATGACTTTGCGGACCTTTTGCGCCGTCAGATAATAGGCGTCGTAAAATCCCGAGCTGAGCACGTAGGTGCCGGTCAGGATACGGCGCTTCACTTCCGGGCCGAAGTTTTCCCCACGCGTCTTGACGTAAAGCTCGAGCAGCGACTTGGCATCCCCGTAAGCGGCTCCGTAGCGCACGCCGTCGTAACGGGCGAGATTGGAGCTTGCCTCCGCGGGCGCGAGGATATAATAGCAGGCCAGTCCGTACTCAAGCGCTTTCGGCAGAGCGACTTCAACGATCTCCGCCCCCAGGCGGCGGCATTCTTCGATTTGTCCGTCCATCGCCGCCTGCAGGTCGGCCGTCAGCTTGCCGTCGACGAGCTTCGTCAGCACGCCGATCTTCTTCCCGCACAACGGCGCGTCGCTGAGATCGAAACGGGGCGCGGGACGGTCTTCGCTGGTCGAGTCGTGAGGGTCGAACGCGCAGATCGCCGAGAGGATTAGTTTGAGGTCTTCGGCGGTGCGCGCAAAGGGGCCGATCTGGTCGAGCGACGAGGCGAAGGCGACCAGCCCGTAACGGCTCACCTGCCCGTAGGTCGGTTTCATGCCGTAGAGCCCGCAGAACGAAGCGGGCTGGCGGATCGAACCGCCGGTGTCGCTGCCCAGGGAGATCGGCGCATAACCGGCGGCGACGGCGGCGGCGCTGCCGCCGGAACTGCCGCCCGGCACGCGGCCGACGTCCCAGGGGTTCATCGTCGGGCCGAAAGCGGAGTTTTCCGTGGAGCCTCCCATGGCGAACTCGTCGCAGTTCGCTTTGCCGAGAATGACGGCGCCCTCGGCCCTCAACATCTTCACGACGGTCGCGTCGTAGGGAGGCACCCAGCCGGCGAGGATTTTGCTGGCGCAGGTGGTCGGCATGTCGCCGGTGCAGATGTTGTCTTTGAGGATGACGGGCACGCCCATCAGGCGCCCCGGATCGCGGCCTTCCGCGACGGCGGCGTCGACGGCGGCGGCGGTTTTAAGCGCGGAATCCGCCGCGATATGAAGCATGGCGTGAAGGTGGGATTCCATTTCCCGCATGCGCTCAAGGCACGACCGCACGACGTCGGCGCACTTGAAACGGCGCGCCTTCAGTCCCGCGACGATTTCCGCGGCGCTCAGTCTGTACAGCTCCATCACTTGTCGCCTCCGATGCGGGGGACTCTGATGAAGTCGCCTTCGCGCGAGGGCGACTGGTTCAGGATCGCTTCCCTCCGGTCGTTCTCCTCCACTTCGTCGTCGCGGAGGCGGACCGGCCGGGTATCTTCCATCGTGAACGGATCGACGGCGCTGAGATCGAGCTCCTCGAGTTTGGAAAAATAATCGAGAATGCCGTTGAAGTGCTCCGACAAAGAATCGAGCTCTTCAGGGGCGATCTCCAGACGGGCAAGCTTGCCGATCTTCAGGACTTCTTCCTTGGACAATCTAGGCATCGTTCGTTCCTCCAGACATGTGCTGCGGTAATTTATCGATCATGGCGAAAAATTCCTCTTCGTTCAGCGTCGGCACGTTCAGGCTGAGCGCTTTTTCGGCCTTGCTGCCCGGCGCCTCGCCGACGACGACATAGGACGTCTTTTTGCTCACGGAAGCGACGTTTTTTCCCCCGCGCTGCGCCACGAGTTCCTGCGCCTGCGCCCTGGACATACGCGAAAGCTCCCCGGTAAAGACGAACGTCTTGCCGGCCAGCGGCCCTATCGGGGCTTCCGGCGCCGTTTCGCTCCGCATGGATACGCCGGCTTCGCGCAGTTCGTCGATGAGCCGCCGGTTATGCTCTTCGCCGAAAAACGCTTTGATCGACCCGGCGATCACCGGTCCCACGCCCTCGACGGCGGCGAGCCGTTCTTCGTCGGCGGCGGCGATCTCATCGAGCGACGAAAAGCGTTTCGCCAGCTCCGCCGCGACTCCCGCGCCGACTTCCCGGATCCCCAGCGCCGTGATCAAAAATTTCAGCGGGCGCTCTTTGGATTTTGCGATGGCCTGGATCAGTTTCCCCGCGGACTTTTCTCCCATGCGGTCCAGACGGATAAGCGGCTCGACGCGCAAGGCGTACAGATCGCCGAAACTCTTGACCAGCCCGCTCTGGACGAGCTGTTCCGCCAGACGGTCGCCGATGCCCCGAATGTCCATGCCCTGGCGGGAGGCAAAATGGATCAACCCTTGGGTCAGCTGCGCCGGACAGGATCTGTTGGGACAGCGCAGCGCCACTTCGCCGGGAAGCTTGGCCACGGCCGCTCCGCACACGGGACACGTTGCGGGCATCGTGAAAGATTCCTCTGTGCCCGTACGGCTGGCGGTGTCGACGCGGACGATCTCGGGGATGATCTCGCCGGCTTTGCGGACCCAGACCTGGTCGCCGACGCGGATGTCCTTGCGCTGGATCTCCTCGTCGTTGTGGAGGCTGGCGCGTTTCACCACCGTTCCCGAGATCAAGACAGGGGTCAGAATCGCCACCGGCGTGAGCACGCCCGTGCGGCCGAGGGAAATCTCTATGCTCTCGAGTTTCGTTTTTCGCTCTTCCGGCGGATATTTATAGGCCACGGCCCAGCGGGGCGTTTTGACGTTGTTTCCCAGGATCTTCCAGTATTCCGTCGGATCGGCCTTGAACACGGCGCCGTCCGTCGCGTAGGGCAGACTGAAACGTTCGCCGCTCCATCGCTCCAGGAAATCGAGAACCTCGGCTTCCGTCCCGGCCCGGCGCCAGGCTCTCTGCACGGGAAGCCCGCGGGCTTTCAGCCATCCGAGGACTTCCGATTGGCTGTGCAGGCCGTAGGATTCCGCATCCTGCACATAGTAGGTGAAAAGGCGCAGATTCCGTTTGGCGGCGACCGCCGTGTCAAGCTGTCGCAAACTGCCCGCCGCCGCGTTGCGGGGATTGGCGAAAAGCGGCAGCCCCGCTTCTTCCCTTGCGGCGTTCAGTCGAGCGAATCCCTCTTTGCTCATGTACACTTCGCCGCGCAGCTCCAGATGCCCCGGGACATCGCCGAGGAGGCGAAGCGGCAGGTCTTTGACCGTTTTCAGATTTTCCGTGACGTCCTCGCCGACGATACCGTCGCCGCGGGTCGAAGCCTGAACGAATTTGCCGTCCTCGAAGATCAAAGACACCGCCAAGCCGTCGATCTTCAATTCGCAGCACCAGGGGATCCACGGTTGCCCGACGCCTTCTGCCGCCCGCTGCAGCCAGTCGTGAAGCTCTCCCTTCGAGAAAACGTCTTCGAGGCTGAGCATCGGTTTGGCGTGCGCAACTTTTTCAAACGCCTCCAGCACCGTACCGCCGACGCGCTTCGACGGAGAGTCGTCGCGGATCAGGTCGGGATGTTCCCTTTCGAACTGAAGCATCTCGCGCATCAGCGCATCGTATTCGTCGTCCTCGATTTCCGGGGCGTCCAGAACGTAATAGAGGCGCCCATGACGATTCAGCTCGTCGACGAGCCAATGATAGCGGTCCAGTTTTTCCTGTTCCACGCAGAACACCACCCCTGTCACATTGCCAGCGGCGGGGAAAAAGCCGCTGCCCGAGCGATCTTCCCGATTTTATGAAGCGAAGCGGGACAGATGCTCATTATGTATGCAGAACATTGATAAATTCTAACCCCAAAATGCTTTTCCAGCAAGAGATTCCCGCCGTTCGAATGCGGAAGACGATAAATCACGCGGGCTTCGGCGCCATTCGCCGGCAGATGGATATAAAAGAAACCGCCGGAGCTGCGTGCTCCGACGGTTTGCGTTGTCCCTGGGATTTTATGCGCCGATTCCTTGCTGATCACGATCATCGGCACAAATTCTAATAGGAATCTCGTTTCTCCGTTGCTGATCTCTGCATCATAATGAACAAAGAGATGCCCCTTCAATTTAACTCTCCGAAAAATCTGTGTCGAGAGCGGTAATGACTGTATATTCCGGATACATTTCTTGAATCTCCTCGGTAACCTCATGATAAAGCGCCGTTCTGTCTTTTGCGTCAAAACTTACAATCATATCGAAACGGATCACCTTCCGTTCCCTGTCTGCGTAAAATGCATGCATCTGCATAACATTTTCATGCTCCATGACTTTCTTTCTAATCCTGTCCCGCATTGTGGCAGCTTCCAGATCTTTTGTGTTGTAGGAATAGACGCCGATTGCCGTAAGGTATACATGATTTTTCATGGAGACTTCCGCTGTGATTTGCCGCGTCAAAACGTCCAGCTTATCAGCAGTCATCGTATCTGGGACTTCGATATGGAGAGAGCCGCTATATGCATTTGGTCCGTAATTATTCAGGACCAGATCATAAGCTCCACGAACTTCCGGAAAAGACGAGACCGTCTCTTTGACTCCCTTTGCAAGTTCGGCATCCCCTCGCTCGCCAAGAATTTCGGACACTGTGTTCCTCAACATTTCCAGGCCAGACTTGATAATGACAATAGAAATGATTGCTCCAAGCCAAGATTCCAACGACACGTGAAAGATCATAAAAACGACTGCTGCCGCTAGCGTCGAAGCGGAAATAACGGAATCCAGCTTGGCATCCTCGCCGGAATTGACAAGCGAATCTGAGTTTACCTTCTGGCCGGTTTTCTTGACAAAATGTCCAAGCACGATTTTGACGAGAACGCCTATCGCGACAATCACCAAAGATGTCATAGAATATTCTGGTGTTTCCGGGTGTACGATTTTCTTGACTGATTCCGCAAAAGAGGTAATGCCGGCATAGAAGACGATAATAGAAATGATCATTGCGCTCAGATATTCGATCCGGCCGTATCCAAACGGATGCTTCCGGTCTGCCGGCTTTGTCGCCAATTTTGTGCCGATGATCGTAATCAGCGAAGAGGCTGCGTCGCTGATATTATTGACGGCATCCATCGTGATGGCAATCGAGCCAGTCATCACACCGATCACCGCCTTGAATGCGGCCAACATGACATTCGCGAGAATTCCGATGATACTGGTACGCACGATAATGCGATTCCTCAACGTCGTTTTTTCAAACTCCTCCGACGACATGCCGGCGCGTTCTGCTTCTTTTATTTTCGCAGCCAACACGATGTTTCTCCCCCCCCTGTTTCCGCTCCTGCGTTCTTTTTCCCGCTCGGATCCTTGCCTTTTTGCGTGTGCGCTATAGATATACAAGAGAACCGGCAGCATACGCCGCCCGCTCCCTTGTATATCTGTCGGATGATCGCCTCTTTAATCTTCCGGCTTGGCGGACGGTTCTCGGTTCTCGATGGGTTTCATCGTCGGGAAGAAGATGACGTCGCGGATCGAGCGGCAGTTGGTCAGGAACATGACGACGCGGTCCATGCCGATCCCCAGCCCGCCGGTCGGCGGCAGCCCCTGCTCCAGGGCTTCGACAAAGTCCTCGTCGAAAGGATGCGTTTCGTCCTCGCCTTCGGTCTTTTTCTGCGCCTGATCGAGAAAGCGTTTTTTCTGGTCGATGGGGTCGTTCAGCTCGCTGTAGCCGTTGCTGAGTTCCTTGCCGCAGCAGAAAAGCTCGAAGCGGTGGGTGTAGTCGGGGTGCTCGGGGTCCTTCTTCGACAGCGGCGAGATCTCGACGGGATGTCCCATCACGAACGTCGGCTGCACGAGTTTCTCTTCGACGAACTCCTCCATGAACATGGTGAGGATCTTGAAGCGCGACTCGTGCCCCGTGATCTCGATCTTGTTCTTGCGGGCGGCGTCGCGCGCTTCTTCGTCGGTGATGGCGGCGAAATCGACGTCGCAGGTCTCTTTCACCAGTTCCACCATCGTGGCGCGGCGGAACGGCTTGGCAAAATCCAGCGTCACGCCGTTGCGCTCGATGAACGGCGCGCCGTTGGCGGCGATGCAGGACTCGCGGATCAGTTCTTCGGTCAGATCCATCATGTCGACGTAATCCGCATAGGGCCAGTAAACTTCCATCATCGTGAATTCGGGATTGTGCGTCAGGTCCATGCCCTCGTTGCGGAAATCCTTGCTGATCTCGTACACGCGCCCCATCATGCCGACGACGAGCCGCTTCAGATAGAGCTCCGTGGCGATACGCAGGTACATGTTGGCGCCCAGCGCGTTGTGATAGGTGATGAAAGGACGCGCGTTGGCGCCGCCGGCGAGATAGGAAAGCACCGGCGTCTCGACTTCCAGCGTGCCGTGTTTCTCGAGCACGGCGCGGAAGGTGGAGATGATCTTGGCCCTTTTCCTGAAGACTTCGCGCGCTTCGGGATTGACGATCAGATCGAGATAGCGCTTGCGGTAACGGATCTCAAGGTCCGTCAGGCCGTGCCACTTCTCGGGCAGGGGGCGGAGCGCCTTGGTCAGCAGGCGGAACCGCTCGACGGCGACCGTCAGCTCGCCGCGCTGCGTGCGGAACGGATGGCCGACGATGCCGACGATGTCGCCGGAGTCGAGCCACTTCTTGAAGAAGGTGTAGTCTTTCTCGCCCAGAGTGTCGTAACGGAAATAGAGCTGGATCGTTCCCGTCTCGTCCTGCATGTTGACAAACGCCGCTTTGCCCTGGCGGCGCAGCGTCATCAGGCGTCCGGCCATGGAAAATTTCGTCTCGGGGACGGCTTCTTCCGCCTTGAGATAATCGAAATCTTTCCGCACCTGCGCGACGGTGTGATCGACGTTCCACTTTTCGTTTTCGAAAGGATTATAGCCTTCCTCTTCGCGAAGTCGTCTCAGTTTGTCGATGCGCTGTCTGAGAATTTCCGTTTCCTGAGTGCCGGCTGCAATTTCCGCCATTTTACATGAATCCCCTTTCAAAATATGAGCGCCAGTCGCACAGGATCCTGTACGCAGAATCCCAGTCTTTCGCGCTGGCCAGCGTGCGTTTGAATTCCGCGGTCCCCGCCTTGCCCCTGAAAAATCCGGCAAGGAAACGCCTCAAGAGCACAAGAGCCGCGCGTTCGCCATGGAGCCGATAGAGATCGTCCGCAAAGCCGATAAGGATTTCCGCGCGTTCTTCAAGCGAGGGCTCGCCATCTGACATTCGAGTATTATAACCCAAAACCCGCAAAGATTGCACGACCATGAACGGATCGGCGATCGCGCCGCGGGCACAGAGCACTGCCGCGCAGCCGTTGTCGAGATAGAACGCGACGTCGCGGGGAGCGTAAACGTCCCCCGAAGCGGTGATTCTGCCTTCGAAGCGCCGCGCCGCGCGGACGACTTCGCTTTTATCGGCTTTCCCCTCGTACCGCTGCTGGGGCGTGCGTCCATGGATTGTCACGTTGTCGGCCCCGGCCGCGAGCAATCCCTCGGCGAACTGCAGCGTATCCAGGCGATATTCGCGGCCGTCCGGAACGATCTTGCGGATCTTGGGCCAGACGGGCAGGCCGAATTTTTTCAGCTCGCGCACCATCGCGAAAGCGACGTCGGGATCCTGCAGCAGGCGGCTGCCGGCGCCTTTTTTGTGGACCTTCGGCATCGGACAGGCCATGTTGATGCTGAACGCGGCGTACGAACGGCTTTGCAGACACCGCTCCGCCGAGCGGCACAGACTGTCCGCGTCGCCCGTGAAAAGCTGCAGGACGAGCGGTCTTTCCCCGTCGGTACATTCCGTCATCCGCCAGGTCTTCGTCCCGGCGTAAAGAAGCCCCGCGCTGCTGATCATCTCCGTATGGGTCAAAGCGGCCCCCAGGCGGCGGAAAAGCCGCCGCACCGCCGCGATGCTGACGCCGGCCAAAGGCGCAAAAAACACGGGGTTCTCGACTTCCACCCCGCCGATCACGAGTTTCGTTTCCATAAAATCCTCTCAGACATTCTCTCTAAAAGATGACGGCGATGAACGCGCCGCAGCCTCCCAGCAGGACGGCCCGCCCGAGGGAAACTTTTTCCGCCAGGGCGACGAGAAAGAACAAAATGCCGGCGCACAGCCAGGCGGGGAAGAAATGGACCGGGAGCGCCTGCGGCAGCCATTCCACCCATTGATCGGCCGCCAGCGCCCAGATCTGCATCAGCTTTTCCGCCGGCCAAGCCAGCCAGAAAAGCCGGATCCCCAAGATCCAAGGAAGCGCCGCGGCAAGCACGGCAAAAAGGATCACGGCAAACAACGCGGAAGCCATGGCGTTGATCGGCAGGGAGGACAGATAAACGCCTCCGGCCAGCGGCGCGATCAGCGGCGACGTCAAGATCCACATGACAAGGGGAGAAAAGACGACGAGCAGCGCCGACTTGCATTTTTCCAAAGCCGTCACGGCGATCGCGGCGATCACCGACAACTGCCAGCCAAGATCGAAAAAACACCACGGATTCCACAGAAGCATCGCGATCCCGGCGACGCCGATCGCGTTCAGGGCGCGTCCGGGATGCCCCCAGTAAAGCCCGAGCATGCCGATCTGGACCATCAAAGAGGCGCGTACGGCGCTCATCGACGCCCCGCTGGTGAGACAGTATCCCCACAGGAGCAGCGAGCACCAGAGAAGGCCGCGCCGTCCGCCGCCGAAGATCAGGCAGCCGAGCATCAGCGCCAGCCCGACGTGCCACCCCGAGACGGCCAAGATGTGGCTGATCCCCCATCTCCTGTAATCCTCGCGGAGGTTGGCGTCCCGGTCGCCGAGAAGGACGGCGGCCGCCAGAGCGTGCGTGTTGCACGGCAACGTTTCGAGCCGCATCCTTAAATACTGGCGGAAGCTGTGGCGCGAAAAGCTTTTGCCCCGTTTTTCGATGCGCGCGGCCCGGCGCAGTTCGCCCTGCACGCCGCGCGCCCGCCAGTACCGACGCGGGGAAAAGGAACTTCTCAGAGAACCGTTCCGGAGCGGAACGACGGAAGCTTCCAACGAGAGCTCGTCCCCTTCTTCGACGTCCTGCAGTCCTTTGCCGACGGCGAGAAGCCAGCCGGCGCCGCGCGCGTCGGTCAATCGAAGCACTTCGCGCTCTCCCCACTGCCGCCGCTCCGCCACAAGGAAACGGCCGGAAACGGCTTTTACGGACGTCGGCCCCTCTTCGAGCCGCGACTGCAGGAACACGGAGAAAACGCCTGAAAGCACCACGAGCGCCAGCGCGAAACAAAACTTGCACGCATACCAGCGCTCTTCCGAAAGCAGCATTTCCGCGCTGAGCGCGCAGACGGAAAGGGGAATCGCCAGCCATAAAGGGAGCCCGCTTTCCACTGCCGCCAGCGAGAGCACGCCGCCTTGCAGCAGCAGGAGCGCAGGGATCCTGTTCAACAGAGAATCCATGCGGCGTCAAAACCGAAGCAGCGTCTGCATCTGGCTCAGTTTGCCTTTGCCGATGCCGGGAATTTCCAGCAGCGCCTCGGCGGAATGGAAAGGCCCGTGGGTCTGGCGGTACTCTATGATCTTCCGGGCCGTAGCCGGGCCGACGCCGGGAAGCGTGCACAGATCTTCTTCCGTTGCCGTGTTGACGTAGACGTACTGCGTTTTGTTCTCCCGCTTCCTGTCCTGAGAGGATGCGCTCTTGGCGGAAGTCCGGGGCGTAAGCGCGGCGGCTTTGACGTGGACATGCGCGCCGTCGCGTATCGGCGCGGCGAGGTTGACCTGCGACTGATCCGCGTCGAAGCGGAAACCGCCGGCGGCTTCCACGAGCTGAAAGACCCGCGCGTCCGCCGAGATGGGATAAACGCCCGGACGGGAAACGGCGCCGGTGATATAAGCGTAGTGTTCGGGCGAAGACGAAGCGGGCAGCTTGTAAGACGGCGACTGAAGCCACAGGGCGGGCCCCGCGACCGCCGTCGGCGCTTCGTCCTGCCAGCTCCCCCTGAAAATCCGCACCGCGGCGCCGGCGCAGCCTATGCAGAATATGGCCCCGGCGACGCACAAAGAAATTTTCGTCCGATTCTCCACCGGCGGCTCCCCTCCCTTATTAAAGGATTCTCCCCTTCAGCGACCAGCTGTCGGCGGCGGTCACCTCCACGTCGGTGAACGTTCCGATCAAGCTTTCGCCGCCTTCGAAAAGGATCACTTTATCGGCCGGATTTCTCCCCTGCAGCAAATCCCCTTTCAGCGCCTTGCCGTCGACCAGCACGCGATAGCGCCGCCCGATCAGTTTTTCGTTGATCTCTTTGGCGATTTCCGTCTGCAGTCGATTGACCTCGTTCAAGCGCCGACTCTTTACGTTTTCGGGGACCTGCTCCTTCATCGCGGCGGCCGGCGTCCCCTGCCGGCGCGAATAGGCCGCCGTGTGGACCTGATCGAAGCGGAACCGTTCCAGCGCCGCCATCGAACAGGCGAAATCTTCGTCCGTCTCGCCCGGGAAACCGACAATGAGGTCGGAGGTCAGGCCGACTTCGGGCAGGCCGCGGCGGATGCCGTCGACGACCTTGGCATACTCCTCCACCGTGTAGCGGCGGTTCATCGCTTTCAGGATCCGGTCGCTGCCCGCCTGGATCGGCAGGTTGATTGCGGGACAGATGTTGGCGTTTTCGGCGATCGCTTCGACCACGTCTTTCGTGAAATCCGTCGGATAAGAAGTCATGAAGCGCAGACGTTCCAGCCCCGCGATATGGGCGACGTCGTTCAGCAGATCGGCGAAGCTGTAACGGTCGAGATCTTTTCCGTAGGTGTCGACGTTCTGCCCGAGCAGACAGATCTCTTTGACCCCTCCTTCGACAAGCTGTTCCACCTCGTCCATGATCTCCCGGGAGCTGCGGGAAGCGAATCGACCGCGCACGTAAGGGACGATGCAGTAGGTGCAGAAATTGTCGCATCCGTGCGAGATCATTACCGAAGCTTTCCAGGGAAATTGGCGTTCCAGCGGGGCAAAGCGCAGTTCGTGCAGTTCGCGGGGATCGTCGTCGAGCAGGACGACTTTCTCGCTGCCCGACAAGGCCGTTTCCAAAGCGTCGGGCACCAGACCGATATGCCGGGGGCCGGAAACGACGCGGATCCACGGATAACGTCTGGACATGTCGACGCCCACGTTTTGAGCGATGCAGCCCGTCATGGCGACGACGGGACGCCCTTCTTTGCGCCAGCGTTCTTCGTAATGCCCCAATTCGCTCCAGACTTTATGCTCGGCCTTGTCTCGGATGCTGCAGCCGATAAAGACGATCGCGTCGGCGCTTTCTTCCGCGGTTTCGTAAGCCCCGCGCGCGACGAGCGCCGTCCTGATCTTGTCGGCGTCGTACTGATTCATTTGACACCCGTAAACTTTCATCGCAAAACCGTACACTGAAAAAACCTCCACGAGTACATTCCAGAATAGCTTCCCGTCAATTATACCCGAACGGGCGGCGAAATAAAGCATTCTTCGAAAAGAACCCCGCTTTTCCACCGCGCCTCGTCCGCTCGGCGAACGGAACGGCACAAAAAAGAGACTCTCGAGAAAGATGAACTCGAGAGTCTCTTTTTATCTTACGAACCTGAACTCATTCGACCGCTTCGAACTGATCCTTGCCCACGCCGCAGACGGGGCAGACAAAGTCCTCGGGAAGATCTTCGAAGGCCGTGCCGGGCGCGATGCCGTTATCGGGATCGCCCACCGCCGGATCGTATTCCCACCCACACACAGAACACACATACTTTTTCATGTTTTTTCCTCCCCCATATCGTATCTGTGAAACATTACCGAAATTCTATCATATAAATCCCCCGGCCGCCACCGCGACGACGATGATTCAAGTTTATCAATCACAGCGGCAGGTGAACGAACTCCTGCGGTAAATTGGCGGAAAGGCGGCGCGCTCCGTCTTCCGTGATCAGATAATCGTCTTCGATGCGCAGGCCGCCGCGATCGGGAATGTAAATGCCCGGCTCGATCGTGATCACGTCGCCGCACTGGAGAGGTCCCTGGTACAGAGGCGAAAGGCGCGGCGTTTCGTGGATCTCCAGGCCGAAGCTGTGCCCGAGTCCGTGACCGAAATACGCGCCGTAACCGGCGTCGGCGATAACCTGGGCGGCGACCGCATGCACATCGCAGCCGCGTGCCCCCGGCTTCAGCAGCGCCGCGGAATCCCGGTGGGCTTTCAGGAGAACTTCGTGGATCTCCAGAAACTCGGCGTCTTTGGGCGCGCCCAGAGAAAAGTTCCGCGTCAGGTCGGACATGTAGGCGCCGAAGATCGCGCCGTAATCGACGGTGACCTGGTCGCCCGCTTCCATTTTTTTCGCACTGGCCACGCCGTGCGGCATGGCGCTGCGAACGCCGGAAGCGACGATCATCTCGTTTTTGTGCCACACGCCTTCGCCGTCGTGGCGGGCGATGTTCAATTCGAGCAACTTGGCGAATTCTTTTTCCTTCATGCCGGGCCTGACCAGCGGCAGCGTTTCCAGATACGCGGCGGAAGCGATGTCGGCCGCTTTGATGATCGATTCGATTTCATGAGCGTCTTTGCGGCGGCGCTGTTCAGCCATGGCTGAGGAAAAGTTGCGCCATTCGACGGAAAACTCGCTCAGCGCCAGATAAGTCTGCGCGCTGAGCATGGCGCCGTCGTAGCCGCAGCGGCGGATTTTCAGCTCGCCGAGAAGACGTCCGGCCGTCGCGACCTGGCTCTCCCCCGTCTTCACCGCGCGGATCTCGAAAGGCGACTGCTGCGCGGCTTGGGTCAGATAACGCGAATCCGTGGCAAGGATCGCCCGCTCCTGCGTCACCGCGACGACGGCGGACGAACCGTGAAATCCGCTGTAATAAAACAGATTCTCCCAGCCGCTCGACTCGGAATCGATCAAAAGCAGGGCGTCGAGTTTTTCTTCCAGCAGTTTTTTTCTCAGACCGACCAGACGGTTCTCCATGTAATTCTCATGAGGCATACGATCTTCACGCTCCTAAAAATGGTGAGGGCGCTCCATGCTGTAACGGCACCCGCAGTAATTCTGCCGGTAAAGCCCCAGCCGCTTGCACTCCTGAACGGAGAAGAGCTGCCCGTTCTTTTTTCTCCAGATTCGTTCTTCCCAGTTCAGCGCGTAACGGCCGGCAAGCCCCCTCCCCCAGAGGTTGATCAGGTCGGGGTGTTTCTGCGGGCTGAGCGTCAGGCTGGTGCAAAGCGTCGACACGGAAAGCTCGGCCGCTTTTTCCGCGGCGCTTTCCAGCTGCAGGCGCATGCAGCGCTCGCAACGGCGGCCGCCTTCCCGTTCGTTTTCCAATCCCGCCGTGCGGCGGTCCCATTCGGACGTGTCGTAAGGGCGGACGATCAGCGGGAGGCAATACGCCGCCGCCAGTTTTTGCAAAGCTTCCAGCCGCCGCTGCCATTCATCGTAGGGATGGATGTTGCCGCCGTAAAAATAAAGCGTCACTTCCCGTTTCTCCTCGGTCAGAGCGTGGACGCCGGTCGTCGCGCAGGGACCGCAGCAGGCGTGGAACAGTAATTTTTCTTCCATCGACAGCTCTTAGCGCGCGACTTTTTTCAGTTCCTCGAGAGATTCTGCGATTTTGTCCGCGGAAAGCCCCATGGCGGCGTACACTTCTTCGCTCGGGCCGGAATCGCCGTAACGATGCACGCCTAAACGGCGCGCGACGGAATGCAGTCCCAGTTCTTCGGCGCGGGCCAGCCAGAGGCTGCCCATGCCGCTGACGACATTGTGATCTTCGACGGTCAACACCGTACCGGTCTGAAACGCTTCCGTCAACGCGCTCTCGTCGATCTCCAGCGGGCACGAGACGGCGTAGACCGCCGTTTCGACGCCTTTTTCGGCAAGCAGCTCCGCCGCCTGCACGGCGCGCCCCGCCATCGCTCCCAGCGCCAAGATGGCGGCGTCCTTGCCCTCGCGGACTTTGACGGCTTCGCCGTACGTGAAATCGCGCGCCAACAGCGGCTTGCCGTTCGCGCAGAGCGCCGGCAGTTTGCTGCGCCCCATCGCCAGGCAGACGTTGCCCGCCGTTTTCAGCGCCCAGCGCGTCGCGCGGTCCGTCTGATTCGGGTCGGCGGGAACGACCAGCTTCCAGTTGAAGAAGTTCGACATCAGCGCAACGTAGTCGATGCACTGATGCGTCATGCCGTCTTCGCCGACGTCGAGCCCCACGTGAGTGAGGACGAGCTTTTCGTTCGCGTGGTTGACGTCGTTCATGCGCTGCTGGTTGTAGGCTTCCGCCAGGCCGAAAACGCCGAAGTCCGCCCAGACTGACACGACGCCGCCGGCAGACGCCGCTCCGGCGGCCGTGGCCGTGGTGTTCTCCTGAATGCCGCACTGGATGAAGTTGTCCGGGCATTTTTTCGCAAATTCGCCGGTCTTGACCGAACCGGCGAGGTCGCAGTCGAAAACGAGCACGGGGGCGCGCCCGGTCTTTTTGTAGTTGAGCTGCCCCACTTCCGCCAACGCCGAGCCGAAGGCGGAGCGGTTGTCCGTCGTGTCGGCGGGGCCGTAGACCTTCGCTGCGCCCAGATCGAGGACCGCTTCAAGCGGTTCGACGGCGCGCGCGGCGCTGAACTTCGCTTTTTTGTGCTCCGCGGCCAACACGACGAGATCCGGCTGTCCCAGCTCTTTCATCGCTTGCCGGTAGAGGTCGCCCGAAGCGGCCTTGCCGTGATAGTCCGGCTTGTCTTCCATAAAGGAAACGCCCTTGCCCATAGTCGTCCGGCAGAGGATCGCCGTCGGGCGCCCGGCGGCGCGCGCCGCCTTCAAAGCGGCGTACAGCTCCGCGAACGAATCGCCGTCGCACAGGAGCGTCTGCCAGCCGTCGGCTTCCCAGAGCTCCTTGATATGCGCGGGCATGACGTCGCCGCAGCGCCCGGAGATCTGGATGTCGTTGACGTCGATCAGCGCCGTCATGCTGGTCAGTTTTCGAGCCGCGATCAAGCGGCGCGCTTCGGCGATCTGCCCTTTCGGCTGCTCGCCGTCCCCCATCAGAACGTAGACGCGGCCGTCGTAGCCGCGCGCCTTCTGCGCCAGGGCAAACCCCGCTCCCGCGGACAGCCCCTGGCCGAGACAGCCGGAACCCCAGTCGATGCCGGGGACCATGCGCTCGACGTGTCCCTGAAAGCGGCTGCCCGTTCGTCGAAACTCGTTCACGGCGTCGAACGCGTCCACAAATCCGTAATACGCCAGGGTCGCATACGCCGCGGCCGAGGTGTGCCCGTGGCTGATCACGACGAAATCGCGGTCGAGCGAGTCGCAGTTTTGTGGCGACACGTTCGCAGCGCCGTAGGCGGCCATGTACATTTTCATGCTGGAGAGCGCCCCCGCGGGGTGCCCGCTGTTGGCGCGGGCGACCATCGCCACCGCGAGGCCCTTGCAGACTTGCGCGGCTTTGTCCAGCTGCCGCTCTTCGGCCGGCGGCAGTTCTTCCCATTGAAAAGAATTTATTTTGACAGCCTTATCGAACATCATCGTTTTTACGCCTCCGCATGAAATTTTTCGATCACCGTTTTATAAAATCATTATAAGACAAAAATCCCCGTTGCCTCAAACGATCTTCACATTCCGCGCGCCGAGATCCTTCAGAAGTTTCGACAACCGCGCGCGCTGATCTCCCTGAAAGAAAACATCCTCCTCTTCGATTGCGGCGCCGCAGCCCAAATTCTGCTTCAGCTCCTTCACAAGACGGCTGCTCCGTTCTCCCGACGGCAGACCGGCAAGCCGCGTGACGTTTTTTCCGCTTCTGCCCTTGCGCTCCAGGAAAAGCCTCAACGGCGCCGTCTCAAGCGCGTGGTCTCGCGCCGGTTCGGCGTCGGCGCGAGACGGCTCCTTCGCAGACAGGCGGGCCGGTTCCCGCGACAGCCCCATGGCGTCGGCAATCGTGAAGGATTCGGCGTCCAGGCTCTGCAGATCGATCTTCTTTTTGGAACTACGCAAGCTCATACCCTTCTTCGCGGCAGGTGACGATAAAATCTTCGCCTTCCCGAAAACGGACCGTCATCTGCGAATCCAGCGGCATCTCCAGCATCTGCCGATAAACCGCCGCCGCCGAACGAGCGCCCTGCAGCTCGCTCTTGGCCGCCGTTTCGTACATCATCTCGATCAACTTCCTGTCAAGCATTCTCTCTTCTCCAAACTTTATCCATATGAAAACGCGGGAACGCGTCTCACACGGTTGCAGTATAATGCATCGCACATTTTCTCTCAAGGCGGAATTTCCGTGAAACCGTCAGTCTGTCATGTGATGCGTCTCGGAGATCTCGATCCCGCCCTTTTCACAAAGCCGTATGATCTCGTTTTCGCGGTCGCAGGGATAGGAGCAGGCCAGCCCGCAGCTTGCCGAGATCTGCCGGGGCACGGGGATGATCCTCACGTCGAAACCGGCGCGGCGGCATTGTTTCTCGAACATCAGGGCCATACTGGTGACGTCAAAGGTCGCAAGACATTTCATTATACAGAACTCCTTATAGATTATGAATTTATGCAAGGGTTTTATTCATGCGTTTTGATAATTTGACTTCCGGCTTTTTTCGAATATACTAAAGAACAAGAATAAGGTCAATGATAGTTATTTATACTATGCCTTGTTCAAACTTCATTTCATCGCAGGAGGCGGTTGTCATTGAAAAATTTTGATTCTCTCATGGTGTCGCGGTTGGGCCCCGTTATCGCAGGTCTTGCCGTGGGCATACTTGCGCCGGTTCTCGTGCTTCTGGGGAACCCGGGCAATATGGGGATCTGCGTTGCCTGTTTCGAGCGCGATATCGCCGGGGCGCTGGGCTTTCACAGGGCGGCGGCGGTCCAGTATATCCGTCCGGAGATCATCGGCCTGATCCTCGGCGCTTTCGGTTCCGCGCTGGCGTTCAAGGAATTCAAGCCGCGCGCGGGATCGGCCCCCGCCGTGCGCTTTCTGCTCGGCATTTTCGCTTCCATCGGCGCGCTGATCTTCCTCGGCTGCCCCTGGAGAGCGTATCTCCGTCTGGCGGGCGGCGATTTCAACGCCCTTTACGGCATCGCCGGACTCTTTGTGGGGATCTTGATCGGCATTTATTTTATCAGTTCCAACTACAATTTGGGTAGAGCCTATCCCGCTCCGGCCGAAGCGAAATTATCCGGTTTGATGATGCCGCTGTTCGCGCTTGGGCTGCTGGCGCTGCTGCTGATCGCGCCCAAGTTGGGAGCCGAGGGGACGGGACCGATTTTCTTCTCCGAAAAGGGTCCCGGCTCGATGCACGCGCCGTGGTATGTCAGTCTGGCCGTGATGCTTTTGGTCGGCTGGCTTGCGCAGCGCAGCCGCTTCTGCACGATCGGAGCGCTCAGGGATCTCGTTCTCGCCCACGACGGCTATCTGTTCTGGGGGATCGTCGCCCTGCTGGTGGCCGCGTTCGGCATGAACTTCGTGCTGGGGAGCTTCAAGTCCGGATTCGCGGGGCAGCCCGTGGCTCATACCGACTCGCTCTGGAATTTCCTCGGCATGGTCCTGTCCGGCCTGTGCTTCACGCTCGCCGGAGGATGTCCCGGCCGTCAGCTGGTCATGGCCGGCGAGGGCGACGGCGATGCGGCTGTTTTCGTCTTCGGCATGATCGCGGGCGCGGCGGTGGCCCATAACTTCGGTCTTGCCAGCAGCGGCGCCGGGATCGGCGCTCACGCCCCGACCGCTTTCGTCATCGGCATGATTTTCTGTCTCTGCGTCGGTTTCGTGATGCGCAGGAAGGCTTAAGGAGGAGAAAAAATGGTTGTTGATGCACGCGGACTTTCCTGTCCTCAGCCTGTCGTCGAGGCCAAAAAAGCGGCGGCGACGGGAGAAAAGGAGATCGAGATTTTTCTCGATAACCCGACGTCGATCACGAACGTTACCCGCTTCATGACAAACCAGGGCTATCAGCTCAAGACAAACGATATTCAGCCTGATCAATCGAACAAACTTGTCTTCGTCAAATAATCAGCGGCGATGATCATAAGGAGAGGCGGCTCGACACCGCCTCTTTTTCATATTTGCTTGATTTTGTCGCCCATCGTATTTCTACAGGCCTCATTTCACGGTAAAAAAATCTCTTCTCATTGAAATATCACTGCAATTATAAAAACTGCGAATGTTCGTCGCGAAAGGGGAAAAGACAATTTCAGCAAAAAACATAAAAACTTTCATCATCACTTGAGAAATCAAGGATCTTGGTTTTTATTGCGACATCTTGTATTATAATAGCGTCGGTTACAAGGCAAAGTCCTTGCGATAAATTTTCGCTCCACAAAATCCCTGAGGAGGTATTTTCAGTAATGTCCAGAGTTGCAATCAAAGGTTCCGCTTACTGCCTTGAGCATGTTCCCCAGCTGGGGCTTCACTACGGCAACACGCCCTATACGGCCGGCGAAGGCGAGAAAGAGTATCTTCAGGCTCTTCCCAAGCATCTTCAGACCTACGAACAGGCGAAGGGATATGCTCCCAACATGACGTACATCGGAGCTCTGCCCCTTGAGGATCTTGACGCGCAGCCGACGCCCATGTACCAGAACTACAATCTCGAGGCGCCCCGTTTCGGCACATACGGCGAGATCATGCCCGAAGACGAATTCCTCGGCCTGCTCGACATCTGCGACGTTTTCGACCTGATCTGGCTCGAAAAGGACTTTGCCGCCTCCGTCCGCGAAAAGCTTTCCAAGCACGAACTGATCACCGAGTCCATTCTCGCCCGCCTCGAAGCTGGACACGATCGCGCCGAGATCGAAGAATACCTCAAGAGCAGCGATCATACTCAGGTTTTGCCGCTCTATTTCGACGGCAAGGTCGTCGGCATGGCGCGCGCGGCGCACGCCGTGGACGACAATCTGTTTGCCCACGTTCTGCTCGAGAATCTTGCCAGCAAGGCCGGCTCCGTGCTCGCCCTGCTCCATCTGCTCCGCAACACCGGCCTGAAACCCGAAGAGGTCGATTTCGTGATCGAGTGTTCCGAGGAAGGCGCAGGCGACGCCTGCCAGCGCGCCGGCGGCAACTTCGCCAAGGCCATCGCCGAGATCGCCGGCTGCGTGAACGCCAGCGGCTGCGACGTGCGCGGTTTCTGCGCCGGCCCCGTCAACGCCATGATCAACGGCGCTTCCCAGGTCGCCGCGGGCGCCCGCAAGAACGTCGTCGTCCTGGCCGGCGGCGCCATCCCCAAGCTTTACATGAACAGCCGCGACCACGTCAAGAAGGACATGCCCGCTCTCGAGGACTGCCTTGGCTCGTTCGCGATCCTGATCACTCCCTGCGACGGCGTCAGCGCCGAAATGCGTCTGGACGTCCTCGGCAAACACTCCGTCGGCGCGGGCGCCTCGCCTCAGGCCGTCACGCAGGCCCTCACCTGGGAGCCGCTCCAGAAGGCCGGCCTGACCTTCGCCGACGTCGACAAGTTCGGCGCCGAACTTCATATCCCCGAGATCACCGAACCCGCCGGCGCCGGCAACGTGCCGCTCGCCAACATCAAAATGATCGCCGCTCTGGCCGTCATGAAGAAGAGCATCGAAAAGAAGGACATGATGACCTTCGTCAAGGAAAAGGGACTGCACGGCTTCGCCCACACTCAGGGACACATCCCCGCCGGCGCGCCCTTCATCGGCCCCGCCGCCGACTGGATCAAGGAGGGCAAGATCAACCGCGCCATGATCATCGGCAAGGGCAGCCTGTTCCTCGCCCGCCTGACCAATCTCGCCGACGGCGCTTCGTTCCTGCTCGAGAAGCCCGCGCCCGTAGCCGCGGCAGTGAGCAAGGACGACATCAAGAGCCTGCTGTTGGAGTCTCTTTCCGAAATCGCAGCAGACCTCAAGAAGTAAGGAGGCTTTTGTATGTCTGACGTTCGCAAGCTCATCGGTGAGGCTCTCTCCGAGATCATCGATTCTGCCGCTCACGGCGGCCCCCGCGTCCGCGTCGGCCTGCAGGCGAATGGCAGCGAGCACGGCTCCGAAGAAATCGCCAACGCCGCACGCCTCGCCCAGCGCCAGAACCCCAACATCCAGGTCGTGATGATCGGCCCTAAAAAAGTCGAAGGTTTCGACGACCTCGAGTGGATCGAGACCCCCGACTGCGAGATCGACCTCGAGAAAGCCATGGACGAAGCCATGGACAGCGGCAAAGTCGCCGGCATCGTCGCCATGCACCATCCGTTCCCCATGGGCGTGACCACGATCGGCCGCGTCTTTACGCCCGCCTGCGGCCGCGACATGATCGTCGCCTCCACGACCGGCACCAGCGCCATCAACCGCGTCGAAGCCATGATCCGCAACGCCGTCTACGGCATCGCCGTCGCCAAGTCCATCGGCAAACAGAACCCCACCGTTGGGATCCTCAACGTCGAAGGCGCGCAGGTGGTCTTCAAGGCGCTGCGCAAGCTCCAGGAAAACGACTACGACATCACTTTCGGCGAAAGCAAACGCGCCGACGGCGGTTCCGTCCTGCGCGGCAACGACATCCTCCAGGGCGTCGTCGACGTGTGCGTCTGCGACACGCTGACCGGCAACGTGCTGATGAAGATGTTCTCCTCGTTCAGCACCGGCGGTTCGTACGAAGCGCTGGGCTGGGGCTACGGCCCCTCCGCCGGCGAAGGCTGGAAGCACGTCGTCAACATCATCTCGCGCGCTTCCGGCGCTCCCGTGATCGCCAACGCCGTCGCCTATTGCGGCGCCGCGGCGGCAGGCAAACTTCCCGAACTGGTCGCCAAGGAAGTCGAAGCGGCCAAGGGCTGCGGCCTCGAGGAAATCATCGCCAGCTTCATGCCCAAACCGGCCGCGGCCGAAGAGGAAATCAAAGCCCCGGCGGCCGAGCCGACCGACGAGGAAATCCACGGCGTCGACGTGCTCGCCATCGAGGACGCCGTGCGCGAGCTGTGGAAGCACGGCATTTACGCCGAAAGCTCGATGGGCTGCACCGGCCCCGTCGTCAAGCTGAACAAGAGTAAAGAAGAAGAAGCCCGCAAGATCCTCGCCGCCGCCAGCTACATTTAGAACCTTGAAACACGGCGCGCGCAAGGGAAAAGCGCGTGAAGAACAAAAAAATGACGTTGGAAGGACGAACTTCCAACGTCATTTTTTTGTTCCGCGTCATTGTTTTTTCATAAAGCAAAAATTTGCATCACGCGCGAAAAGCGGAATCGCTCCGCAGGCGCGGAATCACCAAAGGCGCGCCGTCGTGCGCGATCACGTCTACGGGAATCCCGTAAACGTCGCCGATCAGATCGGCGGTCGCCTCCGCCGGCCGGCAGGCCGCGCAAACGGCGCCGTCGCGCAGAAAGATCAAACGGTCGGCGACGCGCAAAGACGTGTTTAGATCGTGGATCGACATCAGAATCGCCACGTTCCGTCCTTGAACGATCTGCCGCAGCGTCCGCAGCATGTCGATCTGATTTTTGAGATCAAGGCTGCTCGTCGGTTCGTCCAACAGCAGGACTTTGGGTTCCTGCACGAGAGCGCGGGCAAGAGCGACCTTTTGGAACTCGCCGCCGCTCAGCTCGTCGAGGAACCGCAGGGAAAATTTTTCGAGAGACAGAGCTTTTAGCGCCGCTTCCACTTTTTCAACGTCTTCGTCCTTTATCGTCCATGCGATGTGCGGGCGGCGGCCAAGCAGGACCGCGTCGAAAACGGTCAGATGCTGCGGTTCGTCCCTCTGGGGGACGTAACCGAAAATCTTGGCCCGGTCGCGCCGCGGACACAAGGCGAGCGTACGCCCATCAAGAAAGACCGTCCCCATCGCAGGGCGCAGGATCCCGTTAATGGCTCGCAGCAGCGTGGTCTTTCCCGTGCCGTTGGGACCGAGCAGCACGACGATCTCCCCCTGTTCCAGAGAAAAACTCACGTCCTTCAAAACGTCGTTGCGCCCGTAGGCGAAGGAAAGTCCCGATACCGACAGCGTCATTTTCGGCTTCTCCTTTTCATCAGGAGCGCCACGAACACCGGCGCGCCCATGAACGCCGTAAAGACGGAGACGGGAAGAAGACGCGGCGCGAGCAGGAGCCGCGCCCCCATGTCGGCGCCCGTCAGAAGGGCCGCTCCCAAGAGAACCGAGCCGGGGATCAGGAAACGATGATCGCCCCCGAGGAAACGGCGCAGCATATGGGGACAGACAAGTCCGACAAAACCGATCACGCCGAGAAACGCCACCATGACGGCGGCAAGCAGCGACGTCACGACCATGGCTTCGAGACGGATCCACGAAGCCGAGACGCCCAGCGACACAGCGGTCTCATCGCCGCAGCACAAAGCGTTCAGATCGAAGCGCCTGTAAAAGAACAACGCCGAAGAAAGGGCCAACAGAGCCGACATCATGGGGATCTCGCGCCACGACGCGCGCGAGACGTCGCCGAAAGTCCAGAAGACAGTAGCCGCCAGCTGGGCGTCGTCGGCGAAATACTGAAGAAACATGGTCCCGGCGGTAAACAGCGAACTCAGCGCGACGCCAGCCAGCACCATGACTTCGCCCGCGCCGCCGGTTGCCGAGACGATGAAAAGCACGATGCCCATGCAGGCCAGAGCGGCTGCGAAGGCCGCCCCCGTCGTGAGCCAGTGGTCCATGATCGTCACCGCGTCCGCCGCAGTGCTCTGCATCGTTCCCGAGCCGAGGACGATGATCGAGAAGGCCGCGCCGAAAGCGGCCGCGTTGGAGATCCCCAACGTGAAGGGAGACCCCAATGGATTGCGCAGCACTGCCTGCATGACCAGCCCCGCGAGCGACAGCCCGCCTCCCGCCAGCATAGCGGCCAGAGTCTGGGGCAGGCGGATATTCACGACGATCACCTTGGCCCGCCCTTCCCCGCCGCCGAGAAGAACCTCGATCACCTCGGAGACAGGGATCCTGACGGCTCCCCAGGCCACGGACAGCAGGCCGAGGAGCAAACACAGCCCTCCCAGTCCAAGGAGAAAAAGCTTTTTACGGCCGACGTAGGCTTCGTACTCCAACGAAAGGAGATGCTCCTGCCGAAGCACGGCTTATTTCCCTTCAAGGTTCAGACGTCGGAAAATTTTGCCGGAAAGGGCTTCGCTGATCTGAGCGTAGAGCGGTTTTCCGACAAGGAAAGAATAGATCTCGTCGGCGACGGACGCGATCTCGACGTCGGCGAAACGGTCGGGATAGAGAGTTTTCCCCACGAAATAGCTGTTGACCAGCACGGAACCGTAATTGATCGTGTACGAATTGTAGGGAAGCACGCTCCAGATCTCGCCGTTTTCGACGGCCGACAGTTCGGCGTAGACGGGATCGAAACTGAGCTGCCAGAGGCCGCTGGCCTCGCCTTTCGCCCGCAGGGTGTTGATGTCCATGAAGACGACTTGGGGATCCCACTGCAAGATCTTTTCCTTGGCGACGTTGACCGTTTCCGATCTGCCGGAACCGTCGGAGGCCACGTTTTTCGCGCCGGTGTAAAGGAACGGCGGATATCCCGTTTCCGTCGAGGTGAAACCATGCGTGCCGCGCATGGATACGCCGCCGATATAGCAGCTTCTGCGCTCTTCTTCGGGAACGCCGGCAGTCCTCCGGCGCAGTTCGGCGAGGTGCTTTTCGAAGAAAGCCGCCACTTCTTCCGCCCTCTGTTCCTTGTCAAGGACTTTCCCCATCAGACGCAGCGTCGCGTAGAACTGTTCCTTTTCGTCGCTCAGATTTCCGTATTCCAGGCCGATCACGGGAATCCCCGTTTTGGCCGTCAGCTGGTCGGGATGAGGACCGGAAAGAGGCGACACTTTGAAGATCACCTGCGGCTGCGGAGAAAGCCCGGCAATCAGTTCGGGATTGTCTTTGCCGCGAAACTCGCCGAAAAGAGGCAGAGCGGCAAACTCAGGATGAGCGAAGGCATAAGGACGCGATGCTTTGCTCTGCGGAGGATCGTTGCGCTTTTCGATGGAATCCACCGCGATCACGCGATCATTCGCCTGAAGGTAGGTCAGCAGCCTCAAGGCTCCGGATCCCGAGCCAAGGATCCGCTGCGGCGCGACGGGCACGGTCACGGAACGCCCGAGGCAGTCCGTGACCGTCATCTCCGCGCCGCATGCCGCAGACGCACACAGCATCGCTAACACAAGGGACGCAAGAAATTTCATCGAACTCTTCATTTTGTCATCCTCCTGATCTTTTCCGCGCAGGGCACACAGACTTTTCGTCCGTCCGCGCACGTCTCGAGGCGAGTGACCATGACTTTCTCGCCGCACACGGAACAGTTTTCCGAATCGTGAATACGCGCTTTCTGCGGGATCGCCTCTTCGGGTTTCTTCACGTCGAACAGAGCTTCATCAGGTTCCGTCAAAAGACGGCCCATGTGTTCGTCGCGCGAAAGTGCGTTTTCAGGCGAGCGATAGACCAGCCTCACGCCGCGTCCGTCAGAATGGCGGAAAACGGTGAAAGCGTGCTTGCCGTAATCGCGGAAAATGAAATTTCCCTTTCCGAACGTGCAGCCAAGAACTGCTTGGATCGCATCCACGCCGCAGGCGTCATTTTCCACAACCGCCACAATCTCTTCATCCACGTCGCGGGACAGATTCAGCAGCTTCATGGCCATTCGAGAAGCGCGCCAGCCGATCAACAGGCCGGGACACAGATGTCCGTGAAAAGCGACGACGGGCGTTAGTTCCGGTGGAATTTTCAACGATGCCATATCCATAACCTCCGATTCAAAGAGTAAAAATAACGCTACTTTCTATTTTTTACGTAGCACGATCATTCTAGCACAGTCCGCCTGGATTACAATCTTTCATGGCCGTTGTGTCGTTGTTCAGTGATAAAGTCCCCCATAACTGTTCCAAGAAAATGTCACTCTGAGATAATACCGTTCATGAAACAGGAGCGAATGACATTGTCACAAAAGGAACTGGATCGTATCAGGATTATCGGAGCGCTTGTCGACGGACGCATGACGAACAGGGAGGCGGCGGAAAAGCTGGGGCTCTGTCAACGGCAAATCATCAGGATCAAGAAGAGGTTCGTCGCTCAAGGGGCGGCGGGGCTTGTTCACGGCAACCGCGGCAGAACGTCTCGGCGCAGGATCGGAGATGAGGTTAGGGAGTCGGTGCTGAAGGCGTATGAGGAGGTCTATTACGATTTCAACTTCTCTCACTTTGCGGAATGCCTGAACGAACGGGAGGGGATCGGGATCAGCCGTTCGAGTGTCGTCCGCATTCTGAAGGACGAGGGGATCAGGAGCAAGAAGAGTGTGCGGCGGCGGCCGAAGCTTCACCGTTCCCGACCGCGGAAGGTGGCCGCGGGGATGTTGTGGCAGACTGACGCCACGTCGTTTGAATGGTTTGGCAGGGGGAACGGGCGCGCGACGCTGCACGCTTATATTGACGATGCGACGGGGATCGTGACTGGCGCCTGTTTCACTGAGAACGAATGTATGGCGGGCTATGTCGCCGCGCTGGGGATGGGGATCGAGGGGTATGGGCTGCCGATGGCGATTTACAGCGACCGGCATACGATTTTCCGCTCTCCAAAGGCACGGGCGCAGGATGATGAGGATCGGATCGAAGGGAATGAAAGAAATGAAGGGAATGAAAGGAATAAAGGAAATGAAGGGAATGAGGCGGGGAAGGGGGAGCCGTTAAGTTGTTTCGGACGGGGGCTGAAGGATCTTGGGATCGGGCAGATCTTTGCCTTGACGCCGGAGGCGAAGGGGCGTGTCGAACGTCTTTGGAACACGATGCAGGACAGGCTGCCGGGGAGCTGAGGCTGCTTGGCGTCTCGGATATCACGGCGGCCAACGAGGTTTTGC
>NZ_MUHX01000021.1 GCF_002007215.1 Pyramidobacter sp. C12-8 | reverse complement strand
AGATTGTTCCGTTCAATAATCTGTCAACAAGTGCGACTACATTATTCTAGGAGGAAGGAAAATGGCTGGATTTTACAAAGAATTGATCGCGGCCGGTTTTGGCGGGCAGGGGGTCATGATGCTGGGACAGCTTGTCGCCTATGCCGGTATGGACGAGGGACGCAACGTATCCTGGATCCCTTCCTACGGTCCCGAGATGCGCGGCGGCACCGCCAATTGCAGCACCGTTGTCAGCGAAGAGCCTGTGGGTTCGCCGATCATCAACAAGTGCGATGTCTGCGTGGTGTTCAATCAGCCGTCGCTGGCCAAATTCGAGAGCTCGCCCCGAGCGGGAGGCGTTCTGGTTTATAACAGCGATCTCGTGAAATACGAAAATCCGCGTCAGGATATCACGGTGATTCCCGTTCCCGCCGAGAAGCTCGCGGCCGAGTGCGGCAGCCCCAAGACGGCGAATATCGTCCTGCTGGGCGCGGCCGTCGCCGCCTCCGGGATCATCAGCCGCGAGTCTGCGAAACATGTCGTGGAAGAAAAGCTTGGCAAGAAAAAGCCGCAGTTCTTGCCGATGAATCTCAAGGCTCTGCAGTGCGGTTTCGAGCAGGCGGACAAAGCCTGACAAAACGATGAGGTAGGTCATCGCAGCTCCGTCTCGGAGTAAAAAAGCGCCTCCAGCCTGTAAAATTCGTTGGAGGCGCTTTTTTGTCCATCGGCAGGAAACGATCCGAACGAAAGCCGGCGTCGCCCCAAGTCCAAAAAAACGTCTTGAAACGACGCGTTCAGATGAGGTATCATTTTATGGTCCTGCCGTTTTCTGCGACGCTGCGCGGGGACGCTGTACTTCTGCCGGGGCAAGGCGATTTTTTGAAGGCGGCCCTGAAAAAGCCGTTCGCTTTTTCGGCGGAGGTCGGACGAAGGTGAAGCGCCAATCGAAGTGAGGATTCTGGCGGACAATCGCCGGATGAGTCGACTATCCAGGAGAGCGTGTGATGACGACGAGAAAAATTCTACTGCTGCGCCACGGCCAGACCGACTGGAACGCGCAGATGCGCTTTCAGGGGCGCATGGACATCCCCTTGAATGAACTGGGCATGCGGCAGGCGGCAATGGCTGCGGAGCGAATCGCCGAATGGGCTCCCGAGGAAATTTATGTCAGCCCTTTAAAAAGAGCTGTGGCGACGGCCGCGATCGCCGCAGACTGCGAGCGGAGCGCCCTTCATGTCATGGAGGATCTGCGCGAAATCGGCTTTGGCGATTGGGAAGGTCAAAGCGTCTCGTCGCTGCGGGAACGCGGCGACGAATATTCGCGTTGGGCGGCGCATCCGTTCTCCGTGAAAATCCCGCATGCGGAATCGGCCGACGAGATCAAAATCCGTGTCAGAAGAGTCCTTGCCGCCTTGCGGAAAACGCGGGGACAACGTATTTTAGTGGTCTCGCACGGCGGAACTTTGCGGGCTTTTCTGTCCGAAGCTCTGAATCTTTCGCTGGAGGCGGTCTGGAAAAACTTCCGCATGAATAATTGCGCTTTGACCGGGCTTGAGGACACGGGAGAAAAATTTGTCCTCTGTTTTTATAACGACACGCTCCACAGCGCCGTTTCGTCGCAGGGAGCTTCACGGAAATCGCTGCCGGTGCCATTTTAATCCGTTCTTTTTCAATGAGAAGACCGCGGCGGCGCTGAAAAGGGCCGCCTGCTTCTTATGCCGAAAACTGGCATGAACGAGCAAAAAGCCTCAAGAACTGGTAAAATAGATAAAAATTCAACTGTGGGAGGACGAAATGGGCGAAGCAAGCGAACTTCACTGGGAAAAAGAAAAAAAACTCTGGCTTGCGATGTCCTCCGGAGACGAGGAGGCGCGAGAGCAGCTCATCCTCGCCTATCGTCCGCTGGTGTATTGGGTCGCTAAAAAGTTCAGGGTAAACGGGCAGCGCTTTTCCGACCTCGTGCAGGAGGGGACTCTGGCGTTGATACGCGCCGTCGATAAATTCGACGTGAACTTGGGGCACCGTTTTACAACCTATGCCTGCTACCGAATCAGAGGACAGATGCTCAATTTTCTCCAGAGAGTGGAGGCGAAAGCCCCGATCCCCGTCGACATCGAGTGCGAGGACGGCGATGAAACGGCGGAATTTCGAGAAGTGGAGGAGATCATCATGCTGCGGGAGGGCCTTCTTCAGCTTCCCGAACGCGAAGCGCACATTTTGCGCGAGCTGGTGGTCGAATGCAGAAACGCCCGCGAGCTGGCGGAAGAAATGAGCCTTGACGTCAGCCACGTCTATCGTTTGAAGAAAAAGGCGCTGGCGCAACTGAAAGAATGGTTTTCTCGGGAATGTGCAACTTCTGGAGCGGCGGCAGGGATAATAAGATGATTCCGTTGTCTCACAAGGAGGAAAAATGCTCGATAAGCAATACAGCCGAGTGATTCGTTGGATCCGGCGCGCTCAGACCATGAGCGCCGACGGGAATTTTTCCGATGCCATACTCGATGTTGAATGCGCTCGTGCTGAGCTGGATGACGCCCGGCAGGAGCTTTTGTTATGCCATCAGAGCGGAAATGCGCGCCGCTCCGTCCGTACCTCCGTGATGATTTTGCCGGCGGCTTTCGCGGCCATATTGTTCCTGGCGCGCCCTCTGCACGTGACCGAGTCCGAAACGCCGATCGCCGTGTCGCAAATGCGGCGGGCGGATGCAGGCGGGGTGCGGGGAGATTTTTCGGTGTCGCAATCGCTGAGAACGGAAATGAGCCGTTATAATGGCCGGCCGACGTCAGAGGGAAAAAGGACTGCGGAGCCCATGCGAAGCAGCGCGCCGCCGGCGCAAACCGGCAACTCTCTCCAAGCCGCGGGGAACAGGTCGCTGACAGACACCGGGATGTCCGGCGCCGAAGCGAGGACGGCTGCCCGTCCCCGGCCGGCCGCGTCAAAGCTTTCCGACGCCGATATGTACCGTCTTGTGGAGGTTGGCCGAAAAGCGCTGTATAAAAGCAATAACTCAGTTGTGCTCGAATTCCATTAATTTGAGGGTCATGGAGGGAATACAGTTGGTTTGTTCTTTGAAAAAATTATTCGCAATGTGCTTCGTTTTGCTCGCCGTCGGCAGCGCTGCTTGTGCCCAAACGGTTTCTGCCCTGAGGGTCGAAGGAAACAACGAAGTTGTCGCTTCTCATATCTTGCGGGCGGTGAAGACCAAGGTCGGCGATGAGCTGAATCAGCAGCAGGTCATGGACGATATCCAGGCGATTTACGACCAGGGCTTTTTCTCCTACGTCGACGCGAAAGTCGCCGCGGACGCGAACGGGGAGCTTGTTCTCACCTTTGTAGTCACCGAGAACCCGACCATCAAGGAGATTCGTTTCCGAGGCAACACGATCTACAAAGAAGACAAATTGAAGAAAATGCTCTTCACGCAGCCCGGCATGATCTTCAACCGCGTTTTTTTCAGGAACGACATCCAGCGCCTCAGAGAACGCTTTCAGGCCGACGGCTACGTCATGACCCGCGTGCAGGACGTGCAGGTGGAAGACGGCGTGGTCACCGTGCTGATCGTCGAGCCGCGCATCAACGACATCGTCATCCAGGGCAACCGGCGCACCAAAACCTACGTCATCCGCCGCAATATCCCCTTGAAAAACGGGGATCTCTTCAACTCGACGCTCCTGCGCCATTCCATCACGAAGCTGCGCAACCTCGGCTTCTTCGAGGATGTCAACGTCGGTTTTGAACCGGTCGAAGACAGCGACAACGTCGACGTGATTGTCACCGTCAAGGAGAAGCGAAGCGCCAGCTTGATCTTCTCGGTCAGCTACGGGTCGAGCAGCGGACTGGGCGGCGGCGCTTCCTACCGCGAAAGCAATCTCGGCGGCCGGGCCAGGATTTTCGAAATCGGCTTCGATCAGGGCGACTACAAGAATTACTGGCTGTCGCTGTCCGACCCTTACATGGACAAGAAGACGTTCGCCTGGAAGCTCGGCGCCTACAAGCGCGAAGATGATGATCTGACGTACCGTTACAATGGTATAGTTGACGGCGTTCGTAAGCGCTACAATGCCTTCGAGTATGAAGAAGACCGTACGGGAATGTATGCCGGTTTCGGACGCAAGTTCGGCGGCAGCGAGATGTTCAGCTGGTATCTGACCGCTGACTGGCACAAGAGCAAGATTAATTGGACTGGCAAGTCATCGTATTGGAATACTGACGCACAAAGCCGAGAAGATTTCGACAAAATAGTTGGACAGGACTCTCTCAACAGCAAGGTGTTTTCGACGACGCTCGAGTTGACGCGTAACAACGTCGACAGATATTTGAGCTATCCCAAGGGCGACCGCGAGACGATCGGCGTCGAGCACGCCTGGGAAGCTCTCGGCGGCGAATGGGATTACACCAAGTACTGGGCCGAAGCCGTCGCCTATGTGCCTATCAAGGGGTTGGAGGACTACATCGACCTCGGACAGACCGAGGACCGGCCGATCATCCTCGCCCTGCGCGTGCGCGCCGGTTTCTCGGATGGTTCGATTCCGCTTTCCGAGCGCTACTCGCTGGGCGGCGCCAACAGCCTGCGCGGTTATGAAAGCGGCGACTTCAAGGGACATGAGATGTTCCTCGGCAACGTCGAGCTGCGCATCCCCATCGACGAGAACTTCTCGATCGTCGCCTTCTACGACATCGGAAACGCATGGGACAAGACCCAGGGGGCCGGTTTCAGCTTTGATGATCTGGAAGATTCTCCCGGCGTCGGCGTCAGAGTGAAGACGCCGCTCGGCAATATCCGCGTCGACGTGGCCAAAGGAGATGAGACGCAGTTCCACTTCGGCTTTGGCGAGATGTTCTAAAACTCGAGCCCGGAATAACATGAAAATAAGCTGCTGCAGAAGGAGGGAGGCCGAAAGGAATGTTTCAGAGGAAACACGTTCCCGCGATCGTTGCCGAATGTTTTTGGCGCATTCTTCCGGCAGCAGCTCTTTTTCTCGGCGTCATTCCCGCGCAAAGCCGGGCGATGCCCGCGCTGCCGCTGCGCTGCGATGCTCCGGCATGGCTCAAAAGTTCGATCCAGGGAAGCATGAGCGCCGTCTGGCGCGAACTGCAAGGCAGCCGGCTCTCGCGTCAGGCGGCGGTGGAGGCGTTGGCCCTCGTGGGGAGCCGCCTCTTTCCGGGTTTTAAGGTTTCGCTTGTCAATCAGAAGTTCGTCTCGATGGAGCCGCCGCGCAGATGGAACTGGCGCCTTTCCCTGCAAATGTCGGAAGGGAGCGCCCGTCTGCCGGAGCCCTGTTCCGCCTGGATGAAGAACGATATCGAACGCGCCGTGCCTCCGCTTCGGGAAATCGTGGAGAACGTGCCGCCGGAGGCCCTGCGCTGGAGCGCGGAGAGCTTTCAGAGCCAGATCGATAAAATCATCGACGAATATATTCCGGGATGGCGCTGCTCGGTGCGCGTTCACGCCGAGGATCTGGAGGCTCTGCTCGATCTGAAGCTTTACCTTCGGCCGCCCTTGTTGCTCGCCTTTTCTCCGGAGACGCTGTCGGCTTCGCTTCCGCAGTTGCTGACGGACCGGATGAGCGACAAGACGCTCGAGTATCTTTCGCCGCTGACGGGGCTGCCGCTCAGCTGGATCAGTTTCCACCTCGCGGAGATGGAGCGGTGGCTCGGGGAGAAACAGCTGCAGAACAAATGGCTGAGAATGCTGCGGGCTTCGTCGGTGAACGACATTGCCGTCAAACCCATCACGAAAGTGACGACTCACATCGAAAGCACGACCTATTCGTTTCGCGGCTGGTTTTCCGTGCATGCCGGAGGTCCCGCGAGGCTGGAAGCCGGGCTTCATTTGGGCAGATATTTCCCGTTGGGCCCGAAAATTCCGGCGGAAGCTTACGCCGAGATCGTCATGGGACTTGAGCATTGGCATGTTGACGGCAGAGCGGGGCTGCGTTTCTCGCCGTTGGAATTCATGTGGCTGGGACTGGAAGGCAGTACTGAAGATTCGTCTCCGCTCTGGTATCGCCTGTGGCTCGGGCGCGACCGCCCCGGTCTCTATGGCTGGCTGAGATACAGCGACGATGACGATTTGGAAGCGGCCATCGGCTACCGTTTGAATCGTTATGTCGCGTTCGAGCTGTATTACGATAACCGGCAGGACGATCGCGTCAGCCTTCGCGCTTTTAGCAACCTTTGAGGGATAATTTAAGGAGAGAGCTGCCATGGAAAATTCGTACCGTCTGCGCGAGTTGTCCGAGCGGATCGGCGCGACTGTTTGCGGAAATGGCGAACGGATCGTCGAGGGCCTTTCCGAGTTGAACGACTGCGCTCCTGAACGCTTGAGTTTTATAGAGTCGCAGAAGCTCGCCCGCGGCCTTCCGGAGAACGTTGCCGTCGTCGCGGATGAAAAGAATTTTCCCGACGGACGCGACGGCTTGAAGGTAAAGTCGTTCCGCGCGGCAATGGCGGCGCTTCTGGCGATCTTCGAACCGCGCTATGCGCCGCCTGTCGGGATCTCTGGCAGCGCATTCGTCGATCCTGAGGCGATCGTGGCGCCTTCCGCATACGTCGGGCCGAACTGTACGGTCTGCGCCGGCGCGCGTATCGGCAGCGGCGTCAGGCTGATCGCCAACGTATACGTCGGCCCGGACGTGGAGATCGGCGACGACAGCGTGCTCGAACCGATGGCCGTTCTTCAGCGCCGCACGAAAGTCGGCGCGAGGTGCCTTATCCACAGCTGCGCGGTCTTGGGAGCCGACGGCTTCGGCATCATCCCCGGCGGTCCTGACGGCGAGAACGTAAAAGTTCCGCAGATCGGCCGGGTCGTCGTCGGCGACGACGTGGAGATCGGCGCCGGGACCTGCATCGATCGGGCGACGATCGCGGCTACCGTTGTGCAGAACGGCACGAAAATGGACAATCAAGTGCAGATCGGCCACAACTGCCACGTCGGGAAAAACTGCATCATCGCCAGTCAATCGGGCGTCGCCGGCAGCACGACCATCGAAGACGGCGTCGTCATGGGAGCGCGCAGCGGTTTGAACGGCCATATTAAAGTCGCTCGCGGCACTCAGATCGCCGGAATGGGGATCGTTATGAAGAGCACCAAGCCGGGGCAGATCCTCTCGGGGCATCCCGCCACCGATCACATGGAAGACTTTCGTTTCAAGGCTTCGCTGCGCCGCGTTCCCGATCTGCTGAAGCGTTTGAAAAAATTGGAAGAGGTCGCTGCTCATGAGCCGCCGCACGCTGAAAAAAGAGATTGACTTCAGCGGCGTCGGGCTTCATTCGGGCAAGCCGGTCTCCATGAAGCTGCTGCCGGCCGACAGCGGCGAGGGGTATGTGTTCCTTTTCGGCGGCAAGCGTTTCCCGATCCAATCCGCAAAGTACTCCGGCGACGGGCGCGGAACCGTTCTCGCGTTCGATTCTCATCGGGTGATGACGGTAGAGCACCTGCTCGGCGCGCTGCGCGGCCTCGGCGTTGACGACGTTATCCTTTGCCCCGAGGGGATCGAAACGCCGCTGCTTGACGGCAGCGCCGCTCCGTTCTGCGAGGAAATCCTGAAAGCGGGGCTTGAAGAGCTTCCCGGGGAGCCGTCGTACCTGCGCGTTTCTTCCCCGGTGTGCGTGACTTCCGAGGACGAGAAGAAAATATGCGCCGTCCTGCCGTCCGATCGGCTCAGCTTCACTTATGTGATCGAATACGGCGACAACGCCATCGGCACTCAGGCCGCGACCGTCGTGCCGACAAAAGACAACTTTGTCGCGGAACTCGGACAGTGCCGGACGTTTTGTCTGTACGAAGAAGTGGCGCACATGCGTTCTCTGGGCTTGGGGCTGGGCGGAACGGTGGAAACGGCCCTGATCGTCGATGGTCAAAGAGTTCTGACGCCCGGCGGTTTGAGACGCCCGGATGAATTTGTCAGACATAAAATTTTGGATATGATGGGCGACCTGACGCTGATAGGCAAGCCGGTTATCGGCCATTTTGTCGGGATACGGGCCGGGCATGCCATGCATCAGAAACTGGTCGATCGTATCGCGCGCGAGTTTGTCTCGGCTTAAAAAATCCGCATCATAAAGTTTTGCCTGTTCACGGCGACGCGTCGGGGAATCATGTGTGCAGCATGGTACAGGTGAGTGACTGTAAGGAGATGGCGTTATGCTTGATATTAAAGAAATCATGTCGTGTGTGCCTCATCGGTATCCCTTTCTTCTCGTCGACCGCATTCAGGAGTTGGTGCCCGGGAAGAGCGTCGTGGCCATTAAAAATGTCACGATCAACGAACCGTTTTTTCAGGGACATTTTCCCGGCGAGCCCGTGATGCCCGGCGTCCTGATCCTGGAAGCGATGGCTCAGGCCGGGGCCATGATGGTGCTGAATATTCCCGAACTGCGCGGCACGATCGCTTTCCTGACCACGGTCAACAGAACGAAGTTCCGGCGTCCGGTCGTGCCGGGAGATCAGCTTGTGATCTATACCGAGATGGGACGCATCTTCGGCAAGATGGGCAAGGTCAAAGCCCGCGCGGAAGTTGAGGGAAAAACGGTCGCCGAGGCCGAATTGGGGTTTATGCTGACCAAGAAACCTGAAGGGGAAAAATAAAATGGGGATTCAAATACATCCGACTGCGATTGTCTCGCCTCACGCCGAACTGGCTGACGGCGTCGTGATTGGCCCCTTTTCCATTGTGGACGAGAATGTCGTCGTGGGGCGCAATACGGTCCTGCGTCCGTTTGTCCACCTCTGCCCCTACACTAAAATCGGCGAGGACGCCGTGATCTTCGAGGACGCCGTGATCGGCCCCGAACCGCAGGACCATGCGTTCAAAGGTGAAACCAGCTGGGTCTCCGTGGGCAACCGGTCGGTCATCAGGGAAAACGTGACGATCCATCGCGCTTCCGGCGAGGGGAACGTGACCTCGGTCGGCGATGACTGCCTGATCATGGAAGGCGTGCATTTGGGGCATAACGTGCAGATTTCCGATTCCGTGACGATTTCGAGCAAATCCGGGCTCGCCGGTTACGTAAAAATCGGGCGGGGAACGGTGATCGGCGGCATGTCCGGCTTCCATCAATTCGTCCGTGTGGGCTCGTTCTGCATGATCGGCGGCGCCTCGCGCGTGGCGCAGGACGTGGCGCCGTTCCTGCTGGTCAACGGCTCCGAATTGTGCCGTGTATACAGCCTGAACGTTATCGGCCTGCGTCGCAATAACTTTTCGTCCGAGCGCCGTCTGGAAATAAAGCGCGCCTACAGAAAAATTTACCATTCGGGGTTGCCCATGCGCGAAGCTCTTGCCGAACTCGAAAAGCAGGACGCAAAATCCGCTGATGTGGAAGAGATCATCCGTTTCTTCAGGGAAGGCGACAAGAAAAGGGGCTTCTGCCCCTGGCCTGCAGGCAGCGCGGGCAGATCCGGGGAATGATGTTTCGACTTCTGGCCATGGATGTCGACGGCACGCTGACGGACGGCAGCGTTTTCATCGACGCGGCGGGGAACGAATTCAAGCGCTTCGACATCCAGGATGGAATGGGCATGGCGCTGTTTCGCAAAGCGGGCGGCAAAGTTGCCTGGATCAGCGGACGTTTTTCCGCCGTGACGGAGCTGAGAGCTCGGGAACTGCACGTCGATTTTCTGGCCAACGGCGTCGCAGAGAAGCTGCCCGTCCTTCGGAAAATCGCTGCCGAAGCAGGCGTGACCGCCGGCGAAGTGATTTTTATCGGCGACGACGTCAACGACCGCGAATGCGTCCGCTGGGCTGGGCTGGGAGTCGCCGTGGCGAACGCCGTCCCCGCACTGAAAGCGTCCGCCTCGCATGTGACGCAGCGCAGCGGCGGCAGCGGCGCCATACGCGAAGTCGTCGATATGGTCCTTGCGTCTGAAGCGGAGGAGGGCTAGCCTATGAAGCCTTTTCGCACGTTGGATCGTTTTATTATGAAAGAGCTCATGGGGCCATTTCTCTTCGGAGTGATGGCCTTTACGTTGATCATGGTCGCCGGCGGGTTATTGTTCAAACTGGCCGACCTCATCATCGAACAAGGCGTTTCTCTGGGCGTCGCCGGCCGCCTTTTTATCTACGAGCTTCCTTCCGTCGTCGTTCTGACGCTGCCGATGTCCTGCCTTTTGGCTGCGCTCCTGGGCTTCAGCAAAATGTCCGCCAACAGCGAGATCGTCGCCTTGAAAGCGGCCGGGATCTCGTTTTCGCGCATCAGCCGTCCCGTCCTGGTCGCCGCTTTTGGCATCTCGATACTCTCTCTTGCCTTGAACGAAACGGTCGTGCCGCTCGGCAAGATCGCCGCGCAGAACGTGATGCGCTACGAAGTCGCCCGCGAAAAGCCCGCGCTCCTGAAGGAGCAGGTGTTTTTGCGGAGCAGCGATCCTTCGGCCGAGGGGCTGAGAAGGATCGTTTACATCAACAAGCTTTATGCCCGTTCGGGCACGATGGACGACGTGGTCGTTCAAGAGTTCAGGGGCGCCGATCTGGTCCGGCTGACGACGGCCCGGAAGGGCACGTGGATCGACGGCGTGTGGTATCTCGACGACGGCGACGTGTTCGAAGTGAAAGGCAGAACCACCGTCGAGCTGACGCTGCATTTCAAACGCCAGGCGCTTCCGATTCGCCTGACCCCGCAGCAGATCTCGCGTTCTACCGCCAAACCCGACGACATGAGCTGCCTGGAGCTGATCAAATATATCGAAATCCTCAAAGCTCAGGGAAAAAGTCTGGAGCCGCTGTGGGTCGCGTTCCATCTGCGTCTGGCGGTGCCCTGGGCATGCGTGATCCTGGCGCTGATCGGCGCGACGCTCGGCGTGCGTCCGATGAGAAAGGGCGGCGCCAGCATCGGTTTCGGGCAAAGCATTTTGATCGTCTTCGTCTATTATGTCGTCATGTCGATGGGGCGTTCCCTGGGACAGGCGGGACACATTCCTCCCATCCTCGGCGCGTGGCTGCCCAATATCCTGTTCTTTGCCGGGGCGCTTCTTCTTGCCCGGAGGGCCGACCGATGAACGTCGAACATCTGGCTCTTGTCGCGGGAGAAGGCGCGCTGCCTCTGGAGATCCTGAAAGCGATGATCCAAAAGAAGGCGCCGCTGCCGAAAGTGTACCTGCTGGCGGAGGACGACGCCCCCTATTTGAACGAAGGCATCGCCGTGCAGAAGATCACCAATCCCATGGCGATCGCGATGATCCTCGCCAAAATGCGCCTGATGGGGATCCGTCGCTTGATGATGGCCGGCGGCGTGCCCAAAAAGAACATCTACTCTACGGAGAAGCTCGACCGGGGAGCCAAGTCCATCCTCTCCGCCGTACAGGACCGCAACGATCACAGCTTGCTGGCCGGGGTCGTGAAGTATATCGAAAAATTCGGCATTCAGGTCGTGAGCTACGAGGAAGTCATCCCGGAACTTCTGGCGTCCGAGGGACATATCGCCGGCCCTCTCGCCGACGCGGAACAGCTGCAGGACTGCGAGTATGGGCTGAACATCCTGCGCGTCCTGCTGCCGCTTTCGTTCGGCCAGTCCCTTGTCGTTTCGAATCGCGCCGTTGTCGCCGTGGAAGCGATGGAAGGCACGGACGAGACCATCCGGCGCGCGGCGTCGTTAAGCGCTCATGGGATCCTGCTGAAGGGAATGCGCGCCGATCAGGACCGCCGTTACGATCTGCCGGTCGTCGGCGTGCAGACGTTGCGAAACATGGCCGATTCCGGTCTGACGGGGCTTTTTGTCGAGGCGCACAGCGTTCTTTTGTTGGAAAGAGATGCCTTCCTGCAGGAAGCGGAACGTTTGGGGATCAGCGTGACGGGAGTTGCCACATGTCGATTTTTATAAGCACCGGAGAGCTTTCCGGCGATATCTATGCGGCCAAATTGAGCGCGGCGCTCCATAAAATCCTTCCCCACGAGCAGCTCTGGGGAATGGGCGGCGCTCTTGCGGAAGGGATCTGCAAGGAATGGGACAACGCGCTCCTGCACATCATCGGTCTGGGACGGATCATCAAGTCGCTGCCGTCGTTGTTTCGTTTGAGAAAAGATCTGGCGGAGGCCGTCGTGAAACGAGCGCCGCGGGCCGTCATCGTCGTCGACAGTCCGGATTTCCACATCCCGCTGCTCAGCAAGATCCGCTCCCTCGGCTATAAAGGTCCCGTCGTCTATGTGTGCCCGCCGACGATCTGGGCCTGGCGCAGCGGCCGGGCGAAATATCTGAAACGCTACTGCGATCTCTGCCTGCCGCTGTTTCATTTTGAAGAAACGGCCCTGCAAGCGTGGGATGTGCGGAGCTATTGGTGCGGGAATCCGCTGATCGACGATCTCGACAATTTCGTCCCGGTCGGAGCTTCTTTGCAGGACGATGCGAGGCGCGTCGCCCTGCTGCCGGGAAGCCGGCGTTCCGAAATAAAAGCGCTGCTTCCCGTCCTTCAGGAAACGGCGCTGAGATTGAAAGGGATGGGACTTCATCCCGTGTTCTCCATCGCTCCGGGACTCGACGAGGCCAGCAAGGCAATGGTCAGGGACAACGAGGCCGGCGTCGAAGCGACGGAGATCAGCGGGCGCAATCTGATGCACGCCTCGAAATTCGTCATCGGCGCCAGCGGCACGACGGCCGTCGAGGCGATGTTGCTGAATCGCTACATGATCGTGCTTTACAAGGGGACCGCGCTGGAATGGCGGATTTATAAAATGCTGACGCATACGCCCTTCGTTTCCATCCCCAACGTGCTGGCGGGAAAGACAATGTTTCCCGAACTTCTGCAGGACGACGCGCGCGCCGACAGGATCCTGCACTATGTCGATCTGTACCTTCACGACAAGGATTATTGTGACGGCGTTCATAAACAGGTTGTGTCGAACAGGCGCCTGATGGGGGAGCCGGGAGCAATTCAACGCTGGGCAGAAGCCATTTCCGAGCTGGTGAATTCATGAAAGTCGCTTTTTTGGCCAACGGGCCGGGAGAAGTCTGGGGCTGGTGCCGGCCGCTCATCAAAGAAGCCGCCGGCAGAAATTGGACGGTGGACGTTCACCTTCTGCCCTGTCCCTTCGCTTCGGGGCGGGAAATCAACGCGCTCTCGCGGCTTCCCGCGACGATATCGAGGCACCGGACGACTGTCGGCGCCCTGCGATGTTTTTTTTCGGCTGCAAAATACGACGTCGTTTTGCAGCTGGGGGGCGACTTGTTTTTCGGCCGCTTTCTGGCGTGGAGGCAGCGCGTCCCGCTGGCCTGCTATTCTTACGGCTATAAAAAGGGCATGAAGCGCTGCGAAACGGTGCTGACGTCCCGCCCCGGCCTGTTCAGTTCCGAGAGATTGGAGATCGTCGGGGACCTGGTGCTGGACAGCCTCGAGCAGGGAACTCCGGAAGGCTGGCGCGCGCCTCGGGGCAGGCGGCTGGCGATTTTTCCCGGCAGCCGGCCGAACATCCGGCGCAAAGCCTTTTTTTTCCTGAAAGAGATCCGTTCGCATTTGATGAAGATCGATCCCGAGATCGAATTGAGGGTCCTCCTCTCGCCATTTTCGGAGGAGAGCGAAGCCCGGCCGTGGAACGAGAACGGCTTTTCGGTCTGGACGGGGACGACCCCCGCGGGGATCCAAGGCGCGGATCTCGCCCTGACGCAGCCCGGGACGAACACCCTGGAGCTGATGTACTGCGAACAGCCGTTCGTGGTTGCCGTCCCTTTTTCTTTCCTGCGGCAGATGCCGATCGCCGGGCTGGTCGGCATGCTCGACCGCATTCCCTGGGTCGGCTGCGCGCTGAGGGAGCGGATCATTCGAAAAGCGATCCCCCGTCATATCGGGAAGATGTCGTGGCCCAACCGGCTCGTGAAAGGGAGTTTTGTCCCCGAGTTCATCGGCGAATACAGCGCTTCGCAGCTTGCCGACGAGGTCGCCAGGATTTTGCGGGATCCGGAATCGCTCGAAACGCAGAGGAAACGTCTGCACGCGCTTGCCGCCGTGGTCGCGCCCGGCGCTCCGGCGAAGATTTGCAACATTCTTGGAAGGATGGCAGCCGATCATGAAAGAGAAAGGAAGTAAGCCTCTCTATCGTCGACTGGCGGCACTCCTTTTGCCTTACAGGGCAAAATTGGGATGCGCTTTCGTCTGTATGGTCGGCGCCGGGCTCTGCGCGGCGATCCCCGCCTGGCTGATGAAGAACGTCGTCGACGGCGTGCTGATCCGCAAGGATTACGCGATGCTGAACGTGCTGGTCGTCTCGCTCGTCATGCTCTTTGTTTTCAAGGCGGCGTTTACTTACGGCCAAAAGTATCTGATGGGCTGGGTCGGGCAAAAAGTCGTCATGGATATGCGGGTCGCCGCTTACGCTCATCTGCAGACGCTGTCGCTGAAATTCATCAACAGCAAACGCGTGGGCGAACTGCTGTCGCGAGTCACCAACGACGCCAACATGCTGCAGATGACCGTCACGAACGTCGCCGTGGATCTTGTCATTCAGGGCGTCTCGTGTGCGGCGATGCTTTCCTATTGCCTCTATCTGAACTGGAAGCTGATGCTCTACACGCTCTTGATCCTGCCGGTGGTCGTCCTCGTGCTGAAGAGCGCTTCGGAGATCCTCCGCAGGGTTGGGCGCCATATGCAGCAGTGTGTCGCCGATCTCTCCGCGGTAGCCGAGGAAGCGCTTTCGGCGATTCGCATCGTGAGGGCTTTTGCGACGGAGGAGCTGGAACTTGCCCGTTTCAAGGAAAGCAATCGGCAGAATTTTGACGCCATCATCCAAGGCGTCAAGGTCAACGCCGTTCTGAACGGCGCCGTCGAGGTCCTTCTCATTGCGGCGCTCGCTCTGATCCTCTGGCTGGGAGGCCGGCAGGTGCTGAGCGACGTCATGTCGCCCGGGGAACTGATCGCTTTTCTCGGTTCGTTGGGCTTTCTGGCTTCTCCGATCAATAATTTTACGCGCGCCGTCAGCCAGCTCCAGTTCGGTTTCGCGGCGGCGGAGCGGATCTTCGGCCTTCTCGACAACGACGACCGGGTCGTGACGCCGCCCGGCGCGATCGTTTTGAAGCGCCTGCAAGGCGAAGTGCGCTTTGAAAACGTATGGTTCTGCTACGAGCCGGAACAGTGGATCTTGAAAGATCTGAATCTGACGGTCCGCCCCGGCGAGAAGATCGCCGTCGTCGGATCGACGGGCGCCGGCAAGTCGACGCTCGTCGATCTGGTGCAGCGCTTTTACGATCCGCAAAAGGGAACGGTTTTCATCGACGGATACGACGTCAAGACCGTCGATCTCAAAAGCCTGCGCACTCAGATCGGCGTGGTGCCGCAGGATCCGGTTCTGATGAAAGGCTCCATCGCCTTCAACATCGCCTATGGATATGATGCGAAAAAAGGCGAGATCGAAGAAGCGGCCGCTATCGCCGGCATCTCCGGATTCATCGGTTCCCATCCCGACAAATACGACACGGAAGTCGGCATTCGCGGCGTCACCGTGAGCGGCGGCCAGCGGCAGAGGATCGCCATCGCGCGGGCGATCGTCCGCAATCCCCGCATCATCATCCTCGACGAGGCCACCTCGTCGCTCGACGCCGCCGTGGAGCGACAGATCCAGGAGGCGATGGACCGCGCCATGGAAGGGCGCACGTCGTTCATCATCGCTCATCGGCTTTCGACGATCATCAACGCGGATCGCATCCTTTACCTCGAGAACGGGCATATCATCGAAGAGGGGACTCACGAGGAGCTCCTTCGGAAAAACGGGGCCTATCAAAAACTCTTTTCGCTCCAGTACGGGGCCGGGCATCCATGAACTTTCTCACGAAGTCCTATCTTGCCTATTCCCACGGAGAAAAGACCGTATCGCCGTGGGTGATTCTAAAACCGCTGGGATGGCTGGGCTCCGTCATCGTCGGAACCCGGCGGGCGTTTTACGATCACGGCGTTTACGCTTCGGAAGAACCGCCGCTGCCCGTCATCAGCGTCGGAAATCTTACCACCGGGGGAACGAACAAAACGCCTTTCGTCGAATTCATTGCCGAACAGTTGTCCCGCTGGGGGCTGAAGCCGGGGATCGTCAGCCGAGGCTACGGCGGCACAACGTCCGAGCCGGTCGTCGTTTTGAACGGCCGCGGCGACAGAAGCGTCGTCGGGGACGAGCCGCTTCTGCTCTCGTCACGGCTGACGGACGTCCCGGTAGCGGTTTCGAGCGACCGCATGGCGGACGTGGCGGCGCTTTTGGACCACGACGTCGATATCGCCGTCGCCGACGATGCGTTTCAGCATCGCAGGATGGTCCGCGACGTCGACATCGTTCTCGTCGACGCCACCTGTCCGTTCGGCAATGGGACGTCCCTGCCCAACGGCATTTTGCGCGAGCTCCCCGGTTCTTTGTCGCGGGCTCATGCCGTCGTCATTTCCAAGTCGGATCAGACATCGCCGGAGGCTTTGCGACGCCTGAAAGAGCGCATCTCCCATTGGGTCCCGCAAGAGCGCATATTTTATTCGCGGCTGGCTGATCCCCTCTGGGAGCGATGGGATGGAGAGCGGTTCGTTCCCGTCGGGAAGAGCATGACGGCCTTTTCTCTGATAGTTTTTTCCGCGATCGGCAATCCGCACAGTTTTCGAAACACGGTCCTCAAAAGCGGCGCGGCCATTCTCCATGAATTCGAATTCAAGGATCATCACCACTATGATGCGAATGATTTGCAGAAGATCGAAGATGCGGCCCGGAAATCGGGCGGCAAAGCCATATGCTGCACGGAAAAAGACATATTCAATCTGCCGCGCGGATACGTTCCCCGCGTTCCGCTCTACGTGCCGAGAATAAGCGCGCTCGTCGAAGAGCCCGGCAGATTCTGGAACGTCGTCGTTCAGGCGCTTCGTCCTCAGATTGTCGTCGCGTCGAACGGGTACGGCGAAGACGCTATCGGGGCCAGGCTCGCGCGCAAAGCCGCACAGAGATTTCCGCAGGCGGAGGTCTGCGCTTTTCCGCTTGTGGGATCGGGGATCCCTTACAAGAAGATCGGCGTCAGAATCCTGCCGCCCCTTTCGAAATCGCCGACCGGCGGGATCATAAAATATCATCTGCGTGATCTTTATCAAGAGATCAAGGCCGGGCTTTTTCGGCAGATTTCCCGTCAGCTGTCTGCGTGGAATCAGCTGCGCAGCAGCTGCCGTACGGTTCTTTGCGTTGGCGATGCGTATCTCCTCTGTCATACTTTATGGGGGCAGGGGAAAAAGGCTCTCATGGTGGCGACGGCGAAAACGAAATTTATCAGCGGCCATTGGAAGCTGGAAAGTTTTCTGTACCGAAAAGGCTGCAGGAAGGTCTGGACCCGCGACGAAGAAACGGCGGTCGAATTGCGCCAAAACGGCGTCGCCGCCGTCTTCGAAGGAAATCCAATCATGGACCTTTCTTGTGATAATACTAAAGGGACCGTTCCGTGGGGCGAGGGGCGCCGCCTTCTCGTGCTGCCCGGCAGCCGGGAGCGGGCGTACAAGGATCTGGGGCTGTTGCTGCGCGCGCTCGGCAAAATTTCCGAACGCTGCGCGATTGCGGCCGTGATGGTCCCCGCTCCCAGCATCGATATCGACACACTGGTGAAAACGGCGGTCGGCTGGGAGTTCGACGGCCTTCATCTTTGCCGCGGCAAGCTGGACATCGTTATTTACCGGGGCGAGGTCGCGGAGGCGGCGCGGGGGGCCGAGCTTCTGCTGGGGCTGGCCGGAACGGCCAATCAGGTCTGTGCCGGTTTGGGAGTCCCCGTTCTGTCGGTCATTGAAAAGGGGAAGTTGGTACAGAAAAAACTCCTCGGAGACTCCGAACTTTTGGTGGAAGCCGATGCGGACGTCCTCGCGGAGGCGGCGCTCGATCTTTTGGCCGACGCCGAGCGACTGGCTCATATGAGTTCGGAAGGGCGCCTGCGCTTAGGCCAATCGGGAGCGCTTGACGCCGTTTTGAATTATGCTTCGGAGCAGTTGGGCTGGAAGAAAAGAGCCTTTGTTTACGACGAATTGAGCAAGCGGATGAAATTCGATCGATGACAGCGCTTGCTTCAAGGGAGGGAAGGGCGATTGAAGAAGATAGAAATTGGAGATTTTGCGGTCGGAGGCGACCGGCTCACCTTGATTGCAGGCCCTTGTGCCCTGGAAAGCCTGGAACTCGGACTGGAAGTCGGCAAAAGAACTCAGGCTTTATGCAAGAAGCTGGGGCTCAATTACATTTTCAAAGCCTCGTACGACAAGGCGAACCGCACTTCGATCTCCAGTCCGCGCGGCCCCGGCATCGAGAAAGGGCTGCAATGGCTGGCGCAGATAAAAACCGAACTGGGCGCGCCCATCCTGACGGACATCCACGAGCCGTGGCAGGCCGCTCCCGTTGCGGAGGTCGCCGACGTACTGCAGATCCCGGCGTTCTTGTGCCGTCAGACCGACCTTCTGGTGGCCGCCGCCAAAACCGGACGGGCGGTCAACGTCAAAAAAGCGCAGTTCCTTTCCGCCTGGGACATGAAGTCCGTGCTGGGCAAGCTGACGGAAGCCGGCAACGATCGGGTCATGCTGTGCGAGCGGGGCACGACGATGGGCTACAACCAGCTGGTCGTCGACATGCGTTCCCTCGTGATCATGCGCTCTCTGGGCGCGCCGGTCGTTTTCGACGCCACTCACAGCGTGCAGATGCCCGGCGGCATGGGAAACAGTTCCGGCGGCGACCGGCGCTTCGCTTTGCCGCTGGCGCGCGCGGCCGTCGGCGTCGGCGTGGACGCGCTGTTCCTCGAGGTCCATCCCGAACCGGAAAAAGCGCTGAGCGACGGGCCGAACATGGTGCCGCTGGCCCTTTTGGAGAAATTCCTCGCACCGGTCTGCGCCATCGACCGCCTTGTCAGAAGCGGCATCGGCCCCGTCGCCCTGGATTGGTGCGAACGATGAATCCGGCGATGACGCTGCCGTCGGACCGGCAGCCGGAAAGGCTGTCGGACGAAGAACTCCTCAAGGCGGGCTGCCAGGTGCTGCGGCACGAGGCGGAGGAGCTTGTCCGCGCGGCCGATCGTTTCGGCTTTGAGCTTGTACAGGCCGCCCGCTTGCTGGAAGCCTGCAAGGGGAGGATCGTCGTTTCCGGCATCGGCAAGGCGGGGCATATCGGGCGCAAGATCGCGGCGACTCTTTCGTCGCTGGGCACGCCGTCGTTCTTCCTTCAGGCCAGCGAAGCGGCGCACGGCGATCTCGGCATGGTCCGCCATGAAGACGTGGCGCTGCTGATCAGCAACAGCGGCAAGACGGCGGAAGTCGTCGCCCTGCTGCCGTTTTTCCGCCGCATCGGCGCGCCGGTCATCGCCGTCTCGGGCGACGCTGATTCGCCGCTGGCGCTGGGAGCGGATATTTTTTTGAACTCTTCGATCGAACGCGAGGCGGATCCGCTCAATCTGGCGCCGACCAGCAGCACGACCCTGCAGCTGGCCATCGGCGACGCGCTGGGAGCGATGGTGACGCTGCTGCGCGGCCTGAAAAAAGAGGACTTCGCCCTGTTCCATCCGGCCGGCTCGCTGGGAAAGAAGCTCCTGCTGCGCGTGTGCGACGTGATGAACACGAGCGGCTCCCTGCCGGTCGTCTCGCACGAAACTCTGGTCAAGGACGCTCTGTTCGAGATCACCAGCAAGAATTACGGCGCCACCAGCGTCGTCGACGACGAGGGCTTTCTCGTCGGCATCTTCACCGACGGCGATCTGAGGCGGCTGATCGCCAAAGAGGGGATCCATTGTCTGGACCGCAAAGTCGAAGACGTGATGATCAGCTCGCCGCGGACCATCGCTCCCGAAGCGCTCGCCGCGGAGGCGGTGCACGTCATGGAAAAGCTCGAGATCTCCGTTCTGATCGTCGTCGACAAGGACCGCCGCCCCGTGGGGATGGTGCACGTTCACGAGCTGCTGCAAAGCGGCGTCGCCTGATCATGTCGTTTTATGGCTGTGTTTCCGAGCTTTTGTTTTTTGCCGCGCGCCCTTTCCTGAACCGAAAATACGACGAAGGCAACGAACAGAGGTACGGCCGCTATCCCGACGATCTGCCCAAAGGCGCTCTGTGGATCCATGCGGTTTCAGTCGGCGAGGTGCAGTCGGCCTATCCTTTTATCAGGGAGATCAAACGGCAGGCTCCGGATATGCCCATTCTCCTTTCGACGATCACGAAGACCGGCCGGACCATGGCGGAGCGTCTGGCGGGCGATCTCGTCCGGCATATTTATTATCCGTGGGATTCGCCGAGCGTTCTCAGAAGAGCGCTGACGGCTCTGCGTCCGGCCGCCTACATCACGATCGAGACGGAGATCTGGCCGGAGATGCTCTTTCAGCTTCGGAAACGACGGATCCCGACTTTTCTCGTCAACGGCCGGCTGTCGGAATCGAGTTTTCGAAAATACCGGCGTCTGCGCTTTTTCTGGAAGCCGGTCATTCGCCGTTATTCTCTGATCATGACTCGTTCCGCGCCGGATCGGGATCGTTTTATCGCCTTGGGCGCGGAACCGGACCGGGTGAAGGTGACCGGAGACTGCAAAGTGGACGCGTTGATCGCCCGCAAAAATGCGGCCGACGGCGCCGGCCTGGGGGAGATTTTTGCCGGCAAAGAACCGCTGATCCTTGCCGGAAGCACCCACGAAGGGGAAGAAGAGATCGTCTTCGACGCCTACGCGGAGCTGCTGAAAATCTATCCCGGCCTGAAACTCGTCGTCGTGCCGCGGCATCCCGAACGCGGCCGCGCGCTGCTGGACGAAGCGTCGGCAAGAAAGCTCGGCAAAGTTGAGCTGATGTCGGAGGCGTACGGCGACTGGAACGTTCTTATCGTCGACCGCATCGGCGTGCTTTTCTCTCTTTACGGATATGCGAGAGCGGCGTTTCTCGGTGGTTCGCTCGTTCCCAAAGGCGGTCAGAACATCATGGAGCCGGCGATCTGGGGCGTCCCGTTCTGTCAGGGACCTGACTACCGCGATTTTTCGGAAGCGACGGAAGCCCTCGAAAAAACGGGACTGTGCACCATTGTGCGCGACGCGCGGGAGATGAGAGATTTTTTCGACGGCGTGCTGTCAAACGGTAATTCCGATTTCGGCCGGGAGCGTCAAGAATTTTTCGCCGCCCTGAGCGGCGCGTCCCGGCGAAGCTGGGATTTGATAAAAGATTTTCGTAGCGGGCATCCGGGAAAATATCTGTAAGCGTCAAGGAAGAAGGGGCATTATGGCATCGATTCACAGAGAACTGCTGAAAACTTTTTTTGAGCGTCAGGACGAGCGCACCCGGGCCGGCATCGAAAAGGCCACGGAAAAGATGGTCGAGGTCAAGAAGAACGGCGGCAAGATCGTCGTCGCCTGCGGCAGCGGTCCCAACATCCACGAAGGCGTGACGACGCTGATCGCGGAACTGATGGACAAGGGCATCATCGACGGCGTCACCACCAGCTCGGCGGTCGTCGGGCATGAAATGGCGGGTTCTCTCGACCGCGTGAAAATGGTCAGTTCCGACGAGCTGGGGTTCGACCCCGAGGACATGCCGCGCGGCAACGTCTTCGAGTTCACCTGCATGAAGCCCGACGAGCTGGCGGCGCTGAAAAAGCAGATCGTCCTGGACGACGCGCTTCTCGCCAAAAAAGACCGGATCGCCGGGCACGAGGTCATCAAAGCGGCCGGCAACATGGCCTATCCGATGGGCTACTGGAACGAACACGTCGCCTCCGAGATCTGCGACATCGCCCGCACGTACGCGCTTCCGTTCGAAGTCGTCGCGGGCTGGGGCTGCGACCGTCGCACGATGCTGGGCGTCGGCGCGGCGAAAGATCTTCCAGTGCTGGTCAGCCTGCCGCAGATGGTCGGCGGCGGCAACATCGGTTCGTGCATCGGCGACAGTATCCCGATCCGCCAGCGCTGCATGCGCGTCGCGCGCATGCTCGAAGACGCGGACGTCATCATCGAGTCGGCCATCGCCCTTTCGCAGGAACTTCACGACGGTCCGTTCGAGAAGTACACGGGACACGGCATCTGGGCCTGGTGGAACGGCATGCACACCTACAACCTGCGCGGCAAGACGCTGATCCGCCTCGACCTCGACGAAAATCTGCGCCGGGCCTGCGATTCCCAGGCGCAGATGCAGGAAGCGATCGCCAAGGGCCTGCCGAAAACGAAGATCTCCGGCATTCCTTTCCGCATGGAAATGTCGGCCTTCGCGCGCCACGAAGGAAGCATCCCGCTGATCGGCGACATCGGCGAAGTCTGGCCGGTCCTGGCCGTCGGCGTCGCCGACGCGCTCGGCATCGAACTCGATTTCATGAGCTACAAGCAGGAGACTGCCGAGGGCAAAGCCATGCGCGAATGGATCGTCGACAACGTAAAACCGTTGGATGTCACCAAGATCAGAGCGAAAGCCCTGACGTTCAAACTGTAAAATGAAAACGATCGGAATCATCCCGGCCCGCTGGGGCTCCAGCCGCCTGCCCGGCAAGCCGCTTGCCGATCTCTGCGGCAAGCCCGTCATCCAGCACGTCTACGAGCAGTGCCTGAAAGCCCGTTCTCTGGCGCGGGTGATCGTCGCGACCGACGACGAAAGGATCCTGAACGCCGTCGCCGCGTTCGGCGGAGAAGCCGTGATGACGGCTCCCGACCATCCCAACGGCACCAGCCGCGTCGCCGAAGTCGCCACGCGCGTGGAATGCGACTACGTCATCAACATTCAGGGCGACGAGCCGATGCTCGACCCGCGCGTGATCGATCAGCTTGCCGACGTTCTGGTCCATGCCGGCGAGCCGATGGCGACGCTCTCCGTCCCCTTTGCCTCCGCGGCGGAGGCGGCCGACCCGAACAACGTCAAAGTCGTCGTCGATCAAAAAGGGCGAGCTTTGTATTTCAGCCGCAGCGTCATTCCCTTCGCGCGCTGCGGAATGCCCGTCGTCTCCAAACACATCGGCATTTACGGTTACCGCAAAGATTTTCTGCCCGTTTATCTGCGCCTTGCGGAAACGCCGCTCGCCGAAGCGGAGAGCCTCGAGCAGCTCCGCGCCCTGGAACATGGCTACGACATCGCCGTCGCCGTTTCCGCGTATCCCGACCGCGGCGTGGGAATCAACACGCCTCATGATCTGGAGCTGGCGCGAAAGCTGATGAACGAAAAAAGCTGAACAAAATCCGTGATAATCGGATATAATAAAAGCCAGTCTGCGTTTATTCAGACTGGCTTTTATCGTATCGATATCCCCGTTCGAGGAGAAAAAATGAAAACTCTGTACATCGACTGCACAGCAGGCATCTCCGGCAGCAGATTGATCGGGGCCCTGCTTGATCTAAAAGGAGAAAAAGCCGACGAATTCGAGCGGCGGATGTCATGGCTCCGTCGCTATGGCTGCGCGTGGGCCGTCAGCGCGGGCCCGAACGGCGGGGCCGGCATCGAGGCGAAACCGGTTCCTTCCGGCTGCAAGACCTTTGGATTCGCGGAAATAGAGGCGCTCCTCGACGAGTCGAAGCTTTTGCCGGAGACGAAGGAACGCGCGCTCTCGGCCTTCAGCGCTTTGAAAACCGTGGGACGCGGCTTTTGCGGCGACGAAAGCGGGGCACCTCTCCTTGACGCCTGCCTCGTGTTCGAAATTGTCGGAGCGCTCGCGCTCTTGGATACGCTTCAGGTCGATGCCGTCTATTCCTCGCCGGTCAACGTCGGCGGCCGTATGGGCGGATCTGGACAGAGCGCCGTGTCCGCGCCGGTTTCGTTTTTTCTGAAAGGGATGACCGTTTTCGCCCGCGAAGGGATACATGAACGAACGACGTTAAGCGGCGCCCTGCTGCTCAAAGCCCTCTCCGCATCCACCGAGCCTCTTCCTGCAGGCAGGCTGCTTGCCGGCGGCTGCGGGGGAGTCGCGCCGCAGGGGAGCGCCGAGGCGCTGCACGTCATGGTGCTTGAGCAAAACGACGAAGCGGCTCTTCCGTATCTGACGGGGAAGATCGTCGTGATGGAAACGAATATCGACGACATGAACCCGCAGGATTATCAGAACCTGGAAGAGCGCCTCTTCGCGTGCGGCGCGCTGGACGTTTTTTTTACGCCCATACTGATGAAAAAACTCCGCCCCGCCGTGAGGCTGACGTGCATTTCCCGCGCCGCCGACAGAGAAAAGCTGGGCGAGATCATTCTGAGATACAGCACGACGATCGGCCTGCGTTGGAGCGAAGTCAACCGCATGACGCTGGAGCGCCACCTCCGGAAATTCGAAAGTTCGTTCGGCCCGGTGTCGATGAAATTGTCATGCTGGGGCGGCGAAATCGTCCGCGTCACGGCGGAGTACGAAGATTTAAAGCGTATCTCTCAGGAGACGGGCTGTCCTTTGGATCGGCTTCGTCCTCTGGTCGTCAGTGAATTCCGTCAAAAGGAAGATTTATAAAAATGGATCTGAAACCGTTTTTGATACTTCTTAACGAGAATACCCGCGGACATATCGTCCAAAGCCGGGGGATACGCGACCGCATGCAGGAGCTTGCCGATTTCGAAACGGCGGAGTTCGACATCCCCCATTTACGCGGAGCGGCGCGGATCAAAGCTCTCAAACTGCTTGCCCGACGCCTTCCCAAGGCGACGCCGCAGGGCGCGGAGCGTTGGCTTTTGAGAGCCGGGGGCAGAGAGCTTCTTGACCGCATCGCGATGCTGAATCCGGAGCGGCGCCCGCTTCTTTTCCTTTCGGCGGGAAGTACGGCCGCGCCCTATTGCTTGGCTCTCGCCAAAAGATTCAACGGGAAAAGCTGCGTGGTGATGACGCCCTCCGTTTTGGGGACGAAACCCTTTGATATGGCGGTCGTGCCCAAACACGACGGACGCCGCGGCGACAACGTTCTGGTCACGCTGGGCGCCCCCAATTCCATTTCTCCGAAGCTTTTGGAGAGCCAGCGCCGGGAGCTGCTGAGCGATTATCCCCCGCACCAAAAAGACGCCTGGGGGATCCTCATCGGCGGCGACGATTTGAACTACTCGATCGCCCCTCTCTGGGTGAACAAAGTCCTGCCGACGCTGCTCGACGCCGCGGCCGACGCCAACGTCGACCTGTATATCACGACCTCGCGCCGCACGCAGGCCGCGACGGAGATGGAGATCGCCAAACTCTGCGGGGACACCAGCGTGGTGCGGATGCTCCTGCTGGCTTCGCAGGATTCCCGCAATCCCGTTCCCGGCATTCTCGGCCACTGCTCGCGCGTCTTCTGCACCGAAGACTCCGTTTCGATGATCTCCGAAGCGGTCACCGCCGGCGTGCAGACGGCGGTCGTCACCGTCGGCCATCACCACGGCGTCAAACGGCTTCTGCAGGAGGTGACGGAGTGGCTCGTGGACGCCCGGCTGCTCTCCACCACGCGTCTGTGGGGCGTGCCCCGCTTCAACAGGATGATCGAGGATTTCGAAAACCAGAATTATCTGTGCCTGGTCACCCCCCGCAACCTGGACGACGATCTTCGCCATTTCCTCGAACGGCCGCTCGACGGGATGAACGGCTTCAACGAAGCCGGAAAAGCCGCGCGGTGGATCCTCGACCGGTGGCTGCCATGAAAATCATCCACATCCTCCCCGAACTTGAGATCGGCGGCGTCGAGCGCCATGTCATCGACCTGGCGAACGAGCTGGTCAAAAGAGGTCACGAGGTCATGGTGATCTCGGCCGGCGGCCGGATGGAGCGCCAGCTCGACGCGAAGGTGCTGGTGCGTCATCTTCCCGTGCACAAAAAAAATCCGCTGACGGGACTGTACAGCGCGGTGAAAATCGCCCGCTGGGTCAGACGCGAAGGCTGGCAGATCCTTCACGCCCACTCCCGCGTGCCGGCGTGGATTGCCAACTGGGCCAGTCCTTTGGCCCGCGTCCCGTGGCTGTATACCGCTCATGCCGTGTACAGCCACAATTTCGGGCTTCATCCTTTATCAAAAGCCGATAAAGTGATCTGTATCAGTCAGGCCGTCAGAGATGATCTCAAAGACTATCTTCCCGCCGACTGTGAAGTGATTTACAACGGCTTGCCTGAGGACGTGCCGCAGTGGCATCCGCCTGTCGGCGGCACGCCGATCATTCTTTCGGTCGGTCGTTTGACTCGTTTGAAAGGGATCGATATTGTCCTCCGGGCGCTGGCTCTCTTGAAGCAAGAGGGGATATCCAACTGGCGGTTTGTGATTGTCGGCGACGGCCCGCAGAAAAAAGGACTGGAACAATGCGCCGTCAGTCTCGGCATTGCCTCACAGGTTGAATTTACGGGGTATAGAGAAGATATCGTCGATCGTTTGTTGAAATGCAGATGTTACGTGCTTCCTTCCGCTTCGGAAGGAATGGGGCTGACCTTGATGCTTGCCGCGAAGATGGGAACGCCCGTGCTCGCGTCGAATCTGCCCGCGGTGTGCGAACTGGCGCTGGATAAAGAAAAGCTTTTGCCGCCCTCGGATTCGGCGGCATGGGCCCGCAGCTTGCGCCGGTTATTGGCCGGACACATGGATGCCGCCTCGCGGTTCAACGCCGCCGCGCTTTTGACAGAGGCGCAGATGGTTCGAAAATTGATTGCGGTATATCAGAAGTTTGTGTGATCGTTGCGAGAGGACGTATGATATGCGGCAAAAACGCGTGTTGCATTATGTCGATGAAAACAGACTGTCGTGGATGCTTCCGTGGATTCAGCTTCTCAAGGAGCTGGAACGTTTGGGGATAGAGAACCATGTCCTTTGTCGAAGCGGCGGGACGTTGTGTGCGGCGTTGCGAGCAAATGACATCAAGTGTCTTACGTATAATCCGCTGGCGCAGTGGTTCCCGTTTATGTCACGCGGCATCGGCCGAGCTCTCAAGGTCGTCAGGCCAGATCTGATCCATACGCGACTTTCCTCCGCTGCGGCTTTAGGCGGGTGGTGGGGAAAACATAGAAATGTCCCCGTCGTCTCGACGTTCGATAAGTTTGCAAAAAGACGATATTACCGTCACAGTAACGTGCTGATCGGCTGTTCTTCCGCCGTGACGGCACATATCAAGACGCTTGACCTGCCGTGCGCCTGCTTCATCGGGACAATCCTGAACCCTATCGAAGCAGGACACTACACACGTGATGAATCAGTTCGCAAGACCACTCGTGCCGTAGAAAACGTTGCCGCCGAAGAGATTGTCGTAATGGGCATGGGACGCTTTGTCGGTTGGAAGGGGTGGGATACATACTTAAAGGCGATCGCTTTGGTTCCTGAGAATAAACGCTTCCGTTTTTACTTGTTTGGCTGCGGCGAAGAGGAAAAAAAGTTAAAACAGCTTGCGGAGCGTTTGGGCATTGTCCATCGCGTAAAGTTTAAACCGTTTGTTTCGGACGTAAGGCCATGGCTCTGGGCCGCGGATGTGTTCGTTTTCCCCTCGCATGCCGACGAAGCGTTCGGTCTGATGCTGCTCGAGGCCATGGCATGCAAGACCGTTCCGATCGCTACGGATATTCCCGGCACGCGGGACATTGCGTTCAAAGATCGCAACGCGCTCATATTTGGTGTCGGTGACGCCGCGGTGCTCAGCGAGGCGATTCTGCGTTGTACCGACGTTCAACTGAGAGCGAGGCTGTCTGCGGAGGCGGTGCGTACGGCCGAAAGGATCAGCGTGAGCGAGATTGCGCGCCAGACGCGCGATCTCTACGAATGCATAGTGCCTGTGATGTGCCGAGAATAAGCCGTGATGGACGTATCCATAGAGGTGAAGACGAATCATGCGTGATGCAGTGTTTCAATCGAAAGGAAACAGCGCCGAACGGATCGAAAAACTGGCTGTATTTTCATACATGATCTCCGTTGCATTTTCTCCGCTCGGTCCTGTCGTTCATTACTCCTTGTGGACAATTTGTCTGAGCTCGATCCTCGTGACCAAAATAAAGTATCGCATGCCCCTCTCTCCACAGAACATCGACACGAAAGGAAGATGGATATTGCTGGGGTGGGGGACGCTGTGTCTCTGGACAGTGGCGATGGGGCTTTTGACTTTTCACGATCTCGACAGTTATGGCCGCAATGTTACAACGCCGCTGGAAGTGCTGCTGGGCATGTATTTGGCCGCACGTCTTCTGGGCAATGAAGCGGCTCGCGAAAAATTTATTCGCCTGTTTGTTTGGGCAAGCGTCTTTATTATGTTGGGCAACCTGAGTCGTGAACTGCATCTGATCGGTTACTTCCCGAACCGTTCTCTGGAAAACGGGAATAGTTTGGGACTATGCAGCGTTCTTCTGCTGCCGCCTCTGGTATGCTATGCGTTTTGGCGCGTTGACGATCTTATTCGTCGTCTAGCGATCGTTATGCCCGTATGTGTGGCAGTCTTTTTATCCTTTTCTCTGGGAGCGTGGGGTGCGGCGGCTTTCGGCGGCGCGGTCCTGCTTTATTGGATGTTCCGGTTCAAAAAGATCAAGGTCTCGCTTTTGTTGGGAATGAGCGCTTGTTTGTTGCTGATGGGCGCGGCGTTTGATTGGCATTCAGGAGGCGCCCTCTGGAAAAGGGCACAGGTAGAATATCGGCAGATTACGTCAACGCAGGATGTCGGCGCGCTGACGACCTACCGCAACGAAATCTGGAGCGCTTCGGCCTGTCTGATACGCAAACGGCCCATGACTGGGTGGGGCGGCATGCGCTTTGTAGACCTCTATCAGGAACTTTTCAGAACAAAAGCTGATGAGCTGGGATTAAAATATCAGCCGAGAGGAGAACATCCGCACTCGACGCTTTTTAACGTCGCGTTCCTTGCGGGAATTCCGGGGTTAATGCTTTTTCTGGCCGTTTATGCCGTTTCTTTGAAGAAGGCTTTCCGGCTCGTTCAATCCGAAGGCGGATGTGCTTTCCCATGGGGATTGTCGATTTCTGTTTCGCTGTTGACGATGCTGGTGTATGCTCTGAGCGGCGATGTGCTTGTGGGGCGGCGCGACATCTCGGTGATGTTCTGGTGTTTTTGGGGAATCTTGCTGATCGTGCCGGAGGGGCGCGGTTCGTCCCGCGAGAAATCATGACCGCGCTCGACCTGTTTTTACCGATATGATGAAAGAGGCATCGCAATGAGTCGTTTTATGGAGCTGGATCCGACCAAGGCAAAAACGTATCAGGCAAGAGAGCGTCTTTCTCTCGTCTCTGCGGCGAGCGGAGGGAAAGCCTACCGCCACGGCATGAGCATGGGAGAATTCTTCCTCGGCCTTCCGAACGTCCTGAAAGCCAAAGACCTCCTCGAGGTCGCCGCGGCGATCGCGCTGGCGAAGAAAAACGGCCGCCCCGTGGTCGCCATGTTCGGCGGTCACGTTGTCAAGTGCGGATGTGTTCCGTTTCTGCTGGACCTGGCGAAAGACGGCTTCATCACGCATTTCGCGTCGAACGGCGCCGCCGCCATCCACGATACCGAACTGGCGTTGTGCGGGCACACCTCGGAAGACGTGGCCGCGCAAATCGAAGACGGTTCTTTCGGCATGGCGGCGGATACGGCGGATGTGTTGAACCACGCCGCTTCCCGCGCTCGCCTCAGGAAGGAAGGTTTTGGCGAAGCGCTTGGCGCCCTGCTGGCGGAAAAACGGGCTCCTTACGACCGTCTCTGCCTCTCGGTCCAGGCGGCCCGGCTGAATATCCCTTACACAGTTCATGTCGCTTTGGGGACGGATATCGTGCATCAGCATCCCAGCGCCGTCGGGGCGGATATCGGCGACGCGTCGCTGAGGGATTTCCGCATCTTTGCCGCCTCCGTTTCCCGGCTCGAAGGCGGGGTAATTTTGAATTTGGGAAGCGCGGTGATCATGCCGGAGGTCTTTCTCAAGGCGCTGTCGCTGGCGCGGAATTTAAAATTCAGCGTAAAAAACTTTACTGCGGTCAACATGGACATGATCCAGCATTATCGTCCCCGCATGAACGTCGTCACTCGTCCGGTGCAAAATTCCGGGAGAGGGTACGCCATCACCGGACATCACGAGATCATGATCCCGCTGCTTGGCGCCGCCGTCAGGGAATTCGAGGCGGGAACCTTGCATTTGCCGAGAGACGAGGTGCGCCGCGGTGAAGATTGAGCCGTCCAAAATCGAGCGAGTCCTCGTCGTCGGGCTCTCGTGCATCGGCGACATGCTGCTGAGCAGCGCGGCCCTGTACAATTTGAGGATGTACCTGCCTCATGCGTATTTCACGATTCGTGCAAACGCTCAGGTTTCTGCAATGCTTGCCGATGACCCCATGTGGGATGAAATAAAATTTTACGACCGCGGCAAGCCGAATTCCCCCTACAATGGATGGCGAGGACGCGTTCGGGCGATCCGCGAGTTTCGCGCCGGAAAGTACGATCTCATCGTCGATCTGCGCAGCACGTTGATCCCGCTGTTCATGAACTGCCGGTACCGGCCGCTCTGGGGCTGGCGGGAAGTTTTTTTGCCGCGAAAGGTGCATGAAGCGGAAAGAAATCTCTATTGTATGCAAACTCTGGGCGTGCCGCTGAGAAGTCGAAGCATGAGGCTTTACGTCCCCGGGGATATCCACCGCGGCGTCCAGCGTGAGCTGGCTCCCTATCGGAACAAACTGGTGATTTTGAATCCGGGGGGGCGTGCGTTCAAACGCTGGCCCGCCGAAAACTTTGCGGCGTTGGGACGTCGTTTGAGCGAACGGGGATATAAAATCGCCGTGATGGGGTATTCTGCCGAGGAGCAAGCCGCGGCAGCGCCGGTTCTGGCTTCATTGCCGGAGGCGCTCGATTTTTCGGGACAGGTGCCCATGCCGGTCAGCGCTTCGCGTTTGGCCGCGGCGTGTCTGTATGTCACGAATGACTGCGGCGGCCTTCATATGGCCAGCGCCATGGGAACGCCGACGGTCGGCATTTTCGGCACGACGGATCCGTGGCGGTACGGCCCGTGGGGGAACAGGCACGAAATTGTTTTTCCCAAGGCGTGCCCGAGATCTTTTTGCCGCGACGAGGGCGCGAAGTGTCCGATCGGGCGCGATAATTGCTTGAAGCAGATCCCAGTGGACGACGTGTGGGCGGCGGCGAAAAAAATCCTTGCGGGGTCGTCGATTGGCTGTGATGAGGGGCGAAAATGAATTTCCCGAGGGTGGCGCTGGATAACAACATCAAGGCAAAAGTTTTGCTGATCCGTTTTTCGGCTCTGGGCGATATCGTTCTTACGGCTCATATCGGCAAAAAATTGAAAGAGCTGTTCCCGTCCTTCGAGATCACGTGGCTGACGGAAAAGGGCTACGCTCCGTTGGCGCAATGCATGCCGTGGATCGACGAGGTGATGCCGTGGAATCGGCAGGAGGGGCAAAAGGGTTTTCTCAAACTCGTCTCCCGCATCCGCAAGGAGAAGTTTGACATCCTCATGAACCTGCAGGACAACGACCGCACGGCCCTGCTGACCCTGCTCACCCCCATTCCTCTGAAGATCGGCTTCCATCGGCATTTTCAGTTTGTGTATCATCAGGATATCTATGCCGTGCTCGGGAAGTTGGGCATTCCGCCGTGTTTGGAAAAGCGGATTCGCAGTTCCTTGGGGCGCCCTGCGGGGGATTCGCCTCTGAGCTCTCGCAGTGAACTGGAGAACGTACGAGGCTGCGCCGCCCTGGCCATCGGCGCCAGCATGGCGCGAAAGCGCTGGCCCGCCGCGTACTGGGCTCAGCTCATCGATTATTTGTCAGGGGAGAATTGCATGGCGGTTCTCGTTGGGGCCGGAGTCAAAGAGCTGAGAATGTCGGGGGAAATCATGGCGCTGTGTCCCGGCAAAAAAATTCTCAATTTAGTCGGTACTCTTTCTTTACTCGATTTGCTGCGCGTGCTGGCCGACGTCTCCTTCGTCGTCGCGGCCGACACGGGCCCGCTTCATATGGCGCGGGCGCTGGGCACGCCGGTGATCGCGCTCTTCGGCCCGACGTCGCTTTCAGTCGCCTACACGCAAAGTCTCGATAAAGTCATCGGCACTCCCTGCGAGAGGATGGGATGCCTGGATTGGAAATGTTCTTTGCCCTGTATGGAGCGCATCTCGCCGCAAAAAGTCGTCGACGCTGCCGGTGAGATTTTGAAGGGGCTTTTTCCGCAAAAGGGGTGAATCCATTGTGTCTGACGGCACTCTTGTGAACATCGTAGAACAGGTCGAGCGGCTTTCTCCGCGTACGGTCGCCGTCATCGGCGACCTCATGCTTGACCGGTATCTTTACGGCAGCGTGGAGAGGATCTCGCCCGAAGCGCCGATCCCGGTCGTGAAGTTTCAGAGTGAAAGGAGCGTCCTCGGCGGAGCGGGCAACGTCGTCGCCAATCTCTGCGGGCTGGGGGCGGACGTCAAGTGCTTCGCTCAGCTCGGCGGGGATCCGGCGGCGCGGGAAGTCCTGAAGCTTGTGGACGCCCTGAACGATCTGTCGCGGGGAAGCGTCGAACTGTTCCCGTCCCATAAGGAGACGATGACCGTGAAAACGCGCGTCATCGGCAACGGGCGTCAGCAGATGATGAGGCTGGATCATGAGGATATTCTCCCGTTGGACCCAGAATTGGAGAACGAACTTCTCTCCCGGCTGGCGGAATTTGCCGCGCGCCGTCTGAATGCGGTCGTCCTCTCCGATTACGGCAAGGGGATGTGTTCGTTTTCGTTGTGCCGCAAGGTCATCGAGCTGTGCCGGGCGCATCGGATCCCGGTTTTCGTCGATCCCAAAGGCCGGGATTGGCAGCGCTATGCCGGGGCCGAACTGGTCACTCCCAATGTGAAAGAGCTTTCGGACGCGGCCGGACTTCTGATCTCGAATGACGACGACGAAGCGCTCGCAGCTCAGGCGCGGAAGGTCCGTTCTTCCTTTGGGCTGAACAATCTGCTGGTCACCCGTTCCGAAAAGGGCAGCACGTTCGTCAGCGAGCGGGAGTGTTTTGACGAACCGTCTCAGGCGGTCGACGTTTACGACGTTTCCGGCGCCGGCGACACCGTTATTGCCGCGGTCGCTTTTTTCCGCGCCTGCGGCGTCGACTGGCGGAACTGCTGCCGGCTGTCGAATGCGGCGGCCAAAGTGGTGATCGGCAAGGCCGGTACGTATCCGATCTCCTATCGGGAGTTGAAAGAGCTGTGTCTCTCTCAGGCGAAAGCGCATCCGCTCTCCGGCGGCCACAAGGTTCTCGACGCGGCCGCGGCGGTACGGCGGGTGAAGGAATGGAAGGCGCAAGGGAAGAAAGTGGTCTTCACGAACGGCTGCTTCGACGTCTTTCATGCCGGCCATGTCGATTCGCTGACACGCGCCAGAGCTTTGGGCGACCGTCTGATCGTCGGCCTCAACTCCGACCGCTCGGTAAAAAAGCTGAAAGGCGAGGCGCGTCCGATTAACGGCGAGCTGGACCGAGCCGCCGTTCTGGCGGCCCTTGAATGCGTCGACGTCGTGGTGATTTTCGACGAGGACACGCCGGAGCGGCTTCTTTCTCTGATCAGGCCGGATGTCCTGGCCAAGGGCAGCGACTACCGGCCGGAGCGGATCGCCGGCGCCGCATACGCCGGCAGAGTGGAGATCCTGCCGCTGCTCCCGGGGTTTTCCAGCACGTCGATCATTGACAGACTGCGCGAGAATGAATAAGAAAAAGTGGGTGATTCTCGACCGCGACGGGACGATCATCGAGGAAAAAAACTATCTTCGTCGTCCCGAGCAGGTGGCCCTTCTGCCCGGCGCGGCCGAAGGCCTGAGACTTTTGTGCGAACGCGGGTACGTGCTGACGGTCGTGACCAATCAGTCGGGCGTCGGCCGCGGTTACTTTACGATGGACGACGTTGACCGCGTGCACTGTCGGCTGACGGAGCTGCTGGCGGAACGGGGAATCACGCTGCAGGGGATCTACGTCTGCCCGCATCGGGCAGATCAGCGCTGTGCGTGCCGCAAACCCGCCGTCGGGCTCATTTCACGGGCAAGCGCCGATTGCGGGCTGGACGGCGACGATATCGCCGCCGTGATCGGCGACAAAGAATCCGACATGCAGTTTGGCAAAAATCTCGCCAGTCCTGTGATACTATTAATGTCGGGTTACGGTCGTGAAGAGCGGGCGCGAGGCGTGAGCGCCGATTTTTACGCCGAAGACTTGCTGCAGGCGGCGTGTTGGCTTTTAGAACGTCAGAAATAAGGTGGAATCCGTGGACAGGCACACGATGGAAGCAATCATTGCAGAAAATCTGGAACGTCACCGAAAGGTCTGCGAGCTTATGTCCGGCATGGCTCCGCTTGTTGTCCGCGCGTCGGAATTGATGGTCCAGTCGCTGAGAAGCGATGGACGCGTTTTCTTCTGCGGCAACGGCGGCTCGGCCGCCGACGCTCAGCATCTCGCCGCGGAACTTTCCGGACGGTATCTTCTCGATCGGCCGGCGCTCGACGCCGAAGCGCTGCATGTCAACACGTCGGCGCTCACCGCAATCGCCAACGATTTCAGTTACGAGACGGTTTTCTCGCGGCAGGTCGAGGCGCACGGCCGCCCCGGAGACGCGCTGGTGGCGATTTCGACCAGCGGCAACAGCGCCAACGTCGTGAAAGCGGCTGAAGCCGCGCGCCGCAAAAAGATGAGCGTCATTGCCATGACAGGGGGAAAAAGCTCGCTTCTGGCCGGCATGGCGGACGTCGTGTTGGCGGTGCCGACGGCCGAGACGCCTCGGATTCAGGAAATGCACATTCTGATCGGACACACGCTGTGTGAAATCATTGAAAAAAGCCTTTTTGAAGAGAAGTGATTTTTTTCTTGGGCTTTTTTCCGGATCGGGGAACGCGTTTTATCATCAAGGAGGGACTCGAATGAGTGTCAAAAGAAGAGGATTTTATTTTGCGCTGATGGTGAGCATGTTGAGCGTTTCGGCCGCCTCTGCCGCGGAGTGGCGCCAAAAGAAGGAATATCGCGACGATTTCGGCGCCAGCGTCGAAGTTCAGGCGACGTACTATGCGTCGGAATACGTGGAACGCTCGACTCAGGATCAGGCGCAGAAGAATCTGTGGACGGCCGACGAGGCGGAAGATTATCGTTACAATTTGCTGCAGCAGCTGAAACTTGATGATACGATCCCCGTGTTCATCAAATTCACGAACCGCGGGCCGGCGATCCGGATGGCTCCTTTCGAGAGCCAGGTCACTCTGACCGTGGGCAAACATCGTCTTTCCCCCGTCGATTACGACAAACGCTTCAACTTCAAAATCACCGATGAACGCGAAGGTTTCGTCTACTTTCCCCGCTACGATTCCAAGGGAAAACCCTATCTGACGCCGAAAGTCAAAACGGTCAAGTTCACCATCGACGGCGCCATCACGCCCGTGACGCTCGGCAAGACCATCGATTTCTTCTGGGACGTCAAAGACGACGACCCCGATAAGCTGCTGAAAGGCAAATCGGGCGCACGCATGGAGATGGACCGTCTGAACAAACGCGTCGGCAACCTCACGAAGGAAGGCAAAGGCCTTCAGGACCGCCTGAACGAGATCCAGGAAGAATTGACCAAGATCAACAATCGCATGATGGAGCTGCAAAAAGAAATCTAATGCCGGCGGAAAACGTAAAGGGACTCAACTCGTGGAGAGTTGAGTCCCTTTACGTTGGCCCCGGTGATTCCGGTTGAAGAGAAAAGTGTATAATTGGACAAACAGCGCGCAAGGAGGATGAAAGATGAAACGTATTGCAGTGTTGACCAGCGGCGGCGACGCGCCCGGGATGAACGCGGCCATCAGGGCCGTCGTCAGGTGCGCGGCCTATCACGACATAAAATGTCTGGGAGTGGAACAGGGCTATGAGGGACTCATCGACGGCATGTTCCGCAAGATCGAAGTGCGGGACGTGGGGTCGATCATCCAGCGCGGCGGGACGGTGCTGCGAACCTCGCGCAGCGAGCGTTTCCTGACGGAGGAAGGCAGAAAGAAAGCGCGCCAGCAGTGCGACGACCGCAACATCGACGGCCTGATCGTCATCGGCGGCGACGGTTCGTTCCGCGGCGCGTGGGAACTGCAGAAAATGGGGCTGCCCGTCGTGGGGATCCCCGCGACGATCGACAACGACGTCAACGGCACCGACATGACGATCGGCTTCGATACGGCGCTCAATACGGCTCTGGACGCCGTGCGGCGGCTGCGCGATACGGCCCACAGCCATGACAAACTTTTCATCGTCGAAGTGATGGGGCGTCACTGCGGCTTTATCGCGCTTCAGACGGCCGTGGCCGGCGGCGCGGAATTTGCGGTGCTGCCCGAGATCCCCTTCGACATCGGCGCCCTGTGCAAAAAGCTCAAAGCGTCGCGCCTCAGCGGAAAAAATTATTCCCTCATCATCCTTGCGGAAGGCGTCATGTCCGGCTACGAACTGCAAAAAAAGCTTGCCGAACAGGCTCCCGGTTACAAAGCGACCGTAACGGTGCTCGGCCACATCCAGCGCGGCGGAGCGCCGTCCAGCTACGACGCGACGATCGCCACCCGCATGGGCGCTTACGCGGTCAACTGCCTGCTGGGAGGGAAGCACGGCGTCATGGCCGGACTGGTCAACGGGCACATGACGCCGGTCCCTCTGCCGAACACGTGGGAGATAAGAAAGCGACTGAACCCCGAGCTGCTCGAGCTGGTGGAAGAACTCAGCATCTAACTTCCGTTCCGCCGCAGGCCGCCGATATAGGCCTGACCGACGGAGAGGCACTCGTCGTTCGGGGAAAGCAGTTTATGGGTGAGCGGCGTCAGTCCCCGAGCGCGCAGCAGGGGCAGCGTCTCTTTCAAGAGCAGGCCGTTCTGCCAGCAGCCACCGGAAAGGGCGACCAGGCGGATGCCCGTCTGCCCGGCAACGTTCGCGGCGCACTGGGCCAGCGCCTGCGCCAAGCGGGAATGAAAAGCCCCGGCCGCAAAAAGGACGTCGTGCGGAGTCCGGGCCAGAGCGGCGACGAAAGGCCGCCAGTCGATGACGCCGTTTTCAACGTCAAAGGGCGAACCGCTGGCGGGCAGGGGATGCGTTTCCGCAAGAGCCTGCAGTTCCATGGCCGCTTCGCCGTCGTAACTGACGGATTCTTTTCCCAGCACGATCGCGGCCAGGCCGTCGAAAAGACGTCCACAGGAACTTGTGAGCGGAAACGCCTCCCAGGCGTTCAGAAGCTGCCGGGCGGCGGCGGTCCGTCCGGGCCAGAGAGTTCGGCACAGTTCAAGAGCCTGGGAAACGCCGCAGCTTTCCACCAGCAGGCTCAAGCCGCAGCGCCAGGGTTCCATGACGGCGCGGTCGCCTCCGGGCAGACGGAATTCCTTGAGATGGCCGCAGCGTTCGAAGCTTTTCGCGTCGCCGCAGAGGATCTCTCCGCCCCAGATCGAGCCGTCGCTGCCGTATCCCGTGCCATCCATGATGATGCCGAGGGCGGGGGAATCGACGCGGTTTTCCGCGAGGCAGGCCATCATGTGGGCGTAGTGGTGCTGCACGGCAAGCGCCGGCAGCTGGGGAAAAGCCCTCTTCGCCGCGGCGGTGGAGAGATAAAGCGGATGCAGATCGGTGACGAGCCGCTCGGGGGCGAAGTTGTAGAGGCCGAGAAAGTGCCGCAGGGCTTTTTCGTAGAACTGCGCGGTTCCCATGTCCTTCATGTCGCCGAGGTATTGGCTGGGAAAGATCATGGCGTCCTGGCTGAACGAAAAAGTCGCTTTCATCTCCGCGCCGGCGGCGAGCACCGGCGCCAGCTCGCGTGCGGCGATAATGGGATTGGGAACGTAGCCGCGCGCCCGTCGGATCAGGACGGGGCCGTCGTCGTGATGGAGCAGGACGGAATCGTCGATCTTCATGTGGATCGGGCGGTTGTGGACGAGGAACCCGTCGCAGATCCCGGCGAGGCGTCGGTACGCCTCCTCGTTTTCGGAGACGAGCGGCTCGCCGCTCAGATTGGCGCTTGTCATCACGAGGGCGTCGAATCCTTCCATGATCATGTGATGAAGCGGGGTATAGGGGAGCATCACGCCCAGACGATTCAAGCCGGGCGCGACCGACGGGGCGAGAAAGTTGGAATCGTTCCGTTCCAGCAGTATAATAGGAGCTCGTGCGCCCGTCAGCAGCTTTGCGTCGGCGGCGCTCAGCTTCACGATCTTTTCGGCGACGGCGACGTTTTTGACCATGACCGCAAAGGGGCGGCGCGGACGGCGCTTGCGGCGGCGCAGCAGGGAGACGGGCTCTTCCCGGGTCGCGTCGCAGGCCAGATGGAAGCCGCCCAGCCCTTTGACGGCGATGATTCGGCCGTTCGCAAGCGCGGCGACCGCCAGCCCGAAGGCTTTTTCATCCCGCGCGATCTCTTCTCCCCGAGCGTCGCAATATGTCAGGCGAGGCCCGCACACGGGGCAGGCGTTCGGCTGAGCGTGAAAGCGGCGGTTTGTTTCGTCGGCGTATTCCTGCCGGCACGCGGGGCACATCGGAAAGGCCGACATGGTCGTCTTGGGCCGGTCGTAGGGGAGTTCTCTGACGATCGAAAAGCGCGGGCCGCAGTTCGTGCAGTTCGTGAAGGCGTAACGGTAACGCCTGTCGGCGGGATCCCTGATGTCGGCCAGGCAGTTCCGGCACGTCGCCATGTCGGGCGGAAGCAGGACTCTCTGCCGAAGCGAACGCACGCTTTTGAGTATGGTAAAATCATCATCGGCCTGTTCGACGTCCTTTCGTTCGAGCAGCTTGATATCCACGATCAGCGCCACGTCGGGGCAGTCGCGTTTCAGTTCCGCCACGTATCGGGCGATGGCGTCCTCCGTCCCCTGCAAACGGAGCAGGACGCCGTCGGAAGTGTTCGCCACGGAGCCGCGGATCCCGGTGCGACGCGCGATCCTTACGCACAGCGGGCGGAAGCCGACGCCCTGGACGATGCCGCTGACGCTGTATGTTTTTTCAATCAGCATGAATTCCACCTCGAATATGAAAACGCTCCGATTATTTTAATCGGTCGAAGACCTGCCCACAAGCGGCGCGGAGAGAGCATGAGCGAAAAAATCCTTGTCGGAGTCAGCGGCGGCGTTGACAGCGCCTTATCCGCCCTGCGGCTCAGAGACCTTGGCTACGACGTGACGGCGGCGCATCTGCTCCTGAAAGACGGCGAAGACCCGACCGACCGCCTGCGGCTGGAACGACTGGCGCAGCATGTGCCGATGCATCGCCTGGACTGTCGAAAACAATTTGGCGACCGCGTCGTGCAGCCTTTTCTCGACGCATACAGAAAAGGCCTCACGCCCAATCCCTGCGTGATCTGCAACGCCAGCCTGAAATTCAGGGTGTTGCTCGAGCTGGCCGACCGGCTGGGCATCGAAAAGGTCGCCACGGGACATTACGCGCGCGTTCTCAAGCGCGGAAACCGCTGGGCCATCGCCCGGACGCCCTCGCCGAAAGATCAGACCTACATGCTGTGCCGGCTGCCGTACGAATGGCTGCCGCGGCTTTGCTTTCCGCTTTCGGCAGAACGAGATAAAACGGGCGTGAAAAACGAGCTCGCATCCAGGCTGGGCGGACGGCTGGCGCAGGGCGACAGCCAGGGCATCTGTTTTCTTGAGGGCGGCTCGCTGGAACGTTTTCTCGAAGATCACATCGCGTCGGAGGAACGCCACATCGGACGCATGGTCGACCATGACGGCAAAGATTTGGGCCCGCATCGGGGCTTGATCTTCTATACCGAAGGGCAGCGCCGCGGGCTGGGCCTGTCGCGCGGCCCGTGGTTCGTCGAACGCCGGGATTTTACGAACGATCGCCTGCTGCTGTCTCATGGGACGGAAGCCACGGTCGGGACGATCTCTTTTGAAAACGCCGTCTGGCAGCAGGAAGTCCGCGCCGGGCAGGAATGTCTCGTGCAGTACTGCTATCGCGCCCGGCCGGTTCCCGGCCGGCTGACGGACTGCCACGACGGCTGCGGCGCGGTCAAACTGCGGAAACCCGCCGGGAGCGTTTCGATCGGACAGGCGCTTGCCCTTTACGACGGGACGGAGTACATCCTCCTCGGTGGCGGATTTATAAAATACATGGAATGACTGGGGGAAAGGCCATGAAAATACGGGCCCGAAAATTAACGGCGGCGCAGGCGCGAAGAAAGACGGATCCCAAGGTGCTGCGCTGTTCTTCTTCCGCTGAGCTGGAAGGACTGACTCATTTTATCGGACAGGAACGGGCTGTCAAATCGATCGATTTCGGTCTCGCCGTCAAGAGCACCGGCTACAACGTCTTTATCGTCGGGGCGCAGGGCAGCGGGCGCACAAGCTACGCGCTCAAAAGCGTGCGTGAAAAAGCGGCGCGCATGCCGGCGCCCAGCGACTGGATCTACGTCAACAATTTCGACGAGCCGGCAAAGCCTCTGGCCATCGACCTGCCGGCCGGGCAGGCGAAAAAGGCCGAGGAAGACTTCACCAAGCTGATCGAAGAGTTGAAGTCCGTGATCAGCGGCGCTTTCGAGAAAAGCAGCTACGAAGACGCTAAGGCGCAGGAGATCAGTTCGTTTCAGGATCAGATCTCGAAGATGATGAATCACGTCCGCGAAGAGGCCGAGAAGGACGGTTTCCTCGTCAAGCGCACGCCGCAGGGTTTTGTCAACATTCCCCTCAAAATCGTCAAGAACGGCAAAGGCAAAAAGGAGTTCAAGGAGCTTCAGACCGACGAATTCGAAGCCCTGCCGCGGAAAGAGCAGAAGCGCCTCAAGAGCGTATCCGACGCCTTGACCTCGAAAACTCTGGAAGTCCTGCGGCAGATCCGGGAGAAGGAGCGCGCGCTCAAGGCCAAGCTTTCGGATATGGAAGCCGAGATCTGCCGCACGGCGATCGGCCCTTACCTGGACGAGATCCGGGAGAAATACGGACAAACGAAGAAATTCGCCCAGTGGATCGATTCGCTGGAGCGCCAGATCGTCGCCAATCACGCCCTGTTCATTGCCGCCGCCCGCGACGAGAGCGGCGAAGTGGATTTCACGCCGTACAAGATCAACGTCTTCGTCGGCAACGATCCCAAGGGCGGCGCGCCGGCCGTGTGGGAGACCAATCCGACTTTTTACAACATCGCCGGCAAGATGGAGTACGAGAGCCGCCAGGGATATTATTATACCGACTTCACGAGGATCGTGAGCGGCGCGCTGCATCGGGCCAACGGCGGTTATCTGATCCTCGACGCGGAAGAGCTGCTGCGCAATTTCATGTCCTACGATCTGTTGAAACGCGTGCTGCGCTCCGGCCTGCTCACGGTCGAGAACCTCAGCGACCAATACAGCGTCATGCCGATCACGACGCCGCGCCCGGAAGCGATCCCCATCAAGACCAAAGTGATCCTCGTCGGCAGTTATTACATTTATTATCTGCTGCGCGAATACGACCCCGATTTCCCCAAATTCTTCAAGACCGTCGCGGAATTCGACTACGAAATGCCGCGCACGCCGGAAAACGAGTGGGATATGGCGCGCTTCGTCAAAACGACGGCCGAACAGGACGGCTGCCTGCCGTTCAACAAAAAAGCCTTGGCCGAACTGATCGAATGGGCTTCGCGCCTCGCCGACGATCAGAACAAACTCTCGACCCAGTTCAACAGGCTGAAAGAATACGTCGTCGAATCGTCCGCCTGGGCTCTGTCCGAAGGCGCCAAATCGGTGGACCGCAAGCACGTGCTGCGGGCGATCCAGGAGAAGCGCTACCGCTCGAGCCAGACGGAAGAAAAGATCCGCGCCGCCTTCGCCGAAGACATCATCCGCATCGACACGGACGGCGCCGTCGTCGGGCAGATCAACGGGCTGGCCGTCGTCAGCTTTGCCGAAGTCTCCTTCGGGCATCCCGCGCGCATCACCGCCAACACGTTCATGGGGCAGGAAGGCGTTATCAACATCGAGCGCGAGATTTTAATGGCGGGTCCGATCCACAACAAGGGCCTGCTGACTTTGAGCAGCTACCTCGGGCGCGTTTACGCCCAGGACATGCCGCTGACGCTTTCCGCCCGCCTGTCGTTCGAGCAGAATTACGGCGGTATCGACGGCGACAGCGCCTCGTCCACCGAATTGTACTGCCTGCTTTCCTCTCTGGCCGACGTGCCGATCGCGCAGAACATCGCCGTGACCGGCTCGGTCGATCAGTTCGGCAACATCCAGCCGATCGGCGGCATCAACGAGAAGATCGAGGGCTTTTTCAGCTATTGTCTTGCGCGCGGCCTGACCGGCTCGCAGGGCGTGCTGATCCCCTGGCAGAACGAGCGGCATCTGATGCTGAACCACGACGTGGTCGAAGCGATCCGCCGCAAGCAGTTCCACATCTGGTCCGTGAAGACGATCGACGAAGGCATCGAGCTCCTGACCGGCTGCCCGGCCGGAAAGCGCCGGGCCGACGGGACGTATCCGGAAGATTCGATCCACGGCCGGGCGATGGCGAAGCTGAAACGATGGATCGAAAAAAGCGCCGCCCTGAGCAGAGGCCAAAAGGGGAACGCGCCTTCCGCCGTTTCCCGGGAGCGAAAACAATGAGCCGGGCTGACGTCGGCAAAACGGTGACGCCCGCTCCGATCGCTCCGCCGTCGATCACGACCGTGCTGGAAATCCTGGAACAACTCTGGAAACAGGGGACGGACTCGGCCAAAATCGTCTATGAAGAGCCGCTCGACGGGCTGATCGAGACGGTGCTGTCGCAAAACACCAACGACCGCAACCGCGACATGGCCTTCGAACGCCTGAAATCTCAATACGGAAGCTGGGAGCGCGTCGCCGCGCTGCCGCAGGACCGGATCGCCGAGGCGATCAAGCCGGCGGGAATCTGCAACAACAAGGCGGCGACGATCCTGCGCGTGCTGAAAACCGTGAAAGAGCGCTTCGGCGAGTATTCGCTCAAACGCCTGAAAAGCGGTACGCCCGCCGCGGCCTGGGATTTTATGACGCACATCCAGGGCGTCGGCCCGAAAACGGCCGCCTGCGTGCTCGCTTTCGATCTCGGTTTTCCGGCCTTTCCCGTGGACACGCATGTGGCGCGCATCTCGAAGCGTCTCGGCTGGGCCGACGCCAAAGAGACGCCTGCGGAGATCCAGGCCCGCCTCGAACGGCTTGTGCCCGACGAGATGAAGTGCGCCGGGCACCTGAACGTGATCCAGCACGGAAAAAACATCTGCAAGGCCCGAGCGCCGAAGTGCGGCGAATGTCCCCTCAGGGGCATCTGTCCTTCCAGCGAAGCCTGACGGAAAAAAAGGAGTTCCCCGGTATTTTTCGGGGAACTCCTTTTTTCTGTCTGTGCGTAAGCTTTGAGGCGTGATAGAATATTTTCAGTCAGTCGCCGATATTTCCCGCCTCGACACTGAACGGCGGGGAATCGTTCGCGCAAAGGGGGAGTGATCCATGGAAGAGCTCAACTTGTTTGAAAGCGGGCAGACGCAGCCCCTTGCCGCCCGGCTACGGCCGCAGAACCTGGACGAGTTCGTCGGGCAGACGCATCTGCTGGGGCCGGATAAAATCCTGCGCCGCCTGATCGTCAACGACACCATTTCCTCGATGATCTTCTGGGGGCCGCCGGGCGTCGGCAAGACCACGCTGGCCCGCATCATCGCCAACCAGACCAAGGCGGAGTTCATCAACTTTTCGGCGGTGACCAGCGGCATCAAAGAGATCCGCACGGTCATGCAGCAGGCCGAGAGCAACCGCACCTTCGGCGGCAAGACCATCGTCTTCGTCGACGAGATCCACCGCTTCAACAAAGCCCAGCAGGACGCCTTCCTGCCGTTCGTCGAGAAGGGGAGCATCATCCTCATCGGCGCGACGACGGAAAATCCTTCTTTTGAGGTCAACGGCGCGCTTCTGTCGCGCTGCAAGGTCTTCGTATTACAGGCGCTCACGACGGAAGAGCTGGTTTCTTTGCTGCGGCGGGCGCTTGCCGACCCGCGCGGCTTCGGCGGACAAAACGTCCGCATCGCGCCCGAACTGCTGGAAGCGATCGCCAACTTCGCCAACGGCGACGCCCGTTCGGCCCTTTCGACGCTGGAAATGGTCGTGCTGAACGGCAATCGCGCCGGCGGCGAGGTCGTCGTCACGCCGGAAGTGCTGGAACAGTGCATCTCCAAGAAATCGCTGCTCTACGACAAGAAAGGCGAAGAACATTACAACCTCATCTCGGCGCTGCACAAATCAATGCGCAACTCGGACCCCGACGCCGCGGTTTACTGGCTGGCGCGGATGCTCGAAGCGGGCGAGGATCCGCTTTACGTGGCGCGCCGGATCGTGCGCTTCGCCAGCGAGGACGTCGGGCTGGCCGATCCGAGAGCGCTGGAACTGGCGGTGGCGGCGTATCAGGCCTGCCATTTCATCGGCATGCCCGAGTGTTCCGTCCACCTGACGCAGGCGGCCGTCTACCTCTCGCTGGCGCCCAAGTCGAACGCCCTTTACCGCGCCTATGAAACGGCCCGGCGCGACGCGATCTCTCAACTGGCCGAGCCCGTCCCGCTTGTGATCCGCAACGCCCCGACCAGACTGATGAAAGAACTGGACTACGGCAAGGGCTATCAGTACGCCCACGACGCCGCGGAAAAACTGACGGGCATGCAGTGCCTGCCGGATTCGCTGCTGGGAAAGGTCTACTACGAACCGACGGAGCAGGGGCTCGAAGCGAAATACAAGGCGCGCCTCGAGTTCATCAAAGACTGGAAGGCCAAGCATGGCAGCTGACGTGTTTATAAAAAAGAAAATCCCGTCGTGCGGCGCATTCGACACGTCGCACGACGGGATCGGCATCTCGGCGGTGGTGCTCAGAGCGGGACTCGAACCCGCACGGCGCAATGCCAGGGGATTTTAAGTCCCCAGTGTCTACCGATTCCACCATCTGAGCCCTTTCAATTACTCACGAATCATACCATAGGTTGAGTGACGTCTCAAGATATTTTTGCTCCCGCGGCGCCGCGTATTTCCGCGCGCGAATCCCGCCGGGGGATACGGAGACCGATACGGTTTGTCTGAGGGCCCCGGTTTGGATTGTGCATTGTGCTTTTGTGTGCTAAAGTGGGACCGAAATGGAGCCTTAAAAGTTGTCTCTGCAATAATATTCAGTCGGGAGGCGCGGCCATATGGAAAAATGGAAGGATGAACTGACAGAACAGCTTGCTTCTGCGTTTCTTTCTTTGAACACAGTGGAAGAAGTGTATAATTTCCTCGAAGATGTGGCGACCATCGGCGAGATCAAGGCGCTTTCTCAGCGATTGGAAGTGGCGCGCCTGCTGCGCCGGAATCACACGTATCCGCAGATAGCGCAGCTGACCGGCGCCAGCACGGCGACGATCAGCCGCGTACGCAAATTTCTCGACTATGGCGCCGACGGTTATGGCGTGGTGCTGAACAGGCTTGAAGAGAACGGGAAAAACGTCACGAACAAGAAATGACTTTCATGCGCCAGAGCCGTCGGTAATCCAGACGGCCCTGGCGCATGTTCATACTGTTTCTTGATAAAAAGCGTTAACATAGTTTTTTGGCGCTGCGAGGGAGTTCAGTCGCTCAGAACTCCCTCGCAGCGCCCTTGTGTTTGTCCTTTTAATTGAGAAGTAGTATAAGAAGCGCCGCTCCTCTAAAAACATTATAGGACTTTTTTGAAAAAAGATTTATCCTTACAGAAGATGTCGAAAGGCCAAGCAGGGAAGACGCCGTGGGCAACGGCCATGAAAGATGTCAATAGCCAATAAAAATGTCACCATAACTGCTCATTAAAAAAGTCACCCCATCACACTCCCATCACAGCAAGACACCTCGAAAGAACTCCCCATCGTGCCGCCATAACAACGTCTACGCGAACGTACGTTTATCCCGACATGTGCTATGATATCCCTGCCTTTTGACGACGCCACGCCGCCATGGGTGGTCCGGAGCGGGCTTGTGCGCTTTCACAAGCCCGCTTTTCCGTTTCTTTGCCGATGCCTCATCGGAGTCGACTCGTTTTTGACTTTCAACCTCCTTCATCTCGATCCGTCTGCCCTTGGAAACACCCCAGATCCGCCCGGTCGACGTTTCACGCACCTCAACCGTCGTTTTGGCCATCCCGAGGCAATCGTCCGCCGCCGGAACGTACCGACGACCTCCATAGGAAATCATGCCGCCGTGATCCGTCCTGCGAGATTCGCGACGCGCAAAGAGAAAATCCAAATCGACTTTTCCTTCCGGCTTCACATAAACGTCCTCTCCCTCAGCCGGCGTGACGGCAAACTTCCGATTGTGCCTGGCGATGAGCTTGGGCAAAACCTCGTTGG
>NZ_MUHX01000020.1 GCF_002007215.1 Pyramidobacter sp. C12-8 | reverse complement strand
GCTAAACCAGAAAGTTGAGTTAACGATGAACTCCTAGGGTGGTGTTTCGGGAATCTGGGATGAATCGCAGCCGCCGCGTCGTGATCGCTTTGAGAGAAGCGGACGCTTTTGCCGCGACGGTTTGTCTGCGAGCGTTTTTTCGGTGTTTTCGCGGTCCAGGACGCGAAAAGGGATTTTTTTTATCGGGAACTCCTGATATAATGTTTAAGATGAGTCGGGACGAGCGTTTCTCGTCCGTTCCCAAGTTTGCGGGCTGATAAAATTTTTAGGGGAAACCGTGAAGGGAGGAATCGGCTGTGACGTTGCCCTTCAGCGCTGACGCGATCGTGCCGCTGCTTCTGGTGGCGATCGGGTGCGTGGCGCTTCAGCGTTTTTTCAGGAAAAAACTGAGCCGAGATCAATATTTCTACATGAGGGACCTCTCGCTGATGACGGTGATGATGCTGCTGGCCCTGTGGAGCGGCAGCGACCGCATCGAAGCGCTGGTGGCCTGTTCGCTGCTGTCCATGGTCGTGGGGCTGGCGGAGCGGGCTCGACCGGGAAAAGGTTTCTTTGCCTTTATCGTTCTGCCCGGGCTGATCTTCGCCCTGACGGGGCAGCCGATCTCATTCGTCTCTTCCAGCGGCTCCGCGTTCCTCTACCTGTCTTCATGGCAGTCTATCCTGCTGACCACGGCGTGGATGACGCTGTTCCCCGTGTTGTTCCGGCGGCTCGACCAGGTGCCGGGGTTGGCGGGACATCTGCTGGGCGTCAGCCTTTCGCTGATGGTCGCGGTGACGTATTTTTCGCGCCAGAATCTGGGCGAGGCGTTTTTGGTCTCGGTCGTGTCTCTGGTGCTGGTCGGCGCGTACTGGAGCCGGCTCGGCCATCAGTTCCGTCAGCTGGGAACGCCGCTGGCGTCCCTGTGGGGCACGCTGGTGGCGGGCATTTCCATCATCGGCGTCAGCAAGGGTATCACGCTCACGGCGCTGATGGTGATCCCGCTGGGATTTTACGCTGTGCCGTTGGTGGAGCTGTCGCTGGGGCTGGTCAGTCACGCGTTCACGCATGGACAGACTCGCGTGGCGCCTGACCTTTACAGCCGCGTGATCGAGCGCGGCGTGGATCATCCGGCGGCAGTGCGTCTGGTGACGGAGATTTGCCTGCTGGTGGGCGCCTCGGTGGCGCTGATGCAGCTGATCCCGGATTCCGCCGCGCTGAAAATGGCGGTGCCGGCGATGGCCGGCGTGCTGTTGCTGGTGCTGTGGGGCGTGCACGGCGGCCGCCGCGCGCGCGCCGATGACCATGCGCTGTGGGGCGTGAGGATCGACGGGATCTCCATGAACTACGCGCTGTCGAAGAGTCTGGCCTGGCTCAAGAGCTCCGAGCCGCGCTTCCACATGGTGGTGACGATGAACGCGCTGGGGCTGAACGAGACGCGCTCCGACGCGGAGTTCCGCCGCATCGCCAACGCGGCCGATCTGAATCTTCCCGACGGCGCGGGGCTGGTATGGGCGTTGAAAAAACTGAAAGTGCCTGTGGTGGAACGCATCGCTGGCATCGATTACATGGATCGGCTCTGCCGTCTGGCGGCGTCCGAATCGCTGCCCGTGTACCTGTTGGGCGGCCGCCCGGGCATTGCCCGCCGCGCCGCGGAACGCCTGCAAAGAGAATATCCCGGGTTGGTCGTTTCGGGCTGTTACGACGGCTATTTCGACCGCGCGTTTTCCGACGAAGTGGCCGGCAACGTGCGCAAAAGCGGCGCCAAGATCCTGTTTGCGGCGCTGGGCATGCCGGCACAGGAGAAGTGGCTCGACTCGCAGCGCGCGAATCTTGACGGGGTCCTCTGCGTGGGCGTGGGCGGCAGCTTCGACGTTTACGCCGGCGTGTTGAAGCGGGCGCCCCGCTTCTGGCAGAAAATCGGCTGCGAATGGCTCTATCGCCTGTTCCAGGAGCCGTGGCGGCTGAAGCGCGATTTCCAGCTGCTGGCTTTTGTGCTGGCGGTGTTTCGCGAGCGGCTCAACGTCTTCCCGTGGAGAGAAAAAGATCATGAGTAACGAAATGGTGACCGCCGAGCAGCTGATGAAGCGCGATCTGACCGCGGTGATGGCCGAAGACACCGTCGAAGACGCCATGCACGTGCTGCACAGTCACAGCCTGAGCGGCGTTCCGGTCGTGGACGAGCGGTGGCGTCTGGTGGGTTTCCTTTCGGAATCGGACATCCTCCGTTCCGTGTTGCCGTCGTATCTGGAGATCCTTGCGCAGGATTCCTTCCTCTACGGCGAGCACGAACTGCTGACGAAAAAATTCTCGCAGGTCCGCGCCGGCACGGTGCGCGACTATATGCAGATAAACTGTCAGTCCGTGAAGACGACGGCGAACATCATGAACGTGGCCGACCTGATGCTGCGGCTCAGAGTCAAGCGCCTGCCCGTCCTCGACGGGCGGCTTCTCGTCGGGATCATCGACCGGGGCGATCTGTGCGAGTATCTGATGAATTCCAGAGGCGCCTCATGACGCCGAAGGAAAGCGAATCGCGCTGGAAAGAGCGGTTGCGCCAACTCGTTGCGTCTCAGCGGACGCAGACGCTCAACCTGGAACGGGAGCTCGAAGCTCGCGTCGACGAGACGGAACGGCGGGCGCGGTTGATGGTGGAGAACACGCTGAAACGCTGCGACGAGATGCAGAAGGCCAGAGTTGCCGCTTATGAGCGCGAGACTCAGCTGCTTCTCGAACGGATGCGCGAGGAAGCGGAGCGCCGCCGCGTCGAAGCCGCCTGCGCGCCGATGGATGCGGAACTGGACCGCGCCTGGGCGGCAATGAACGGAGAGGAGGAAGCGCGCCGATGATCGAAAAAATGTGCCGGCTGTCGTTGGCGCTCCCCGAATCTCTGGGGATGGAGCTGATCGACTTCTTGCAGGCCGACGGGCGCGTCCATCTGATCCTGCCTTCTGAAGAACAGCACAACGTCGATCTGGCAGATCGGCTCTTGGTGCTGCGCGAGAAGCTGCGCGCCGTGGTGGAAACGTTGGAGGGAATTGCCGTTCCCGCTTCGGCGGAAAGCGTTCCTGCTGCGGCCGACGCCGAGGTGGAGCGGATCCTGTCCGAATCCTTCGCTCTCACCGTTCCCGAGCTGGAAAAAAGCGTAGAAAAATTTCAGGCGGAGCTAGCCTGCATCATGAAAGGGCATGACCGTCTTACTGATGAGAAAAAACTGCTGGAACGTATTCTTGCGCAGCTGGGAACGCTCGCTTTTAAGGATTCTTTGGGACGTCGCTGTCTGCTCTGGTGGGTAGCGAAAGACCTTTGGCCGCTGGCGCTGAGACAGATCGAACGCCAGTGTGCTGACGGCGAGAAAACGCTGTTTCACGTGCACGATACCGCCAAAGAGGATCAGCTGCTGGTCGAGCTTTCGGTGCCGGCGGCTCGGATTTCCGCTGTGACGGAAATCCTGCATGACATCGGCGCTGCGTTGTGGACGCCGCCGCCTCAATATGCCGGAAAAAATTATGCTGAAAGCATGGAACTGATGAAACGCCGTCTGTCGGAGATCCAGTCCCTTCTCAAGGCGGAGCAGTCTGCACTTGTCGCCATGAGAAAGCAGTGGGGTCCTCGGCAGAAGGCGTTTTTTTTGCTGATCGATCGCAAGGTCGACCAGTATCAGGTCTTCAGCCGCTGCGACCGCCTCGGCGGCGTGCTGCTGATCGAAGGCTGGATGCCGCAGCGTGGTCTGGAAGATTTCCGTGTCCGTTTGGAAGAAAAATTTGCCGGGCGCGTCGCGCTTCACAGCCGCGAACCGGAACCCGACGAATATGGACAGGTGCCGACCGCTCTCCGCCACGGCGCATTCTTTGCGCCCTTCGCGGTGTTTCTCAAACTCGTGCAGCCGCCGGCTTATGGCACGGCGGATCCCACCAGCCTGATCGGCGTGTTTTTCCCGTTTTTCGCAGGCTGCATCATCGGCGACGCCGGCTACGGACTGGTCATGATGATCCTGACGTGTCTCGTGCGCCGCCGCGCCAAAAGCGAAGCGGTGCGCGACGTGGCTTTCGTTCTCATGACCATGTGCGTTTGGAGCATTCTCTGGGGCGCCGCCTTCGGCGAGTTCTTCGGCGATTTCGCGCACCGGATGTTCCACGTGGAACCGCTCTGGGTGGAACGTTCTCAGGCCGTCATGCCGGTGCTGATGTTTTCGGTGGCCCTCGGGCTGGGGCACGTGCTGCTCGGTCTGGCGGTGGGGCTGATCCACGGTCTGAAAGCTCGCCATAAAAAGCACGCCATGGAAAAGCTGGGCGCCATGCTGGTGATCCTGGCTATGGTGGCGGCGCTCATGTCCGTGCGCCGGCTTTTGCCGCCGCAAGCTTTTCCGGGCGGCATCGCGGCGCTCGTCGTCGGCTTGGTGCTGCTGACGGCCGGGGGCGGCATCGGCGGACTGATCGAAGCGATGAGTTCTTTCGGGCACATCCTCAGTTATGTGCGCATCGGCGCCATCGGCCTGTCGTCGGCTATCCTTGCGGTGGCCGCTTCGAAGTTCGTGGACGTTCTCGGCGTTTCGGCGCTGGGACTTTTCGTCGCGCTGGCGATCCATCTGCTCAATTTCGTGTTGGCGTTCGCCGAGTCGGGGCTGCACGCGGCGCGTCTTCATTATGTGGAGTTCATGGGCAATTTTTACGCTGCTCAGGGAAAAGATTATCATCCTTTTATATACAGGAGGAAACTATCGTGGAAAAAGGACTCGTAGCATTGGCGGCAGCGCTGGCCGTGGGGATCCCCGCGCTTGCGACCGCTTTCGCCCAGGCCAGGATCGGCAGCGTGGCGGCCGGCAGCGTGGCGGAAAAACCGGAAACGGCCGGCACGATGATCATTCTCGAAGCGATCCCGGAGACGATGGTCATTCTCGGTTTCGTCGTGGCCATCATGCTGATCTTGCAGTTCGCCTAGGAGTTTTCCGTTGACGGGCGAGGAACTTCTGCCTCCGGCGTTTCTGCGCGCCATGGAGGCGGAACTTGCGGCGCAGCACGAGGCGATGCGGGCGTCCGCGGACAGCCGCATGGGCGGGCTGATCGCCGCCTGCCGTGACGAGGCGGCCGCCGCTGTGAAGGAATGCACCGCCGCCTGCGAAGAGGCGCTGGAGCGCTTGAGCATGCGCCGTCGCCGTCTGGTGCGCGCGCTGGAGAGCAGCGTGCAGAAAGAGCTCGAAGCGCAGCATCTGCGGCGGCTCGAACGGGAACTGCGGCGGAGAATCGAACTTTTTCGAAGCAGCGAGAGCTACGGCGCGTTCCTGGCGAGAATGGCGGAGCAATGCCGTCGCGCCGGATTTTCCGGCGCGGGAACGTTTCGCGCCGGGCCGCGCGAAGCCGGACTGCTTCGTGCCGCGGGATTCAACGTGGAAGAAAAAGATCCCGGGCGCTGGGGCGGCTTTATCCTGATCGAGGAGGGAGGCGCGCTCTTTGACTGCACCTTTCAGACCCGCTGGGAGCAATACCGCTGCGAGCTTGTCGTCCACCGTCAGGGAAGAGGCTAATTACGAATACGTGAACGGGCGTCTGCGCGCCCGCACGCGGGATTTCCTCCCGACTCAGGTTTTTGCCGAACTTGCGTGTGCGGATTTGCAAGGCGTGGAACGATATTTGCTCGATACGGTTTACGGCCCGCTGTACCGCCGGGACTTCATGCTCTCGGACATGCCGCTGGCGCTGAAACTGGAGAGCCTGATCTCCGCTTCCGCCCGACAGCGTTTCGGCGAACTGAAAAGTTGGGGCAAAGGCACGGTGCGCTTGCTCACGTCGGTGCTTTCGATCCAGTCGGATCTGGAAAACGGCCAGCTCTTTTTGCGCGCGCTCCAATCGGGGCGGAACGATTACGAGCCGGCTATGCCCGGCTGCGGCGAACTGAGCCCGGAATTCTGGCGGCAGCTGGCCGGCGCCGGCGGCGACCGGGAACAGATCGACGAACTGTGCCGCTACGATCCGACGGAGCTGTCCAATGCGCTCAGCACGGCAGTGAAACTGCTTGACGAGTCGGGACGGCTCTGGGAAGCCGAGTGGTCCTACATGAAGAGCTCTTTTGACTGGGCCGGCGGCGTGCTGAAACGGTGCCGCGGCGCGAATGGGATGGTTGTCTCGCAATGTCTCGGCTATCTGATCGACTTGTGGAATCTGCGCGTCTGGCTGAGTGTCCATTACGGCTCCGGCGCGCCGGACGAACCGGCGCGTTTTCTCGAAGGCGGTTCGTTGCCGCTGGAGCGTCTGCTCTTCGCAAAGAGCTATAAAGCGCTGCTGCGCGGCACGTTCTGGCGTTCCCGCGGCGCGGAACCCGACGAACGTTCGCTGTTCGAGTTGGAACGGCAGTATCTGCTCTGGCAGATGACGCTGCGCCGTGAAGACCCGCTCGGCGTATCGGTGATCATATCCTATCGGGCGCGCTTATTCTGCGAGTGGCGCGATCTGATGACCGTCGTTTCCGGACTGCAGAGCGGCTTGGACCGCGCGGCGCTGCAGAGCGTGCTGCTCGTCGGCCGTTAGGGGGAGACATGAAAAATCATGCGCTTTTGATCGGTTCGGCGTCGTTTCTCCGTCTCTGGTCGGTGCTGGGCTGTATGGAAAAAATCGTTCCCGCTCGGGTCGGATTTCAGGAACTGAAAGAAGCCGGACTCGCCTCCGGAGCGGAGGCCGTCTTATACGAGGAAACGCTCGTGAAGAGCTTTTCTTCGTTGGAAAAAAAATATTTTCAGGAGTCGGTCGATCCTTACTGGATCCCCTTGCCTGCGGTGGAAGGAGGCGAGTTGAAATAAAGGGGCATTCTGCGCCGGTTCAGTCGGTTTGCGCCGAAAGCGTTTGCATCGAAGCCGGATTTCCGGTCGTGCTGGGCGAATTCGCCTGCACCGAAGACAACTCGTGGTATGGGCAGGTGCAGAGTCATGACGGACGGACCGTGCGCATCCTGCCGCTGGATCTTCCGGAAAAGATCCGGCCGGGCGAGTTGCTGCGCCTGAGCGGCGAGACGCTGGAAGAACGCCTTGCCCGCGCGGAGCCGGGCGCCGTGATCGATCCGCTGGGACGGCAGATCATAAAGATCGGCGACGTGTCGATGGGCAATCTCAACTTTTCCGCGGTTCCTCAGCAGACGGCTGGCGGCAGTTTCTGGGGGCTGAAAACGCTGGGCGAATTCATGAACCTGCACGACGGCGAGGGCGTGGCGCTGCTGGGCACACCGCCGGGCGGTTTCGCTTTGTTGTTCAGCCAGGTCGCCGCGGCGCAGCGGGCGGATTTTCTGTATATTTTCTGCCAAGGCGGTTACCACGAACTGTATCGTTACTGCCGCGCCGTGCAGATGGCTGGCAGTGCGGAGAGCTGCACGATCCTCTGGACGCCGCCGTGGAACGTGCCGGCGATAAAGACTCTGGTGCCGCGGGCACTCACGTATCTGACGGGGCGTCCTCACGCCATCCGGCGACGGCTGGTCCTGATCGACGATCTGCATTACTGGCTGGAATCGGCGCGTGAATACGGCGAAAGTTCGGGCGAGCCGCTGCTCCCCGACGGTTATCCTTATACGGCCCGGCGTCAGTTGGGCGATCTGCTGGACCTCAAGTCGCGGCCCGATGGAGACGGTCGCTCCACGTCGCTGATCGTCGGCTGGCGCTATGAAGAGGGCTTTTCACCGCTTGCGGAGCATCCCTATATGGGGCGTTTGCCGCGTTTTATGCGCACAGGCATCATCCTTGAAGAGTTTTCGGAGAATCTGGTACCGTCGGCGGACTCCTGGGGTGATCTGTCGCCCGCCGGCCGCTGTTGGCGGCAACTGTGCCGCCTGACCGAGGAATGCGACGAGGACATTCGTCACGCGCTGGAAGCGCTGACAGGACTTTTCGGGGAGCTCTTCGTGGAGTATTCTCCGCTCGGCTTTGCGATGGAGCCGGAGAATCACGTGCAGTGGAGCGATGCCGACGGTGAGACGCTTCTGAGACTGGCGTCCCGGGCCGGTCCGGCGTTGCTGGCGTCGGTGCTGAAGATTCGCGCCGAACTGCAGCTGAACTTTCGCGAATGGCCCGATGTGCGCCGCCGCAGCTTTATCGACTGGCTGCGCGCGCAGGAGGAGGAACGGCCATGAAACTGCTTCGCCGCGGTTCGAACAACGTCAGTTTTCTCTCTGCTTCGTCGCTTTGGGTCGAGCGCCTCGCCGGCGCGTCGCTGAACGATCTGGTGACGATCCGGGACGATTCCGGCGACAGTTTCGTGGGGCGCGTCGTCGAAGTCCAAAACGACCGCTGTCATGTGCGTATCTGCGACGGCGAGCATTCTCTCTGTCGTGATTCGCTGCAGGTCTGGCTGGGCAGCAACGAACTGGAACTGCCGGTCGAGCCGCCGCTGGCCGCTTCGCGGCTGACGCGCCGCTCGGTCTTCAAGACGGGGATCGCGCCGGTGGACGCTCTTTTTCCCTTGCAGCACGGTCATTCGATCTTTGTGGCCGGAGTGTCGCTCTATCGCTCGCTGGGATTCTTTTCCGCGCTGCTGCACGGCGCGCTTTCGGATCATCAGTGGCCGTGCCTGATCTCGCTCGACACGTCGAAAAACGAGGCGGAGGAAATCCGCCGTATCTGGGATCATTATGGGCTGGAAGACGAAGGGCTGTTTGTTTCCGACAGCCGCGACCAGCTCTATCAGAGCATGACGCCGCTGCGCCTGGGCTGGGAAGCGGCGATCGGCCGCGCCGACGAAGGGCGCGACGTGTTCCTGATGGTGCTCGACCTCGAATCGTGGGCGCGCTTCTATCAGGAAGATCTGGCGCTGCGAGGTTATTACCGCAGCCGCGCCGGAGCTCTGAACGGTTTCAGAAACGCGTTGAGCACTCACATGCAGCTGCTGTACGGCCACAAGGGACGCATCACCGTGGCGATGCTGCTCTCGGAACGTAAAGTGGCGGGACTGCCTTCGGAGCTGCTGGCGCTGCGCGATCTTTTCGACGGCGTTTTGCCCCTGCGCGGCGACGGCGCGCTGTCGCTGAACGGTTACATGCCCCAGCTCCCGCGGGGGATGGACCGTTCGGTCGAGTTCGCCTGCCTGCTGCGCCGCCAGTGCAAGGAACTGAGAGCGGAATTGAAACGCCGGCGCATGGACGAATATCCGCTCAGCGAGGAGGAGCGGGCGTTCGACCGCGCCCTGCACGAGTTCCTGAGCGATCTGGAACCGCACGCCGACGCTTCGCCGCAGCGGATCTGGCGGATCCTTGCCCTGATGCCGGAAAGCCGCATCAGCCGTGTGCCGCTGTCGTTGCTGCGGGAATACGGCCGCAATGACGGCGGGGAGGCGTCACGATGAGCGGAGAAGACGTCCGCTCTTTGCCGGAGAGGCTGCGCCAGCGCATCCGTCGGCTGATCGTCAGCCGGGAGCGCCTCGGCGCCCGGAGTCTCGAACAGAAACGGCGGCTGGCCGAACTGACAACGCGGACCGCTTCCGCTCTGGCGATGCTGAACATTTACAGCGGGCCGCAGAGCGCCGAGCTGTTCCGGCTCAGTTTTTCCCCGATCGCCGTCGAATCGAAAAAGGAAATCCGTTCCGGCGTGGAGTGTCCGCAGTTTTACCGTGCGGACGCCGGCATGCGGCACGGCCTGCTGCCGCGCTATACTTCGCTGCTCACCTCGCCTCAGGAGGAGAGCGCTTCGCTCCAGATCGAAGAACTGGTGCGCTCGCTGTGGGAATATATCAACGGCGTGATGGAACTGCGTTCGGCGGATCATCTGATCCGCCGGCTGCGGCGCAGCCTGAAACAGGCGGAGCGGGCGCGCGAGCAGGCTGTCCGTTCGTTTGCGGCGCGGCGTGTCGCCCGCGAGCGCGCTTTCGAAACGGAACGGCACCGGAGGAAAGTGAGCGAAGGACGATGAAAATCGAGGTGCTGGCCATGGGGCGTCCGCGCGAGCCGTTCATCGTCAAAGGTCTGGAACACTATCGGACGCGTTTGAAGCCGCTGCTGCCGGTAGAGTGGACTTTTTTGCCCGAACCGGGCAAAGGGAAAAAACTGACCGTCGAGCAGCGCAAAGAGCTTGAGGGGCAGGAGTTCCTCAAGCGCATCGGCGGCGAGGACGTTCTTTTTCTGCTGGACGAGCGCGGGCGAGCGCTGGGCAGCGAAGAGCTCTCGAGCAGGATCTACGATCTGCTTGGCGGCGGGCGGGGACGGCTGGTTTTCCTGATCGGCGGTCCCTACGGCACTTCGGAGGCGCTGCAAAAACGCGGAAACGTGATAATATCTTTGTCGAAGATGACTTTCACGCACGAGATGGCGCTGCTGCTTCTCAGCGAGCAGATCTATCGCGCGGCCATGATCCACGAGGGCTCGAAATATCATCATTAGAATCGTATTTTGCGAAAGGATTGAAGAAAAATGAACTTTGGCGGCAGAGGCGGTATGGGCAACATGAGCCAGATGCTCAAGCAGGCTCAGGCGATGCAGGCGAAGATGATGAAGGCTCAGGAAGAGCTGAAGGAGGCCCGAGTGGAAGGCAATGCCGGCGGCGGCATGGTCAGCGCCACGGTCAACGGGCAGGGCGAACTGGTCGGCGTGAAGATCTCCAAAGAGGTGGTCGATCCCGAAGACGTGGAAATGCTCGAAGACCTGATCCTCGCGGCAGTGTCCGACGCGGCCAACAAAGCCCGGGAAATGATGGAACAGCGCATGGGCTCTCTGACCGGCGGCATGAAGCTGCCGTTTTAGTGACCGGCGATGTCTCTGCCTGAACCGATCGAACGTCTGATCTCGCTGCTGAAAAAATTTCCCGGCGTGGGCGAAAAGAGCGCCCGGCGCATGGCCTTTTACGTGCTCCAGGAGGGCGAGGGCTTCGGCGCCGACCTGGCGCGTTCCGTCGGCGAGCTGAACCGGCGCCTGACGACCTGCGAGAAGTGCGGCAACCTGACCGAGACACAGCCCTGCCCCATCTGCGGCGATCCGCTGCGCGACCGTTCGCTGCTCTGCGTCACCGAAACCATCGAGGACCTCGTCAGTATCGAACAGTCGGGGCTTTTCAACGGCCTGTACTTCGTGCTCGGCACGTCGCTTTCGCCGCTGGAAGACCGCGAATCGCTCCCCGAGGAGACAGTGCGCCTGCTGCGCAAACGCTTCGAAGAGTATCCGATCCGCGAGGCGATTATCGCCACGAATCCGCGCATTGAAGGCGACATGACCTTTTACGCGCTGCTGGAGGCGCTGCGGGATATCCCCGTAAAAAAATCGCGCCTGGCGTACGGCCTGCCGGTCGGCGGTTCCATCGAGTTCGCCGATCGCGTCACGCTCCACGCGGCGCTGGAAAGCCGGCAGGAAATCAGGGAATAGCCGGCGGAGTTTCGGGAGCGCTTTTCGGGCGCTCTCGTTTCGTTCAAAGGAGGTGGAAAACCAATCATGACCGACGGACTGAAAAAAATCGTCAGGTACAGCTGCGGTGCCCTGCTCGGACTGCTGGGGGCTTTGGCCGGTTATCAGGCGGGGGCGCCGCTGCTCAGGGCATATTTCCCCGACACGTTTCTTTTCCATGGACTGGCGATCGTCCTTTCCATTGCCGTTTTCGGCTTTATTGGCGTCCTTCTGGCGCCGTATTTTATGAAGTTGCTCCACGACGTGGGCCTGCTTTTCGAACGTCAGCTGCGCAGCACGGCCTGGCCCGAGATCGTCGCCGCGCTGACGGGCATGATCGTCGGGCTCGTGCTGGCCAATTTGCTGGTGCTGCCCTTTTCCGACACGCCCTTCGGCCCGTACCTGACGGTGCTGTTGAACGTGCTGATCGGCTTCGTCATGGCCTGGATCTTCGTGACCCGTCAGGGGGACATCCGCGGCGCCATGGCTTCGGTGAAAGAGCGCCTCAGCCAGAAGCGGAAGAGCCGCGCCGGAAAAGTCCCGGCGGAAGAGAGCGAAGACGCTGAACCGGCGGCCGATCCGGTGCCGCGCAAGATCCTCGACACCAGCGTCATCATCGACGGACGCATCCTCGACATCGCCAAGACGGGATTCCTTCAGGGCACTTTGATCCTGCCGTCGTTCGTGCTGCTCGAACTGCAGACCGTGGCCGACTCGAAGGACCAGAACCGCCGCGCCCGCGGCCGCATGGGACTGGATGTGGTCAAGGAGCTGCAGAAACTTCAACAGGTGAAGCTGGCGCTGATCGAAGCCTCGCTGGCCGATTATCACACCGAGTTCGTGGATTCGGGCGTGGTGTCCATGGCCAAAAAATTCGGTTACGACGTGCTCACCACCGATTACAATCTCAACAAAGTCGCGCAGATCCAGAACGTACGCGTGCTGAACGTCAACGATCTGGCCAACGCCATGAAACCCGCTCTGCTGCCCGGCGACGAGGTGACGGTGGATCTGATCAAACAAGGCAAGGACGCGCGTCAGGGCATCGGCTATCTCGACAACGGCACGATGCTCGTCGTCGAAGACGGCGGCCCCTACATCGGCAAGACGGTGGAGGTGACGCTCTCGTCGCTGCTGCAGACCTCGGCCGGGCGCATGGTCTTCGGCCGCGTCAAACGCGAGGTGAAAAGTTGAGCCGCGCTTTCGTCATCCTCGCGGCGGGAAGAGGAACGCGTCTCGGCGGCGAACCCAAACAATTCCGCCTTTTGGGCGGGCGTCCCGTCTGGGGATGGAGTTTGGAAACGGCGCGGATACTGTGGCGGGAAAAGATGATCGACCGGATCGTGCTCGTCCTGCCGCCTGAAAACGCGCTGACGGCGCCCGACGGCGTGACCGTCGCGGCCGGCGGCGCGTCGCGCGCGCTGTCCGTGTTGTCGGCGCTGCGCGCCTGCGATGAGGACGAAGTGCTGCTGCATGACGCCGCGCGCCCGTTTGCTGGCGTGCCGCTGTGCCGGCGTCTGATCGCCGCCTCGACGGGGAAAAACGCCGTGGTCCCGCTGCTGCCGGAAGCGAACGCGCTGAAAAAGATCGAAGACGGACGCATCGAATCGCTCGACCGCGACGGCGTTTACATCACCCAGACGCCGCAGCTTTTTCCGCGCGCAGCGTTGCGGGAACTGCTCGAGAACGCCCCCCGCGCCGACTTCAAAGACGAGGCCGAGTTGTGGTTGCAGCGGGGCGGGACTCTTGATTGGGTGGCGGGCGAGAGCGTGAACTTCAAGGTGACGGAAGGCGGCGACTGGGAAATAGCGCGGAAAATTGCCGATGCCGGCGAGATCCGTACCGGCCTCGGCTACGACGTGCATCCGCTCGTGCCGGAGCGAAGGCTGATCCTCGGCGGCGTCACCGTCGACTCACCGCTGGGGCTCGACGGCCATTCCGACGCCGACGCGCTCGCTCACGCCGCGGCCGACGCCCTGCTCAGCGCCGCGGGACTGCCGGACATCGGCACGCTGTATCCCGCCGGCGACGAAAAGTTCAAAGACGCCGACAGCATGGCGCTGCTTCGCGACGCGCTCGCCAAAGTCAACGCCGAAGGCTGGCGGCTCGAATGGCTGAGCGCCGTGCTGACTGTGCAGACGCCGCGGCTGGCGCCGTGGAAAGACGCGATCGTCCGTTCGCTGGAAACGGTTCTCGGCAGCGGACGGCTGAGCGTGACCTTCAAATCGGGCGAACGCGTCGGTCCGGCCGGCGAGGCGCAGGCCGTCTTCGTCTGGGCGTCGGCGACGTTGCGCCGCTGACGTCCAGACGGCGTTGGCCGGAGGGGAGCAAAGAGAATTTTTTTGCACGAAACAGGTTGCTATCTGAAAACTTTCATGTTACAATACGCGAAGAATTTGGAGGCTGGGAGTGAAGAGTGGGCTGTGCCCACTCTTCGTTTTTTATAAATCGGCCAATCATAAAGCGAGGCATCGTCATGGACATGGAAAAGATTTCCGAACAACTGAAGGCGTTCGTCGAATCGCTGGGGTATGAATTCGTCGGCGCAGAGACCGTCAAGGAAGCCGGCTCGCAGATCCTGCGCGTGTACATCGACCGCGACGGCGGCGTTGGTCTCGACGACTGCGAACGGTGCGCCAAGGACATCAGCGCTCTGCTCGATACCGCGGCGGACGTCTTCGAGGACCATTATCTGCTCGAGGTCAGTTCGCCCGGACTGGAACGTCCGCTGTTCAAAGCGGAGGACTACGCGCGTTTTGCGGGACGTTCCGTCAGCATCCGCCTGAGAGACGTTTACGAGGGGAGACGGCGCGTCACGGCCGTGATCGAGGGGATAAAGGACGGCGCGGTCCTTTTGGACTGCGGCGGCGAACCGCTGGATCTTCCGTTGGCGAAAATCCAGAAAGCCCATTTGGTTTACGAGGAAGAAAAGGGGCAGAAGAAGACCTTCAAGAAAAGGGGAGGAAAAAGTTAGAATGGAACTGGGTGTTGATTTTCTGGGGGCGCTCAAACAGCTGGGCGAGGAGCGGGGCCTCTCCGAAGAAGTGATCCTCGCCAGCATCGAGGCGGCGCTGGCGCTGGCCTATCGGAAATTCAGGGACGGCAAGTTCGATCCCGTCGTCACCATCGACCGCGCGACCGGCAGCGTGTCCATTTTCGACGTGCGCCGGGCGGTCGATGCCGAGGTGCACAGCGACAGCGAGATCAGCCTCGGCGAAGCGCGTGCCCTCGGCTACCCCGACGTTCAGGCGGGAGACAGCGTCAAGGTGCCCGTGCTCGAGCACCCCAAGAGCTTCGGACGCATCGCCGCTCAGACCGCCCGTCAGGTGATCACTCAGCGCCTCAAGGACGCCGAGCGCGAAATCGTATATAATGAGTTCAACGACAAGATCGGCGACCTGATCACGGCCACCATCTTCAAGGCCGAGAACGATCAGATCCTCGTCCGCTTGAGCGAGCGCAGCGAGGCCGTGCTGCCCCGCGAAGAACGTATCGCCGGCGAAGTCTACACGCCCGGCGAGAGCAAGAAATTCTTCCTGCTCGATGTGCGCCAGACCGGGCGCGGCCCGCGCATCGTCGTTTCGCGCACCCATCCCGGGCTGCTGAGGAAGCTGCTCGAGCTGGAGATCCCCGAGATCCACGACGGCACCGTAGAGATCAAAGGCATCGTGCGCGAGGCCGGCGCCCGCGCCAAAGTCGCCGTGGCCTCCACCGATCCCGCCGTCGATTCCGTGGGAGCCTGCGTCGGCAACAGCGGCGCCCGCATCAGGAACATCAGCGCCGATCTCTGCGACGAAAAGATCGACATCATCGTCTGGAACGAAGATCCTCTCGAGTTCATCAGAAACGCGCTTTCGCCCGCCCGCGTGACCAGCGTCGAGGCCGTCGAGGGACAGGACCGCACCGCCAAGGTGTACGCTCCCGCCGATCAGCTCTCGCTGGCCATCGGCAAAGCCGGACAAAACGTGCGCCTCGCCGCCCGCCTGACAGGCTGGAAAGTGGACATCAACACCGACGCCGCGCCCGCCGGAAAGCCCGAGACCGAAGAGGGGGAGCGGGCTTGAGGCGATCCGTGAATCCCCGCCGATGCGTGGCCTGCCGCCGCGAGCGCGCGCCCCGCGAGATGCTGCGCGTGGTGCGCCGGCCCGACGGACAGGTCGCACTTGACGAACAGGGAAAAACGTCGGGACGGGGCGCGTACGTCTGTCCCGATCCTCAGTGCGTAGCCCTCTGCCTGAAGAGGCGGCTGCTGGAAAAATCTCTTAAATGTTCCGTTCCCGCGGAGGTGCAGGCCAAACTTCGCGCCGCGGTGAACCTCGAAGAATGCGACGCGCTCCCCGATGCGGCGGAGCTCTTTGAGGAAATCAAGGGCACTTTGGGGCTGGCGCGGCGTGCCGGCGAGCTGATCGTCGGTCAGGACCGCGTGCTGGGGGCGCTTTCCACCGGGCAGAACCTGTTCGTCCTGCTGACGCACGATCATTCCGTTACGTTGAAAAGATCCATTGACGCCAGAACTGTCACCACGCACGTTTTGGCGGGGGTAAGCCGTTTGGAACTCGGACAACTCCTGGGACTGCGACAGGCTCAGATAGTCGCCCTTCCGGTGCAGAGCGGCTTTGCAGAGAAAATAAAAGGACTGCTTCCAGAAGGAGGAAATGCCGTTGAGTAAGATGAGAGTATACGAACTCGCAAAGCTGCTGGAGATGAACAACAAGGATCTGCTCACTTTGCTGGAAAAGGTGAACGTCTCCGTCAAGTCCCACATGAGCACGATCGACGACGATGCGATCCAGCTTGTCGAAGAAGAGATCGAGAAGAGCAAAAAGAAGAAAAGTCCCTCCGGAAAGAGTGTGCCTGCCAAGGCCGAGCCTGAAAAGAAGGCTCCCGCGCCGAAAGCCGAGAAGGCCGAGAGCAAAACGCCCGCTCCGGCGGAGGAAAAGAAAGCCCCCGCTCCTGCAAAGGAGACCGTGAAAGTCAAACACGGCGGCTGCGTGAAAGACTTGGCCGACGCGCTCGGACTTTCCGCCGCCGAAGCCGTGAAGAAATTGATGAGCGCCGGGATGATGGTTCCCGCATCCGCGTCCTTGAACGACGACATCCTGCTCACTCTCGGCGACGTTTGCGGCGTCGACGTCGACTGGAGCGACGAAGAACCGGCCAAAGAAGCGAAAAAAGCTCCAGCGCCCCAGCCCGCCGGCGGCAAGGCGACGCCGCACGGCTCGCATCTCAAGCCCCGCTCGCCGATCGTCACCGTCATGGGGCACGTCGACCACGGCAAGACCTCGCTGCTTGACGCGATCCGCAAGACCCACGTGACAGCCCGCGAGGCCGGCGGCATCACCCAGCATATCGGCGCTTCGCACGTCGCGTACAACGGCAAGGAAATCGTCTTCCTCGACACGCCCGGCCATGAAGCTTTCACATCCATGCGCGCCCGCGGCGCCCAGTGCACCGATATCGCCGTGCTGGTCGTCGCCGCCGACGACGGCGTGATGCCTCAGACCATCGAGGCCATCAATCACGCCAAAGCCGCCGGCGTCCCCATCATCGTCGCCATCAACAAGATGGACAAGCCCACCGCCAACCCGCAGCAGGTCATGCAGGAACTGAGCGGCTACGGTCTTGTCTCCGAAGCGTGGGGCGGCGACACCGTCATGGTGGAAATATCTGCCAAGTCCGGCAAAGGCGTGGATCAGCTGCTCGAGATGATCTCGCTCGTGGCCGAGATGCAGGATCTTAAGGCCGATCCCACCGTTCCGCCCGAAGGCGTCGTCATCGAGGCACGCCTCGACAAGGGGCAGGGCGCCGTCGCCTCCGTGATCGTGCAGCAGGGAACGCTGTGTCGGGGCGATCTGATCCTGTTCGACACCTGCTGGGGAAAGGTGCGCGCCATGTTCAACGACGCCGGCAAGAACGTCAAACAGGCTGGTCCCAGCACTGCCGTCGAGATCATCGGCCTGAACGGCGTGCCGCAGCCGGGCGAGCACTTCCATCAGATCGGCTCCGAAAAGGAAGCCCGCGACTACTTTGCCAACCTCGAAGCCGAACGCCGCAACGCCCAGAACAACATGGCCGTGAAGCGCATGACGCTGGAAGACCTCTACAGCCAGGTGCAGGACGGCGAAAAGCCCGTGCTGAACCTGGTCATCAAGTGCGACGTGCAGGGCACCATCGAGGCGATCGTCGGCTCGCTGGAGAAGCTCGGCACCGAAGACGTGGGCATCAACATCGTGCACACGGCCGTAGGGCGCATCTCCGAATCGGACATCATGCTGGCCACGGCGTCCAACGCCATCGTGGTGGGCTTCAACGTCCGCCCCGAGAACAGCGCCAGCAAACTCGCCGAAAAGGAAAACGTGCAGATCCGCCTGTACAGCATCATCTACGAGATCATCGACGACGTGAAGGCGGCCATGGAAGGTCTGCTGACGCCGACGATCAAGGAGAACTCTCTGGGCGAAGTGGAGATCCGCAAGATTTTCAAGGCCCCGAAGGTCGGCAAGATCGCCGGCTGCCGGGTCATGAAGGGCGCGATCAAACGCGGCAGCAAGGTGCGTCTGGTTCGCGACGGCATCGTGATCTGGGAAGGCTCGGTCGCTTCGCTGCGCCGCGAGAAGGACGAAGCCAGCGAAGTGCGCGAGGGCTTCGAATGCGGCATGACCTTCGCCAACTATCAGGATTTCCGCGAGGGCGACGTGGTCGAAGCCTACGAGCTCGTGGAAGAGAAAAGAACTCTGTAAAATTTTGTAAAAGAACCGTTCGCGTGCCGGCAGACTGAAGGGACATCTCAGCGCCGGCGCGTCGAGCAGGAAGGACCGGTTCGCAAGAGAGGAAGGAAACGGATGCCTCGTTTCAGAATGGGAAGAATCAACAGCCAGCTCCAGCGCGAGATTTCGCTGATCCTCTCGCGCGAAGTGCGCGACGAGAAACTGGCCGAGGTGATCGTCACCTCGGTGGAGTGTTCGAAAGATCTGAAGTACGCCAAGGTCTATTACACCACGCTCCGCGAGGAAGGACGCGCCGAGGTCGCCAAGCTGCTCGAAAAAGTTTCGGGCTACGTGCGTTCGTCGCTGGGACGCGTGCTGTCGTACCGTACCGTGCCGGAGCTGACGTTCAGATTCGACGACAGCGAAGAGCTGGCCCGCGAGATGGACCGCGTGCTCGACCGCATCAGCGCCGAGCTGCCGCCTGAGGAATCGGAAGCGTTAGAAGACGCATCGGAGGAATCCGATGACTGAAGCCGAGAAGATCGCGCGTATCCTTCTGGCCGAGCCGAAATGGCGCGTCGTCTGCCACGTCAAGCCCGACGGCGACACGCTCGGCTGCGGCAGCGCCCTTGTTTCGGCCGGGAAAAAACTGGGGCGCGACGTGATCTGGGGCGGCGTCGATCCGCTGCCGCCGCTGTACGCCTTTCTGCCCCACAGCGGCGAGTACCGGTCCGGCGCTTCCGCGACCGACGACGGACGCTGCGTGATCGCCGTCGACGTCAGCTCCCGCGACCGCGGCGTGCCCGGATTGGAGCCGCGCATCAGCATCGATCATCACGAAAGCAACGAACGGTTCGGCGCCGAGGTGAACTGGATCGAGCCGCATGCCGCGGCGACCGGCGAGATGATTTACGAGGTCGTCCTCGCGCTCGGCTGCGCGCTCGACGCGGACATCGCCGAAGCGCTCTACGTGTCGATCGCGACGGACTGCGGCTGGTTCAAGTTTTCCAACACCACCGCCGACACCATGCGGATCGCGACGGAGCTGGTCAAGGCCGGCGCGGTCCCCGCCACACTGGACGAACGGCTGCATTTCAACGATACGCCGGCGAAACTGCGCCTGTGGGGACGCTGCATGGCCCGCGTCAGACCGGTCGGCGCGCGTGCCGCGCTCTCGTGGATCACGCGCGACGATTTCCGCGAGACGGGGGCGCTCGAAAGCGATACCGATGGGCTTATCAATATGTTGACGCATATGAAAGGCGCCGACGTCACCGTGATGGTCAGCGAGGTCAAAGACTGTCTGCGCTGCAGCGTTCGTTCTCGCGGCCCCGTTTCCGCTCAGGCGATCGCCGCGAAGTGGAACGGCGGCGGCCACCGTTATGCGGCCGGCTGCAAGATCCATCTGCCGCTCGGCGAGGGGTTGAAAGCCCTGGAAGAGGAACTGAGCCGTGTATAACGGGATCCTCGTCCTCGACAAAATTTACGGCGCGCCCAGCCGCGGCTGCGTTACCGCGGTGTCGAAGGCGCTCGGCGGACGGAAACAGAAAATCGGACACGCCGGCACGCTGGACACCTCGGCGTCGGGAACGCTTGTGTTGCTGGCCGGGAGCGCCACGCGCCTGAGCGAAGCAGTGATGAATCTGCCGAAAAGTTATCTGGCGCGCGTGACGTTCGGCTGGGAGACCAGCACCGACGACGCGACCGGCGAGCCGCTGAGCGAGCCGGCACCGGCCGCTTACGACGAGCCGGCGCTGCTGGGCGCGCTGCCGGCTTTTCAGGGCGTGCGCCTGCAAACGCCGCCGCGCGTCTCCGCGGTGAAGGTGGACGGCGCGCGCGCCCACAAGCTGGCGCGTTCCGGACGGGAACCGGATATCCGCCCCCGGCCCGTGAACGTCACTTCGATCCGCTATCTCGGCCGCGACGAAACGGGCGCAGCCCGTCTGCTGGTGCGCTGCCACCGCGGCACGTACGTGCGCAGCCTGGCGCGCGACCTCGGCCGCGCGCTGGGAGCGGGCGCGCATCTGTCGGGACTGCGCCGCCTGAACGTGGGCTGTTACCGCGCCGAAGAGGCGCTGCCCTACAATCCGCAGGCTCCCGCGAGCGAAGCGGAGCTCGCCGCCCGCATCCAGTCCGTCGAATCGCTGGCTTCCCAGTATTACAGTTACGACGCCAACGCTTTCTGCGAGAAGCGGCTGAGCAACGGCCTCGGCGTGTACGTGAGCTTCATGCGGTTCCGCAATCCCGGCGTAGTGCCGGTGGACGAGGGCGTGATGGTCGTGGGCAGAGAGCATCTCTGCCTCGGCGCGCTGAGAGTCGAAAACGGCCGCGCCGTGATCTGCCCGCAGGCCAACATCCCCACGGCGGTGCGCCTGTGATCGTCTGCATCGGGGCCTTCGACGGCTATCACCGTGGCCATTTTTCCCTGTTCCGTCAGGCGCGGAAAATGGCCGCGCGCGCTCATACCGAATGGAAAGTCGTGACCTTTTCGCCGCATCCCCGTTATGTGCTGGGGGGGCTGAAGGCCCGGCTTTTCACGCGCGAGGACACCGCGTTCCTGCGCCGCAACTTCGACATTCCCGAGCCGCTGGAGATCCCCTTTACCAGAGAATTCGCCTCGACGGAGCCGCGGCAGTTCCTCGACGAACTGCGCGCGCGTCTTGACGTGACGGGGATCGTCGTCGGGCGCGAGTTCCGCTTCGGGCGCGGTCGCTCCGGCGACGGCGAATTTCTCACGCGCTACTGCGCCGGGCACGGCCTGGAGCTGGCGCTGATGCCGCAGCTGGTCATGGACGACGGCATCGTCGTCAGCAGCACGCGCGTCCGCGACATGGTGCAGGCGGGCAACGTGGATCAGGCGGCCGAACTGCTCGGTTATCCGTGGTTCCTCTTTTCCCGGGTGGTGAGCGGCGAGCGCCGCGGCCGCGCCATGGGCTATCCTACGGCGAACATGCTTCCCGACGAGAAGAAACTGACGCCCGGCGAGGCCGTGTATGCCGGCGCGATGTGGCACGAAGGCCGATGGTGGCCGGCGGCTGTTTCGGTCGGGCGCAATCCGACGTTTCTCGTTCAGGGCAGCCTGCGCATCGAAACGCACGTGATCGGTTTTCACGGCGATCTGTACGGCCGCCGGCCGCTGCTGGCCTTTTTGAAGCGGCTGCGCCTGATGACGCGCTTCAGCGGGCGCATGAGCCTGATGAAGCAGCTGGCGCTCGACTGCGAGGAAACGCAGCGCGTTTTCGGCGCTTCGCAGCCGTTGTTGAAAGTTTTCCATTGCCTGCCGTCGTTTGATTGATACTCGTTCTCAACTAAAAGAGCTCAATGAAGATACGCTTCTTCGAAGCGCTCTGAAGGGCTTGTGCCGCGTCGCAGAGCACTGCGCGGCGTTTCAACGATGTCTTTTTATTGAAAATCAGGATCAGTATGGACACAAGAAAATTCGGAACGCCTGTTGCCGGGCGTTCCGAATTTTTATGATCTCGACCAAGATGGAAAAACTGACGATTGGTAAATTGGGCGGGACGGAGTATGATATTCGCAAGAAAATCATTTCGGTATTCTGCGAGGGACTTGGATGAAGGATGACACCATGTCGCTGGCGCGCTGCCGGCGTTTTTCGCTGCATTCGCTTGTTCTGACGGGTATGCTTGGAGCGGTCGGCACGCTGCTGATGATCCTCGAATTTCCGGTGCCTTTTGTGCCGCCGTTCGTGAAGTTCGATCTTTCCGAGCTGCCGGTGATCCTCGGCGGCTGCATGATGGGTCCCGGCGCCGGAGCTTTTGCGGCGGTCGTCAAGGTAACGCTCAATTTCCTGCTCAACGGCACGACGACCATGGGCGTCGGCGAGGCGGCAAACCTGTGGGGCAGTCTGTGCTACGTCGTGCCCGCGGCGCTTTTGTACGGCCGCCGGCGCACGAAACGCGCCGCTGCGCAGGCGCTGCTTTGGGGCACGCTGTGCGCTTCGTCGCTGATCGTGCTGGGCAACTTTTTCGTCTTTTTTCCCGCTTACGCGCGCCTGCTGGGACTGAAAATGGAGACGGTGATCGGCATGGGGCACGCTGCCAATGCCGCGGTGACGGATCTTTATACGCTGATGGTCTACGCGCTGCTGCCGTTCAACCTGTTCAAATACGGCGTCACGTCGCTGCTGGCGTTCATAGCGTACAAACGGCTGAAACGATTTTTTGCGCTCCCCTGGCGGGGGGCGTGAGCAAAGGAGGTTTCTTCGAATGAACCGCGTACAGTTGGATGCGTGGATGAAAGAGCGTTTTGCCGCCGGCTCGGGCAACGTGCTTACCGCGGCAATAGCGGACGGACACCCTGAACTGGCGGGAACGGTTTTTTTTGACAGGCCGCTGATCGGCATCGCCGCGGCGGATGATCCTCTTTTTGAGAAGTTCAAGAGTGCGGAAGTGGTGGGGCCATGGCATCTTTCGCCGCGGGACTGGCTGCCGGAGGCGCGCAGCGTGCTGTCTTTCTTTTTTCCGTTCTCCGAGCGCGTGAGAGCGAGCAACCGCATCGCGCCCGAGCGGACCTCATTGGAATGGCTTTACGGCCGTATCGAGGGGCAGGAGTTCCTCTCCTCTCTGTTGGACGAGCTCTGCGCGTGGCTGCAGGCTCAAGGCGTCCGCGCTGTGGCGCCGTCGCGGGATAGTCGCTTTCGAGTGGCGCGCGGCGGACAGGGGACGCTGGCTGGATTCCCCGGCGTCAGCGCGGATACCTACGCGAGCAACTGGTCCGAGCGTCATGTCGCTTTTGCCGCCGGCTTGGGAACGTTTGGGCTCAGCAAGGGGCTGATCACGGAAAAGGGCATGGCCGGCCGCTTGGGCAGCGTGGTGGTGGACGCGCAGATTGAACCGACGTCGCGAGAATACGACGCTGTTTACGAGCGCTGCATTCAGTGCGGGGCGTGCGTGCGTCGCTGCCCGGCGCACGCGATTTCGCTGAGACAGGGAAAGAAGCATCCGTTGTGCGCCGCTTATCTGGCAACGCAGAAGCGAAAATACGCGCCGCGCTATGGCTGCGGCAAGTGTCAGACAGCGGTGCCGTGCGAATTCCGCAGCCCTTGCGGGGAACGAACCATTGCGCAGTGAGCGGAGGAGCCTATGACGTCTGAAAAGCGCTGCCCGTGGAGCGGTGCCGACCCGCTGCTGAGAAAATATCACGACGGGGAATGGGGCGTGCCGCAGCATGACGACAAAGTCCTTTTCGAACATCTGCTGATGGAATCCATGAGCTGCGGGCTGAGCTGGCTGCTGATGCTGCGCAAGCGCCGGTGCTTCGCGCGCAATTTCAGCCGGTTCGATTACGCTCAGGTGGCCGGATACGACGACGAAACGGTCGCCCGCATCATGGCCGATCCCGAGATGATCCACGCCGAACGCAAAGTGCGCGCCGTTGTGAACAACGCCCGGCGCTTTCTCGACGTGCGCCGGGAATTCGGCAGCTTCGCCGCGTACGTCTGGAGCTTCACGGGCGGGCGCACCGTGATCTATCCCGCCTATCAGAAACAGCGCCTGACGCGCAGCGCCCTCTCCGATGCGTTCAGCGGCGACCTGCGCCGGCGCGGCTTCAAATTCGTCGGCACGGTGAGCATGTTCTCCTTTCTCGAAGCCTGCGGCGTGATCAACGATCATCTGCACGACTGCTTTCGCTGCAACGAAACGCGCGCGCTGAATAAAACCGTGATCGTGGCGGATCCCGACGCGCCGTGGACCGTCGGGAAGTAAGGAAGCCCGCGTTCGTTCCTTGCGGCTTTGAAGCGCTTGTGTTATGATGAATCCGCTTTTGAGAACGACCCCGTAGCCCAGATGGATAGAGCGACTGCCTCCTAAGCAGTAGGTCGCGCGTTCGAGTCGCGCCGGGGCCGCCAAATGATAACGATTCGGCTTGATTCAAGGTCGATTGAAAATCGCCCTCGAAACCTTTATTACAAAGGCTTTGAGGGCGATTTTGCGTTGAAGTGTCCGGCCGTCAGCTGACGAGTTCCAGCGTTTTGACGGCCAGCGGGGCCGGGAGGATCAGCGTGTCGATGACGTTCAGCCGCAGCGCGCCCGAGGTAACGCTGGTCAGCACCAGATAGATCACGGCGACGAAGATGAACGTCTCGAACGAGGCGTAGGTGACGCTGCGCACCTGCTGGTCGACCATGGTCAGGTCGCTGATTTGAAAAAAATCCAGAAAAAGCAACCGCCAGCCATCTCAGCCATAGGAAACGACAAAAAGCGCCCGGCGGGTCGCAACCCCGCCGGGCGCGATGGTATGCAATATGAAGTTTATTTACATGGTATAGTTCATATTCATGGCCAAAACTGTCCGCCGACGGGGATGGGCTTTTTTGAGCAGCTAGCTCTCGTCAGATCAGGCTGGGATAGAATCCGGCGTAACATGGCGGCATCCTCCTTCTATGCCGCCGTGTAAGTTGTCGGAACAAAGAAAAACGGCGGCTCGAATTGAACCGCCGTGAAGAAACTAAACTATTTTTGAGCGCAGAAAGCCGTCTGCCTTGCGGCGTTTTTTTCTGCCGCTTGGCAGATCATAGAGAATATCAAGAAAACAGAGCCGATAACATCCGAGGTTTCCCTTTGTGTTATCGGCTCCGCGTCTGTGCGTCCGGCTCTTGGATAATTGATAGATTCAGTTGTTGTGCCGCGATCAAGGTTTCGTGTTTACATTTGGGACAATACAGCGGAAAATTTTCAAGGACTGTATCATCACGGATTTTTAATCGCGTTTTATTGCCGCAAAAGGGGCATAAAATCCATTCTATCCTCATGTCATCTTCCTCTATGTTTGGCTTTCTTCTTTTCCTGCCGTGTCGCAAACTGGCGATCTTTCTCTGCTTCTTTCCGCTCTCGGCTCTTTGTTTTCCTTTCCAGCTTGCATTGCTCATGCTGGAGTTTTAACGCCTGCTGCGCCTTTGTGCCAATGCCCTTATCTTGCAGTTGACTATGAATTTCACGCTGCATACGTTTGGGATTGATTTTCCGTTCCATGGCTGCTTCGGCCTGGAGCGGTGGGCTGAATTTCAGCTTGTGCCGATACTTCAGCAGAAACTCATAGACCTCATAATCTTTGGGTTCTGATCCAAAAGTGATTTTGCATACCTCATACTTGCCGTTATCAGTTCTTTCATATAGGGCGATCCAAAATGGAGCTTCAAACAGGATGGTTAAGCTGCTTTGAGGGCCTACGCTCATTCTTGTAAAAACCGCCCTTCAAAGTGATCCAGCCATTCCAGAAGGGCGCGATAGAGGAGCCGCTGCTGCTCGAAAATCGTTCTTCCCAGCAAAGGAATGTCTGAAAATTCCTGAGCATATCCCTCAATTAATTCAGTGGAGGACTGTATGCTCTGGCGCAAAGTAGAAAGCAGCTCCATTGCTTCAGCTTTATCCATTTTGTTCAGATTGGTAATGACTACATTGAAATCGAATAACAGGGGCACCGAGCCCGCGGCACAAGAAGCCATCAATTCCTTGAAATATGCTCTGCCCTTATCGGTGATGGAATAGATTACCTTATCCGCAAACTTATCGCCTTTAACAATATCGCTTTGCAGATAACCTTTCTCGCTCAACTGGAGTACCTTTCGATAAATGGAAGGCACGCTTATTTTCGTCCAACGGGAAAAATGGTGGTACTCCACATCTTTTTGAATGTCATAGGCGCTTTGCGGTTTTTCCAATACGATACCGAGTATAACTAAATCTATTGATGACATAGCGACGCCTCCATTTTTTACTATTAATGATATTACTATTGTTGATAGTAAAAGTCAAGGTGATACGTTGAGAGGCGCTATCAAAAACTTAACTTCATAGATATTATTAAAATTTTGTTTAAACTGCTTTGTAATAACATAGGTTAAAAGAAGTTTATCGGTATTAACAACCTTTTCGCGATCTGCAAGAGTCGCGTTATTGATCATGTTATTGAACACTTTTACTGCCGGATTTTTATTTCTTGTTGTAAAACCGGTTTCGGATCGCGGTCGGCGATGATCCTCACGGTGCGGCTGACTCCCGAAAAATCATTGTCTTCGCTGACCTCGATATCGGCATGATCTTTGTTCTGTGACCTAGAATACAGCCGTTTTTACTCCTGAACACTCCAGTTTTCTATCGGGCTGGACAATGGCGATGTTCCCGGGGATCCATGTCTCGGCATGAACAAAGACGATGAGATCGCCATCGTTGATCTTCATCATCGGCGTCGCCGAAGCGCGAGTCGATCTCCGTCAGTTCCTTTTCCGCGTTTGCGACGGCCTCGGCCGCGCCGACGATCCGTTTCAAGAATTCAGCTCTGCATTTCCATGGGGGACTCCTTTCTAACATGTGTTAGTGATATATTTTAATTTTTAAGAAGTGCTATAATGCAAATGAATTTCGTGACAAGGATAAGCACATAGAAATTTTACCTCGATCTGAAGGACGGACTTTCGGCGATGAGGTCGGGCGCGAAAAGGCGGGCACTTTGCTTTATAATATGACGAGATTTTTCGGAGAAGGTGAGAGCATGGCGGCGCTTGCCGCGATTATTTCCGATACGCACGGGCTGCTGCGCCCGCAGGTACTGGAGCGACTGAAACGCTGCGACTGCATCGTCCACGCCGGCGATTTCGACGACGAGGACACGCTCGACTGGCTGGGGGAACTGGCGCCGCTGTACGCGGTGCGGGGGAACAACGACTGGGAGCTGGCGCGCCGTCTGCCGTTGTCGCTGCGCTTTCGGATCGAAGGGCTGAATTTTTTCATGGCGCACCGTCTTGCCGACGTGCCGACGGACCTGGACGATGTGGACGCGGTGATCTTCGGACACTCGCACCGCTATTGCGAGGCGCTGCGCGGCGGCGTGCTGTGGTTGAACCCCGGCAGCTGCGGACGGCGGCGTTTCGGCCTGGAACTTTCCTTCGCGATGATGCGCGTCGACGGGAGAAATTACCGGATCGAGAAGATCGCGCTCCCGGCGGACTTGAAATAGCGCCGCGAAGGATTGGCGCGCGCTTGAGAAAGATTGTTTCTTGCGGGAGCGCTGTCTTTTTTGCGTCCTTTGGGATAAAATGTCGGAAGTATTTGATTGGAAAATTCAAGCTGAGAGGTATGGGATAATGAAAAGAACCGTTATCGGGAAAATAGCGCTGGCCTGTGCGCTGGCGCTGGGGCTGAGCGGCGCGGCGGGCGCGGCGACGGTCGTGAAGATGTCGTACATCGGACCGGCGAACGTCGAGAACAACGTGGTGCATTACTTCGTCAAGGAATTCGTTTCGCGCGTCACGGAGCGCACGCAGGGGAACATCACGTTCGAACTGTACCCCGACGAGCAGCTGGGCAGCGAAGAGCAGCGCATGGAGCTGATGATGAAGGACGGGTTGAATCAGCCGGTGGCCGACGTCTCCTCGTTCGCCGCCATGGGCACGGTGCTGCCGGAGCTGTATCCCTCGTCGGTGCCGTTCATGTTCAACAGCTACGAGGCGGCGCACGTTTTCTTCGACGAGAGCGAATACTGGGCCAATTTGAAAAAGCTGTTCCGCGAGCGCACGGGCTGCGTGCTGATCGAAGCGGTGGAGGAAGGCGGCTTCCTCGCCTTCACCAACTCCAAGCGCGAGATCCGCAGCCCCGCCGATTTCCCCGGCCTGAAGTTCCGCGGCATGGACGAGGGCCAGGTGGCGATCTTCAAGGCGTTCGGCGCCAGCGGCACGCCTATCCCCTGGGGCGAACTCTACATGGCGCTGAAAACGGGCGTCGTCGACGGGCAGATGAACCCGGCCTTCTACGTGCTGCTGGGCAGCCTGACGGAAGTGCAGAAGTACATGACGCTGGCGAACATCCAGTACTCCGACCAATTCCTGGTCATGAACGGCGACCTGTTCGACAGCTTCAGCGACGAGGAGCGCGCCGTCATCCTCGAAGCGGCGAAGGAGGCCAACCGCCTCACCCGCGCTCGCATCGAAGCCGAAGATTCCCAGCAGGTGGAAAAATGCCGTCAGCTGGGCATGCAGGTCTACGCGCCCACGCCGGAGGAGATGGAGCAGTTCCGCGGCATCGGCCAGCCCGCGTACATCGAGTGGCTGAAGAGCAAGGTCTCCGCCGAATGGCTCGAAGCGGCCCTGCGCGACGCCAAGGCGGCCAACGAAAAAGCCTCCGCGAAGTGAGGCCCGGCAGCGCATGGATTTTCTCGAACGGCTGAGCCGTTGGGTGGGGCTCCTCAGCCTCTGGTTCGGCGGGGTGCTGCTGCTGATCAACATCGGCGACATCGTCATGGGCGTGGTGCTGCGCTATTTTTATCATGCCGCCCCCATCTGGACGGAGGAGCTGGCGCGTTTTTCGCTGGCGTGGATGGCGCTGATCGGCGCGGCGGCGGCTTCTCTCAACGGCGACCAGATGTCGATCGATTTCGTGGCGAACGCGCTGCCGCCGCGCGGCAGGACGTTTTGCTGTCTTCTGTCGGCGGCGGTCCAGGCTGCGGTCCTCGGCGTGATGGTCTGGTTCGGCGCTCAAAACGTGATGGGCGGGTGGAGGATGAAGACCATGGCGCTGGGCGTGCCCAAGGCGGTGCCGCTGATGGCGGTGCCCCTCGGTATGGCCATGCTGATGATCGTCGTTCTCTGCAAGTGCCGGTACGGCTCCGAAAGCGGGGATGAAAGCCGATGAGCGGTTTCCTTCTGTTGGCGGCGTTTTTTGCGCTGATGCTTCTCGGCGTGCCGCTCTACGCTTCGCTGACGATGGCGGGGCTGCTCGGCATCCTCGGCGCGGGCGACCTGACGCTGCTGCGCGTCGTCCCGCAGCAGTTTTTCGGCGGCATGGATTCCTTCTCGCTGATGGCGATTCCCTTTTTTATCCTCACGGGCACGCTGATGAACCGCTCCGGACTCACCGACCGCCTCATCGACTTCAGCCGTCTGGCGGTCGGTTCGGTGCGCGGCGGGCTGGGTTACGTCAACGTGGTCGGCAGCGTGATCTTCGCCGGCGTCAACGGCAGCGCCGCGGCCGACGCCTCGGCGCTGGGTTCGATCCTGATCCCCGCCATGGTGAAGGAAGGCTTTCCCGCGTCGTACGCGGCGGGGATCACGGCGGGCAGCTCGCTGATCGGACCGATCATTCCTCCCAGCATTTTCATGATCATCTACGCCTCGATGACCAACACGTCCATCGGCGGGCTCTTCGCCGCCGGCGTGGCGCCGGGGATCGCGCTCGGGCTGGCTTACATGGCCATGAACTGGTACTACGCGCGCAAATACGACGTGCCCAAGACCGACCTGGCGGGCGTATACGCGCAGAAGTGGCGGATCCTGTTCCGCTCGTTTCTGGCCCTGCTGGCGCCGTGCATCATCATGTGCGGCATCATGTCGGGGATCGTCACGCCGACGGAGTCGGGCGCTTTGGCGGCGGTCTACTGCGTTTTCGCCGGCGTGGCGGTGACGCGGCGGCTGACGCTGCGCGGTTTCGCCGAGGCGGTCGGCGAGACGGTGCGCCTGACCAGCGCGATCTTTCTGATCATGGGCGCGGCCTCGGTCGTCGGCTGGTATCTCAAGTGGGAGCGCGTCACGCAGGCGTTCAGCCAGTTCGTCGTCGAAGCCGGGCTGCTGGGGCATCCCTGGCTGCTGATGGTCGTGCTCAGCCTGATCGTCTTCGTGATCGGCATGTTCATGGAGGAGATCTCGGTGATGACGCTGCTGACGCCGGTATTCGCGCCGTTGGCGGCCAAGGCCGGCATCGACCCTTTCCACTTCGGCGTGGTGATGACGCTGAACGTGACGATCGCTCTGATCACGCCGCCGGTAGGGGCCTGCAACTACATCGTCGCCGCGGTGGGCAAGGTGCCGCTGGGCGAGATGTTCCGCCGGATCTGGCCGTTCGTGCTCGTGGCGCTGGCTGTGCAGCTGATCATCGTGACGTTTCCGGTCTTTACGACCTATCTCCCTCGCGTCATGGGATTGTAGAAAAATATTATAAGACAGGTTGGCCGACGCGCCAGCCTGTTTTTTTGTGCGGCGCTTCGAGCGGCGATCCCTCTCTTGTGAAAACAAATAAACAAAATTGCAATTTTCATCTGGCAATAAACTGATAGTTGATTTATAATGAACGCATTTCAATGGAGGTGAGCGAATGTGACTCACGCGATAGAAGTAAAGGACCTGCACAAATCGTTCGGCGCTCTCGACGTGCTGAAAGGCGTCTCGCTGAACGTCGACGAGGGCGAAGTGATCACGGTCATCGGGCCCAGCGGCTCGGGCAAGAGCACTTTGGCGCGCTGTATCGCCCGTCTGGAGAGGATCGATTCCGGCGAGATCTACGTTTACGGCCACCGCATGGACGGCGAGAAGATGTCCAACGCCAGGGAGTCGGAGCTGCTGGGCATGATCTTTCAGCAGTTCAACCTGTTCCCGCACCTGAGCGTGTTGGAGAACGTGGCGATCGCGCCGATGAAAGTGCGCGGCAAATCCCGCGCCGAGGCGGAAAAGACCGCCCGGGAGCTTCTGGAACGCGTCGGTCTCGGCGACAAGATCGAAGCGTTCCCGGCGCAGCTTTCCGGCGGCCAGCAGCAGCGCGTGGCCATCGCCCGAGCGCTGGCTATGGATCCGAAGGTGATGCTCTTCGACGAGCCGACTTCGGCGCTCGATCCCGAGCTGGTCGGCGACGTGCTCAACGTCATCGCCGACCTGGCCAGAAGCGGCATGACGATGATGATCATCACGCACGAGATGCTCTTCGCCAAGGAAGTGTCGGACCGCGTCATCTTCATGGCCGACGGGCACATCGTCGAGCAGGGCGCGCCGGACGACATCTTCGTGCGCCCGCAGAAGGAGCGCACGCGCGCGTTCCTGCAGCGCGTGCTTTCCCATTACGGCGCGGCCGTGGCAGAGGAGGCGGAGTAAATGGAACTGGACTTTTCCGTGCTGATCCCGTATCTGCACATGTTCTGGAAGGGCGTGTGCGTGACCATTCAGGCCTCGTTCCTCGGCGTGCTGTTCGGTTCGGCGCTGGGCATCTTCATCGGCTCGTTCCGCGTCATGCCGTTCAAGCCGCTGCGCTACCTGATGGCGGCGTACATTTACGTGCTGCGCGGCACGCCGCTGATGATCCAGCTGTTTCTGATCTACTTCGGCCTGCCGGCGCTGGGCGTGAACCTCGACGCGGCCACGGCCGGCATCCTCGGCATCGGCATCAACTCGTCCGGTTACGTGGGCGAGATCGTGCGCGGCGGCATCGAAGGCGTGTCGAAGGGGCAGTGGGAAGCGGCCAAGATGCTGGGGCTGTCCTACTGGCAGACGATGAAGAGCATCATCCTGCCGCAGGCGATCCGCCACATGCTGCCGGCCATCGGCAACGAGTTCGTGACGCTGATCAAGGAATCGTCGCTGCTCTCCGTGCTCGCCATCAGCGACCTGACCATGGTCGGCCAGCAGGTGCGCAGCGTCACCTACGCCTCGTTCGAGACGTTCATCTTCGTGGCCGTGGTCTATCTGGTGCTGACCAGCGTCACCTCGGGCGCGCTGCAGCTGCTCGAAAACCGCTGGAAGGTGAAATAGCGCGGCTGGATCGAACAAGAAAAACAAACAGGGCGGCTGAACGAAAACTCTCGCTCAGCCGCCCTGTTTTATTTTTTTGTCGTAAAGTTTCGCCGCAGGATTACTGCATTTTCACGCCGGGATGATCGGGGTCGGTCTTCCAGCGGCGGTGGAACCAGAACCACTGCTCGGGGGCGAGGCGCACCATCTCTTCGAGCACGGCGTTGGCTTTTTGCGTCAGCGCGGCGACGTTCTCGCGGCTGCGTTCCTGCGGATCCCCGACGAGGTCGGGCAGGAAGACGACGCGGTATTTGAACGGAGCCAGGCGCAGCGAGTAAACAGTGAGCAGCGGCAGTTTGGCCGTCAGCGCCAGCGCGGCGGGGCCTTCGACCATGGTGGTGCGGCGGTTCAAAAACGTCACGGGCACGGCGCGGTCCCCGGCGTCCTGATCGGCGAGCAGGGCGACCCATGTGCCGGCCTGCGCCTGCCGGATCATGTGGCGCACGTTCATGGCGCCCTTGCGCAGCGTGGTTTCGCCGAGGTTGGCGCGGTAGCGCTCGATCAGCGCCGCGAATTCGGGATTGTCGGCGTCGCGCGCGGCGGGCTGGACGGGATAACCGTTCTGCGGCAGCCAGCCGCCGAGGATCTCCCAGTTGCCGAAATGGCCGGTGAGCATAAAGCAGCCGGCGCCGGAGGCTTTCTGCGCGTCGGCGCATTCGCGCCCTTCCACCTCGACGACCATCTTGCTGACGAGAGAGGGATCGTTCTGGCAGGCGAGGAATTCCACGATCATCCAGGAGAAGTGGCGGTACACGCCGCGCAGCGTTTTTTTGTGCCACGCTTCGTCCTTTTCGGGAAACGAGGTTTTGAACGCGTCGAGCATCAGCCGCCGGCGGATGGGCACGAGAGCGAAAACGCCGCGGCACAAGCCGTAGAGCGCGCGTCCGCGCCAGTCGGGGTAGGCGAGCGTTTTGCGCAGGAATTCGACGGCCGAAACGGCGAAGCTCATCTTATTTGCGGCCGATCATAAAATATTTCTTTTTGCCGAGGCGGATCAGCGAGGAGTAGCCGCAGAGCACGTCCTTCTCCTCGATCTGCGCGCCGTCGTCGGCGCGGACGCCGTTGACGGACACGCCGCCGCCGGCGATCAGGCGCTTGGCTTCGCCCTTGCTCTTGCACGCGCCCACCTCGGCGAGCGCGTCGGCGAGCGGCATGGGCAGCGAGGCGACTTTGCCGCAGGGCGTCTCGGCCGCCAGCGTGTGGAGCATTTCTTCCGTCAGATCTTCGGGCGTGTAAGCGCCGCCGAAGAGGATCTCGCTGGCGTGCCGGACGTTGGCCGCCACGTTTTCGCCGTGGACGAGCCTGGTGATCTCGTAGGCCAGCACGCGCTGCGCTTCGCGTTTCTCGGGCGACTGCATGTGGCGCGCGACCAGCGCGTCGATCTCGTCGAGCGGCAGGAACGTGAAATAGCGCAGCGTCTTGGCGATCGTGGCGTCTTCGCTGTTGACCCAGAACTGGTAGAACTGGTAGGGCGAGGTCTTGGCCGGATCGAGCCAGACGGCGCCGCCCTCGGTCTTGCCGAACTTGTGCCCGGCGGAAGTCAGCAGCAGCGGATTGGTGCCGCCGTACACCGCCGCGCCCTCTTCGTGCTTACGGATGAAGTCGATGCCGCTGGTGATGTTGCCCTGCTGGTCGTTGCCGCCCAGCTGCAGGCGGCAGCCGTAAGTCGTGTAGAGATGGTAGAAGTCGTAGGACTGCAGCAGCGTGTAGGCGAACTCGGTGAAGGACAGGCTCTTGGTCGGGTCCTCGATGCGGCTCCTGACGTGTTCCTTGGCGATCATCTTGTTGATCGTGAAGAACTTGCCCACGTCGCGCAGGAACTCGAGGAAGTTCATGGAACTCAGCCAGTCGTAGTTGTTGACCAGCAGCGCGGAGTTCTCGCCGCAGTCGAAGCTGACGAAGTGCATGAGTTGCTTCTTGACGCCTTCAACGTTGTGGCGGATCTGATCCATCGTCAGCAGATTGCGCTCCGCGCTCTTCATGGACGGGTCGCCGATCATGCCCGTGCCGCCGCCGGCCAGCACGATGGGCCGGTGCCCGAGCCGCTGCAGCCAGGCCAAGCCCATCAGCGGGATCAGATGGCCGACGTGCAGACTGTCCGCGGTGGGGTCGAAGCCCACGTAAGCCGTGACCATGCCTGTGTCGAACAATTCCCTGACGCCGGCGTCGTCCGTGGTCCAGTCGATGAAGCCGCGCGCGCGAAGCACTTCAAGCGCATTTTCTGCCATTTTTAGATCAAATCCTTTCGCCTTCGAAGAATAAAAATTTGCCGATGAACGAGTCAGTAGAGTACATCTTAACACATTCGGACGGGAAATGTTCCATGCGCCGCGACACGTTTCCCGTTTTTCATTCGGTCAAAGAAGGCATAAGCGGACTTTGGCTGACAACTTCGGAGGATTGTTCGTGAAATATCACTCAATATGCTATTGCAAAAATATAAAATTTATGGCTAAATATTAACTGTATTTATACTTTAAGCACAAGGTGAGAAAAATGTATGAACAGAACTCTGAGGGAAACATCCTGCTGCGCAAATGCGCCCAGGAAATCGCCGCCGCCGTCGCCTCGGCCATCAATTTCGACGTGATCATCACCGATGCGGAAGGCGTTATCGTCGGTTCCAGCAACACGGACCGCCTCGAACAGTTTCACGAGGCATCGCTATCCGTCGTCGCCAGCGGACAGAACGCTCGTACCGGCGAAAGGCAGGCGCAGCAGCTCAGAGGCACGCTGCCCGGCGTCACCGCGCCGGTCCGGAGCATGAACGGGCAGATCGCCGGCACGGTGGCGATCGCCGGCGAGCCCGAAAAAGTCGTTCCCTTCGCCGCGATCGTGAAGCAGCAGGTCGAACTGCTGCTGCGCGAGCGCGAATTGTACGCCTACTCGGTCAATCGCGAGAGCACGCTGCAGAATCTCGTCCAGGACATCGGCTCCTTCGTCCCCGGCGTCAGCAACGAGGCGCTGCTGCTGTCGCGCGCGTCCGAATACGGTTACGACCGCACCTGGCATTACATTCCCATCGCCGTCGACCTGTACCAGTTCGGCCGCTTCGCCCTGCAGGTGCGCGAGCAGATGCGCCGCCAGAGCGAGAACGCCGAAACGCGCATCCTCAACGTGAAGAAAGCCGTGCTCGCGTCGATCCGCAAGCTCTTCGCCGAGCCGCGCGACCTTTCGGCCATGCTCGGCAACAACCGTTTCGTGATCCTTTTCGCGGCCGGCGGCGAGAAGACGGAGCACGGGAATTCCATGGCCGACGAAGCCGCGGCGCGCGCGCGCAAGATCCTGCAGGCCATCGAAGCCTTCGATCTCAAGGCCGCCATCGGCATCGGTTCGCCGGCGCTGGGCATTTCCGCGCTGGCGGTCAGCTATCAGGAAGCGTGGAAAGCCCTGTTCCTCGGCAAGAAATTCCGTCAGCAGCCGGGCGTCTACAACATCGCCGATTACCGCCTCGAAGACGTGATCACCACGATCGATTCGCCCGTGCGCACCCGTTTCGTCCAGGCCGTGACGGGCGCTTTCCGCCGCTATCCCGACTGGGAACAGATGCGCGAGACCATCCGCGAATGGTGCGAAAGCGGCTTTTCGCTGGTCGAAGCGGCGCGGCGCATGCACGTGCACCGCAACACGCTGATCTACCGCCTCGACAAGCTCGACAAGGAGTCGGGCTTGAACCTGAAAGATTTCCGCACCTGCCTCAATCTCTATCTGGCGCTCGTGATGGATCAGTACGTCGGCCCCGCGGTCAAGGAGAAAGATCTGTGATTCGAGACGGCTCCCTTTGTCGCCGCGGGATCGTAAAAAATCGTTTTTTTGCTGATCCCCCTCTTGACATTGCGTAGAAATATGATATTTTTAGTCAGGGTTAATTAATGCTAATCCAAAAACATCAAGGGGGTCATTCAAGATGTCTCTTATCAACAAGGAAGTTTCCGATTTCAAGGTTTCCGCTTATCAGAACAACGAGTTCAAGACCGTGACCAAGGCCGACATCCTCGGCACGTGGAGCGTGTTCTTCTTCTATCCCGCGGATTTCACCTTCGTCTGCCCGACCGAACTCGAAGATCTGGAAAACAATTACGCGAAGTTCAAGGCCGCCGGCTGCGAGATCTACTCCGTGTCCTGCGACACCCATTTCGTGCACAAGGCGTGGCACGATCACTCCGAGAAGATTTCCAAGCTGACCTATCCGATGCTGGCCGATCCGACCCACGCGCTGGCGAAGGACTTCGACGTCCTCATCGAGGAGGCTGGCATCGCCGAGCGCGGCACGTTCATCGTCAATCCCGAGGGCAAGATCGTCGCCTACGAAGTCAATTCCGGCAACGTCGGCCGCAACGCCGACGAGCTGCTGCGCAAGCTGCAGGCCTGCCAGTTCGTCGCCGAGCACGGCGACCAGGTTTGCCCCGCCAAGTGGAAGCCGGGCGCGGAGACTCTGAAGCCGAGCCTCGACCTCGTCGGAGCGCTGTAAGTGAGCGTGGGCGAAAATCTCTACGACGTCATCGTTATCGGCGGCGGTCCGGCTGGACTGACCGCCGCTCTTTATCTGGCGCGGGCCTGCTACCGCGTGCTGGTCGTGGAGAAGGAAAAGTTCGGCGGACAGATCACGATCACGTCCGAAGTCGTCAACTATCCGGGCGTCGAGCGCGCCAGCGGCGCGGATCTGACGGACAGGATGCGCCGCCAGGCGGAGAGCTTCGGCGCGGAGTTCCTGCTGGCCGAGGTGACGGCCGTCGAGGTCGATGGCGACGTGCGTCGGGTCGTGACCAGCCGCGGCGTCTTCGAATGTTTCGGGCTGCTCGTCGCCACGGGCGCGCATCCGCGCACGGTCGGCTTCGAGGGCGAGCTGGATTTCCGCGGGCACGGCGTCGCCTACTGCGCCACCTGCGACGGCGAGTTCTTCACCGGCAAGCCGGTCTTCGTCGTCGGCGGCGGTTTCGCGGCGGCGGAGGAGAGCGTTTTCCTGACCAAGTACGCCTCGCACGTCACCGTGCTGATCCGCAAGGACGATTTTTCCTGCGCCAAGTCGGCGGCCGACGAGGCGCGGCGGAACGAGAAGATCACCGTGCTCACCAACACCTCGGTGGAAAGCGTCTCGGGCGATTCCGTGCTGCGCCGCCTGGTCTACGTCAACGGCAAGACCGGCGAGCGCACGGTCTTCGAGCCGGAGAACGGCGATACTTTCGGCGTCTTCGTCTTCGCCGGCTACTCGCCGAGCACGGAGCTTTTCAGGGGCGTCGTCGATCTGGACGAGCGCGGTTACGTGATCACCGACCGGCAGCAGAAGACCTCGGTAGACGGCGTCTACGCCGCCGGCGACGTTTGCATCAAAAACCTGCGTCAGGTCGTCACGGCCGTCGGCGACGGCGCGCTGGCGGCCACCGAGCTTGAAAAGTACTGCGCGGCCATGCAGAAGAAGACCGGTCTGAAGCCCGAAGTTCCCCACAGGCGCGCAGCCGCGCATCGGCCCGCCGATTCCGGGCGCGGCGAGAGTGCGCCGGCGACGGCGCCCCAAGGCGACGGCCTCTTCAGCGCCGATATGGTTCAGCAGCTGGACGCGCTGTTCGCCAAGATGGAGTCGCCGCTGATCCTGCGCCTGTCCCTGGACGAGCGGCCCGTCTCGCGCGAACTGGAGAATTACATGGACGCGCTGGCGGCCTTGACGGACAAATTGACCGTGGAAAAATCCGCCACGGCGGGCGACGGCGCCCCTTGCGTCAGAGTGTGCCGCGCCGACGGCCGCGAGGCGGGGATCGCGTTCCACGGCGTTCCCGGCGGGCACGAGTTCACCTCGTTCGTGCTCGGCCTGTACAACCTCGCCGGCCCCGGACAGCGCATCGACGACCGGACCAAAACCCTGATCGAAAAACTCGATCGCGACGTGCATATGACGATCATGGTCAGCCTGACCTGCACGATGTGCCCGGAGCTGGTGACCGCGGCGCAGCGCATCGCTTCGCTGAATCCGCGCGTCTCCGTCGACGTCTACGATCTCAACCACTTCCCGGAACTGCGCGAAAAGTACAACGTCATGAGCGTTCCCTGCTACGTCGTCAACGATGGCCAGCCGATGTTCGGCAAGAAGACCGTCGAGGAACTGCTGGCGCAGCTTTAAGCGAATCATTGTACATAAAACGATAACGGCCCGGCGGACTCTGAAAGTTTTTCAGACGCCCGCCGGGCCGTCGTTTCTTGATGAAACGGCCGCTCCGGAAACGGATCGTGAAAGAGATATCAAGCGTCCATGCGCCGTTCGGAAAAATGGATCCATTGACACACTCAGGGAAAATTATTATACTCAAGCCGAGGGTTTTTTGGATACATTTATTTTTTGTTTACGACGCCGTTTTTGCGGCGCGCGCTGTTTTCAGGCCCGGAAAGGAGGCGCGGGATCTTTAGGGACGACGGCGGAGGTGCGGCAGAGGCATTTTTTTTGAAAGGAGCGGCTTGGATGGATATTTTCAGCAACAGTTTCGAAAAAAAATGGGCGCTGGTTTTCGGTTTTCTGTTCTTCATCATCATGGTCCCGTTCCCGTTCTTTTACGCGACCCGGTACATCCCCGTGATTTACGGGCTGCCCGGTTTCATCGTGGGCTGGACGGTCCACACGGCGATCACGATGGTCCTGATCGTCGTTTTTTATGTACAGGCCATGCGCCGTCCCGAGTACCACGAATTTGACGAAGAACGGAAAGGAGAGTAGTTCATCATGGACGTAGGGACAATGCTCAAGCCGATCCCGTCGGTGTTTTACGGAGTTCTCGCTTTTTATTTCGTGCTGATGGCGGGCATCGGATACTTTTCGGCGAAGAACACCACCACGCTGAAGGACTTCTTCGTCATGAGCGGCAAAGCCGGCGCCATCGTCAGCGGCTTCGCCTATTTCGCCACGCAGTACAGCATGAGCACGTTCATGGGCTGTCCGGCGACCTGCTATAAGGTCGGCTTCGCGGGGCTGTCCATTTCCGTGCCGGGGCTGGTGTTTTCCATGATCATCCCGGCGCTGCTGGTGGGGCGCAAGCTCATCAAGCTCGGGCACACGCAGGGATTCTTGACGCTGGCCGATTATCTGGGCGACCGTTTCGAGTCCAACGGCCTGCGCACGTTCCAGGCGCTGCTGATGATCATTTTCATGATCCCGATGATGGGCGCGCAGACGATCGGCGCCGGCGTGATCCTGCGCGTGTACACGGGCGCGCCCGAGTGGGTGGGCATCGTCGGCATGGGGATCGTCGTCATCCTTTACTGCATGAGCGGCGGCATCCGCGGCGCCATGCTGACCGACGTGATCCAGGGCGGTCTGATGCTGGCCACGGCGATCGTCACGTTTGTGGTGTCGATCAGGTTGGGCGGAGGCTTCGAGGCGATTTCGGCCAAGCTGCTCGAGCTCAATCCTGCGTACATGTCGCATCCCGGCGTTGGCGGGGCTTACGGCTGGGCGAACTACGTGTCGATGATCGTGCTGTGGAGCTTTTTCTCGATCTCGCAGCCGACGCTGGTGACGAAGTTCTTCGCCATGAAAAACTATAAGGTCATGTTCAAGGCTACGATTCTCGGCACGCTGGGCATGTGGATCGCCGCGACGCTGATCGAGTGGTCGGGCGTCAACGGCATCGTTTCCATTCCCGGGCTGCAGGGCAAGGATATCGACTTCATCGTGCCTCTGCTGCTGCAGAAGAGCCTTTCGCCCGTCATTTCCTCGCTGCTGATCACGGGCATCATGGCGGCCGGCATGTCGACGATCGATTCGCTGCTGATCTCCGCCACGGGCGCGATCACCCGCGACATTTACCAGAGGCGCGTCAACCCGCGGGCGACCGACGGCCAGATCCTGCGTATGTCGCGCTACGTCACGGTGATCATCGGCGTGATCGCCATCTGCTTCGGCGTTTCGCGTCCCGCGACGATCTTCAAGCTGATCCTGTTCGCTTTCGGCGGTCTGGGGATCTGGACGGCGCCGGTGCTGCTCGGGCTCTACTGGAAGGGCGCGACCCGTGCGGGCGCTTTCGCCGGCGTGGCGGTGGGCGAGGCGCTGTTCGTGCTGATGACGCTCAAGCATCCCGGCTGGGCCTTCGGCTTCAACCCGCTGATGGTCTGCTGGGCGTACGCGATGATCGTCATGATCGTCGTCAGCTTGGCGACCCGCAGGGCTTCGGACGAGACGCTGAAGCGCCATTTCGCCTAGGGCTCGCCCAGTCATGACGGAGGTCCCCGCCGCAGCCGCCCGGCGCGCGGCGGGATCTCTCTTTGCTTTTGTTCGGGAAGTGCGGGAGGGATTGAAAATGTATCTGGCTTCGATGACGTGGCACGAGTTCCACGAAACGGCTTCCGACGAGCTGCTGGCGCTGGTCCCGCTGGGAAGCACCGAGCAGCACGGCTCGATCGGCCCGCTGGGCACCGACTTCACGATCCCGGAAGAGATGGCGCGGCGGCTCGAGGCGCGTTATGCCGACCGTCTGGTCGTGCTGCCGACGATGCCCTACGGCGTGTGCCCTTATCACACGGAGTTCAGCGGCACGATCGACATCGGCACGGCGGCGCTGCAGTCGGTGATGACGAGCGTCGCCGTGCATCTGATGGACGCCGGCGTGCGCCGTTTCGTCTTTCTCAACGGCCACGGCGGCAACGATCCGGCGCTGGAGGCGGCGTGTTTGCGGATCTACGGGCGCGGCGGCCTGGGCGCGATCCTGGACTGGTGGACGATCGCCCGCGAGCTGGATCCGCGCTGGGGCGGCGGGCACGGCGGCGGGCAGGAGGCGGCGGTGATGATGGCGCTGCGCCCCGACTGGGTGCGCAAGGAAAAGAACTTTGTCCCCGAGGAGATCCGCTCGCTGACGCCGGAGCTGAAAAGCACGTACGGCAACGCCATCACCTTCAAGGGCGCGACGGTGAAGATTATCCGCTCGACGGCGGCGTTCACCAAGACCGGCACCTTCGGCGGCGGCGACGACAGCTGCGCCAAAGCCGACGCGGCGTGGGGGCGCGAGATCTTCGAGGGCACGGTGCGCTACCTGGGCGATTTCGTCGAGGAGTTCCTGAAAGCCCCTCTGCCGGCGGCGAAATGCTGACGGCGGCGGAGAAAGGTCTGCTTGGCGCGATCGACCACGGCCGCGTCTGGAAGGACGTCGAAACGATCGCCTCTTTCGACCGCAGGTCGGGGCGCGAGGGCGAGGCGAAGGCGGCGGAATTTGTCGCCGACCGCCTCAGCCGCGCCGGCGTGAAGTGGACGCTGCATCGTTATCCCGCCTGGCTCAGCGACCCCGTCTCGGCGCGGCTGACGCTGCTCGATGCGGACGGGAGCGAGCGCCGCCTGCCGTGCAAGACGTGGAGCTTCTGCGCTTCGACGCGCGAGCCCGTGCGGGGGACGCCGGTCTTCGTCGAAAAGACGGAGCTGCTGCACAATCCGCTCGACCTTCTGGCCGCGCGCGGCGCCCCGCGCGAGCGCGACCTGCTGGGAAAGATCGTCGTCGCGCGCACCGCGTCGCCGGTCGCGGCCATGGACGCTCAGGACCGCGGCGCGGCGGCGCTGGTCTGCGTTTGGGAACAGGGCGACGAAACGCTGATCCACGAGGGCAACGTCAATTTTATCTGGGGACAGCCCGACCCGTGGGAAAGTTCGCTTTATCCCGCGCTGCCGGTCGCGGTCATGCCGCGCGGCGCAGGCGAGGCCTTGATCCGCCGCGCCTGCGCCGGAGATGCGGTTCTCGAACTCGAAACGCGCGTGGAGAACGGAGTTCGCGAGATCCCCGTGCTCGAAGCCGACCTGCCCGGCGAAAGCGAAGAGTACGTGCTGCTGGGCAACCATCTGGATTCGTGGCATTACGGCGCCTGCGACAACGCCACCGGCAACGCCGTCGCGCTCGCCATGGCCGGACTTTTCGCCGCACGCCCCCTGGCGCGGGGGATCAAGATCTGCTGGTGGTCGGGACACTCGAACGGACGCTACGCCGGCTCGTCGGCCTTCGCCGCGGATAATTTCGATTCGCTGCGGCGCCGCTGCCTGGCGCTGTGCAACGCCGACATGCCGGGGCTGCGCGGCGCGGACGACTTCGCGCGCGGCTCTTCGGGGCCGGACCTGCGCGGTCTGTACGCTTCCGTCGTGGCCGACGTGACCGGCCAAAAACTGCGCCCCGGCGGCTTCGTGACGGGCTGGGACCTGTCGTTCAAGAATATCGGCGTTTCCAGCTGCATGAGCTGGAGCTCGACGCTGCCTGACGGTTCGCCGGACGGCACGGCGAACGGCTTCATGAGCTGGTGGTGGCACACCGAAGAGGACGTGATGGAACACGTCGATCCCGTCGTCATGAAGCAGGACGCGCGGCTTTACGCGCTGGCGCTGAGCCGCCTGGCGTCGCCGAAAAGATTCCCCTTCGACGTGCCGGCCCTGACCGCGGCGCTGGAACGGGAGCTGCCCCGTTACGAAGACACGGAAGACCTGCGCGCGCGGCTGAAAGGACTGCCGCTGCCGCGGATGGAGCCCCTGCGCGCCACGCGGCTTTTGAATCGCGCGCTCTACGCCTTCAAGGACGCGCCGCAGCAGGATTGGGCCCTGCCGCTCGATTGGCTGCCGGGGCTGGCCCTGGCGCGGGACGCCTCTCCGCGCACGGAGCGCGCGCGGCTGATGATCCGGTCGTTCCGGCGCGCGCAGCTCAACCGCCTCGGCGATCTGATCTGCGCGCTTGAGAGTCTGGCATCGTAGTTGCTGAGAGAAGCCGGTTTTCAACGAAAAAGCCGAACGATTTTTTTCGATCGGCGAAGAGAGTCAGAGAGACGAAAAAGAAGCGCGTTTTCGCGATCGTTTCGACCGCGGAAGCGCGCTTCTTTGTTTTTTGCCGCAGGATCACGGGTTTTTTGCCGCAGGATCACGGCGCGGCGCGGAGCGTGAGCAGCGTGATTTCGGCGGGATCCATGAGCCGCAGCGGGAAACCGTTCCAAAGCGAAGTGCCGGGACTGTTGAACAGTTTCATGCCGCCGACGTCGTACCAGCCCTTGACGAAACCGCCGTTGAACCGGGCGACGAGCCGGTCGAGCCCCGGCATCATGCCGCCATGCGTGTGCCCGGATACCTGCAGCGCCACGCCGCGGGCCGCGTTTTCGCGCGCCGCTTCGGGGCGGTGGGCCATGAGGATGACGGGGACGCCCCGAGGCGCGCCGGCCAGCGCTTTGTCCGGATCGGGCGCGGCGCGGCCCATGCGCGCCCCCTGTTGGTCGGGCACTCCGGCCAGCACCAGCCGCCCTTCGCCGCGGGCCAGTACGCGGTGTTCGTTTTCCAGCATCGTGACGCCGAATTTGCGCAGCTGCTTCATCCAGGCGTCGAAGCCCGAGTAATATTCGTGGTTGCCCGACGAGCCGAAAACGCCCAGCGGCGCTTTCAGCTGCGCCAGCGGCTCCAGATCCTCCCTGCGCTGGCTGACCAGCCCGTCGACGAAATCGCCGGGCATCAGGATCAGGTCGGGCTTGAGCGCCATCGTTCTGTCGACGATGGCCTGGATCAGCGGGCGGCGGTTCAGCGCGCTGGCGTGAAGGTCGACGAGCAGCGCCACCCTGAGCCCCTCGAACTCGGGCGCCAGCCCGCGGATCGTCACGGGACGCTCGGCGACGTCCGGCACGCGGATCGCCTCCCACGTGCCGTAAGCGGTCAGCGCCGCGGCGAAGACGAGGGCGAGCAGCGAGGCCTCCGCGGCGGGGAACGGGCGGCGGGCGCAGAGCTTCCACAGCAGCCAGACCGCGTCCTTGACCAGCAGCAGAAACAGCGCCACGATCAGCAGATTGTAGAGCAGCGAGCCCGCGATCATGACCCAGCGCGGCAGATCGGGGGCGAAGAACATGCCGCCGCCCAGCCGCTGGTAGATGGAATTCTTGAAAGCCCCCGCCAGCAGCAGCGCCGCGGCGGCCAGCTTGCCCCAGAGATGCAGCCGCAGCGGCCAGATCATGCTGAACGCCTCGTACAGGAAAATAACGCCTGAAACTGCGATGATGATGCGCACAGAGAACCTCCGTCACTTTTGATCGTCTATGGCGACCGGAACCTGCCCGGCCGAAAACCTCGAATAATTTAACACTGAAAGTCCGCTTCAGGTCAAGCGCCTTTTTGTACGGGCGTCCCCGTCGTGATTGTAGATAAATTCATAAAAGACTGCGACGCCGGCCGCAAAAGCGGGCTGAATAAATTTTTTTCGCGTATTTTTGTCAAAAAGCGCTGAAAAATGTTGAAGAATATTTCGACTTTTCCCCTTCGTGTCTCCGTTCTTTGCGCGGGGAATTCCGAGCCGGCCGCAGGCGTTTGAAAGCGTCGCGGCTTTTGTTTACTCGGGGTAAAGTATAAACACAAACAACTCGTTATCTTTACACGGGGGTATGATATGTTTGTGAACACTCTTATGATGGCGTGTTGTATGCCGGCATGGAGCGCAGCGCGCGTCGAAAGACGCGGAAAAAGCGAAACGGCGCCCGGTGCGTTGGGAAGATTTCAGAGGAGGTCGTATACGATGATGGGAAAGTTTATGCAGCGGAGCAGACCGCCCGCCGTGCGGAAGGCGGCGGCGCTGCTTCTGGCGTTGGCGCTGGGGGGAACGGGAAGCGCTTTCGGCGCCTGGGTCGACTGGGTCGAGGGAGGAAAGCTGAAGATCGGCCCGAATGGCTCTCCTTCTGTGGGCTTGCACGCTCTTGCCGCGATAGGGGCGGGCGCCGAAGCGATCGGCGTCAACGCTATCGCAATGGGGCAGTCGTCCTACGCCAAAGGGCAAAATTCCTTCGCTCTCGGGCTTGTGGCCCGCGCCGAAGGCAACAGTTCCTATGCGATAGGTACGAATACCAAAGCGACCAACGAAGGTTCCATCGCGATAGGGAGAGAAGCCGAGAGCACCGGCGAAATTTCCGTCGCGCTCGGGTTCAAAACGGTTGCCAAGGGCGGCTATGCCACCGCGATGGGGAACGAAACCAGTGCCGAGGGCGAGTCTTCCACCGCGATGGGGAGCAAGTCCAAAGCCATCGGCAACGTTTCCACCGCAATGGGGGTTGAGAGCGAAGCCAAGGGAGGTTCTTCCGTCGCGATGGGGTACAAAGCCCAAACCGCCGGCTACGCTTCCATCGCGATGGGGAACGTGACCCGCGCCACTGGCGCCGCTTCCACCGCGATGGGGAGCAATACCCTTGCCGAGGGCAACTATTCCACCGCGATGGGTTCAAGTTCGCAGGCGAAGGCTATAAACTCCCTGGCGGCGTCGGGAGGCATCGTCGAAACCGCGGCGGTGAATTCCTTCGCCGTAGGCGTGGGGGCGCGCGCCGTGCGGGCCGATTCCGTCGCCCTCGGCAGCGGGGCGATGGCGGATACCGCCGCCGGGAAAGCGGCGTTTCTGGGGGCCGGGCAGAGCGGTGCGGCGTGGATCTCCACGCGCAACGCCGTCGCCGTGGGCAACCTGGCCGGTAACATTACCCGCCAGATCACCGGCGTGGCGGCCGGGACCGACAACGATGACGCCGTCAACGTGGCGCAGCTGAAGCGCGCCGCCACCTGGACCATCAAGGACAGCCAGACCCCGACGCCCGGCTCCAAAGTCATCGACGTCAGCACCCCGCTGGTGGTCAAGGGAGACGCTTACATCAAACCGGTGGTGAACGCCGCCGGGCTGAACTTCACCCTCGACCAGACCAAGCTGAACAGCCAGATCAACGCCCAGGTGAACACCAACCCCACCGTCACCGGACACACCACTGACATCAACGCCCTCAAAGGCGGCTTCACCGTCAGCAACGCCGCCGGCACCAAACAGACCATCACCCTCGGTGGCGCGACCAAGAAGAACATCCAGTTCGTAGGCGAAGCCAACAAAATCCTCGTCGAAGTGGCGAGCGCCGCCGACGGCGCCACCGTCACCGTGAAGACCGACCCCAACCTCGGAACTCACCTCAACATCGCCAACAACGGCGCCATCACCAGTCTGAACACCACGGTAAACGGGCACACCACCGACATCACCGCCCTGAAAGCCGGTTTCAACGTCAAATCCGGTAGCAGCGTAGGCCCGATCGTGGCCGGCGACACCCTGGAGTTCGCGGGCATCAACTACATCCAGACCTCCTACGACGCCGCCGCCAAGAAACTGACCGTCGGCCTCGACACAACGGCGCTGAACAGCCAGATCAACAATCAGGTGAACAGCAACACCACGGTCACCCAACACGGCACCGACATCACCGCGCTCAAGAACGGCTTCACCGTCAGCAACGCCGCAGGAACGAAACAAGACATCACCCTCGGCGGCGCGACCAAGAAGAACATCAAGTTCGAAGGCGAAACCGACAAGATCGACGTGACCGTAGCGGCCGACGGGGCTGACGGCGCAAAAGTGACCGTGACAGCCAACGCCAACCTCGGAACAAACCTCGACATCAGCAACAACGCGACCGTGACGAACCTGAGCAACACCGTGAGCGGAAACACCGCCAACATCGCCACCAACACCAGCAACATCACCAAACTGCAAGGCGGCTTCGACCTCAAAGCCGGCAGCACGACCAACAACGTCGCCTTAGGCGGAGCGACAGCCCCGACCGTGGAATTCGCGGGCGCCGACGACACCGTCACCGTCGACCTGACCGGGACGAAAGTCACCTACGGCATCGACAAGACCAAGCTGATCACCCAGCTCAACAACAACAGCACCACGATCACCAACGTCGAAGCCAAGTTCAAACTGGCCGACGAAGGCACCGGCACGACAACCGTCACCGCGGACAAGACCGGCACACAGACCGTGAAATTCGCCGGCGACGGCAACATCATCGAATCCGAAGTCGGCACGGCTGGCGTGAAGTACAGCCTCAACACCACGGCGCTGAACACCGCCATCACCAACAACA
>NZ_MUHX01000001.1 GCF_002007215.1 Pyramidobacter sp. C12-8 | reverse complement strand
AAAAATTTAACGGAAAATCTCCTGCAGAGATCTTTATCAACCTGTATGGCGAGGATGTATTGCATTTACTCGGACTCGAACTTATTCCGCCACAGGATATCTGTTTAAAGCGGACTCTTCTCGCCGGTAAATAACGGCTCCTTTTTAATTTCTTGATTGCATTAACTCTGAACTGAAAATTTTGCTTTCAGTTGAGGATCACTTTTGTATGCACTTTTTTCGGACAATTTCCTCGTAACAGCTTTTCATCCCCTTGAATTTGTTCCGTTAGCGCAATCTTGATCGTTATTATGTGTTCGTAATGACTGCTTGCTGCTTTTGTCCTGTCAAAGTAAATGCAACCCCGTCGCATTTACTTTGACGAGGTTGCATTTACTCTGAAAATTTACCCAATGCATCAGCCCTTCAGAAAGGACTGAACTCCCAAGATAAACAGCATGATGACCGCCAAGACTTTCAGCCCAAAGCGACAGATCTCTTTCAGCGTGACTTGATTTTCCAAAGCTTCTTTTTCCTTCAGGAAGTCGCGCACGACCGATTCTCCTCCGTCAGCGGCAGTCATCCTGCCGCTTCGCACTGCGCGCGCAGCGTCGCGACCGCGGTAATCGCGGAAATTCCAAAAACGCTCTGAAGTTCCCAACGCGTCGCCGCGGCCGCTGCCTCAAAAACGACGACGATCGACTGACGCCGGATCCTTTCGCTGCGGCGGGGGCGTCGGCCCGATCGGGGGGAGGAGGAGTGAAGCCGGCGTAACATCCGCGGCTCTCCATCGGCCCCGTGCCGCAGGTTTCGATCAGATGCGGGCGATACAAGACGTTTGCCAGACGAGGATTTCTCATGAAAGTGCAGATGATATAATGGATCTGTAACGATAGCAGAGAAGCGGAAAGGGAAAACGGCACATGAAAATCGTAAAAATCGATGATAGCGATAAAACAAAGTATATGGAACTTCTGCTGATCGCGGACGAACAGATCCATATGATAGAAAAATATTTGCAGCGCGGCGACATGTTTGCTTTATGCGACGACGACGTAAGGGCGATCTGTGTCGTTACGCAAGAGCACGCAGGGAGATACGAGCTTAAAAATATCGTTACCGTTCCTGAATACCAACGGAAAGGATATGGGCAAAAGCTCATTGCTTTTATCGTTGATCACTACAAGGAGCCTGGCGGCGAGTTATACGCAGGGACAGGCGACACTCCTGCGATACTTCGTTTCTACGAAAGATGCGGATTTGTAAGATCACACATCGTCAAAAATTTCTTTGTAGAGAATTATGACCACCCCATATATGAAGATGGTCGACAGCTGATCGATATGATTTACTTGAAAAGGGATCTATAAAGAGCCGTCGTTGCGTCGGCCGGTTTAGGCGCCTGAACGAAATACGGCAGCCTCACGGCGGTTTTGAAATAACGATCAAAGCCGCCGTTTTTCTTTTTGAAGATCGTCCCCCAAGCCCTTCTCCGCCGGCTCGAAGCCCGGCAAGAAGGTCAGCGTGGTGACGCGGTCGAGCAGTCCGCCGGGCGCAACCATGCCGCGGCGCTCGACGCCGGGGCGGAGCGTGGTGACGACAACGCGGCCGACCACGATGCGCCCGCTCAGATCGGGATCGTCCTCCGACGCCAGCCGCACGCCCCACAGGTTGTGCAGGATCGCCGGCTCGCCCTGGGGCGACAGCCCGACGAACAGGGCCACATGCCCTTTCATGCCGACCAGCGTGCGGAAGGGGACGCCGCGCGCGCGGATGATCTTCAGTTTTTCCTCGTTGCTCTTTCCGGTCAAATCGACGAAAACGCCGCACTTCGCCTGCAAGGAACTGTGGTGCGGCAGGCCGATGCCGAAAGGCAGGAACAGATCGTGCATGGTGGCCGAGCAATCGCGGTCTTCGAACAGGCCGCCCCAGCCGTAATTCACGCCCATGAAGCGGTCGGCCAGAGCGCCGACGCCGGCGGCGTCCATCGGCAGCGGCCAACGCTGCGCCGCTCCGGCGGCGGCACAGGCATGAGCGATCCTTGCCGTGCCGCTTGCGGTGCGCACGGGCACGTTCAGCACCAGCATGCCGTCGCGCTCCGCCGCCGCGGGGAAAATCGCGCCCGCGTGAACGACGGCCAAAGTGCGCCCCTTGGCGTCGCGCAACGGCGTGTCGTCGGCCACGATCACGCCGTAACGGCCGGTGTCGTACTTCTCCATGAACGAACGCCCCGCCAGCGCCACGTCGGCGGCTCTGATCCAGCCGGAAAACAGCCCGGACTCGCACAGATACCAGGCGCCGCTGCGGTCGGCGTGTTTCACGCGCAGCGGCGTGCCGGCCCAAACGGCGCCGCACTGCATGTAATCGAACGGGAAGCCTTCGCCGGCGGCGGCGGGATCGGCGAGAGCGGGACGTCCCGTGGGCAGCGCCCGGGCGCTGGTGTTGACGACGGCGACGGCGGCGCGGTCCATGGAGGGGAAACGATCCATGGCGGCCTGCCCGCGCAGGGCTATCTTTTTCTCCTCCGTCAGCGGCCGCAGATTTTCGCCCCAGCGCGGCGCGTCGAGCACGTCGAAGCCCCATCCGGAAACGAGAGGATCGTCCACGGCGCCGCCGCGCCACGGCGCAAAAAATTTCGCCATGGCCGCCGCGGCCAGTTCGTGCTGTTTTTTTCCGTCAAGCCAGCGCACGTTCAGCGCGCCGCGCAGATACGACGACGGCACCTGAGAAAGTTCGTCCAGATCGGCGATGCGTTCGCCCGTCAGGTTCAGCGCCGGGCGCGCCGCCGCCGGCGCAGCCAGCAAAGCCAGCAGCAGCGAAACGCCGCCAAGCATATCAAATCTCATCATGATCGAAAACTCCTTTAAAAGACGGATCGCGCGGACGAGCATGAAGTCCGCGCGATCTATTTTATACTGATTTTCGATAGAAAGCATTACCACATTTTGCTGAGCGTGGTCTTTTAACAAAGAAACAGAATTACTCCAACTCCTCGCAGGAAACGACCTCTTTCGCGCTCGTGAACTCATACCAGCGCAGACCGCGCCCGTCGCAGAGCATTTCGCCCGACTGGTTGTCGTACGGATCGCAGCGCCAGCCTTCCCACGGCACGGGAAAATCCGCCTGAAAGGCCGTGTTGGCCGCCATGCGCCACGGGTCGAGATGGCCGAAATAAAACTGCCGCCGCGCCTCGTTTCCGTCGCGCGCCGCGCCGCCGCCGAAGGACGGATCGGCGTACAGCCAGCCGAACGGAGGCGCGTAGAACATCATCCAGTCGTGTCCGCTGCAGAAGTTCGGCCGCGTCACCCAGCCGCTTTCCCAGCGCGCCGGTATGCCCGACACCCGGCACAGGGCGATCAGCAGCAGCGCCTGCACGCCGCAGTCGCCCGTCAGGTTGCGGGCACAGCTGGCGGCGATGTCCTCGAGGCAGAAATAATCGGGCATGAAGCGATACTTCACGTTCAGCGTGATGAAATCGTAAAAACGCCGCGCTTTTTCCAGCGCCGTTTCGGCGCCGCCGGCGATCTCGCGCGCCAGACTCTTCATGAAAGGCGTAAAGAGCACGTGCGGCGGCAGTTCGGCCGTGTCGTCCAGCTGCGGAGCCTCGCCGCGGGGCTGCTGCGGCGGCCGGGACAGATCGACAAAGTTTTGACGGCGCGTGAACGAGAACTCCACGGAAAAATCGTGATTCCACTCCATCGTCTCGTTCCAGACGACGACGCGCTGCGGCGCGTCCTCCGGCGCGAGCAGCGACGGCTGCGGCGAGACCAAGTCGATCGCAACGCCGCTCTGGGAAGGACAGGCGCAGGGCAATGGCAGCGCCGCGCTCACCTTCATGCCGGGGCGGAACAGCTCGTCTTTGACGCGCAGCGAAGCGCGGCAGCGAAAGCGCACCGCCATGCTCCCCTTCTCGCGCATCAGGCGCGCGGCGCGGTCGAGCCGCGACTCGCCGTTTTCGTCCGGCGGCTCGGTTCCGGCGGGGACGACGCCCGCCCGCGCGGCAAAACGCGCGTCCACCTTGCAGAGCGTCTCGAAAAAACGCCCGAAATAGCGCGGTTCGCCGTTCACGTAGATCCATTCGACGCGCCCGTCGCGGACCATCTCATCGAACTCGTCAGCGCCGAAATCGGCGATATGCGCCCGCACCAACTCCAGCGCCTCGTCGCGGCGGTAAGGGAAGTTCCCCGGCAGGCGGCGGATCATCTCCGCCTGCGCCGTCAGGGCGTACCGCATCTCCGCCGGCATATTCCCGCAAGCCAGACGCCGCTCGATCGCCGCCAGAGCGCCTTCGAAATCCCCGTGTTCCTTCATGCGCCGAACATCCTCCGGCAGGCCGGCGTGAAGCGCGTGAAAATTTCCGTTCAGTTCCATTCAGATCCTCCGTTCCGTCAAAAACAGCCCCGCCGCGGGGACGGGGCTGCGCCGTTTTTCGTTGTTATCACGCGAACATTTTCATCAGATACGCGGCCGCAAAGCCGAGAATGTTGCCCGCCGCGGCGCCGATCACGCCCATGACCACGCCGATAGCGGTATAGCCGGGATTGTAGGCTGCCGCCACGATCGGGGCCGAGGCCGCGCCGCCGATGTTGGCCAGCGACGCCGTGGAGACCATGCACAGGTCGAAGTGGAACAGCTTCGAGAAGATCACCATGGCGACGATGTGGACGATGAACACGAACAGCCCGGCCATCAGCCACATCGGCGCGTCGAGCAGTTCGTTCAGTCCGGCGCGGGAAGCCAACAGCGAGATGACGGCGTAAAGGTACATCGTCGACAGCGCGTCGGCGCCGGCGATGCGCCCGATCGGCGACAGCGCCGCGAGCAGGCCGAGCGCCGTGACGATCAGCATCGTGCAGGTGGAGCCGTTGAACACATCCTTGAGCATGCCGGGCATCAGGCCGGCCACGTACTTGCCCGCCACCTGCGACAGCGCCGAAACCATCAGCGACAGGCCGAGCAGGATGGTGAGCGTGGCGCCGCTCATCTTCGCCGTGCCTTCCTCGGCGGCCTTCTGAGCGTCTTCCGCCTCTTCGAACGTCACCGTGCGCGCGTTGCAGAAACGGTTCCACGCCTTCTCGAGCGGCACCGCCATCAGCAGCAGCGCGATCCAGACCGAGTAATAGATCGTGTCGACGATCAGCGCGCAGGCGTAATCGCCCTCCGGCACCTCCAGCGCGCCCTGCAGCGCCGCCATGTTGGCCGAGCCGCCGATCCACGAGGCGCACAGAGCGCCCATGGCGCGCCAGGATTCGGCGCCGATCCTGCTCTTGAACATCACGTACGCCGCCACAAAGCCGGCCATGATCGTAAAGGCGCAGCAGAAGAAGATCGCCAGCATGCGCGGCCCGATCTTGACCATCTTGCGGATGTCGCAGCGCAGCAGCATCACGAAGATCATGCCGTACAGCAGATTGTTCTTCACCGCCGAATAGGCCGGCGCCGTGGCCTTCATGTCCCACAGGCCGACCGTGCAGAAGAGCATGTTGAACAGATAGACCATGACGATCGGCGGCACGAAATCGAAGATTTTCCAGTTGGTCGCTTTCTGGCACCACACGAGCAGTCCGGCGAAGAACACGAGGAACGCCACATAGGTAAATCCGCTGGTAATCAACATTTTTCTTCCCCCTTATTAAATAAAAATCTCATGTCATAGACGACGGCAAAACAAAGACGCCCGCTTCCGCCGCCGCAGTTTTATGACGTCTTGTGAATTATCAGAAAAACGCTGGAATCGTCCACTTCCGTCACCTGATAGGGGAAGCCGGAAGCCGCTCCGATCCTCTCAAAATCATCGGGCGTGTGAGTCACCGCTTTGAACCCGTCCGCGCAAACGATAACGCCGTCTTTCGTCCTTTCGGGATCGATCGCTCCCAGCAGTCCTTTGGAAGCCTGCTCCTCAAACCATTTCAGGCGGAAATCCCAGAACTTCGCGCTGTAGCTGCTGAAATAGGCCGCGCCTCCGGGAGCCAGCAAACCGATGATATCCTTAATGACCCTATCGTCGGCTCTCATCGCGGAAAGGCCGTTCTGCAAACAGAGCACGACGTCGAACTGACGGTCGAAACTCATGTCGTGTACGTCCATCACCACCATGTCCGCATTGGGGAAATCCTTCACGTACCGTTTTCCCAATTTGACGTTCTCTTCCGAGATATCCATACCGACGATAGAGGCGCAGCAAGGAGCAAGCTCTTTTACAATTCGCCCATACCCGGCGCCGAGCTCCAGAACGCGCTCGCGCCCGGACAGCCGCGTTCTGACAAACTCGATCTCCGCTTCAAGATATTGCTTTATCCGCGGGAGAGAGGTCTCATATACCTGATACAATTTCTGAGAATTGAGGTTCTCGGCATAGTAATTCTTTTTCATCGGTCCTCCCTTTCCAGATCCTCCCCATGCGGTCATCCGTTCCACTTCACGCCGGGGACGCGCGAGGCGGCTCCGCGCCGCGGGGTTTTGTCCGCTTGCCATGGCTTCAATGATTATATCTTTTCAAAGGCAAGAGCGCAATAAACAAAAACGCGACGCCCGGCGCGGAAGCCTCCGTTACCAAGAGGTGACCCGGACACTGTATTGTGCCTTCTTCCGCTCGGAAACGTCCCGCGGTTAAAATAGCGCCGTCGGGAGCGAACGGCCGTGTCTTTTTCGGCGGCACGGCGGCAATTCATCAGATAAAGTCAATCCCCTGACACTTTTTCGAGCGCCGTTTTCGGACAAAAGAACGCGGCGGCGCTACAATGGACATATGATTCGTACAAATGGAAAGGAAGGTGCCGTCATGAACCAGTCGGAACGCTGCCTGTGGCTCATCGAAAAGCTGCTCGCCGAAAAACCGTCGCAATATGCCGACGTAAAAATCCCCGCCGCGCCCGAGGAACGGAAACGAATGCTGCGCGCGCTGATGAACGTGCGTCAGCCGGCCCCCGTTGCCGAGGAATTTCTGCGGATCCAAGACGAATATCTGCAGGAGGAGACGCGGCTGAAAGGCGTGGTCACGATCGCGTCGCTCTCCCCCGCCGAGCCGGGGATCTTCCTGTGGCAGGGCGACATCACGCGGCTGGCCGCCGACGCCATCGTCAACGCCGCCAACGGCTCGCTGCTGGGCTGTTTCGTCCCTTGTCACGGCTGCATCGACAACGCCATCCATTCGGCGGCGGGCGTACAGCTGCGGAACGAATGCGCGGCGCTTATGGAGCGGCGGGGCGGCAATGAGCCGCCGGGACGCGCGCAGATCACCGGCGCGTACAATCTGCCCTGCCGCTTCGTGCTCCACACCGTCGGCCCGATCGTCGGCGGCGCGGTCACGGACGAGGATCGCCGGCTGCTGGCGTCGTGCCACCGTTCCTGCCTGGAGCTGGCGGCGGAAAGGAACCTGCGCTCGGTCGCGTTCTGCTGCGTCTCCACCGGCGAGTTCCGCTTCCCCAACGAGGAAGCGGCGGCTATCGCCGTCGCCGCGGTCAAAGGTTTTCTTGCCGAGCACAAAGGGATGGAGGTCGTCTTCGATGTCTTCAAAGAACTGGATCGAAAAATATATTCCCGTCTCCTCGGCGCCCGCTGAAGTCCCCTGCGAGGGAATCCAAAAGCTGCGCGCGGCCCTGCGCGACTGCCCGACGGTGGTGATCGGCGCGGGCGCGGGGCTTTCCGCGGCGGCGGGCTTCGACTACGAGGGCGAGCGGTTCCGCAAATACTTCGGCGACTTTGCGGCGCGCTGCGGCTTTTCCGACATGTACTCGGGCGGTTTTTACCGTTACGAGACGCTCGAAGAGCAGTGGGCGTTCTGGAGCCGCTTCATCTACGTCAACCGCTATATGGACGCGCCCAAGCCGACGTACCGCCGCCTGCGCGCGCTGCTGCGCGACAAGGATTATTTCGTCGTCACCACCAACGTCGATCACTGCTTCCAGAAAGCGCGCTTCGACAAGGAACGGCTGTTTTACACTCAGGGCGATTACGGCCTCTGGCAGTGCTCCACGCCGTGCCACCGGCTCACCTACGACAACCGGGAGACGGTGCGGCAAATGGTGCTGGCGCAGGGTTTCGCCATCGACGCCGACGGCCGGCTCGAACCGCCTTCGCATGAGAAGCCGAGAATGCGCGTGCCTTCGAAGCTGATCCCGCTCTGCCCGAAATGCGGCAAGCCGATGGCCATGAACCTGCGCTCCGACGACGCGTTCGTCGAAGACGAAGGCTGGCGCGCGGCGGCGCGGCGCTACGAGGAATTCCTGAAAAAACACGAAACGGGAAAAGTGCTTTACCTCGAGCTCGGCGTCGGCTCCAACACGCCGGGCATCATCAAGTACCCGTTCCAGATCCGCACGCTCCGGAACCCCGACGCCGTATACGCGCTCGTCAACGAGCGGCCGCAGAGCGTCCCCGAGGAGATCCGCGCCCGCTCCATCGCCGTGACCGCCGACATCGGCGCCGCGCTCGAAGCGCTCCGTGGAGCTTGAACGGCAGGGTAAAAAACATCACGGAAGACACGAAGAAAAGCATATGATCGGCGATGTTCCACGTGGAACATTCCATACGCAAAAAGCCTGGCGATCAAGCGACCGTCAGGCTTTTTGCGCGCCTTCGCCTTGTTTTCCCCGCGTTCCGCGGCGGATCCTGTCCCGTGGTCCGGGCCCCTTCAAAAAATGCCGCCCGAGCGCGCTCAACTTGCATATTTCTGGTAGAATGTAAAAAATAAGCAAAGTCCTTTCGCCCGGGGCCGCGCAGCAGAATTTTCGCGGGCCCGGGACCGGTCGGTTTTCGTCGCGACGGCGTCCCGTTTTTTTGAAAACGGCGGTTGCAAAAAAATACCGATGCGTTTATACTGCGGCATAATTTCCACTCGGCACGGGAACACCCGGCGAGCGAATTCCCATCTTTCAGGAGGTTTAGAATGGCAACCTACATCAACGAACCGGCGCATACTTTCAACGAATATCTTCTGATCCCCGGCTACTCGTCCAGCGAATGCCGGCCGGAAAACGTCTCGCTGCACACCCCGCTGGTCAAGTTCAAAAAGGGCGAATCTCCCGCCATCGAGCTCTCCATCCCCATGGTCTCCGCCATCATGCAGTCCGTTTCCAACGACACCATGGGCATCGCCCTCGCCAAAGCCGGCGGCGTGTCCTTCATCTACGGCTCGCAGTCCATCGAGAGCGAAGCCGCCATGGTCGCCAAAGTCAAAAGCCACAAAGCCGGCTTCGTCCCCAGCGACTCCAATATCCGCCCCGACGCCACGCTGGCCGACATCCTCGCCCTGAAAGAGAAGACCGGACATTCCACCGTCGCCGTCACCGACGACGGCACCGCCAACGGCAAACTCGTGGGCATCGTTTCCAGCCGCGATTACCGCGTCAGCCGCATGGACCCCGCCGACAAAGTGTCCGGCTTCATGACCCCTCTCGCCCGCCTCATCACCGCCCCCGACGGCACCTCGCTGAGCGAGGCCAACGACATCATCTGGGACAAAAAACTCAACTCGCTGCCCATCGTCGCCAAGGACGGCCGCCTCACCGCCTTCGTGTTCCGCAAGGACTACTCCGAGCACAAGGAGAACCCCAACGAACTGCTCGACGACCACAAGCGCTACGTCGTCGGCGCGGGCATCAACTCCCGCGACTACAAGGAGCGCGTGCCGGCGCTGGTCAAGGCCGGAGCCGACGTGCTCTGCATCGACTCGTCCGAAGGTTTTTCCGAGTGGCAGAAACTGACGCTGGAATGGATCCGCAAAGAGTACGGCGACACCGTCAAGGTCGGCGCCGGCAACGTCGTCGACCGAGAAGGCTTCCTCTTCCTCGCCGAGTGCGGCGCCGATTTCGTCAAAGTCGGCATCGGCGGCGGCTCCATCTGCATCACCCGCGAGACCAAGGGCATCGGCCGCGGCCAGGCCACGTCCGTCATCGAAGTCTGCCAGGCCCGTGACGAATATTACCGCAAGACCGGCGTCTACATCCCCGTCTGCTCCGACGGCGGCATCGTCTACGACCACCACATCACGCTCGCCCTCGCCATGGGCGCCGATTTCGTCATGCTCGGCCGCTACTTCGCCCGCTTCGACGAAAGTCCCTCGGAAAAACTGCTCGTCGGCGGCACCTTCGTCAAGGAATACTGGGGCGAAGGCTCCAACCGCGCCCGCAACTGGCAGCGCTACGACCTCGGCGGCGCCGGCAAGCTCTCCTTCGAGGAAGGCGTGGACAGCTACGTGCCCTACGCCGGCCCGCTCAAGGAGAACGTGGAGCGCACCTGCCTGAAGATCAAGTCCACGATGTGCAACTGCGGCGCCGTCACCATCGCCGAGCTCCAGAAAAAAGCCAAGCTCACCCTCGTCAGCGCCACCAGCATCGTCGAAGGCGGCGCGCACGACGTGATCCGCAAGGAGAAGACCGCCACGGAAAAATAGCTTCAACGGAAAACGCCCGCGCAAACGACTCATACTATTTCTCAATTAAAATGCCGAATACAGAGGCGCTGCGGACGAAATTCACAAAAACTATGCTGATACTTTCATCAAGAATCAGTATGACAATGAAACGGCAAGCCGCCGCGCGGGGATCTTAAAATTCCCGCACGGCGGCTCGTTTTCATTTTTCGGGGATTTCTTCCGGCTCCTTCACGTTTTCATCGCGCTCCCCCGCCGACGCGTCCGACGCTGATCCGCCGCGCAGGCTTTCGGCGCTGACGGGGAAGTCGAAGGCGGTCGTCGGGCAGGGTTCGTCTTTCAGCGTGAAGTGCCACCACTCGCCGGAAATGGCGCGGAAGCCGCGCTTCGTCATGGCGTCGCGCAGCAGGCGGCGGTTGGCGCGCTGCCGCTTCGTCAGCGCCGGCGTGCCGTCGAAGCGCGAGATCTCGCCGAAGAAGTCGAACGGGCTGCCCATATCGGCATCGCGCCCGGAGCTCATCTCGAACAGCGTCACGTCGACGGTGCTGCCGCGGCAGTGCGCGGATCGGGCGCTGACGTAGCCTTTTTCGAAGATCTGGCTCTTGTCCAGCGCCGGATAGAACCAAGGCTTCATCGAGTCGTCTCCGGCGTCCCGAGCCCAGCGCACGAAATGGTCGACGGCGCGCTGGGGGCGGTAAGCGTCGTAGATCTTGAGCCGGTAACCTTGACGGATCAGGTCGTCGCTGACGTTTTTCAGCGCCTCGGCGGCCTCGCGGGTGAGCAGCGCGCAGGGCTGCTCGTAGCCGTCGATGCGGCGCCCCACGAAGTTGAAGGTCGTGGCGTAGCGGATCTCCTGGATCACGTCGGGAACGGCCTCGGCCACCAGCACAAAGCCGGAAGCGTCCCGCGACGGTTCGGCGGCCGCCGGACATCCCGGGACGAACGCCAGCAGCACGATGCAGCACAGCGCGACGGCGCGTCTTTTCATGTTCATGGTGTATCGCCTTCCTTTCCTCGCTCGGCGCCGTATCACGGCGCCGAGCTTTATTATACCGCGGCCGGAAAGCCGCGTCGGACGGCCGGAGAAACATCACAAAATGAGAATAAAGAGATTGATTATTCCTGACTTTATATTCACGACGGCAGAACCGTCCGCAGACTGAGGGAATTCCGTCCGCGTCCTCGCGTCTCCCCTCCCCTGCGAACGCCGTCCGATCATTTTTTTCGCCGCCGTTGGACGTCCGCCCTCCGCCCTTGTAAATCGTTGCCGATACCATATAATAAGCGGCAAACGGAATCCCCTCGAAAGGATCGAACGCCGTGAGGGGATTTTTCTTTAATAGGGGGCAGGGGGAATCTTTCATGACCTTGGACGAACTGAAAATCGGCCAGTCGGCGGTCGTCGTTTCCGTGGGCGGCGCGGGGGCGCTGCGCCAGCATTTTCTCGACATGGGGGTTATTCCCGGCGCGCGGGTGAGCGTCACCCAGTTCGCGCCCATGGGCGACCCAATGGAACTGATGATCCACGATTACGAGCTCACGCTTCGTCTCGCCGACGCGGCGCGGATCCAGATCCGCGGGCTGACCGAAGCGGAACGGAACGGCGGCGAAACGCCCGCGCCCGGCCGCAAAGAGCCGGAGCACCCCGGCCTTGGCGAAGGCGGACGCTATCACGCGAAGGCCGACGAACACCCGCTGTCCGAGGGCGCAGCGCTGACTTTTGCGTTGGCCGGCAACCAGAACAGCGGCAAGACGACGCTGTTCAACCGGCTCACGGGAGCCAACCAGCACGTGGGCAATTTTCCCGGCGTCACGGTCGACCGCAAGGACGGCGTGATCAAAGGGCATCCTGGCACGCGGGTCACGGATCTGCCGGGCATTTACTCGCTCTCCCCCTATTCCAGCGAAGAGATCGTCTCGCGCCGCTTTATCCTTGACGAACACCCCGCCGGCATCATCAATATCGTCGACGCCACCAGCATCGAACGCAGTCTGTATCTGACCATGCAGCTGCTGGAGCTGAACGTGCCCATGGTGCTGGCGCTGAACATGATGGACGAGGTGCGCGGCAACGGCGGTTCGATCCGTATCAACGAACTCGAGGCGGAATTGGGCATTCCCGTGGTGCCGATCTCGGCGTCCAAAGGCGAGGGACTCCGCGAACTGGTGGATCACGCCGTGCACGTGGCGAAGTATCAGGAGCGCCCCGGCCGTCAGGACTTCTGCGACCGCAACGAAGACGGCGGCGCCGTGCACCGCTGCATCCACGGCATTATGCATCTGATCGAGGATCACGCCCGCGACGCGGGCCTCCCCGTGCGTTTCGCCGCCAGCAAGCTGATCGAAGGCGACCGGTTCGTGCTGGAAGCGCTGCATCTGACGGAGAACGAGAAGGAGATGCTCGAGCGCATCGTCGCGCAGATGGAACGGGAGCGCGGCCTCGACCGCGCCGCCGCCATCGCCGACATGCGCTTTGACTTTATCCGCAAGCTCTGCCGGCGCACGGTCGTGAAGCCGCGGCAGAGCAAAGAGCGCGAGCGCAGCCGCCGCATCGACCGCCTTCTGACCGGGCGCTTCACGGCCATTCCCGCTTTCGCCGCCATCATGGGCACCGTGTTCTGGCTGACGTTCAACGTCGTCGGCGCCTGGCTGCAGGACTTTCTCGAACAGGGCATCGGCGCGCTGACCGCAGAGGTCTCAGCGCTGCTGGCGTCGCTGGATGTCAATCCGGCCGTTCGCTCGCTGGTGGTCGACGGCGTTTTCGGCGGCGTGGGCAGCGTCGTCAGTTTCGTGCCGATCATCGTCGTGCTGTTTTTCTTCCTGTCCATGCTGGAGGACAGCGGTTACATGGCGCGCGTGGCGTTTGTCATGGATCATCTGCTGCGCCGCATCGGCCTGTCGGGACGCAGCATCGTGCCGATGCTGATCGGCTTCGGCTGCACGGTGCCGGCCGTCATGGCCAGCCGCACGCTGCCGTCGGAGCGCGACCGGCGCATGACCGTCATGCTGACGCCGTTCATGAGCTGTTCGGCCAAGCTGCCGATCTACGGTTTCTTCACGGCGGCGTTCTTCCCGCGGCACAGCGGCCTGATCATGATCGGGCTGTACGCGCTCGGCATCGTCATCGCCGTCCTCGCCGCTCTGCTGAGCAAGAACACGGTCTTCAAGGGCGAGGCGGTGCCCTTCGTGCTGGAGCTGCCCAACTACCGCCTGCCCGCTCTGAAGAACGTGCTGCGGCTGATGTGGGACAAAGCGAAGGACTTCCTGCAGCGCGCTTTCACGATCATCTTCATGGCCACGATCGCGATCTGGTTCCTGCAAACGTTCGACTTTCATCTGAACGCGGTCGCCGATTCGCAGGACAGCATGCTCGCCTCCGTCTCCGGCTTCGTCGCGCCGCTGTTCGCGCCGCTGGGCTTCGGCGACTGGCGCGTGTCCGCGGCGCTGGTGACGGGCTTCATCGCCAAGGAGAGCGTCGTCGCCACGCTGACGGTCATGCTCGGCAGCACGGAGCGTCTGCTGGCGCTGATCTCGCCGCTCTCGGCCGCGGCGCTGCTGGTGTTCTGCCTGCTTTATACGCCCTGCGTGGCCGCCGTCGCCGCGATCAGGCGCGAACTGGGCGGACGCTGGGCAGCCGGCATCGTCGTCGGCCAGTGCGCCGCGGCGTGGCTGTGCGCTTACGCCGTCAGGCTGGCCGGCGCGCTGCTGGGGTGGGCGTGATGAACGCCGCCAGCTGGCTGACGCTCGGCGTTATCGGCGCCGCCGTCTTCCTTGCCCTGCGAACCCGGCGGCGTTCCGGCGATTGCGGCAGCTGCCGCGGTTGCGACGGCTGCCGGCCGCAGGACAAAAAACGGCCGGAGCGATAAAAAAACATCCTTCGGCGGCAAGGTATCGGCTATAATCGAACCGCTTCAGGTTTGAACATCTTCGGCAAAGGAGCTGTTATTGATGAAAGACCGGGCAAAAGTGATCTGCCACATGATGACGACCATCGACGGCAAGATCGACGTCGAGTTCGAGCCGAGCGCCGACTACGACAAGGTCGGCGATGAATACGACCGCCTGCTGCTCAGCTACGGCCAGGCTTACGGGCTGGGACGCACGACCTGCCAGAGCGGGCTTGAAGTCGATCTTTCCAAGACTGAAGTCGACCTTTCCAAGTACAAAGGCGTGCCGGTGACGTACGAGGACACGGCGTACCGCTATCCCGAGGGCACGATCATCTGCGTCGCCTTCGACCGTTGGGGTAAGCTGAGGTGGCCGAGCAACGTCATGGACTACGCCGGGCGCCGCATGCCCATCGTCGAGGTGATCACCGAAAAATGCGCGCCCGAGTTCCTCGCCTATCTGAACGATCTGCAGATGCCCTACATCGTCGCCGGCAAAGACGATCTCGACCTCGAACTGTTTTTGCAAAAGATCAAGTCGCTCTGCGGCGTCGAAACGTTCGTCATCGGCGGCGGTTCGCAGATCAACGGCGAGTTCATCCGCCGCGGGCTCGCCGACGAGATCAGCATCGTCGTCGCTCCCGCCGTGGACGGCACGCGCGGCGCCCTGACCATGGCCGGCACGGACGACCTGACGGGATTCCCGCAATATTACCATCTCAAGGACGTGCAGAAACTCCCCTGCGACGGCCTGCTGATCCGCTGGAGCAAATAAACGGAGACTTTCCAAAAGACGAAAAAGCGTTCGCCGGTCGATGAGATTCGACTCATCGACCGGCGAATGTTTTCATTGTTCCACGTGGAACATTATCCTCAAGAAACAGTCTTCGATCCAGACTCTGACGCGCATCAGCGCCTCTTCATTTTTGCCGTTTCCAAAAAGACTTCTGCCGAAGAACGGCTCCGCCGCTCCGCTTCTATTGCAGTTTGCCGCGCGCGCTCACGGGCAGACGGTCGATCACCTCGTCGCCGCTGACCAGGTAGGCATATTCATACAGATTGCACACAGGACAAATGTGCACGGGGATGACGCGCACGCGGTCGCCGACGCGCACCTTTTCGCGGAACGCCGCGTCGTTGACGATGGCGTGTTCGTCGAAGACTTTGTCGATGTGCACGCCGGGATGCTCGAGCAGCGTGCCGTGTCCCGGCGTGGCGCAGACGCCTTCGCTGCGGAGCTGCATGGTCAGTCCCTTGGCGCCGACGTCGAGAATGACGCGCTCCGCCGTGGGGCGGCTGATCACGGTCGCCAGCACGGTGGCGGCGCAGCGCGCCAGCGTGCCGATGGCGTGCCCCTGCGAGGCGTCCATGAAGATGAACGTGCCGGGGCGCAGTTCGGTGATGCCGCCGAGGATCGGCACTTCGTTCATAAAAGTCGGCGTGGCCCCGTAACTGACGGTCTCGCAGGGCATGCCGGCCGCCGCGGCGAGGCGGGCGAAGCGCAGCGTGCGCTCCTGCGCGCCGACGGCGATACGGACCAGATCCTCGCGGTCTTTGGCGCCATAACTGTTGCCGTCGTGCGAAAAGATCCCCTTGAACCGCACCGCAGGACAGCGGCGGATCTCCTCCAGCAAAGCGGCGAAACCGCTTTCCTCGACGACGCCCGAGCGCCGCTCGCCCACTTCGATCTCGATCAGCACTTCGGCGGGACGGTCGGCGCCGGAGAAAACTTTTTGGATGCCGGGCAGCGTCTCGGGACTGTCGACGCCGAAGCCGACTTTCACGCCGCGCTGCGCCAGGGCGCGGATGCGCTCCCATTTCCGCGCGCCGACGATTTCGTTGGCGATGAAGATGTCGTCCAGCCCCGCGGCAGCCATGGCTTCGGCTTCGCCGACTTTGGCCACGGCGATGCCGCTCGCGCCCATTTCCACCTGCAGGCGCGCCACGGCGGGCATCTTGTGCGTTTTTGTGTGCGGGCGCAGCCTGACGCCGTGGCGGGCGGCGTAATCGAGCATGAACCGCATGTTGTCCCGCATGATCTCGCGATCGATCAGCAGCGACGGCGTATCGAGTGCGGCGATTTTCACGTTTTTCTCCTCCTTGGGGTGATACAATAATGACGTTTCCGCACGTAATCTACAAAAAATTCCGGCGTTTTTCAAGCGCCGAAAATCCACGGAGGTACGCGGCATGGAACTGAACTTGGCCGGCCCGGCGCTGGGCGCCGCCTCGCTGTTCATCATGGGAGCCTATTATCCCGTGGTGATCTGGGGCGAATACTGGTTTTCCGAGCGCGTCTGGCCGCTGTTTCTGATCGCCGGCGCGGCGCTGATCGGAGCTTCGCTGTTTCTCAGCGGCACGGGCTGTTATCTGGCTGCTTTTACGGGGGCCGTCAACCTCTGGGCCATCGCCGAGATCAAGGAACAGGCGCGACGCGTCCGCGACGGCAAATATCCGCGCAATCCCCGCCGCCGCTATGACTGAAAAAACGAAAAGGGCAGGGAAAGAAAAGGCCGGCATCGCGCTTGGAGTGCGCGATGCCGGTCCCCATATGAACCCGAACGTTTTTCGAAGATCCCCTAGATGAGCCCGAAGTCCTGCAGCTGAGCCAGAAGCACCACGACGAGGATAACGGGCACGATGACCTTGAAGCAGAGATCTACCAACCACTCAAAGCGGAGTTTCTTGCCAGGCGTGAGGGCCACTTCGTCGGCAATGACCTTCGTACCCACAACCCAGCCGAACATGACGCTCATGAGCAGAGAGCCGAGAGGCATCATCACGCCGGGGCTGTTCATCGCCGCGCCGCCGGCTACGTTGCTGCCCAGCCCGTCCAGCGCGACGGGGAAGCTCACGACAAAGAGCACCGCCGCGAGGACAATGGTCGTTGTGGCGCGCGCGGGGGCCTTCCCCTTGCGGATCTGACGGTCAAGCAAGTAGGCTACGCAGACTTCAAGCAGGGACATCGAGGAGGAAATGGCGGCCAGGAATACCAGGAAATAGAAGAGGAATCCCACAAAGGAACCGCTGAAGCCTCCCATACCGGTCACGAAGACCTCGTGCAGAGACACAAAGAGCAGCGAGGGGCCGCCGGCAGGGGCAAGGCCGAAGGCAAAGCACGCCGGCATGACGACCATACCGGCCAGGACCGCGATGATGGTGTCGGCCAGCGGGATGATGTACATCTCCCGGGAGAGATCCTGCTCCTTCGACAGGTAGGAACCGTAGGTGATCATGACTCCCATGCCGAGAGACAGAGAGAAGAACATCTGCCCTGCCGCCGTTTTCAAGACCTTGAAAAAGCCGATCTCAGGATCCGAGAATACCGCGAAGTTCGGCTTGAACATGAAGTCCAAACCCTTCTCAGCGCCTGGGAAGGTGTAGACGTAAGCGGCCAGCCCGACGAGAATGATGGCAAGGGCGGGAATGGCGTACTTGTTGAAGCGCTCGATGCCGCTTTCGACGCCGCTCATGACGACCACGATGTTGAGGACCTGGAAGATCGCCAGATAGAGGAGCATGTCGGAGCCGCTGCAGATGAACTCTCCGAAGTAAGCGCCGCTTTTGATGTTCGCGAAATTCGCGCCCCCCGAGAACATCGATTCGACGAAAGCGACCATGTACTTCAAGACCATGCCGCCCAAGACGTTGTAAAAAGCGAGAATGATAAACGGCGAAGCCACGCCCAGATATCCCACCCAGGCGAACTTCTTCGAGAGAGCCTGATAGGCCTCCACGGCGCCCTTACCGGTCTTGCGTCCCAGGGCCAACTCTCCAAGCATAATGACAACACCGACCAACAGGACCACTGCCAGGTACACGACCAGGAACGCCCCGCCGCCGCTTTTTCCCATCTTATAGGGGAACCCCCAGAGGTTGCCCAAGCCAACGGCAGAACCGATCGCCGCCATCAAGAAGCCGAACTTGGACTTCCACTGCCCTCTTGCAACATCCTTCTCACGTGACATTTTTCTCATCTCCCTTTTAAGAAATTACGGATACCCTTTTTATACGGACAAATCCTACCATATTATACAAACTGAATATAAAAAAACAACCATCCCCTTTTGATTATATTCAGAATAAAATACTTTAATTAATAACATTTCACATTAAGTTTATGCTGCACGTAAAACAGAAACGGTTCTATGTCTGCAACAAATTGAGAAGCGGCATAAACCATCAGCTCAAATCCCCGTTTTGATATTGAACCAAACACGTTTGTTTATGAATCTCGCTTTCAGCGCCGGATCAACGGAAAGAAGAATGAACAGGTCCACTGCCTCTTCTATCGGATCTCCCTCGCAGCACCCGGCAAACTATGTCGATACTTTCTATCAAGAATCAGAATGATAAAGCCTCCCCCAAAAAACAGGCCGGCCCCGCAGGGTCGGCCTGTTTTTTATGTGCGCCCCGAAAAACGCCCGCCGAAAAGCGGCAGGATCGCGCGCTCGACGGTTTTCAGCAGCAGATAGGTGACCAGCACGTCGCCGGGCAGGCAGATCAGGTTGGTCATGGCGCGCGCGGGGAAAATGGCCCACACGGCTTTTTTGTAGAGGATCACGAGCCACAGCGTGTTGCAGCCGAGGTTGACGATCAGCTTGACGAGCAGATGGGCGACGAACACGCGCGTCACCGTGAGCGGGCGGCGGTACAGCACCGTGCCGTAGATCACGCCGGCCAGAACGGCGCTGAGCGTGAAACCCGGAAAGTAAACGCCCTCGGGTTTGATCATGAACTTGATCACTTCCAGCGCGCCGGAGAACAAAGCCCCCGCGGCGGGGCCGAAGAGGTAGTCGACCACTTGGTTCGGGAAGCCCGACAGGCCGATCCTCAGATACGGCCCAAGGGAAATGGTGGCCACGGCGCGGAGGATCACGGCCAGCGCGCACATGACGCCGCAGAACGCCACCACGCGGATGGAACGGAACTCGCGCAGCGAAGCGAGCCAACGGTTTTCGCCAGCGCCCAACGAACGCGGATTGCCTGATGTCATCATACAAAAGCGCCTCCTTCGCAGTAATTTCCTCTTACTACATAAGGAGGCGGACTCGCCCGATATGCAGCAGCGGGATGCAAAACCCGACACCGCAAGCCCGGAAGGCTTTTCGTCCAGCTGTCAACTCCCCGTTCAGCCGGCACTTGACGCATCGGTTTTTACTCTGCTTTGAGATGCCTCTATTATAATCGCCGTTTTGGACAATGCAAGACTCTTTTCGGAAAACGGCCGGCGTGCTACCATAATCACGGAAGAAAATCGTCAGCTCCGGCTTTCCACGGGCGAGGACTGGCGCAAAAAGGCGGAAACGTCATGAAAAGAATTCTCAGTTTTGCGGCCGTCGCCCTGTTGGCGCTGGGGGGATGGATCGGCTGGAACCAATTCGCAAAAACTCGGAAACACAGCGTGAGCTTCTACGCCATGGACACGCCGATCACGCTGACGGCGTACGGGCCCCGCGGCAAGAGGGCGCTGTCGCTGGCCCGCGCGCGCGTCAAACAGATCGAAAGCGAGCTGTCCGTCACCGATCCGCGCAGCGACGTCGGCCGCCTCAACGCCGCCGGCGGCGCGCCGGTACAGGTCGGCGAAGACGCGGCAGCGCTGACGGCCTTCGCACTGCGCATGAACGCCCTGACGGACGGCGCGTTCGACCCCACGCTCTATCCCGCGCTGCGCGCCTGGGGCTTCACGACGGAGGAACGCCGCGTGCCCGAAGCCGCCGAATTGGCGGAACTGCTCAAACTCGCCGGCGCGGAGCGCGTCCACCTCTCTGGACGAACGCTGCGCCTCGACGAAGGCAGCATGCTCGACCTCGGCGCCGTCGGCAAAGGATTCGCCGGCGACGAAGCGTTGGCCGCCATGGCCGCCGCGGGCGTTGAATCGGCGCTGGTCAACCTGGGCGGCAACGTGCAGACGCTAGGGGTGCGCCCCGACGGCCAAAGATGGCGCATCGGCATCAAGTCCCCCGACGGCGGCCTGATCGGCGTGCTGCGCACGGCGGCGGAGGCCGTCGTCACTTCCGGCGGCTACGAACGTTTCTTCACCGGCCCCGACGGCCAGATCTACTGGCACATCCTCGATCCGCGCACGGGCGCCCCGGCGCGCAGCGGGGTGATCTCCGCCACGGCTGTCGGCCCCGAAGGCAGAATCTGCGACGCGATGTCCACAGCATACTTCGTCATGGGCGCGGAAAAAACCGCCGCGTTTTGGAAAGAACACGGCAGTCCCGGCTTCGTGCTGCTCGCCGAAGACGGCGAACTGTGGGTCAGCGAGGATCTGAACGCGCGCTTCGCCGTCGATCCCGCTTACGCGGACGCGAAAGTGACGGTGGTGCGGCGATGAAAAAATTCATCCCCGCCGCCCTGCTGCTCCTGATCGGCTGGTGCCTGTGGCGCTGGTTCGCGCCACCCGGCCGGATCGTCGAGATCGTGCAGCGCGGCAAAGTGATCGCCCGCCTCGACCTGAGCCGCGAAACGGGTTCGCGCACCATCGACATCCGCGCTCCCGGCGGCGGTTATAACCGCCTGCTCGTCGAACGAGGACGCGTCAAAGTGCTGTGCGCCGACTGTCCGGGGCAGGACTGCGTAAGAATGGGCTGGCTGCGCTCGGCCTCGCTACCGCTGATCTGCCTGCCGCACGGACTGACGGTGCGCTACGCGCCGCGCAGCGAGGGCGAGCTCGACAGTCTGTCGCAATAGGAGGGAAAGATGAACACGAAAAACTTCGCCCGACTGGCGCTGCTCACGGCGCTGTCGCTGATCCTCTTCGCCGCCGAGATGGCTCTGCCCGCGCCCATCCCCGTGCCCGGCGCCAAGCTGGGGCTGGCCAACGTCGTCACTGTCTGGGCGCTCTACCACTGCACCGCTCGCGAAACGTTGCTGGTGCTGCTGGCCCGCATTTTGCTCGGCGCGCTGCTCACCGGCAATGCGGCCGCACTGATCTTCAGCCTGTCGGGCGGAATGCTCTGTTTGGCCGGCACGCTGCCGCTGCGCCGCGTCATCCCGGAACGTCGCCTGTGGCTGTGCAGCGCCGCCGGCGGCGCGCTGCACAACGTCGGGCAGCTGGCGGCCGCCATTGCCGTGACGCAGACCGCGGGGCTGCTCTCCTACCTGCCGTTTCTGCTGGTCAGCGGCATCGTCTGCGGTTCGCTGACAGGGCAGATCGCCCAGCAGACCTCTGCGCGGCTGCGCTATTACCGTACGCGCGACCGCGACGATCTGCCGGCGCAGAATCTTTGACCGCAGATCTTCTGATTTATTCAAGGAGGAGAAAATTTCATGAACGCCAACGCGCTTACGCGCCTTGCCGTGGATTTCGCGATGACGGCGCTGATGGTCGCGCTGCTGGCCTATCAGGTCGTCGGCGACGTTGCCCACGAGGTCCTCGGCACCCTTATCGGCGTGCTTTTCATCGTTCACGCCGTCCTCAACCGGCACTGGTTCGCGCGCTTTCTCAGCGGGCGTTACACGCTTCTGCGCGTACTGCAAGACTTCGCGATCCTGCTGGTGCTGCTCGACGCCGCGGTGATCACGATCACGGGCGTGATGATCTCGGGGACGGTTTTCGCCTTCCTCGACATCACCCGCGGCGTCGGCGCGGCCCGTACGCTGCATCTGGCCGCGTCCTACTGGGGCATGGTGCTCATGAGCGTCCACATCGGCCTGCACTGGAGCATGGTCATAGGCATGACGCGCGCCGTCTTCGAGGTCAAGGGCCATCGCGGCGCGGCCGCTTGGCTGATGCGTTTCGGCGCGGCGGCGCTGGCCGTCTGCGGGGCACGCGCCTTCGGACGCATGAACGTGTGGGGATTCCTGACGCTGCGCAGCCAGTTCGCTTTCTTCGACGAAACGCAGAGCGATCTCGCGGTGTTGTTCAGCTATTTCTCCATCATGGCGCTGTTCATTTTCATTTCCTATTACGCGGGCAAGGGGCTGCGGGCGTTTCCGACGTCGCGGAAGGACGCCGCGCGGTGAATCTGAACTATGAGGGCGTCGTTCTCGCCGCCGCTTCGCTGCTGATCATCGCCGCCTACCATCCGCTCGTGATCAAGGCGGAATATTGGTTCGGGACGCGCGTCTGGCCGCTATTCGCCGTGGCCGGGCTGATCTGCCTGTCCGCTTCCGCCTGCCTGCGCGGCGTCGCCTCGCCTATCCTCGCCTTTCTCGGCGCCACCAATTTGTGGAGCGTCGTCGAGCTGAAAGCTCAGGCAAAACGCGTCAGAAAAGGCTGGTTCCCCAAAAATCCGCGGCGGAAATACGAATGAAAAACATGACTCTCGCACGAAAGAAGCGGGACGGCACGCTGAGATTGTCTCCGGCGCGCCGTCCCGCTTCTCTTTTTTGATGTTCTTCCAACTTGTTCCGCCAGACTGTGCGAGTAACGGCAGCCTTGAATGTATACTGTATATTAATCGATGGGAGAGCGTTCTTTTGATTGACAAGACTATAATCTGCTGATAGTATAATTTCAGTTATTAAATATCTTTTTTTCAAATATAGGAAAGAAGGACGATGTGATGAGCGTAAAACTTGGCTACATCGGTTTCGGCGAAGCGGCCTACCACATGGGCAAGGGGCTGAAGAGCGAAGGGATCGGGGACATTCGCGCCTTTGACGTAGCGCTCGACATGGGCGGCGCGTACAAGGACACGGTGCTCAAGCGCTGCGCCGACGCCGGCGTCGCGGCGGCAGCGTCGGCCGAAGAGGTCGTGAAGAATTGCGACATCGTCGTCATCTGCGTGCCGGCGCGCTTCACCGCCTCCACGGCCGAGGGGCTGCTGCCTTTCGCGAAGGAAGGCCAGCTGTTCGTCGATGTGACCACGGCGCTGCCCCACGTCAAAGAAAAGGAAGCGGCTCTGTTCGCCGGGAAAAAAGCGCAGTACGTGGACTCGGCCATGCTCGGCTCGCTGGTCGTCTCCGCTCACAAGGTGCCGATGCTCGCCTCCGGCGACGGCGCAGAACGCTGGAAAGAGGCGATGACGCCCTACGGCATGAAGATCGCGTTGGCCGGCGCCGGCTCGAAAGCCGGCGAAGCCTCGCGCATCAAGCTGGTGCGCAGCGTTTTCATGAAAGGCTTCGAAGCGCTGGTTGTCGAAACGTTCCTGTTCGCCCGCAAATGCGGCGTCGAGGAGCGCATCATGGACTCCGTCGCCGGCACGATGGACAAAGAGTCGTTCAAGGACATTGCCCGACGGATGGCCGGCGCCGACCTGATCCACTCGGAGCGGCGTTCTTTCGAGGTGGGCGAGTCGATGGAACTGATGAAAGAAGTCGGCGTCGAGCCGTTGGTCGCCGCCGGAGCCAAGGAGCGTCTGGCCCGTTCGGCGGCGCTTGGGATGAACAAGGAACTGAGCGGCGTAGCGCCCCAAACCATGGAAGCGATCTATTCCATTTGGGAGAAAAAAGAGTACAAATAAATTCCAGCTTTGGGCGGACACGGGACATGATCCCGATCCGCTTTAAAATCTGAAACCGAAAGGAAGGATCCCGTAATGAAAATGAATCGTCGCATTTCGGCTTTACTTGTCGCAACAGCAGCGTTTCTAATCCCCGCGTGCGGTTTCGCCGCCGACTATCCCGCCAAGCCCGTCAAGATCATCGTTCCCTTCGCCGCCGGCGGCGCCGCCGACATGACCACCCGTCTGGCGGCAAAGGTCGCCGAAAAATATCTCGGCCAGCCCATGGCGGTCGAGAATCGTCCCGGAGGCGGCGGCGTGACCGGTTATGCCGAAGTCGCCAAATCCCGCCCCGACGGTTATACGCTCAGCGAAGTGGGGCCCAGCGTCGTCATAGCGCCCCTGACCAAGAAGACCAATTTCACGGTCGATTCCTTTACGCCCATCGTCAATATGGTGTACGAACCGGAAACGATCGCCTGCCTGAGCGAGCGCTTCAAGACATGGGAAGAGCTTGTCGCCGCCTCGCAGGCCAACCCCGGCGGCGTCAAGATCAGCGTCTCCGGCGCCATGGCCAGCGACCACCTCGCCGTGCTCCGCGTGCTCAAGAAGAGCGGACTGAAGTGGGTCTGCGTGCCCACCAACGGCAGTTCTCAGGCCATTACGGCCATGCTGGGCGGCCACGTCGACCTGACGATCGTCTCGCCTTCCGAGCTTTCCGAGCAGGTGCGCAGCGGCCAGGTCGCCTATCTGCTGACGCTGGCTCCCAAGCGTCTCGAGGAGTATCCCGAACTGCCCATCGCCGCCGAAAAGGGCATCGAGGTTGTGGACGGCCCCTGGCGCGGTCTTGTCGCTCCCAAGGGAACGCCCGAAGAAGCGGTGGCCGCGATCGAAGCGGCTTTCCTGAAGGCGTTTGCCGATCCTGAGTTCGTCGACGCTTACAGCAAAGCGGGGCTGCCCGCCAACATGTGGATGAACCGCGCCGACTTCACGGCGCTGGTCGATCAGCAGAAGGTGGACATCGCCGAAGTGATCGCCGAGACCGGCGTGAAGACGAACAAGTAGTTTTTCGACCGATGAAGAGGGTTCCTCGTTCCCGCAGGGACCCTCTTTTTCACAGCGAAGGAGGAAAATCCCGTGTTTCTTGTCAGAACGCTTTCCCTCGAGGTCGTTTTCGTCCTGTTTTTCTTATGGCGATCGCTGTACGAGCCCGCCGAAGTGCGCGCTTATCCGCAGGCGCTGCTGGTCCTGATGGGGCTGTGCGCCTTGACCTCGCTGTATTACGCCTGGAAGATCCGCAACACGTCGCAGGGCTCCGCCGACGAGATCCGTTTCAACAAGTACTTTTCCATCGGCTCGTTCTTCTGCTATCTGTTGTCGTTTCACGCTCTCGGCTTTATCGTGGCGACGTTTCTTTTCTATGGCATCTGGATGGCGGTGATCGAGCGCAGGCTGAAGGTCAGCCACGTCCTCATCGCGGCGGTCTTTGCCGGATTGCTGTACTACGTGTTCCACAACGTTCTCGGGGTCCTGCTGCCGGCCGGACTGCTGGCAAACGTTCTGCCCGATTAGGAAGGAGCGACGCATATGTTAGATTGGCTCGAAGCTTTGAAACTCGCCCTGGTTCCCAGCGTGCTGCTCTCAAACTTTATCGGCACGGCGGTCGGCATCGTGATCGGCGCGCTGCCCGGTCTGACCTCGACGATGGGCGTGGCGCTGGCGGTGCCTCTCACTTACGGCATGGCGCCCGCCTCGGGATTCGCCATGCTCTGCGGCATTTACTGCGGCTCCGTCTACGGCGGCGCCATCACGGCCATCCTCATCAACACGCCGGGCACTCCCGCCGGCGCGGCAACGACGCTGGACGGCTATCCGATGGCGCAGAAGGGACGCGCCGTGGAGGCTCTCGGCATCGCAGCGATCAGTTCGTTCATCGGCGGGCTGTTCAGCGTCGCAGTATTGAGCTTCTGCGCGCCGGCGCTGGCCAAGGTAGCGCTGTCTTTCGGCCCGGCCGAGTACTTCGCGGTGATGGTTTTCGGCATCACGATCATCTCCAGCATCTCGGGCAAGTCCATGTCGCGCGGTCTCTTTGCCGGGCTGCTGGGGATGTTCCTCGGCACCTTCGGCACTGATCCGCTGACGGGCTATCCGCGTTTCGCCGACGGCATTCCCGGCCTGTACGGCGGCATCGAGATCGTACCCTGTCTGATCGGCCTGTTCTCGTTCCCACAGGCGATCGACATGGTGGTCAAAAAGGCGAAAGAGTCGAGCATGAACGCTTTGACGGGCAAGGTGCCGCCGCTGCGCGAGTTTGCCAGACGCTGGGTGAATCTGCTGCGTTCGGCGGTGATCGGCACGTTCGTCGGCATCCTTCCCGGCGCCGGAACGAGCATCGCCACGTTCATCTCCTACAACGAAGCGATGCGTTTTTCCAAGCACAAGGAAGAGTTCGGCACGGGCTGCATGGACGGCGTCGTCGCCACGGAAACTTCGAACAACGCCGTCGTCGGCGGTTCTCTGGTGCCGCTGCTGACGCTGGGAATCCCCGGCAACGCGGTGTCGGCCATCTTCTTGGGCGCTCTGACGATCCAGGGACTGAAGCCCGGACCGTTCCTGTTCCAGGAACAGGCGCCGCTGATTTACAGCTTGTTCCTCAGCCTCGGCATCGCCCACTTTTTCTTCCTCGCCATCGGCCTCGGCGGCGTGAGGATTTTCCCCAGGATCCTGAAGATTTCGCCCACGGTGCTCTCCGGCGGCATCCTCATTCTCGGCACGGTCGGAGCGTATGCGCTGCGCAACGAGCCTTTCGACATCTGGGTCGTACTGGCGTTCGGCCTGCTGGGATATTTCCTGAAAACGATCAGGACGCCCACGGCCCCCGTCGTGCTGGGCTTCATCCTCGGGCCGATGATCGAAGCCAACTTCGAGCAAGCCATGCTGATCGGCGACGGCAAATGGTCGTTCTTCTTCGGCAAGCCGATTTCCTGCGTTTTTCTGATCCTCGCCGCCGTCTCCTTCGTGACGCCCTTCATCTTCCGCTGGCGCAAAATCCGCAACGTCTCCTCCCTGGCCGAAGAGGAGAGCCATACCGAGGAAGAAGAGCTGTAAACATTTCTTCGGCTGCGTTTTCTCACTTAAAATCTGTCTCTTATTTAGAAAGGAAGTTTTTCACATGTCCGTAGGATTTCGCGTGTACACCAAAAGGAACCTGCCGCCCCAAGAGCTCGTCGAGGCGTTCCGTCACATTCCCGCCTCCAACATCGCCGATACGATGAACCGCCTCTGCGCCATCCACTCCGACATTCATCTGATGACAAAGCCCGGCGACGGCAACATGGTCGGCGTGGCGCTGACCGTCAAGGCCCGTCCCGGCGACAATCTGATGCTGCACAAAGCGCTGAACATGATCGAACCCGGCGACGTGGTCGTCGTTTCCAACGAGGGGGACCGCAGCCAGTCCCTGATGGGCGAGGTCATGGCCGCCTACGCCAAATCGCGCGGCGTGGCCGGTTTCGTCTTCGACGGACCGATGCGCGACATCGACAGCCTTTATGACGGCGGCGTGCCGTTCTACGCGACGGGCACCACGCCCGGCGGCCCCTTCAAGGAGGGGCCCGGCGAGATCAACGTTCCCATCGCCTGCGGCGGCATCATGGTCAATCCCGGCGACATCATCGTCGGCGATCCCGACGGCGTGATCGTCATTCCCCGCCAGGATGCCGAAAGGGTGCTGGAAGCGGCGCGAAAGTTCATGGAACAGGACCAAAGCAAGCTGAAGGCGGCTCAGGAGGGGCACGCCAAGCGCGACTGGGTCGACAAGAAGCTGGAAGAAAAAGGCTGCGAGATCATCGACGGCGCGTATCCCGCGTAAGCTCGCCAAATAACGCCAAAGGAGACACCATCATGAGCCAAATGGCAATCGCGCTGATCATTCTCGCCGCCACGATCGTTCTGTTCATCTGGGAGCCGGTGCCCATCCTCGTCACTGCCATCGGAGCTTCGATCGCTTACGCCTACGCGGGCATTATTCCCGTCGGCGACATCTTCAAGGGCTACAACAGCAACACCATCGTGCTGCTGGCCGGCATGATGATCGTCGGATCGTCGCTGTTCCACACCGGCCTGACCGACATCATCGGCGAAAAGATGGTGAAGATCACGGGAAAAAGCGAGCGCAACATCGTCCTCGCCACGCTGATCGTTTCCTGCGCCCTCAGTTCGGTGTGCAGCAACATCGGCGTGATGACGGCCATGGCCCCGCTGGTCACGGCCATGTGTTTCTCCGCTGGCTGCGGCCCTTCGCGCACGTTGATGGCGCTGCTTTTCGGCGCTCAATTCGGCGGCTTCGTGACGCTGGTCGGCGTCGGTTCCAACGCTTCCGCGGCCAACGCCATGGCCGACCTCGGCCTGACGCCGTTCGGGTTCTTCGGCATCACGCCCTTTGGTCTCGGCATCTGCGTTCTCGGCACGCTGTACTTCACTTTCGTGGGCATGAAGTTCCTGCCCGACACGGGATATGTCCCCGAGTTCGCCAAGGTCGAGAAGAAACCCTTCGACAAAAACAAGGCCGCCATCGCCTGCATCACCATGGCCGCCCTGTTGGTAGTCATCGCGCTGAGTCCCAAGAAGATGCCCATGCACGTGGCGGCGGTGATCGGCTCGCTGGTTATCATGGGCACCAAGTGCATGACCGTTCGGGAAGCCATCGCCGCCATCGACTGGAACTGCATGCTGCTGGTCGGTTCGTTGACCGCCATTTCCACAGGCGTGCAGAAAAGCGGCGCCGGCGCCGCCATGGCTGAACTGATCTTGCAGATCCTCGGCGAACATCCCAGTACGTTCATGATCACGACGGTGATCTTCATCGCCGCCGTAATTCTCACTCAGGTGATGTCCAATATTCCCACGATCATGTTGTTCATGCCCATCGGCGTTTCCATCGCCAAAGCGATCAACGTCAGTCCTTATCCCATCTGCATGATCATCACGCTGGCCGGCGCCGCGTCTTACGCCACGCCTTTCGCCGCCCCGCAGAACATGATGACCGTCGGCTGGACGCAGTACCGGTTCATGGACTACATCAAAGCAGGACTGCCGATGCTGCTGGTAACCTATCTGGTCATTGTCGCCGTCATCCCTTTCTATCTGCCCTATTAAAAACTGGATTTCCGAAAAGCGCGCCCTCGGTACGCCCGCTGCGGGCTGTGAGGGCGCGCTTTTTCGCGACGAACTGGAGGCACAACACATGAGAGACTGTCTTCGCGGCGCTTACGAGATGCACGTCCACACTTCGCCCGACGTGACGGCGCGCAAATGCAGCGATCTCGAACTGGCGCGGCGCTTTCGCGACGCCGGGCTGGCGGGGGCTCTGATCAAATGCCACTACGCCGACACGGCGGCTCGCGCGGCGCTGCTGAACGAGCAATTTGCACAACTGCATTTCGCCGGCGGCGTGACGCTGAACAACTCAGTCGGCGGGCTCAATCCCGAAGCAGTCGCCGCCAGCGGCAAGATGGGCGGCCGAATCGTCTGGTTCCCGACGATGGACTCGCGCAGCTATCAGGAATTCCGCAAGCAAAACGGAACGCCCGGCGCGGATCCGAGCAGGCGCATTGACGTCCTTGACGGTCGGGGAAACTTGGTTCCCGAAGCGCTCGCGGTGCTGGAAACGGCGAAACGCTGCGGGATGCTGGTCGGCACGGGGCATGTCAGCGCCGCGGAAGGACTGGCGCTGGCACGCGCCGGCGCAAAGACGGGCTGTCAGGTGATCCTGACGCACGCCGACAATCCTGCCGACGTTTACACAACGGACCAGCAGCGCGAGGCCGCGGCGCTGGGGGCGATCGTCGAACATTGTTACTTCACGACCTATTACAAACGCACGCCCATCGAGACGATCGCCGCGCAGATCCGGGCCGTAGGCGTGGAACGGGTGATCCTTTCCACCGATTTCGGGCAACCGCAATCGCCCTACTCCGACGAGGGACTTTTACAATACGCGAATCTGCTCGCGGCGCAGGGCTTCAACGACGCCGAACTGGGCATGATGTTCCGCGACACGCCGGCTCGCCTGCTCGGCTTTGAACGCTGAGCCATAAAAAACGCGGCGCGCCACGAAAAACGGGAGCCTGTCCCTTGCTCTTTGAGCAGGGTTCAGGCTCCCGTTCTTTTACAGCGGCGCTCATACTATTTCTTGATAAAAAGCACTAACATAGTTTCAAGACGCTGCGGGGGAGTTCAGTCGCTCGAACTACCTCGACTGCTGCGCAGTCTGCGCAGCTCGCTTTGTGAATCTTCCTCGCAACGCCCTTGGGTTCAGCCTTTTAATTGAGAAATAGTATCAGTCGCGCACGGTCGCTTTGCCGACTTTGGGCATCTTTTCGACCGTGATGGCCTCGATGTAGTAAAAAGGCTCCATCGTGTCCTTTTCGAAGACGGAGGGCACGCTGCCCTCGCGCAGGATACCGCGCACCTTGACCCATGACTTTTCGGACTGGAGCGCCGACAGGTCGCGGTCGTACTTGAACTCGAAGTTCACGTATCCGCCCGTGCAGAACGGGCAGATCGGCCCTTTGCGCCCCACGTAGGTGAAGCCGTCGAAGTCCATGTAAAAGCCCTCGATCTCCACCGACTTGCCCGCGTATTTGTCGAAGTTCAGGAACCAGTCGTTGATCTGGGTCATGTAGAGGCGGTTGCCGACGACGATGTCGATTTTACGCGGATCGAAGGCGGCGCGGTCCTTCTCGATGTCGTGAGGATAGTTGTAAAGCGAGATGTCCGGCCCCTCGAGGATCAGCATCCCCGCCTGGGCGTCGATCTCCGCCAGATAGTCCTCCAGCTTCTCCGCCTCCTCTTCCGGCAGAGGCACGGCGGCGAAAAGAGCCGGCGCGAGCAGCGCCAGCAGAAACGCCCCAAACGCGCTTTTTCCTCTGAATTTCATCATTTCTTTCATCGTCCTTTTCAGCCCGCCTGCGTCACTGCGGCCGCCGGAACCCGTGAAAGTGCGAGCCGGCGACGGCGGCGGCGAAAAGCGCCATATTGACGATCACGATGCACGATCCGGTGGGAATCGAATACAGATAGGAAAGGAACATGCCCGTGAAAAAACAGCCGACCGAGATCGCCGCCGACAGCAGCACCGTGCTCCTGAAACGGCGGCAGATCCGCATCGCCGTCAACGACGGGAAAACGATCAGGCTGGAGATCAGCAGCGTCCCCATCATGCGCATTCCCAAAACGACCGTTACGGACGTGAGCAGGGCGATGATCATGTTGTAGCGCCCTGTATGGATCCCCGCCGCCTGCGCGAACGTCTCGTCGAAGGTGACGGCGAAGATGCGGTTGTAGAACAAGACGTAGAGCAACAGCACCGCGCAGCTCAGCGCCGCCGAGAGGATCACGTCGGAACGGCTCATGGCGAGAATGCTGCCGAACATGTAATTGCACACGTCCACGTTCATCCCCGTCGAAAGCGAGACCGCCGCCACGCCGACCGCCAGCGCGCCGCTGCACAGCACGGCCGTCGCCGAATCGCCGCGGATCCGCGAACTGCTCTTGATCTGCAGCAGCAGGAAGGCCGCCACAATGCAGGCGGGAATCGCCAGGCTCAGCGGCGCGAGGTCGAGCGCTTTCGCCAGGGCCAGCGCCGCGAAGGCCACGTGAGCCAGACCGTCGCCGATCATCGAATAACGCTTCAGGACCAGGCTGGTCCCCAGCAGCGAAGCGCAGAGCGAGACCAGGCAGCCGACGATCAGCGCGTTGACCACGAAAGGATAGGACAGCATCTGCAAAAGTTCGTTCAGCATAACTTCGCCCCGCCCTCTTCCGCAGCCGCACCGCTCAAGACGCGGAACGGGCCGCCGTCGATAAAACGGCGGCCGGCCGCGCTTTGCGAGTATTCCTCAACGGAGCCGAAAAACAGCTGGCGGCCGTTGAGATGAAGGATCTGCCGGGCGCAGCGCAGGGCGCTCCGCACGTCGTGAGTGATCATGACGATCGTCATGCCCTGCTCGCGGTTCAGCTCGTTCAGGATCTGGTACATTTCGTCCTGCATGCGGGGATCCAGCCCCGCCGCCGGTTCGTCCAGCAGCAGGAGCGAACGCGTGGCGCACAGGGCCCGGGCCAACAGCACCCGGCGCTGCTGGCCGCCGGAAAGATCGCGGAAACATTTCTTTCTGAAATCCTGCATCCGCACCAGCCGCAGCTTCGCCTCGGCTTCCCGACGGTCGCCCTTGCCGAAAAAGGGACGCAGGCCGCAGCGCCGCAGCTGGCCCGACAACACCACTTCCTCGACGCTGGCGGGAAAGTCTTTCTGCACCGCCGTCTGTTGGGGAAGATATCCGATGCCTCCCATGCGCGCCTCTGCGCCCACTTCCACAGAACCGCCGACCGGCTTGACGAGGCCCAGCAGTCCCTGCATCAGCGTGCTCTTGCCGGCTCCGTTTTCGCCGACGATGCAAAGGTAGCCGCCGGAGGAGACCTCAAAGCTGACGTCCTCCAGGACCTTCCTGCCGTCGTAGGCGAAGCTCGCATTACGGCACGCGAGGAGGCTCATTTTAGTTCAGCGCCTCTTTGAGGACGTTCAGATTGTGGCGCATCAGGTCGAGGTAGGTGATCCCCTTTTCGAAATCCTCGGCGCTGACGTTGTGCACCGCGTTCAGCAGCCGCACCTGGGCGCCCGTGGCGTCGGCGATGGCGCGGGCCATCTGGCCGTTCGACAGCTCGATGTGGAACACGACGGGGATCCCGTCCTGCTTCACCTTGTCGATCAGGAAAGCAACCGTCTCGGGATTCGGTTCCGTCTCGGTCGAGCAGCCGGGGAACGCAGCGTAGTACTTCAGGCCAAATTCGCGGCAGAAGTACAGGAAGGGGAAGCGGTCACCGACGATGATCTCGCGGCGCTTCGAGCCCTCGATCAATTTGCGGAAATCATCGTCAAGCCGGCGCAACTGCTCAAGATACACGGCGGCGCGGCTGGCGTACTGGCCCCTGTTCCCGGGATCCAGCTCAGCAACCACTTCGCTGAGCTTCTTCACGATCTGGATCGCGTTTTCGGGCGCCGTCCACACGTGCTCGTCCAGCTCCGGCTCCTCGCCGTCGTGGTGATGATGCCCCTCTTCCTTGGCGTCATGATCGTGCCCGTGGTCACAGTCGGGACCGTGGTCATGGTGAGCATGACCGTGATCATTGCCGCCGTCGTGGTCGTGATCGTGCTGCATGCCCTCGACGATCTCCTCCGGAACCGTCTTCACCAAGTCCATCAGCTTCACGACGCGGGGGCCTTTGCCCTTGTCGAAAGAGGCCAGCACCTTGTCGACCCAGGCATCGGAATCGCCGCCGACGTAAACGAACAGCCCGCAGTTCTGCAGGTCGAGAATGTCTTTTACCGTCGGGTCGAAGCTGTGGCTTTCCATGCCCGGGCGCAGCAGCATCTTCACGTTGGCCAGGTCGCCCGTGATCTGACGGACGAAATCGTACTCGGCAAAGTTGGAACAAATGACGCTGAGCTTTTCAGCGTCCGCCGCCGGAGCGGCAAAAGCGGCGCCGCAAGCGAAAACCATCGCGGCACACAGAGCGAAAAATTTTTTCTTCATCTAAGGGATCTCTCCAATTCTATTCAAAAATTCGACTTGCAAACCGACACGCGCATGAAAAAACGCGCGCCGTCTAATTGGAGAGCTTGACCTTCAGAGCCACCAGCGTCACATTTTCGCGCCGGAGACTCTTCCTCTGCGCGGAAGCGCAGGCCGCACCGACATACCGCGCGGCGTAAAAGTACGCGCCCGCCACGCCGACGGCGAAGCCCGCCAGCGCCTTGACGCACTCGTCCATCTGCGCGCAGATGGGACAGCCGTGCCCGTGGCAGTCGTGAACGGCCTCGATGAACAGATACGCCACCGAACAGAGCACCGAAAGGGCCAGGAAAAGACAGACCACGAGGTTCAATATTCTTTTTTTCTTCATGCCTGCCTCTCCTCCAGTCCGAAAAAATCGCCGTCCATACTGCCGCCGGCGGCTCCGGGCATTCGTCCAGCCCTTATTTTTCATTATACAGAGCGGTATTAGCACTGTCAAACTCGCTTGTTTCACATGATACGGCAGGCCGCCCCGCACGCTGCCTTCGGCACGGCGCCGGCCGATAAAAAACGCGCGGCAAAAGAGCGAAACACGCGGCTCTTCATCGTGCGTCGGTTAAATTATAACACCGCGGTCAACTTGCTTTCCGCGAAAACAACAAAAACAAAACGCGAAATGGCGGCGGCTCTCGTCTATAATGGAACGGCGAGGTGACGATCATGCCCTACAATTCCTTCGACGACTATCCGATGAGCTGGCGGCCGAAGCTGGACCGCAGCGAACGCGCGCTCTATCTGACGCTGGCGCGCACGCTCGAGGAGGATATCGCGTCGGGCGCGCTCAAGCCCGGCACGCGTCTGCCGCCGCAGCGCGAACTGGCCGACTTTCTCGACGTCAACGTCAGTACCGTGGCCAAAGCCTTCAAGCTCTGCGAGCTCAAGGGGCTGCTCACCGCCACCGTCGGCAGCGGCACGTTCGTGGCGTACAGCGCGCTCACCGACAAACGGTTTCTCGAACGCGCCGAAGGAGCGCACGTTATCGACATGGGCAGCGTCCAGCCGGAGGATTCTGCCAACGCCGCGCTGCTGGAGATGGCCCGCTCACTCTTCCGCAGCGACGAGGCCGCCGCGCTGTTCAGCTTCCACGCCCAGGGCGAGGACGAGTGGCAGAAGGACGCCGCCGTTACGTTCATGCGCCTGTGCGGACATGAGGCGCACCGCGAGCAGATCCTGTTTGCCAACGGCGCCCAGAATGCGATCTCGGCCATCTTCGCCTCGCTGTTCCGCCGCGGCGAAAAGATCGCCGTGGACGACCACACTTATCCCGGCGTCAAGTCGGCCGCCGCCATGTTCGGCGTCAAACTCGTCCCCGTCAGGAGCGGCGATGAGGGCATGGAACCGGCCGACCTCGAACGTCTTTGCCGCAGCGAAAAGATCCACGGCGTCTACCTGATCTCCGCCTGCCACAACCCCACCACTGCCACGCTCCCGGAAGACCGCCGCCGCGAGATCGCCGCCGTTTTGCGCGCCCACGACGCGCTGCTGATCGAGGACGGCACCAACCAGCTCATGCAGCGCGGCGTGCCCTCCGTGTCGAGTTTCGTGCCGGAGCGCAGCCTCTACATCGCCACGATGTCGAAAGTGATCGCTCCGGGGCTGCGCGCCGCCTGCGTGGCCGTGCCCGACGCCTGCAAAGAGGCCGTCGCCGGCGCGCTGTACAGCCTCAACGTCGGCGTCGTGCCGATGATGGCCGAACTGGCGGCCCGCGTCATCGCCTCCGGCCAGTTCGAGCGTATCATCGTCGCGCACCGGCGGCACATCGGCGAGCGCAGCCGTCTCGTGCGCGCGATTTTGCCCGACGCGATATGCCGCGGCGGCGACGCCGACATCTTCCGCTGGCTGACGCTGCCCGGACGCTTCGCGAGCGTCCAGTTCGAGCAGGCCGCTTTGGCACGGGGCGTCCGCGTCGCCGCCGCCGAACGCTTCGCCGTCGGCAAAACGCCGCCCGCCCGCGCCGTGCGCGTCGCCTTCTGCACGCCGCCGCGCGACCAACTCGAAAAAGGGCTGCGCGTCCTTGCCGAATTGATCGCCGATTAGCCGTCCAAAAACAAAAGCGTTTGCCATGCAATTTTATTATTGCATGGCGATTTTTTTTGCTCTATAATACGGCGTGCAGTGAAAGAGCGCTTCCGCGCCGGCGGCGCGGAAAAAGGGATCCAGCCGCCGACTGTCGTGCGATGAAAATGTTCCACGTGGAACATTTTCATCGCACAGCGGCCGTCAACGCCGGTCATTTTCAAGGAGGCAATGAGGATGAAATTTTTCGGGAAAACCGTCGCCGCGCTTGCGGCGCTTGCAACCGTGCCGCTGGCGGCCCGCGCCGATTTGCGCGTGGCCACCGCCAGTACCTACCCGCCCTACGAGTTCCTCAACGAAAAAGGCGAATTGGACGGCTTCGACAAAGATTTGATGGAAGAGATCGGCCGCCGTCTCGGCGAAAAGATCGTCTGGCTCGACACGGGCCATTACGACATGGTCATCCCCTCGCTGGTCACCGATCGCGCCGACGTCATCGCCGCCGGCATGAGCGCCACGCCCATCCGCGCCAAGCGCGTGCTCTTCTCCACTCCCTACGTGCCCACCATGGCCTCCTTCGTCACCGCGCCCAACGTCGCCGTGAAAAAGCTCGAAGACCTGCGCGGCCTGCGCGGCTGCGTGCCCGTCGGCACCACGCAGGACGTTTTCCTCACGCCGCTGGCGGGCGAACTCGGCTTCCAGATCAAAAACTTCGCCAAGATCGAAGAGTGCCTGTGGGACATCGTCACCGGCCGCAGTGACTTCACCCTCATGGACGTGCCCGTGGCCGACAAGATCCTCGAACTGCCCAGCTTCAAAGGCAAGGCCGTGCGCGGTTACACCTTCCAGCTCACCGGCGCCGGCAAAGCGCTGGCCGTCAACCTCGGCAACACCGCGCTGAAAAACAAACTCGACGGCGCCATCGCCGCCATGGAAGCCGACGGCACCCTCCCCGCCCTGCGCGAGAAGTGGAAGCTGGGAAAAAAGTAATCCGCGCGCCACAATCCGCTTTATAAAGACCGAGTCCCCCGAACTGATGGAAGTTCGGGGGGCTCGATTTTCTGGAGTAATCATTTCAATTCAGAATCCGGAATCAATCAGCAATATTGACATCACATGAGTATTGTTTACAATGTTATCTATTATCAGCGCAAGGCCGGTTCTTCTGTTCGCGTTCCGTTTATTCTCAATAAAAGGAGACGTACCGTCAATGATCATCAATCCCAGCGTTGTCACTCTGTCCAATGAGGAACTTGCCGCCATCGAGGAGGCCGAACCGGCGACAATCGGGCACTTCCGCAATTTCGGCTTTAACACTGCGCCGCTTTTTATCTCCCTCCCGGGCAAAAGGTTTACCGGGCGCGCCGTGACCGTCAAGCTGGCGTCCAATGATTCCACCCTGCTGCACAAAGTCACCGAAATGGTCGGCCCCGGCGACGTGCTTGTGATCGACCGCGCCGGAGACCAGCAGTACGCCGCTTTGGGCGGAGTGGTTTCCTGGGCGCTGCACATCAGCGGTGTAGAAGGAGTCATCGTCGACGGAGCCGCCACCGACATCGAAGAGATCCGCGAGATGGGGCTGGTCGTATTGTATCGCCGTCTGTCAGCCATCACCACGCGCCTGTTCGGTCTTGACGGCGAGATCAACACGACCGTCAGTTGCTGCGGCGTAACGGTCAATCCCGGCGACATCATCGTGGCCGACGAAAACGGTTTCGTGGCGCTTCCCGCCGGCGAGGCCGCGGCTGTTTGCAAGAAAGCCATCGAGATTCAGAACGCCGAGCCCGGCAAAAAGGATCGCATTGCCAAGGGCGAACATATGGCCGACGTGACTCGCGCCGGCGCTCTGATCAAAGAATATTTCGAGAAAAACGCCAAATAAGGAGAGAACCGACCATGAGCAAATTTTTAATGGCCGTGCTGCAGATCGACTCGCAGGCCGATAAGAAAGCCAATCTCGACAAGGTCGGCCGTTTTATCGACGAAGCGGCGTCTCATGGCGCGCGGTTCGTCGCCATGGCGGAGAACATTCACTACTGCGGCCCAAAGGATGGCGTCTTCGCCAGCGCCGAACCGATTCCCGGGCCGATGAGCGAATTTTTCGCCGCCAAAGCCAAGCAGCACAGGATCTGGCTGCACTGCGGCAGTATCGGCGAAGTCGTTCCCGGCGAGAGCAGGCTCTACAACACGACGCTGCTTTACAATCCTCGGGGAGATTTGGCCGCCCGCTACGAAAAGATCCACATGTACGACGTGGAGATCGAGAACGGGCCTTCCACGCGCGAGTCGGACACGAAAAAACCGGGGCATAAGATCGTCGTCGCCGACACCGAGTTCTGCAAAGTGGGGCTGTCGATCTGCTACGACATGCGCTTCCCCGAAATGTACCGCATCATGGCCCTTCAAGGCGCGAAGGTGATGTTCGTGCCAGCCAACTACACGCTGTTCACGGGCAAGGACCACTGGGAATGCATCCTCAAAACCCGCGCCATCGAGAATCAATGCTACGTGGTCGCTCCCGCTCAGATCGGCAAGAAGCCGGCGTTCCAGGCCTACGGCCGTTCCATGATCATCAATCCCTGGGGCGTCACGGTCGCCTGCGCCGAAGACCGCGAAACGATCATCTACGCCGAGATCGATCCCGATTATGTAAATCAGATCCGCGAACAGCTGCCCAGCCTCAAAAACCGGCAGCCGGGCGCTTACGTATGGCCGGCTGAGTGATTTCCACCGAAAGTCCTTTCTCTGTCACTGAACACAGCGAACCATTCGCTGTGAATTTCGAAAAGGAGAGTATTCTGATGCTGAAACGTATCGCTCTGTCCCTGCTTTGCGTCTGCGCCGCCATGAACGCCGTTCCTTCCGAAGCCGCGACGAAACTTCGCCTCGGCAACAAGATGATCGAGGATCACTACGAGAGCCAGGCTTTGAAGATGATGGCCGAGAACGTAAAAACCCGTACCAACGGCGAAGTGGAGATTCAATGTTACTTCGGCGAAGTTCTCGGCGACAACAAGAAACAGATCGAGAACATGGTCCGCGGCGTACAGGATTTCTACGCCGACGGCTACGGCTATTACGATATGTACTCGCCCCTCGTGCGCGTGTCCTCGCTGCCCTACATATTTCGCGACAACGAGCACTATCGGCGTTTTCTGCTCAGCGACGTCGAGAAAGAAATCGAGGAGCCCCTGCTCAAGAAAGCGGGACTTCGCGTCGTCGACAGGAAGCGCAACTGGCTGCGCGGTCCTTTCCGGGTCATCGCCTCGCGCAAACCGATCCGCTCGCTGGAAGACCTTCAGGGACTGAAACTGCGCATGAACTCCAACCCCACCAGCGTCAAGGCATGGGAAGCCCTTGGCTGCGCCGTCACCGTCATTCCTTATTCCGAGACGTATCTCGCCCTCAAACAGGGAACAGTGGATGCCGTCACGTGCCCGGTCGTCGACGCCTATTTTCAAAAATTCTGCGAAGTCGCTCCCTGCCTGACCGTCACGAACGAATACCCTCAGCAGGTCGCCGTGGTCATGAACGACCGTAAATTCCAGCGTTTGACAGCGGAACAGCAGGAAATCCTTCTCGACGAAGTCGACAAAGCCGGCGACTACGTGACCGAACAGGCCAACAAACGCAGCGCCGAGATCATCGAACTCATGAAAAAAGAATACAACGTCGAGATCATCGAAGTCGATCTCGCCCCATGGAGAGCGAAGATGGACGGCTTTCTCGAAGAACTCGAGAACAGCAACTATATCCCCAAAGGATTTGCCGAACGTATCCGCGCCATCCAGTAAGCCAGCTTTCCCATCTGTACGATGTGGAGCAGAGGGTCCGGGGGGACCCTCTGCTCCACATCTGGAGAGAATCTTTTGAGAGAGGGAGATCCCTGTGGCTAAGAAGATCGCAAAAATCATCGACTGGATTCTCGCCCTGAACGGCTGCCTCATGATCGCAACGGCCACGCTCCAGATCGTTTCACGCATGATGGGGCGTCCTGTCGCGTGGACGGTGGAACTGCTGACGTTTTTGGGTTTGTTCTCCATCATTCCCGGCGTCGCCTCGCATTTCCTCAAGAACACCGAGACCCGGGTCGGCATTATCGTGGACTATCTCCCCCGTACGCTGCGGCGTCTTACTGAATTTGCCATCAACGCCGCCTGCGTCGTTTTCGGCTTTATCCTGCTGTACGCCACCTACGACTACACCGGCCTTGTCGGCATGGGCACGCCCGAACAGTACCTTCCCTTCCCGCCCGAGACCAACTTGCTGCCCGTCTATCTGCTGAGTTTTGCCGTCATTTGGAACGGCCTGTACAACCTGCACCGCATCGCCGTCGGTAAAATTGAAAAATCCGGTCCTGCGCCCGAAGGAGGAGAGCGGTAAATGGTATCCGTCGGTCTCATTTCAACGCTGATCATGATGCTGTTCCTCAAAGCGCCGGTCATTGTCGCCATGGGTACGTCGGTCGCCGTGGGCTGTTGGCTGGGAGACTTGCCGCTGTATCTGATCGCGCAAGGCGTCATCGACGGTTCCATGTCCTGGAGCCTTCTGTCCATTTTCTTCTTCATGATGGCCGGCAACATCATGGGCGTCTGCGGCGTCGCCGATCAGATCTTCAGCTTCGCCAATGCCTGCGTGGGGCACTGGCCCGGCGGACTGGCGCACGTCAACTGTCTGTGTTCCATGGTCTTCGCCGGCATTTCCGGCGCGGCCGCCGCTGACTGCGCCGCGCTCGGGCCGATCGAGATCAAGTCCATGACCTACAAGGGATATGACTTGAGATACAGCACCGGCATCACGCTGGCGTCATCCATGGTCGGGCCGATCATCCCGCCCAGCGTGTTCTTTATCATGTTCGGCGTCGTTACCAACACGTCCATCGCCAAACTGTTCATCGCCGGCATTGTTCCCGGCGTCGTCATCAGCCTGGCGCTGATGCTTGTCTGCGCGCGCATCTCCATCAGACGGCCCGACATTTTTCCGCGCGGCAGTTACACCCCTATGAAGGAACGTTGGCGCATCTTCAAAAAATCGGTATGGTCGCTGCTGGCTCCCGTTATTATCGTCATCGGCATGACCTCCGGTTCCGTCAGCCCCACCGAAGCCGGCGTCGTGGCCGTACTTTACTCGCTGCTGCTGGGCGCCATTTACCGCACGCTGAAGTGGAACGCGCTGTGGAACGCCGTCAGAGATTCGATGATCATGGCCGCCTCGAGCCTGATCCTGTTCGGTTTCGCCTCCACCATGTCCTACATTCTCACCATGGAGATGCTGCCCACAAAACTAGCGACGCTGATCCTCAGCCTGACGCAGAACAAGTACCTCGTGCTTTTTCTGATCGATCTGCTGCTTCTGGTTCTGGGCTGTTTCATGTCCGCTTCCAGCGCCATGATCTTGCTCACGCCCATCCTTCTGCCCTTGATGGAAAAACTCGGCGTCAGCACGATCCAGCTGGGAGTGTTGATGTGTTTCGCCCTCACTATCGGCATCGCCACTCCGCCCGTCGGCATGGGGCTGTATATCCTTGCAGACATCACGCACCAGAAGATCGAAGAGGTTTTCGAAGGCTTCATGCCCTTCTTCCCCGCGCTGGTCGTCATGCTCATCGTGCTGACGCTGGTGCCGCAGATTTCCACCTGGTTGCCCAATCTGCTGATGCCCTAGTATATATTGCTCGATCGAAATCCCGTCTTTTTCGTAAAATTCCCGCGTCCTCTCAAAGCATCCTTATAAAAAGTTTGAATTTAAGGGCGCCGTGAATCTTCCTCGGGACGCTCTGCCCATTTAATATTTTAATCGAGAAACTGTATCAGCTTTTGACATGACAATGTCATTCGCTCCTGTTTCATGAACGGTATTATCTCAGCGTGACACTTTCTTTGAACAGTTACGAGTGACATTATCACTGAACAACGACACAGCAACGATATCACCTCTTGCGGAAAAACAAATCTGTGGTAGAATATTAAGATAATGCTATGAGCATTAAAGAACCGCCCTCGGTCGAAAGCGTTCGGCTCACGGGAACGCAATGCTTCCGGGCGGCGCAGCAGTACCGTAACAGGTAACAGAAATATGGAGGTCAGCAACAGAAACATGTCGTACAATGAAAGACTGAGAAAAGCGTCAAAGTATTGCGAGCGCAACGGCAGTTACCGCGTGATCGTCGGCTGCGGCGAGAAGAAGCTTCTGCTCGTCCGCAACGCCACCGGCTACGTCAGGACCGCCCTGCTCGGCGAGTGACCTTTCCCCCGCACGGGGAAAAGGCTCTGCGACCTTTCAGCGCCTCGATCCTTGGGGATCGGGGCGTTTTTTTATGGAGCGAAAGAGCGTCTTGCCAAAACGGCGTCTCTCGTATAAAAATAAAGCGTCACGGAGGTGAAAAACATGACGGACAACGACAGCCTGCGCGCCTTGAGCGACCGGCTGCGCAGTTTCTGCGAAGAACGCGACTGGGATCAGTTCCACAATCCCAAAGACCTGGCCATCGGCATCGCCACCGAGGCCGGCGAGCTGCTGGAGATCTTCCGCTTCATGAGCGTGGAGCAGCAGGCAGAGCTGCTGGCCGGGGTCGAAACGCGCGGGCACATCGAGGACGAGCTGGCCGACGTGTTCTTTTTCGTGCTGCGCTTCGCGCAGATGAACGGCATCGACCTCGGCCGCGCGCTGGAACGCAAAATAGCGAAAAACGCGCGCAAGTACCCGGCGGACCAGTGCCGCGGCGACAACCGCAAACGGTGAAAGCGAGGCAATCCACATGGAAATACGCGATTTCTGGAAGGCGACGCTGGGGCAGGACGCCGCCTCCATGCGGAGGTTCTTCGCGCCCGGCGCCTGCGTGTTCTGGCACAACACGAACGAAGCGTTCAGCGCCGAAGAGTTCATCGAGGTCAACTGCGAATATCCCGGCGCGTGGGACGGCGAAGTGGAACGGGTCGAACGGATCGGCGGGCTGATCGTCACGGCGCTCCGCGTCTTCGCCGCGGGAGGCGGCCCGTCCTTTCACGTCGTCTCTTTCTTCCGCGTGCAAGACGGCAAAATCGTCTCCATCGACGAGTACTGGGGCGACGACGGCGCGCCGCCGCAGTGGCGGCTGGACAAAAAAATCGGCAGAGCCATAAAATAATCCCTGTTCCGCCTTGAACTCGTGCGAGGTCCATGAGGATAAAATACGGCGCGGCCGCCGGTCGGAAAATTCTTCCGGCCGGCGGCCGCGTCTTTTCTCGAATCACGCTTTCGTTTTCGGCATCAGGATCTCGCGCGCGGCCTTGATGAAACGGTCGGTCTCGATGGGGACGCGCAGGCCGAGCGTGAAGTGCCGTTCGTCGATACAGGGCAGAATGAGGATGGAGCGCCGGCGCAGCTGAGCGGCCAGCTCGGGAGCGGTGATGTCGTCGCGTTCGAGGCGGCAGAGCACCCAGTTGGCGTCGCTGGGCAGCGGGCGCAGCCCGGAGATGCGGCGCAGGCGCCCGATCAGGCGCGGCATCAGGCGCGTGACCACGTCGACCGTGCTGGAACGGAAGGGCATGATGCGTTCGAGCGCGGGCGCCAGATAATGGGCGAGCGGGCTGAGCGCGGGCGCGAACTGGCGGGCGCGCAGGGCGGAGATCCAGCCTTCGCCGCCGACGGCGTAACTGAGCGGACAGAGCGAGAGCGCCAGAGAATCGGTGAAGGAGCGGATCAGGGCGGCGCGCGGTTCGCGGCGCACGCCCGACCACAGCGAGTTGGTGATGCTGCCGTAGGTGAAATCGACGGCCCGTTCGTCGAGGATCAGCCAGCCGCCGCCGGCCAGCCAGCGGTCGAGTTCGGACAGCAGCTCGGCGGGCGGCATGAGGGCGGCGGACGGAAAGGAGGGATTGCCGAGGATGAGCAGGTCGCAGCCGTCCAGCGCTTCGGCCAGCGCGCCGCGGGGAATGCGGTAATTGTGCTTGAGCGGCAGCGCGAAACTTTTCACGTCCAGGCCGCAGCGTTTCAGGACGCGCTCGTACGAACGCGGGCACGGCACGGGCAGCAGCGCGCGGCGCGCTCCGCCGGCGCTGGCGGCGAGCAGCGCGATCAGCTCCTCTTCGCGCTGCGAGACGGCGATCTGTCCGCTCTGCACGCCGTGGCGCAGCGCGATGGTCTGGCGCAGCGCGGTGAAGTCGGGGTCGACGGGCGCGTCGCACTGTTCGCGAATGGCGGCCGTCAGCGCCGTTTTGATGGCTTCCGGCGTGCCGAGCGGATTGGCCCGCACGCTGAAATCGAGAATTTTGACCACGACGCCGCCTCCTCTGCCGACAGATTTTATTCAGTATACCTCAAAACCCGGCGGATGAAAATCGACGCTGCGGAACAAAACGCCGGCGGGGCTCTTTCTCGCGGCAGCGATCATCGCCCGCTCAGGATCTTTCCTGCTGTCGAAAATCGTCTTGCGCCGCATGACGCGGCAAGGGAGCTCCACAAAGCGGGACGGGCGGCTTGCGCGGCGGTCGAGACAGTCCCGAGCGACTGAACTCCCCCACAGCGCCCGGGAAATTACGTTAATACTTTCTATCAAGAATTAGTATAAGAAGCCGCTCCGGCCGTTTTTCCGAGGCGGTTTCCTGTTTTTCTCATCCCGTCGCCGATGGCGCCACTGACGGTCGGAACGACAAAATATGTCAACAAACAATAACCTATGGAAACTGATATTTTATTTCTGTGCTACAATGACGGAAAGAACGCCATCTTTACGAAATCGGGAGAACACATGGAAAACTATCTGCCATGGATCACGGCGGTCTGCTCGCTGGGAGCGGCGGCCGCCTGCGTCGTTTTCATCTTTGTCCAGAAGCGCGGCCGCATCGCCACGGAGGACCTGCTCATGGAACTGCTCCAGCAGGAACTGTCCGACCAGAGCGAGGAGGCGCTGCGGCGAAATTCGGAAATGCGCCGCGAGCTGAACGAAACGCTGCGCGCCAGCTCGATGAGCCTCACCGAGTCGGTGCGCGTCATCGGCGACCTGCAGGCCGACCGCATCGAACGGCTGGAAAAACGCAGCGGCGACCTCAACGCCGCCGTGGACAAACGCCTCGAATCGCTGCGGACCGACCTGCTCGGACTGCGTCGGGAAAACCAGTCACAGCTGGAAAAGATCCGCGCCGGCGTGGAAGAGCGCCTGCAGGAGACCATCGACAAGCGTCTGGGCAGTTCCTTCGCGCTCGTGCAGCGGCAGCTCGAAGCCGTGCAGAAGGGGCTGGGCGAGATGCGCAGCCTGGCCGGCAGCGTCGGCGATCTCAAGCGCGTGCTCACCAACGTCAAGGTGCGCGGTTCCTGGGGCGAAATGCAGCTGCGCGCCATCCTCGAACAGATCCTTTCGCCCGAGCAGTACGCCGCCAACGTGGCGATCCGCCCCGATTCGCAGGAGCGCGTCGAGTACGCCGTGCGCCTGCCGGGCGACGGAGAGCAGGCGCGTCCCGTGTGGCTGCCGATCGACAGCAAGTTCCCGCTGGAAGATTATCACCGCCTCTGCGACGCCTCGCAGTGCGGCGACGAACAGGCCGCTGGCGCGGCGCGCGCAAGCCTGCTCAAAGTGCTCGAAAGCGAAGCGAAAGACGTCTGCGAAAAGTATATCGCGCCGCCGCACAGCACCGACTTCGCCCTGATCTTCCTGCCCATCGAAGGATTGTACGCCGAAGTGCTGCGCGACCCCGCCGCGGCCGAACGCCTGCAGCGCAAGTACCGCGTCGTCGTCGCCGGTCCCGCCACGCTGGCGGCCCTGCTCAGCAGCCTGCGCATGGGCTTCCGCACGCTGGCGATCCAGCGGCGCAGCGGCGAAGTGTGGGAACTCCTCGCCTCCGTGCGCGGCGAGTTCGGCAAGTTCGGCGAAGCCCTCGACAAAGCGAGGCGTCAGCTCAACGCCGCCGCCTCCTCCATCGAGGAGACCGGCCGCCGCAGCCGCGTCCTGCGCCGCCGCCTCGACGCCGTGGAGCACCTCACTGACATGACCGCTTTTCAGCCCGGCGGCGAAGAAAATGTTGAAGCCTCCGAACCGGAAGATCGCGCCGATTCTTAAGACCCCCTCCCGGAACCCGGTCCTCTGTCCCGCCAGCGGCGATCGCTCCGGCTCGAATGGGAAGATCCCGTTATCTTGAAAGAAGCAGCGTTCCGAAAGACTGAAACCTCCCGATAAAAAACTCTCTCCGTACGCCTCGGATGACATGCGGTGCTTCCTCCAATCCCTGCTGCGGTTATTTTGACACTTCGACATTCCATGATATACTGACTTATATCATGATATTATCTTTTATAAAAATACTGTCATAAAGATAGATTATGCTTTTCAAGGAGGAAATATGGATGAGCACTCACGAACAGAGTTCCGCGTTGAAAGTTCACAAGCTGACGTTCTGGGAAGCGACGATGATCGTCGTCGGCGCGAATATCGGTTCCGGCATTCTCGGGCTGGCCTATTCGAGCCGTAAGGCCGGCTGGCCGGTTCTGTTGCTGTGGCTGATTGTCGCCGGCATTTTCACGACATTCTCGATGCTGTACGTCGCCGAGACGACATTGCGCACGGAAAAACCTCTGCAGCTCCCCGGACTGGCCGAGCGTTATGTCGGCAAACTGGGAGCCGCGCTCATCTTCATCTCCGTGGCAGCCAACTCGATCGGCTGCATGATTGCCTACATGACCGGCAGCGGCAATATTCTTGCCAAAATGTTCGACATTCCCAATCAAATGGGCAGTCTGCTGTTCGCCGTTCCTGCCGTCATCGTCGTCTGGCTGGGTCTGAAGGCTACCGGCGTCGCCGAAAAAATCATCAGCACCGGCATGATGGTCATGGTCGGCGTGATTATCGCGGCTTCGTTTCTCTCCGACAAGGCGAATGTGAACAGCGCTCTTTACGCCAACTGGACGTACGCCGTGCCCGTGTTTAACGTCGCGATTTTCTGTTACATCGCTCAGTACGCCGTGCCCGAAATGGCCCGCGGCCTGCGCCATGATCCTCGGGAACTGCCCAAGGCCATCACCACGGGCATGTTTCTCACCGCCGTGCTGTTGGCTCTTGTGCCCCTGGCCGTCATCTCTCTGACCGGCCCCGAAAAAGTCACGCAGGTCGCCACGATCGCCTGGGGTGAAGCCCTTGGCCAGTGGGCTTTCTTCGTCGCCAACATCTTCGCCCTGTGCGCTATGATGACTTCTTACTGGGCCGTCGGCGGCAGCTTCCTGACGAACATCGTCGACATGTTCCATTTCAAGTCCGAGACCGATTTCATGACCCGGCTCGTTTCGGTGATCTGCGTCTGCGTGCCTCCATTTCTGCTGGCCTACAGCGGCATGGTCGGCTTCGTCGACGCAATTTATCTGGCCGGAACATTCGGCGGCGTGATCATGTCCATCCTGCCCGTGATGATGCTGAACAGCTCGCGCAAAAGCGGCGACGTCGAGCCACATTGGAAGTGCGGCTGGTACAGCGCGGGCTGGGTTCAGGGCCTGCTGATCGTCCTCTTCTGCGGTGCGGCCGTCTACGCGATTTTCGACCTCGCGGGCATCCTTCCGAGCGCGTGGTAAAGCGGGTGTGCTGAATGCAGTTTTTAGGAAAAGACAAAGTTATTTTCTCTTTTAACCAGGACAACAAGCCGGCGTATTTCGTCGACGACGGCGAAGTTTTCACCGTCGAAACCGACGACTGCTACAGTGGTCAGATCAAAGATTCCAGCGTGCTGCGCCCCGACATCGACATTTCCATCATGGACTGTTCGGTCGGCCCGATTTACGTTAACGGCGCCGAGCCGGACGATGTGCTGTGCGTCGAGATCCTTGGCATTGATTTTGCGCCGCAGGGCGTCATGGTCACGTCGCCGGGACTGGGCGTGCTTGGCGGGAAGACGAAAAAAGCCAATACGAAAATCATTCCGATCGAGGACGGCTATGCCCATTTCAGCAAGGATATCATCCTGCCGCTGACGCCGATGGTGGGCGTGATCGGCGTGGCGCCCCGCAGCGGCGACATTCATTGTGCCGTGCCCGGCGATCATGGTTCCAACATGGACACGAAAGTCATCACCGTCGGTTCCAAAGTCTATCTGCCTGTCGCCGTCAAAGGGGCATTGCTGGCCGTCGGCGACTTGCACGCCTGCATGGGCGACGGAGAACTCAGCGGCACCGGCATCGAAACGGCCGGCACGATCCTGATGAAAACGACCGTGGTCAAAGGAACGCGCCTCGAACGTCCTATGGTGGAGACAAAGGACAGCATGTACACGATCGCTTCCGCAAAGGAATTCAAAGACGGCGTGCGTGCCGCCGTCGAAGACATGGTCAATTATCTGATGAAAAAAACCGGACTGGAATTTCAGGATGCGTACCGCCTTCTCAGCGCCACCTGTGACATTCAGATCAGCCAGGTAGTCAACGATTTGCACACGTTCCGCGTGCGCGCCCCCAAGAAGCTCCTGAAACTGGGCGGAATCTAGTTTTTCCCTGGAACATAAAGGGACTAACGAAGCAGACTTTTTAAGACAACACAGCCCGCGGCGTCTTTGGAGAACATTCCAGAGCTGCCTGCGGGCTGTGTTTTTCGTGAGATTCCGCTACCGATTCCCAGCTTCGCCGCGCTTATGCTATTTCTTGATAAAAAGCGCTGACATAGTTTGCGGGGCCCTTGCCGCCGCGCGCCGGGGAGCAAACGGCGCAGCTGCAAAAAAACCTTTCGGACGGAACGTTCCCGCCCGAAAGGTTTTTTCGCCTTCGACACGCGCTTTCAATCGGCGCGGACTACATCGTATGATACTGACACTTGCTGCGGGCGATGTCGAAGAGGTCGCGCATATAGCTGGAAAGCCGCAGCTTTTTCCGATAACAGAAGTAGAAATGCCGCTCGAAGCCATGGCAGCGCAGCGGATAACATTTAGTCAGTGTTTCCACGCGCGTGTCCCCCTGGATGTAGCCGTAAGGGCAGACCATCACGGCGTTGAGCTGGGCGGTGACCAATTTGGCGGCTTCCATGTTGAACAGTTCGAGCAGCACGCGCGGCTCGAACTGGCACAGCTGAGCGAGGTGGTTCTGGATGGTGCGCACGCTGTGCCCCGAGGTGAGGTTGACGAAGTTTTCCTCCCGCGCTTCGCTCAGTTCGATTTCGGTCCCCTGGCCGATGCGGCGGGAAATGGCCGTCTGCTTGGAGGCCATGAGGACGATCTGTTCGTTTTCCAGCAGGCGGTACTCCAGGTCGTTCTGCTTCGACGCGGTGGTGATGAAGGCCACGTCGCAGCCGCCCTTGCTGAGCAGCTCCTCGAGGCGGACGGAAGGCAGTTCTTTCAGTTCGACGGTGACGAGCGGATAGCGGGCGAGAAAGGCGGGCAGGATCTGCGGCAGCAGGGAGATGCTGCGCTGCGCCGAAATGCCGATGCGCAGCGTGGCGCGGTGATCGTTTTTCATTTCGGCGATCTCGCTGAGGAGATTCCGCTCGGCCGTCATGATCTCGCGCATGCTTTCGACGTAGCGCTGGCCGGCGTAGGTGAGCGTCAACCGCTTGGCGTGGCGGTCGAAGATCGGCAGCCCCAGTTCGTCTTCCACGGCTTTGACGGTCTGCGACAGCGACGGCTGGGAAATGAGGAGTTTTTTCGCGGCCGCCGTGATGCTGCCCGCCTCGAGAATAGCCATGATGTAAGAAGCGTGTTTCAAATTCAATCACGCCGCCTCCTTAAATGTATACTGTATAAATATCTTTGACCATAATTGTGACCTTATGGGCGCATAAAACTTTTAGTATTGGCATTTTCCCTAAAAAAGTTGAATAATAAAATCAGCGTCATTAACTCAATCTCGTTTACGTTTAAAGGAGGAATTGCAAGTGAAAAAGTTCGTGTATGCTCTGTTGGCCGTATCCCTGCTCGGCGCCGCGGCCGTTTCCGCGGGGGCCGAAGAGTGGAAGTTCACCCGCAAGATCGACGTGGTCTGCCCCTGGGGCGTGGGCGGCGGCGCCGACAGCACGATCCGCCCCATGGCCAAGCTGCTCAAGGACATCCTCGGCGTCGAGGTCGAGGTCGTTAACGTTTCCGGCGGCTCGGGCGTCAACGGCGTGGAGTACACCTACAAGCAGCCCGCCGACGGCTACACCTTCATGCTGGGCACGCAGAGCCTGATCATGCAGGACCTGCAGGGGGCCACTTCGATGAACTTCCGCTCCGAGTTCATTCCCGTCGCCAAACTGGTCCACTCCATCAACATCATCGCCGGCTCCAAGAAAGCCATGGACCAGAAGGGCTATCACAGCTTTTCCGAGATGATCAAGTACGCCAAGGAGCATCCGTTCGAGATCAACGTGGGCATGCTCACCGCCACGGGCGCCGACGGCGCTTCGCTGCGCCAGACGCTGGCCGGGCTCGACGTGAACGAAGTGCCCTACTCCGGCGGTTCCGAGATGAACTCCGCGCTGGTGGGCGGTCACATCGACATGATGATCACCGGCACCGACGAGATCGCCGGGCTGATCCAGGCGGGCGACATCGTGCCGCTGTGCGCCATCTGCGAAAAGCGCATGAAGCTCTATCCCAACATGGAGAGCACGGGCGAGCTGGGCATCGATTCCTTCATCGGCACCTGGCGCGGCATTTTCGCCAAGGCCGGCACGCCTCAGCCCGCGATCGACGCGCTGGTCGCCGCCATCGAGAAGGCCGTTCAAACCAAGGAATGGCAGGATTTCCTCGTGGCCGGCGCTTACGACGAGCGCCCCGGCTTCGCCGCGCCCAAGGAGTTCGCCGAGCTGTTCGAGAGCGAGTACAAGACCTTCACCGAGTATCTGAAGTCCGAGGAAGTTTTGAAGAAGGATTACTACGCCAAGTAGTTCCTCCTGCGCGCCGCAACCACGAAAGGGGGGCTTTGCCGCTCCCCTTTTTTTCTTTACTCTGTCAACGTTTATTGTAGCACAAGCTTCCTCAATCCCTGAAAGGTGGTGCGGATCAGTGTTCGAACTGATTCTCAACGTTCTGCTGTGGCTCGGCCTGGCCTACACGTACGCGTTCCACGTGCTGGAGGCGCCCGTTCCCGCCAAGGTCCTGCGCAATCCCTACGCCCTCAAGCCCGACGTGTGGCCCAACGTCATCATCGTTCTGCTTCTGATCTGCGTGGCGATCAACATCGCGCGCATCGTCATGAAAAACAGGGGCAAAGCGGAGTTTTCGCTGGGCGCCTTTTTCGCTTCCATCGGCGGATTTTTCGCCAGCCGTCTGTTCCTCGGCATCGTCATCGTCGTGGCGGCCTGCTTTGTGCTCGAACCGCTCGGCTTCATGGGCACGTGTTTCCTGATGCTGTTCTTCTACGGCATGCTGCTGGGCGAACGGAAGGTCGCGCGCCTGCTCGTCTTCTCGATTCTGGTCACGCTGCTCCTCTATGTGGTCTTCAGCGTCCTGCTGTCGGTCAATCTGCCCCGCGGCACCATCCCGCAGGCGCGCAACTTCGCGCTTTGGCTGGAGTCGCTGGTGTCTCAGGCCCAATCTCTTATCTCGTGAGGCGGTGAATCGGAATGTCGACTTTTGAATTGCTGCAAAGCGGCTTCAGCGTGCTGATGGAGCCGCAAGTGTTTTTCATGGTGGTCATGGCCATCGTGATGGGGACGATCTTCGGCGCTCTGCCCGGCGTCAGCTCCACGATGGCCGTGGCGCTCGGGCTGCCGTTTACGTACAGCATGGAGCCGGTGCCGGCCATCGTCTTCCTCGTGGCCGTTTACTGCTCGGCCATCACCGGCGGCTCGATCACGGCAATCCTGTTCAAGATTCCAGGCGTACCTTCCAGCGCGCCGACGACGTTCGACGGCTACCCGATGGCGCAGCGCGGCGAAGCCGGCAAAGCTCTGGGCGTGGCCCTCGGCGCTTCGGCGATCGGCGGTCTGGTCTCGGCGTTCTGCATGCTGCTGCTTTCGCCGCAGCTCACGCAGGCGGCGCTGTCGTTCGGCCCTTCCGACCTGTTCGCGATCACGTTCATGGGTCTGTCGATCCTCGCCTGCCTCGACTCGTCCAACATCCTGCGCACGATCATTTCCGGCCTGATCGGCCTGCTTCTGGCCTGCGTCGGCCAGGACAGGATGTACGCCGTGCAGCGCATGACCTTCGGCTCCAAAGAACTGCTGGCCGGTCTGGAAATGATCCCCGTGCTGATCGGTATTTTCGCCGTCACCGAGGTGCTCAAGCAGACGCGCAAGAGCGACCGCCTCGACGCCAAGGAAGGCGTCGGCGGCGGTCACGTGGACACGAAGATGCCCTCGCTGGCCGAGTGGCTGAGGATCAAGTGGCTCGTGCTTCGCTGCTCCATTATCGGCACGATCATCGGCATCCTTCCCGGCGCCGGCGCGACGATCGCCTCGTTCCTGTGCTACTCCACGGAAACGAAGCTCTCCAAGCATCCCGAGAAGTTCGGTACCGGCATCATCGACGGCATCGCCGCATCCGAATCGGCCAACAACGCCGCCACCGGCGGCGCCATGGTGCCTTTGCTCTCGCTCGGCATCCCCGGCGGCAACGCCGCGGCCGTGATGATGAGCGCGCTGGTGCTCAAGGGCGTGCAGCTCGGACCGCTGCTGCTCACCAACCAGCCCCAGTACCTGAGCGCCACGTTCGCCTCCATGCTCGTCACCAACATCCTCATGGTCATCGTCGCCATGGGTATCGCCAAGGTCTTCGCGAAGATCCTCGCCATCCCCTACAGCTATCTCGGCCCGATCATCGTCATGCTGGCCATCATCGGTTCCTACGCCACCAACATGAGCATCGCCGACGTGAAGATCATGGCCGTCGCCGGCATCGTCGGGCTGATCTTCGCCGTCTGCCGCTTCAACAGCGCCGCCATGATCCTCGGCCTGGTGCTGGGCGAGATCTGCGAGAGCAACTTCAGCCGCGCCTATACGATCTCGCGCGCCGACCTGGTAAGCATGTTCTCGCGCCCCATCGCCGGCTCCCTGATGGTGCTCAGCGTCACCCTGCTGGTCTACCCCATCGTCGCCTCCTTCTTCGGAAAAAAGAAACCGTCGGCGAACGCCTGATTTTGTCCGATCGAGCGCAGCGCTTTCCCGGCTGCGCTTTCTCCTTGGAATTATCGTAGAAATCCTGTCAGGAGGTCAAAGCCATGGAACTGAAAACCACCGGCGTGGCCGGCACGCTCGAATCGAGCGACGTGATGGTCACGCTCGAGCCGGCGCCGTCGGGCATCAGCCTGAACCTTGAAAGCACCGTCATCAACCAGTACGGCCGCCAGATCAAAGAGACCGTGCTCGCCACGCTGGCGCGCCTCGGCGTGAAAAACGCCGCCGTCACCGTCAGCGACCACGGCGCGCTGGACTGCACCATCACGGCGCGCGTCGAGTGCGCCTATTACCGCGGCTGCCAGCGCGACGCCGACGGACCGTATCCCTGGGGAGGCGAGATCGCATGATCCCCCGCCCGAAACCGGAAAAGTTCCGCCTGCGCCGCACGATGATGTTCATGAACGCGCAGAAGCCCGGACTGATCAAGGACGCGTATATTTACGGAGCCGACTCGATCATGCTCGACCTCGAAGACGCGGTGGCCGAGAACCAGAAGGACGCGGCGCGCTTTTCGCTTTATCACGCGCTGAAAACCGTCGATTACGGCGACACGGAAGTGCTCGTGCGCATCAACGGCCTCGACACGCCGCATTGGCGCGAGGACGTGCGCGTGGCCGTGGCCGGCGGCGCCGACGGCATCCGCATCGCCAAGACCGAGAGCGCCGACGACGTGCAAACCGTGGACGCCGCGGTGACCGAAGCCGAACGCGAGTTCGGCGTCGAGGAAGGGCGCACGCTGCTGATGGCCGCCATCGAAAGCCCCAAGGGCGTGCTCAACGCTTACGAGATCTGCACCGCTTCGCCCCGCCTGTTCGGCATCGCCCTTTCCGGCGGCGACTATCGCAAGTGCATGCAGGTCAAGCCGGTCCCCGGCGGTATCGAGATGCTCGCCGCCCGCGGCCAGATGTTGATCGCCGCCCGCGCCGCCGGCGTGCAGTGCTTCGACACCGTCTTCACCGATCTCGACGACGAGGCGGGCTTCCGCGCCGAAATGCAGCAGAACAAGGACATGGGCTTCGACGGCAAGTCGCTGATCAATCCCCGGCAGATCCGCATCGTCCACGAGATGCTGGCGCCGACGCCGCAGGAGATCGCCGCCGCCGAGACGCTCGTCAAAGCCTACCGCGAAAACGCCGCCAAAGGCGTCGGCGTGTTCACCATCAACGGCAAAATGATCGACATCGCCTTTGTGCCCGGCGCCGAGCGCGTCATCGCGCTCGCCAAGGCCAGCGGCATTTACGAGGGGGAACTGTAAAATGCTGAACGCAGTCGGCCGGGAAATTCCCGAAGAACTGATCGCTCAGGGCTGGAAACCTTACGCGGGCGCTTACGCCCGCGACGGCCGGTACATAAAAAAGCAGGGCCCGCGCACGCGCATCTGCGAAAAGCCGCGGGAAAGCAAAATCGTCGCCTCCATCCGAGAGGCCATCGTGGCGTGCGGACTCAAGGACGGCATGACCGTCTCCTTCCACCACCACTTCCGCGACGGCGACTTTGTCGTCAACATGGTCATGAAGGAGATCGTCGCCCTCGGCCTCAAAGACATCACCATCGCCGCCTCCAGCCTGGGCACGGCGCACGATCCCGTGGCCCGCTACATCGAAGACGGCATCGTCACCGGACTTCAGACCAGCGGCATCCGCGGCCGCATGGGCGAAGTAGTGTCCCGCGGCAAGCTGAAGACGCCCGCGATCCTGCGCAGCCACGGCGGCCGCGTGCGCGCCATCGAGGAGGGCGACGTGCACATCGACGTGGCCTTCATCGGTTCTCCCACGTCCGACGAGTACGGCAACTGCCGCGCCGTCGGCGGCAAAAGCGACTGCGGCGTGCTCTCCTACGCCGTCGTCGATTCGGAATACGCCGACAAGGTCGTCGTCATCACCGACACGCTCGTGCCCTACCCCAACTTTCCCGCTTCGATCCACGGCGTCAACGTGGACTACGTGGTGAAAGTCGACGAGATCGGCGATCCGAAAAAGATCGCCTCCGCCGCCGCGCGCATGACCCAAAATCCCCGCGATCTGATGATGGCCGAGGCCACCGCCCAAGTCATGGCCGCCACGCCGTGGTTCAAGGACGGCTTCAGCTTCCAGACCGGCGCGGGCGGCCCCTCGCTGGCCGTCAACCGCTTCATCGAGCCGCTCATGCGCGAGCGCGGCATCACGATGAGCTTCGCCATCGGCGGCATCGCCGGCCCCATCTGCGAACTGCAGCGCAAGGGCCTGGTGGGCTGCGTCGTCGACACGCAGGATTTCGACACCGGGGCCATCGACGACATCCGCACCAATCCCCGCCATTACGAGATCAGCGCCGGCGAATACGCCAACCCCGCCAACAAGGGCGCCTTCGTCAACAAGCTCGACTTCGTCATCCTCGCCGCGCTGGAAGTCGACGTCGACTTCAACGTCAACGTCATCACCGGCTCCGACGGCGTGCTGCGCGGCGCGCCCGGCGGCCATCCCGACACCGCCGCCGGCGCCAAGTGCACCGTCATCGTCACGCCGCTGACCCGCGGCCGCATGGCCACCGTCTGCGAACGCGTCGTCACCGTCACCACCCCCGGCGAGTGCGTCGACGTCGTCGTCACCGATTACGGCGTCGCCGTCAACCCCAGACGGCAGGACATCGTCGACTGCCTCGACCGCGCCGGCGTCACACACGTGAGTATCAAAGAGCTCCAGGAAAAAGCCTACGCACTCGTCGGCCGCCCCGATCCGCTGCAATGGAACGACAAAGTCGTCGCCATCCTCGAAGCCCGCGACGGCACGATCCTCGACGTCGTGCGCGAGATCAAGCCGTACGAAAGATCGTAACGCGCCGCGCTCCCCGCGAGGGCTTGTTCCCGCTTTCGCGGCATAATCGGAGCGGCATTTCGCCAAGTTTGCGTACTTCACCCCCGAGCCCCGAAAACCGGAACTCCCGAAAAAAATCTGCCGCGCCCCTCGCGAAAGAGCGAAGGACGCGGCAGATTTTTTTTCGCCGGGCGCCGCAAAACCTTTCTTCTTGCATTCCTCCATGCCTTCGCGATACCTTTCGCGCGGGCGTCCATTTTTCATCGAGACGATGAATTTAAATAATCTTATACGAAATAATTATCTTACCCCCCCCGAGCCGAAATTAACTTAATAATCAGGTTTATTATAAAGATAAACATGTTACCATGAATTTGTTTTGTTGTTTCTGCAAAATACGTTTTCACCCCACAATTCCGTGGATATTTTTTGAAGTTCCAGAAGGAGGAAATTATTGATGGAAAAGGGAAACACGCATGGTCCGCACCGCTCCGCTCCCGAGGCGCATGGGACGAAAAGAAATTCGTCGGCCGTCCTGAAAGGCGGCGCGCTGGCGGCCGTGGCGCTCGGCCTGATGCTGCTGCGCCCCGTGCCGGGAACGGCGGCTCCGAACGGCGTGACGACGTTCGTCGAGCCGGGGAACCAGAACATCAGAATCGGCAACGATACGCAGCTTCGCAACAACGCGGCGACCAACGGCGCGGTCGTCATCGGCGACCACGCGCAGATCGACGATTACGTCATGCAGGAAGGCAGCATCGCCATCGGCAAGAACGCTTTCGTCGAGAACATGTACGGCAATCAGGAAAAATTCTTCAAATTCGGGCAGGCAGATGAGAAGAAATGGGCGAGCAGCGTCGCCATCGGTCAGAACGCCTACGCTCGCTCCGGCAGCACGATGATCGGGGACCACAAATACGTCGGGAAACTCGGCGACGTGGAAGTCGACGGCTCCAACGTGTTCAACGTCAAATCGAGAAACGTGAACATCAACGCCACCACCATCGGCGCGAACAGTTACAATCAGGGAGCGTTTTCCTCCGTGCTCGGCACGTACTCCATCATTTCCGGAAAATACGATGGCGGCAACTGGTCATCCCACGTTACGCAGAATATGGGGGCCAATATCGTCGGTTCCCTGAACAGCATCGAATCGAACAGCTCTTCTTCGGCAGTTTCAGGGATCGCCAACAGCGTCGTCGGTACGGCGAACCGCACGAGCAACGCCAACGGCGCCTTGATCTTCGGCGCCGGCAACGAAGTGGAAAATTCCATCGGCACGATATCGGGGATCAGCATGTTTACCGGCGGCGGAGATTCGGCCAAAGAGTTTGCCGACACGCTGCGCGGCGCCGTCAAATCGTCCGAAGGCGGCGGGGCGGTGCTGGCCATCGGCGGCGGCAACAAGGCGAACTACGCCATGACCTCACAGCTGATCGGCGTCAATAACACGCTGACGGGAACAGACAGCGATGCCAGCCGCTACAACATGATCAATGGGTACAAGAATACCGGAGAAAAAGTAAAACACACGTATGTGCTGGGCGAGGAGAACAACGTCAAAGACAGCGAAGACGTACGGGTCATCGGCAAGAAGAATACCGTGACGAACAGCGACCGCCAGAACGTGTTCGGCGACAACAACAGCATCACGGAACGGGATGCCGGCACCGTTTCCGGATATTCCGGCATCACACGCAACGGCGCGTCGGATCTGGTCATCGGCATGGGCAACAAAATTTCCGGCAACGACACCTACATGAAGGGGACGGAAAGCCTCACCATCATCGGGAACAACAACGAAACGACCAATCCCAACTCGGGCATCGTAATCGGCGATTATCAAACATTTGGTGCAATCAAGGAATCGGTAATCATCGGCTCCATGACACCGGAAGAAAAAGCCGATTCCGATATCCAGCAGAAACATGCCAGCGTCGTTGTCGGGTATCACGCCCAGAGCGGAACCAGGGACGGCGGCGGAATGAATGTGGCTCTTGGCCATGGCGCAAAAGCTTATGGCTGGCAGGAGACCGTGACAGGGATCAAATCCATTGTAGAAGCGGGCGATTCCGGCTTTGACGGTTATCTGGCTTCTGTCTATGGCGGTCTTAATACGGTAGCGTCAAATAAGGCGGACCAGAATGATGGGATGGCAAACACTGTCGTCGGTACCCTGAACAAAACAGAAGGCGCCAACGGGGCTCTTGTTTTCGGCGCGGGCAATAGCGTTACACATTCTTTCTGGACGGCACCGACCGATGAAGATGGAAACAGTATGAACGAGTATTGGGGTAATGCTATATTATTTGAGGGACAAGGATATGCTGGCGGAACCGGACGGTTGAGCCATGACGAGATCAGGAAAGCGATGGGACTGGCCATGTCGACCGGCGGCGGTTCCGTGGTCACCATGGGGAACGGAAATACTTCAGATTATGCTGTCCATTCCCAGATCATAGGCTCCGGAAATATCCTTACCGGTACAGGAAATACACCCAGCATCAATAATACGATCAACGGATATGGAAATACAGGTACGAATGTGGAACGTATGTCTATGATGGGTACCGGGAATAATATGTCCGGCAGTACGGCCGATGTAGTGATCGGGGATTATCACCACAAGGACGGCGGCAAAAATAATGTAATCCTTGGATCCATGGCTACGGAAAAGAAGACTGTAACGAAAACGTATACGATGAAAGATGCTTCGGGCAATGTTATTCTTGAAAAGAAATATAAGGTGACGGAAAATGTACCGATTAAATCGCATACGGCGAACATAAGCAATGCGGTGATGCTCGGCTACAATACGGATGTGGAAAAAGACGGCGGTGTAGCGCTCGGCAGCGGCTCCATCGCTTCCGTGGACAAGGGAGCTGCCGGTTATGATCCGTCGACCGATACGGCTTCTACGAATACATCGGCAACATGGAAAGCCACCGCAGCCGCCGTTTCCGTAGGCGACGTTTCAAAAGGCGTCACTCGCCAGATCACAGGCGTGGCGGCCGGCACGGAAGACACCGACGCCGTCAACGTGGCGCAGATGAAAGCTTTGAATGCGGCCATAGCAAACGGCGCCGTCCGCTACTATTCCGTGAAGAGCGACAAACAGGGAGCGGGGACGAACTATGCCAACGACGGAGCGACCGGGACGGACAGCATGGTCATCGGCATTTCCTCCTCGTCTTCCGGCAACAACAGCACCGTCCTCGGCAACAACAACACGCTGGCGGGCGTCAAGAATGGAAGGAACAACAGCATCGTCGTCGGCCAGAGCCTGACCGTGGACGGCGTGCATAACGCAGTCTTCGGTACGGATTATAATAATTACGACCATAAATTGACAAAGGTTTTCGGAGAACAGAATACTGTCCTCGGTGTCGGGAACCTGGTCGGCTATACGGCGGAAAAAGATCCGTCCGACCCGACAAAGTGGATCTACACCAAGAACTCCAGCGGCAGCGACCAGAATGTGGCCGTCGGCCTGACCAACACGGTGAACGGCGGGAGCGTCGTGGTAGGCGCCAGTTCCGTATCCGATAGTCTGGGAACGTCTGTCGGTCATGGAAATACTATTATCGGTATGGACGATGGCGGCGGACAGAAAGGCATCGCCTTGGGGAGCGATCTGACCGTCAAAGGCGAAATGGCAGTGGCTGTCGGCAATGAAAGTACGGCGGAAGGGGACTGGACCGTTGCCATCGGCGCGGGAAGCGCAACGAAAAAGACCATGGATGTCGCCATGGGTTGGCATGCAAACGCTTCCGGCGGCTGGTCGATGGCGCTGGGCGCAGACAGCGCGGCAAACGCGCAGACCGCTACCGCTGTTGGCGGCTATGGAGCGAAAGCTACAACGGATGCTGGCGTGGCGCTGGGCTCCTACAGCGTGGCGGATACGGCTGCGAACGTGCAAGGCTATGATCCTTCCACCGGAGCCGCGTCCACGGAGAGCGGCAGCGCGTGGCAATCCACCTTGGGCGCGCTTTCCATCGGCGACAAGACGACAGGACGCACCCGCCAGATCACCAACGTCGCAGCCGGTTTTGAAGATACCGACGCCGTCAACGTCGCCCAACTTCGGGCGGCCGTCTCCGCCGCAGGCGGGGCCGCGACCTACAAATTCACCCTCAGCGACTCCACAACGTCTCCCGCGCACACGGTCACGCTCGGACAAAGCGCGACGCCGGACATCAAGTTCGTCGGCGCCAACGGCGTCATTACCACCGTCGCGGGCGGCGTCGTCACGATCGGCCTCGATCCCGACGCGGGGCAGGGCGGCAAATGGAACCTTCAGACCAATGGAGGACCATCGATCGTCGTCGCCAAGAACGATACCGTCCAGTTCAAGAACGGCAGCAACATTGAAATCACCCGCGACGAAAGAGACGTGACCGTGCGCGTCGTCGACGCGCCCACCTTCGCCGGCAAAGTCACCGCCAAAGGCTTCGACGCGACCGGCAGCAAGATCGTCAACGTCGCCAAGGGAGACGTCACTCAGACCAGCGCCGACGCGGTCAACGGCTCGCAGCTCTGGGGCGTCTCGTCGAGCGTCTCCAATCACTTCGGCGGCGGCTCCTCCGTCAACAACGACGGTTCCGTCTCCGCCCCCACCTACGTCATCCGCGGCGGCACGTACCATAACGTCGGCGACGCCCTCAGCGCCGTCGACACACAGTTCAACAACATCTACAACAACTTCGGTAACGTCTACAACCAGATGGGCGAACTGAGAAGCGAAATCAAGAGCACCGGAGCGCTCGGATCTGCCCTCGCCGGGTTGAAACCGATGCAGTACGACCCCGTCGAACCCAGCCAGATCATGGCCGGCTTCGGAGCGTACAGAGGCGAGTACGCGCTGGCCCTCGGCTTCGCGCACTATCTGAAAGAAGACTTCATGGTCCACGCCGGAGTGTCCGTCACGCATCACGGCGAGTCGATGGCCAACGCCGGGCTGACCTGGAAGATCGGGCGCAAGGAAGACAAAGACCAGATCCCCGAACGCTACCGCTCCGGCCCGATCAGCAGCGTCTACGTGATGCAGAAGGAGAACGCCGAGCTGCAGGCCGAGGTGTCTTCGCTCAAGCACGAACTCGTCGAGAGCAAAGCCAATCAGGCGCGAGAGATCGCCGCGGTCAAGGCGGAAATGGAGGCACGCGTGGAGCGCCTCGAGCGCCTGCTGCGCGCTTCGGGCAAGATCAGGTAAAAGCGGGGAACAAACTGCCGCGGACGAAGAAAAGCAAAAAAACGCGATACACGCCGCCGTTCCGCGGCGGAAAAACAAGCACCGCACCGAAGCGCCGCGGCGAACGATCGATTCTCATTCGCCGCGGCTCTTTTCGTGAAAGGCGCTTCCGCGAAACGGGGCGGTCGTCCCGGGAGCGCCGTTTTTTTCCTTCACCATGGGGACGCAATAGAGCTTTCGCGTTATAATCATGGCAGTATTTCGCCAAGGAGGGAACTTTATGGACATCACCCCGGAATTGAAGGAGCGGGCGCAGGCGCTGCACCATGATTGCTTTGTGGCCGACGCGCACTACGACCTGCTCAACCTGCTCGCCGCCAAGCGCCTCGAGGGCGGCAGGACGGACGTTTTCAGGACGGATTATCTGGAAAAGATCCGCGCGGGCGGCGTCGACCTGCTGATCTCGTCGATCTTCATCGACGACCGGCACGTGCCGGAAATGGCGCTGCGCCGCGCCCTCGACCAGATCGCCTGCATGCACGAGGAGCTGGCGCAGTGTCCCGACCTGGTCCTGTGCCGCGGCGTCGCGGAGATCCGCGCCGCCCGCGCGGCGGGAAAGATCGCCCTGCTCCTGTCGTTCGAAGGCGCCGAGCCGCTGGGCAACGACCTCAATCTGCTACGCGCCTTTTACGAGCTGGGCGTGCGCGGCATCGGCATCGTCTGGAGCCGCCGCAACTACGCCGCCGACGGCTGCTTCTTCCAGCCGCGGCGCGAAGGGCGCAAGGGCGGCCTGACGGATTTCGGCGCGCGGCTGGCCGACGAGGCGGAACGGCTGGGCATGTATCTGGACGTTTCGCACCTCAACGACGAGGGGTTCTGGGATCTCTGCGCGCTCACCAAACGTCCGTTCATCGCTTCCCACTCCAACTGCCGCGCGCTGACGCCGGTGGCGCGCAATCTGACCGACGAGCAGATCGCCGCGCTCGCGCAGCGCGGCGGCGTCATGGGCATGAACGCCTGCAGCGACTTCGTCCGGCTTGACGCGAACGGCGCGGGGCGCGCGGATCCCGACGAGCTGGCGGCACACGGCGCGCACGTCAAACAGGTCGCCGGCGCGGAACATCTGTGCTTCGGCTTCGACTTCTGCGACGAGTTCCGCGTCGGCAACAATCGCGAGCCGAAGGACGCGGTGCCGTTCTACGACGAGAGCTGGCGGCTGACGGCCGCTCTTTTGGCCCGCGGATTCAGCGAGGACGAGGTTCGCGGCGCGCTCGGCGAGAACCTGCTGAAATTCCTGGAACGCACGATCGGCTAAAGACCGGCGGCGCAGGCTGATTTTTCTCAATACATTCGCTGAAAGGAGATTTTTCGCATGAGACCGGTACAGCACGACGACCTGTTAAAGTTCAAGTTCCTCTCGCGCCCCGCGTTTTCGCCCGACGGCGGCAAGATCGCCTACGTGGTCAGCTCGGCCAACTTCGACAAGAACGGTTATGACAGCGCCCTGTGGCTTTACGACCTGGCCTCGGACAGCGGACGGCAGCTGACGTTCACGAACTCCGAGAAGTTCTTCGCCTGGAGCCGCGACGGGCGCGAGCTGCTCTTCACCTCCGGGCGCGGCGACGTGCCCAAGGAGAGCACGCGCTTTTACGCGCTGCCGCTGGACGGCGGCGAGGCGCGCGAGCTGTTCACGATCGACCGCCCGGCCAGCGCCATCGCCGACCTCGGCGGCGGCCGCTGGCTGGTGACGGCGACGTTCGAGCCCGTCTACGACAATCCCGAGGGCGCCGACTACTACGTGATTGAGCAGCTGCCCTTCACCGCCAACGGCAAGGGCTTCGTCTGCCAGCGCCGCACGGGGCTGGCCGTGTACGACGCCGCCAGCGGCGGCTTCACGCGCGTCACGCCCGAGCATATGGAAGTGGCGCGCTGCCATCTCAGCGACGACGGCCGCAAAGCGCTGCTCGTCGCCGTCGAGTATACGGACGTGAAGCCGACGACCAACCACGTCTACGAGCTCGACCTGGGCACGGGCGAACTGTCCTGCCTCAGCGAAGGGCTGACGTTCGGCTTCAAGGACGCCGGCTGGTACAAGGACGGCACGCTGGTCACGGGCAGCGACCAAAAAACTGTCGGCGTGAATCAGAACATCCAGTTCTTCTTCCTTAAGGGCAAAAAGCTCGACGCCGTCACGCCCGCTCTCGACAGCAGCCTGCGCAACGCCGTGGGCAGCGACTGCCGCTACAACACGGCCGATCAGGAGGAGGGCTTCGCCGTCGAGGGGAGGCGCGTGATCTACTGCGCCACCGAGGGCTTCCGGAGCCGACTCTACGCGCTCGAAGCCGACGGTTCCATCTCCGCTCTCACCAACGGGATCGACACGGTGGACAACTGGGACTGGAAAGACGGCGCGGCGGTCATGACGGGCTTCAAGGGCCTGCAGCTGCAGGAACTCTATCTGCTCGAAAACGGCCGCGAGCGTCAGCTGACGCGCCACAACGAAGCCGTCATGAAGGAGCTTCAGCTTTCCGCGCCCGAACACGTGAGCTACGAAAACGAGGGCTGGACGCTCGACGGCTGGTACATGAAGCCCGTGGGCTATGAGGAAGGCAGGAAGTATCCGACGATCCTGCACATCCACGGCGGCCCCAAGAGCGCCTTCGGCGGCGTCTATTTCCACGAGATGCAGTGCTGGGCTTCTCGCGGCTACGCCGTGATCTACTGCAACCCGCGCGGCGGCGACGGACGGCCCGGCGGTTTCGACGACATCCGCGGCTTTTACGGCGTCAAGGATTACAGCGACATCATGGCGTTCACGAAATGGTGCGTCGCCAACCTGCCCTTCGTCGACGAGAAGAACGTCGGCGTCACGGGCGGCTCCTACGGCGGCTACATGACCAACTGGATCGTCACGCAGACGGACTTTTTCAAAGCGGCCGCGGCGCAGCGACCGATCAGCAACTGGGTGTCGAAATTCGGCAGCTGCGACATCGGCTACTATTACGTGGAAGACCAGCACGGCGGCCGCCCGTGGGACGCGTGCGAACAGGCCTGGCAGGAATCGCCGCTCAAGCACGTCGCCAACGTCAAGACGCCGCTGCTGCTGATCCAGTCGCAGGAGGACTTCCGCTGCGAGCGCGACCAGTCGTTCCAGATGTTTACCGCCCTCAAGGTGCTCGGAGTGGAATGCCGCATGTGCCTGTTCAACGGCGAGAACCACGAGCTGAGCCGCTCCGGCCGACCCAGAAACCGCCTCGCCCGGCTGCGCGAGATCGCCTCGTGGTTCGACGGCCATTTGAAAGGTTAAGCGACGAAGAAACCGCGCTGGACCGCGCCGCGTTTTCCGCCCCCGTTTCTGATGTTCCACGTGGAACATTTCATACAAACAAAGTTGCCGCAAGCCTTGACAGCGCATCTAAAAAAACGGAACGCCCCGCTCGCCGGAGTTCGTTTGAACCAAGACAGGCGGAGCCCTTGCGGTTCGGTCGGACGCGCCGGATTTTACCGCCGCATTCTTTTACAGTCGTCGTCAAAAGCGATCCGCCGATGTGACTGCGAAGGCAAGGAGGAATCGCCGTGAGATCTCGTTCCGTCATTTATCTGGCGCTGGCAGCCGGCGTGTTCATGTTGTCCGCGTCGGGCGTTTTCGCCAAGGTCGCCCGCGCGCCGGCGGGCATCATCGCCTTCTACCGGCTCTTTTTCGCCACGCTGGCGCTGCTGCCGTGGCTGTTGAGCCACAAAAACGATCGGCGCGAGCTGCGCTCGCTTTCTCCGATTCAATATGCGGAAGGCGCGCTGGCCGGGTTTTTCCTCGCCGTCCATTACGTGATGTGGTTCGAGTCGCTGCGCTACACGTCCGTCGCCAGTTCCACCGTGCTGGCGGCGCTGCAGCCGCTGTTTTCGGTGATCTGGGGGCGGCTGTTCCTCGGCGAAACGCTGAGCGCCCACGCGCTGACCGGCGGCGCGATCGCCATCGCCGGCTTGGCGGTCGTGGGCTGGAGCGATTTCAGCGTCAGCAGCCAATCGCTGTGGGGCGATCTGCTGGCGCTCGTTTCCGGCGGCGTCATCAGCCTGTACTTTTTCTGCGGGCAGATCCTGCGCCGCCGCATGGGCGCCGTGCCCTATTCGGTACTCAGCTACGGCAGCAGTGCGGTCGTGCTGGCGCTCTACGCGCTCTTCATGGGCTATCCGTTCGCCGGCTACGCGCCTGGCACGTGGGGGGCGTTCCTCGGTCTGGCGCTGGTCTCGACGATCGGCGGGCAGATGGTGTTCAACGTGCTGCTCAAGTGGATCTCGGCCACGACCGTCACCATGGGGATCCTCGGCGAACCGGTCGGCACCTGCTTCCTCGCCTGGCTGTTTCTCGGCGAAACGCTCTCGGCGCGGCAGGCCATAGGCATCGCCGTCATACTCGCCGGGCTGGCGCTGTTCTTCGCCGCCCAGAGACAATCGCAGTCGGAGCGCAAGTGAACTCCGCCACGGTTCTCGGCCCGTCACCGAAGAAAAAAAAACGAAGCGTTTGTGCAAGGAGGTTCCTTCATGAAAGCTCTGGAAAAGAAAATTTACGATTATCTCGAAGCGCACAGGGAAGACATCGTCGCCGATCTCGTCGCGCTCGCCCGCTCCGAATCGCCGACCGGGGACAAGGCGGCCGCCGACGCGTGCGCGCGGCTGCTTGCCTCGCTCTACAAAGACCGACTCGGCGCCGCGACGCAGTTCGTGCCGCAGACGGAAGTGGGCGATCACCTCGTTACCGAGATCGGCTCGGGGTCCCGCACGCTGCTGATCGTCGGACATTACGATACAGTTCACGCACTGGGAACGGTGCCGGTGCGCCGGGAGGGCAATATCCTCTACGGCCCCGGCGTGGTCGACATGAAAGGCGGCGACGTCTCCGTGATCTGGGCGCTGAAAGCGCTTCGGGAGCTGGGCGTGAAGCTGGACAAGAAAGTTCTGATCGTCAACAACTCCGACGAGGAAACGGGATCGTTCCATTCCCGTCCGCTGCTGCTGGAAAAGGCGAAAGAGGCTTGCGCCTGCATCGTCGCCGAACCGGCCGTGGCGAAAAGCGGCCTGATCAAAGTCAGCCGCAAGGGCGGCGGCCAGATCCTCATCAAATGCTGGGGCAAGGCGGCCCACTCCGGCAATAATCCGCGGGGCGGCGTCAACGCCAACATCGAGCTGGCGCACCAGATCCTCTTCGCCGAGAGCCAGTCGGATTACGGCCCCGGCGGCAGCACGTTCAGCGCCAACGTGATCCGCGGCGGAACCGCGGACAACGTGGTCTGCGATTACGCCGAAGCGGTCGTGGACTGGCGCATGTGCGTGCCCGAGGAAGTCGAACGCGGCCGCGCCGTTTTCGCCGGGCGCGGGGCCGTGCTGCCCGGCGCGCGCGTGGAGTTCGAGATCAAACTGTCTCACCCGCCGCTGGCCGAGTGCGAGCCCAACCGAAAGCTCTTCGCTCTGCTTCAGCAGGTCGGCGCCGACCTCGACATGGGACTCGAGGCGGCGCCCATGGTGGGCGGCTGTTCGGACGGCAACGACATTTCCGCCGCCGGCGTGCCCACCATCGACGGCATGGGCGTGGTCGGCGACTTCATGCACAACCCGCAGGAGCAGGTTTATCTCGACCAGCTCGTGCCTCGCGTGGCCATGATGGCCTCCTTCATCAGCCGCGTATAACAAGGCGTCTCCGGCGAACAGCCCGGAGACGCCAAGAAGGGACCGCGATCGAAATCACGGTAAAGAAAGGTAAAAGGATGAAATATTTTCGTAAAACAACGCTGAGAAACGGAAGCCTCTGCGTCCTGCGCAGCGCGGCCGCCGAAGATGCCGCTGTGTTGCTGGAGCAACGCCGGTGCGCCGCGGTGGAAACAGACTTCATGTTGCGTTACGCCGATGAGATCGCCGTCGACGCCGAAGCGCAGCGGCGTTCTATCGAGGCGTCGGAGGCCAGTCCCACGGAATTGCTGCTGATAGCCGAAGTCGACGGCGTGCTGACTGCCAGCGCCGGTTTCGCGCCGCCCGTTCCCTGCGAAAAATGCCGTCATCGCGCCAGCGCGGGATTGTGCGTGCTTCGCGCCTACTGGGGGTGGGGAATCGGCTCCCTGCTCATGGAATCGTTGCTCGAGTGTGCCCGCGCGGCCCAGTTCGAACAACTGGAACTGGACGTAGTAACGGGTAACGAGCGGGCCGTCGCGATGTACCAGCGCTTCGGCTTCGTTACGTATGGCGTGCGCGAGAAAGCTTTCCGTTTGCGTGGCGGCGGGTACCAGTCTTTGTATCTGATGGCTCTCGGGCTTTAATGGAGGCGCCGGAATGCCCCTCGAGAGCGAGATCTTCCAGCGGCGGCGGCCCGACTTTTCGCGCTTCGAGGCCGCCGGCCTGAAAAAAGACGGGGGGGAGTGGCGCTGTTCGCGCGTCTTCATGGACGGCCAGTTCCGCGCCGACATCCGTGTCGACGCCAGGGGCGAGGTGCGCGGGCGCGTTTACGACCTCGACACCGGCGACGAGTATCTGGCCGTGCACATCCCCAGCCAGTCGGGAGCTTTCGTGGCCTCGGTACGGCAGGCTTACGCGGACGTGCTGCGCGATCTGGCGCAGCGGTGCTTTACCGCCCACGACTTCGTCGCCGACCAGTCGAACCGCGTCGCCGCGCTGATCCGCGAGCGCTTCGGCAACCCACCCGAGTTCCCGTGGCAGGACGATTCGTCCGCCGTGTTCCGCGAACCGCGCACGCGCAAATGGTACGGCGTGATCATGCGCATCGGCCGCGGCAAGCTCGAACCCGGGAAAGACGGCGAAGTCGACGTGCTCAACGTCAAGGCCGACGCCGCGGACGTGCCTGCGCTCCTGAAAGAACGGGGAATTTTCCGCTGCTACCACATGAACAAAAAATACTGGGTCACCGTCGCGCTCGACGATTCGCTCGGCGACGAACGCGTCATGGAATTGCTCGAGGCCAGCCACGCCTTCGCGGCTCGCGGCACAGGCAAAAGCTCCGCCGCGCTCAGCGACGGCGTTTGGATCGTGCCCGCCAACTACAGGTACTACGACGTGGAAAAGGGCTTCGCCGAAAATCCCGTGCACACGTGGAAGCAGACCGCCCGCGTGCGCCCGGGCGACCTCGTCTACCTGTACATCGGTTCTCCCGTGTCGGCCATCTACTGCAAGTGCCGCGTCCTCGAGACCGATATCCCCTGCGACTACGACGACGGCGCCGTGCGCATGAGCAGGGTCATGCGCCTGGCCATGCTGCGCCGCTACGGACGCGAACTGCTGCCCATGGTGCTGATGAAAAAATTCGGCGTCCGCGCCGTGCGCAGCGCCCGCCGCATGCCCGAAACGCTGCGCCGCGAGATCGACCGCCTCGAGGCGGAAAATCCGCAGGAAGCGCCGCCCGCCGCGAAAAAACAGGCGGACAGACCGTCAAAAACGCGCCGGATAAAATGAAAAATCGCCGCCGACGGCTCTCTCAAAGATCCGTCGGCGGCGATTTTCGTTTCTCAAAGCAAGCCCTCGCGCTTGAGCAGCGGGACGAATTCGCGAAGATCGGCGACGATGCACCACGCTCCGGCCCGTTTCAGCGTCTCGGCCGCGTTGCTGGCGAGCACGGCGACGCTGCGCATGCCGGCGCGGCGGGCGGCCTCCACGTCGATGGGCGTGTCGCCCACGTAAAGGGCGTTTTCAGGCGCGCAGCCCAGCAGTTCGGCGCCCTTGAGCAGCACGTCGGGCGCAGGCTTGGGGCGCGCCACCGCGTCGGCGCCGACCACGCAGTCCATCAGGCGTTCGAGGCGCTTGACGCGGATGACGCGGAGCGGCGCGATGCGGTTCGAGGCGCAGCCCACTTTGACGCCCAATGCGCGCAGTTCCGCGACGCATTCGACGGCGCCCGCTGCGGGCGTCATCATCGGCGCTTCGTAAGGCGCGCACTCTTTGACGTAGTACTCGCCGTATTCGGGGCGCTCGTCGCCGAGCAGCGCCCGCCAGAAATCGCGCGAATTGTAGCCGATCACCTCCAGCAGACGTTCGCGCGTGCAGCGGGGACGGCCGAAATGATCGGCGATCTTGTTGACGTTTGCCAGCAGCGCGCCGCTGGTGTCGATCAGGGTCATGTCGAAATCGAAGAGCACCGCTCTGATGGTCATGAAAAAACTCCTTCGAGGCATGAATCTCTTTGCGATAGACTCGTGCATTTTCACAAGCCGCAGGAAAAGCCAAGCACACCCCTTCGGCAAAACGCCGCCCGCCGGCACGAACGTTCTCCAACGGGATTCCTCGCGTCTCTCCCGAAACTGCGGCGCCTCGCATTGCATCCAATCTATATCCGACAAGAGATGATAGCATATACGGAAAAACATGTCCAGAAGAGACGAAGACCATATTTGTCTGAACAGCAAGCTCAAGCGACGCCAGCTTGCAAGCATGAAAGCGTTGTTACGGCACATAGGCTTTCGCTAGGATAGTACCTGAAAAAATCTTTGCCAATTGCGCACCCTTTCGTCTGCGAATACCCCATTTGACAAATCGGAATTCTCTGCCGCTCCTGGCTCCAATCGTGCTATAATACACTTACGCCCGCAATGAGACTCGCTGGCGGCATGCTAAGAGCGCAAGAATAAACGAATGGAGGACTGACGGTGGCACAGTTACACGAGACGGAGAACGTTTTGGCAAGTCTTGATGAAAAAGTGGAGACTCTGTACCGGTATCAGTCAGTCATGAACTGCTATTCGCTCATCTTGCGCGACTACGGTACGGGCATCGCCATAAGCGAAGTGGAAGCTCACACGCTGAACTACATACAAGCCGAGGAAGGGTTGACGGCGACGCGTCTGGCCGAAATTACCAACCGTACCAAGAGTTCCATCTCTCAAATCGTCTCGCGCCTTGAGAAGCAAGGCATGATCTCCCGCAAGGTCAATCTCAATAACAAGCGCGAGTACCGCATCTTTGTCACCGAAATGGGACGCAAAACCTGCGAGGCGCACCAAAGCTATGATCGCGAGGGAATGCTCGCGCAGATCAATTATCTGTTAAAAAATTGTACTCCTAAGGAAATCGATGGATTCTTTAAGGTACTTCGATACCGTATCCTTTGGTTCAAACGCGTAAACAGCACATTTCGCAAAAAACTCAACGCTCAAGAGAAAAAGCGGTATATGTCAGCGCGTTATACGGGTTGCTGAAAAAGGCGCTCGCGCTGTTTCTAATTTCTGACATGTCGCTTCCAAGGCTTCGAGAAACATCTGGACGCCACTTGGTTTCAATACGGCGATACCTTCCTTCATTGCAACGGAGACGTTCCGAAAGAAAAGCAGTTCGTTTTGCGCACCACGCGCAAAACGAACTGCTTTTTGTTATTTGGGACGCGGGCCTCAGACAAAAACGCTTGCAAACAAACGACGCAGCCAGCAGAATCACAGGGCGGCGATAAATAATGCTCGGCTCTCGACGAAAACGAGAGCGGCGTCTCGTAAAAGAAAGAATCAAGTCAAAAGAGCAATCAGCTCGTCCGTACCGGGAATGTCGCCGGCCGTTTTTCCATAATGAACGTAAGAGATCGACAATCTTCCGTCGAAGACAAAAACAGCAGGAAGCTGCAGTTCTTCGCCCTCATATTCGCCATGGGAAAACAATTGACGAGCCTTTTCGATTTTTCTCAGCGTCGCCGAATCCAGCATGCTTTCTTTGGACCGCGCGGGCATAATCTCAAAGCGGTGATACAGTTCCTGCTGCGGGTCGCACACAATGGAAAAAGGGAACGCGTCAGGAGCCAGCTGCCGCGCCAGCTTCTTCGGTTCAGACTGCAAAACGACCAGCAGCTGAGCGCCGCCCCCCAATATATGCTGATAATTGTCCGCTATCTCGTGCATGTCGTACTGACATAACGTACAGCCGTAATATCTCAGGAAGACCAGCGCCGTCCTGTTTGCCTTGCAAGCGGTGCTGCTCATGAGAAGTCCGCGCTCAAACGGAGTCTCATAGCGAAAATCCGGCAGGATGTCTCCAACTTTCAACCTTGCCATGCTTACCCCCTCCTTGAACAAGATCTCCCTCGCGAGAAACGCTCCTTCGTTCGCCCCACGAACTGCGCGACGCTCCAACGAGCTGCGGTCGACTCATATCTTGCAAATAAAATTCCATTTTTCACGCCATAACCCCGGCTGCGGCAGTGCCAACTAGAGTGCAAACGTCCAGCCGGAAATCGTAAAGAGAAACATCAGCAGGGCCGCAACGCCAATAAACGCCAGAACTTTGCCAAACGCCCACTCAAACCAACGCGGGAATGAAACCTTCACCATAGCCAGGCTGCCCACCGTCCAGCCAAGAATCGGGGAAATGATGTTCGTGAATCCGTCGCCGAATTGAAAGGCCTGAACGACCAGTTCCGGAGCCAAGCCCAGGACTTCCCCGATCGGCTTGATGATCGGCACGAGAATCGCGCCCTTCGACGTGGCCGAAGGAATAATCGGATTGATCACCGCGATGATCAGCATCATGCCGATCGAAGCGACCCAACGCGGCAGATCCATCAGCGGTCTGGTCAGCGCATATACAATGGTGTGCAGGACGTTCCCCTCGGACAGTACGATCGATACGCTCCGGGCCAAGCCGATGACAAAGACCACAAAGGCCATCGACGCAAGCCCCTTGGCGAACGAGTCGCCGAGTTCATCCGCGGACATGCCCGAGATTTTCCCCTGCACGAGCGCGACCACCATCATCGTCGCCGCCTGAACGGAGAAGCGCATATTGTAATCGTTGCTCATCAAACCGTACACCGTGATCAGAACAAACTGGCCGATAAACAGGAACATGTTGATCACGATTTTCCAATCCATGACGGCTGCAGGTACCCCGACCCCTTCGGCGCCGACGTCGGCGCCGGAAAACGGCTCTTCCTGATATTTCAGCGAGACCAACGGATCGCGGCGGATCCGCCGCACATACCTCAGCAACATGAGCAGCCCGAGGAGCATGAAAACGTTCAGAATAAGAAAACGCGTCATGAAGCCGCCGTACAGGCGGGTTCCCATCAGCCCCTGGATCACGTACATCTTCGTAGGGCCAGTCCCGAAACCAATCAACGTCGCAAATGTCGTGACGCCGATAGCGCTGATCGCATCAAGGCGCATTTTCCGCGCAAACGCGATACCGATCGGCACGACGGCGATCAGAGCGTCGGAACCACCGAAACCGCCTAAATACACCATCATACAGAACAAGGCGCTGATGAGCAGCGTATCGCTTTTTCCCTCGGTTTTGTAGATAGTCCAGTCGAGCAGCCTGTCAAAAGTCTTCGTGTCCAAGAAGACCTGCATGCACGCGCCGCAAATCATCACGATCATGATAATGGAAGCGGAACCCGTCAGCCCCGGAAAGATAGACAGCAGCGTCCTCAGCAAGTTAACCGGCGTCTGGTGACCGAGATAGCTGAACTTCGTGCCATCGAGGGCGCCGCTGGCCGTTTTGCCAAACTGCCCGGCGGGAATGACGTAGGTAAGCAGGCTGGAAAAAAGCAGCAGGCCGAGCATCAGCCACAGCAAATGGGGCATTCTGAACTTCTTCTTTTGCTCAGATTGTCTCTTCTTCTCCGTCATATTTTTTCCCCCTCGACGAGTCTCTACGCTTTTTCTTTGGAAGTTTGGCCCGGCGTTGCCTCTTCTCCTAGAGCGTTAACGTATTTCAGCGTTGCGATCAGACCGATATCCAAAACGTTCTCGTCCACGTCAAAATATGAGTTGTGATGGGGAGCGCCGCTCCCGTATTCGGGATTGTTGATTCCCAGATGAGCGTATACGCCGGGATAGCGGTTCAGCCAGAGGCTGAACGAATCCGAAGCGTACCAAGGCGCGCACGGCGACACGGTCCCATAAGGCAAAACCGTTTCCAGCGCTTTAGTCGCGAGCTCGGAATAGTGCGGATCGTTGATGGTCGGCCCAACGGAAATCTTATTGTATCTCTCGTTATATTCAACACTACAACGATGCATACGAGCCGTATTTTCCGCGACTTCGTGCAATATCCTGACCGCTTTGTCGCCCTCACTCATGCTGAAAAAGCGGAGCGAACCAAGAACGGTGGCCGTGTCCGGAATGACGTTTGCCACCTGGCCGCCCTGTATGGCCGTGATCCCGCAGGTGACGGTCTCGTTGGCGTCTATTTGATTCACGAACGCGACGGCCAGATTGTTAACGAAATTCGCCGCGCAAAACACGGGATTGATCGACAGATCCGGGCGCGAGCCATGCCCGCCGCGTCCGACGAACGTCAGCTCGACCCGGATGGCCCCGGCCATTCTCGGCCCGGCCTGAACGCAGATTTTACCGGATTCGAGAGCGTTATACACGTGAATTCCCCAGCAGGAGTCGACCTTTTTCGTTGCGAGTGTGTCCAACATGACCTGGATGCCGCCGCCATTTTCCTCGCCTTCTTCGAAACACAGATAAATGACTCCCGTCAGTTCGCCGATATGTTTTCTCAAGACTTTGCTTGCTCCCAGAAGCATTGCCGTGTGTGCGTCATGTCCACACGCGTGACAGGTTTCATCGGGCGTATCCGATATCACGACTCGCGCCCTTTTGAGATTGTCGGGATTCTCGGGCAGCGGCAAGGCATCGATGTCCGCCCTCAGAGCGATGTGAGGTCCCGCTCTGCCGGTGTCGAGAATACCGATTATGCCAGTTTTCACAAGCGATTCATAGGGAATGCCAATCTCGTCGAGCTGCTGTTTGATGAACGCGCTGGTCCTGACCTCGCGACCGCTTGTTTCAGCAAACCGGTGTATCGCTCTTCGGCAACCAATCACATAATCACGCTGTGCCGCCGCTTCGTTTCTGATCTCTATGTCATTCATCATGCCGATCACTCCTCTTGCCACGCTCGAACTCTCCTGCCTAAAAAGCTTTGGAGATATCGACTTCAGCGAATTTCCCATTCACGACAAACCGTGACGTCTTTCCGAAATGAAGAGCCTTCCAAGCCCGTCGTGCAGGGCTCCGAGCTCCCGCAAATATATCGCGCCGGAATGGAACGAACGAAAAAAGAAACAAAATCTTTTCCTGCGGGCAAGGCGAAAGCCCCCGCCGCTCGCCTATGGGAAAAGTTCTAGAGTCGCCCTGTCAAACGGAGGATCAGGCGTTGAACACGTATTTATCCAAGCGGTCAAAAGCCTCCTTGACACGGCTCAGCGGTACGGCAAGATTAATGCGGATCGAATTGGGAGCAAAGAACGGACGCCCATCCTGCCAGATGACGCCCACCGCGACACCCATCTGCTGAAGCTCATCGATTGTCTTGCCATGAGCTTCGCACCACTTGGTACAGTCAAGATAAAGCATGTAAGTTCCCTGCGGTTTGGCAAGCTCGACGCCTTCGAAATTTTTGACAATATAATCGTAAGCGTAATCGACGTTAGCGCTGAGGACTTGCTTAAGCTCGTCTACCCACTCATAGCCTTCCGGCTTATAGGCACCGATGAGAGCATGCATGGAAAGAACGTTCATCGAGTCGTAGTGGGATAACGAACTCTCCTTTTCCATACGCTCCCTCATCCACTTGTTATAGACGATGCGATAGGCGCCGACAAGGCCGGCGAGGTTGAAAGTCTTCGACGGCGCATAAAGGGCGACGACGCGATCGCGGGCATCCTCGGAAACCGACTGCGTAGGGATGTGCTTGTTGCCGGCAAGCGTAAGATCGGACCATATTTCGTCAGAGACGACGAACACGTCATACCTCTTGTAGATATCCATCGCCTTTTCAATTTCCCATCTCTCCCAGACGCGGCCGCAAGGATTGTGAGGGTTACAGAACACGGCGGCATGGATTTTGTTGTCTGCAATCTTCTTTTCCATATCTTCGAAGTCCATGCGCCAGACACCCGCGCCGTCTCTCTTGAGTGCGGAGTGGACAATACAGTAGCCGTTATTGACAAGACTCTTGGTGAAACCGATATAGGTCGGCGAATGGATTAGGATATTGTCACCTTTGGAACAAAATATATTCATGGCGGAAACAACGCCGCCCAGCACGCCGTTTTCGTAACCGATACACTCGGCAGTCAGCCCTTTGACGCCGTTCCGCCTTTCCTGCCACTGAATGATAGCGTCGAAATACTCCTGAGTCGGCCTGAAGTATCCATATGCAGAGTGCTTGGCGCGCGCGATGATGGCTTCGGGAATCGTGGGGACTGTAGGGAAATTCATGTCGGCCACCCACATGGGAATTTTGTCGAAGCCTTCTTTCACTTGCGCTCCCGGAATTGGGATCATATCCACTGCGATTGAATCCTTGCCATGACGCTCCATAATGGATGTAAAATCATATTTCACCTGCAACACGTCCTTTCTCCTATAGGTCTCAATAAAAGTTACAACCATATCCCTGCCCTGCGGAACCAGTCAATTGAGAACAGCCACGCCTTAAAAACCGAGCCATGACAATACGAAGTAATACGCGAACGAGAGGCCCACAAAAACAAGCACGATCGGCAGCGTTTTATAAATCAGAGCTCCTAAAGAACAACCGTAATCTTCAGCGCAGATCGTCAGGCAGACATGTACCGGCGACATCTGCATAGCGGCATAGCTCATGCTCATAACCAAGATAAACATGGCGAGCACGGGCTTCCCGGCGAGGGTAGACATCAGCAGAGGCATGGCCAGGGCAATGATTCCCTGGCTCCCCGCGACAATCGTGCCAAAGAAAAACACCATGGCAAAGATCATGAAGGTCGGGAGAGGCAGCATGCCGAAGAACGCAGGGAGCTTGGAGATCACGCCGGTAGCTGCCAGAATTTCTTTAAAAATCATCACTAGCCACGTGTTCGCCATTAGACGGACTTCAAATGCGGAACGCAAAAAAGGGAGTAGTTCTCCGAGCGAGAATTTCGCCACAAAAACGTTGAGAACGATGCAAAGGAACACAGCAACAACTACACGTATCTTGAACACAAGGATGAGGACAATGGCCAGAACGATGGGCCACACGCTGGTCATAAGCAATCTCCAGTAATAACCTCTCGTCTTGTCGGGGACAGTTCCCGTGTCCTTGGGAATCCGCCGCAGGTAGACGACGTATCCCGAGATGAACAGCGCAACCACCATAGGCAACATCGCCGTCATGAAATCGCTTACCGTCACAGTTCCATTGGTAAGGGTGACAGCGATAAAGATCGTTGTGTAAATGGGCAGAAAGCTTTCGGAAATATGTCGAAAGTAAGACGTACAGGCTGCCTTTTCAGGTATGGAGAGCGCTTCGCCCGCGCTCTTACGCACAATGGGACTGCAGAGCAGCACGGCGCTTACGGCCGGCAAACAGCCGATCAGAAACGGCGCAACGGCAACGTTGACTCGTCGATTATTGAAAAGCCCATTGAGAGCCATCTCGCAGTTGCTCAGATTCTTACGTTTCTCCATCATTCTCTGAATGAACGTGATCGAATAAAAGACCAGCAAAACCTCCAACGTCGGCCAGCTCGCCCCACCCTTGACAACGGCGCTCCATGCGGAGCTCAATGGAAGCTGGTAGAACGCGGCGGCGCCGATAATCGAACAAAACATCGCGACTGACAAAGGCTTCTTCGCCCACATGACGATAATGAGAATCGCAAAAACACCCAGAAGTTTTAATATGTCCATAGCTCGCCCCCGTTCCTTCTCAAATACGGCCCCAAAACAAAGAGCAAAACTGCTGCGGCAACAGCCGTTTTCGATCCTCCTTCATGCCCCCGTCATCGTAAAATCTATCTCCAATACTTAAGACAGCTTCCCAACGCGGAAGTTTCACCTGAATGAATTTAGGCTTTCTCGTGGCTCACAATCATGTGTACCTTCCTGCTGCGCACGACTCCCCAGATCAAAGCGCCGACTACGACGACAAGGTTGATGATCTTGAGAGCATAGCTCAACCTGATGAAATTGAACCAGATATTGAAAGCACATCCTGCGGTGCCAATCAAAGAAACAAGTTTCAACATGCCGTTACTGATCTTGAATTTAGAAGCCGCCCATTCTTCAGGGCAGATCTTTGGCAACCTGAATGTGCAGGCACAGATTACCAACAGAACGACGTTGTTGGCGACAAGACACATACTTCCCAGAGTCGCGACACTCAAACCGGAAACGATACAAACAACAGCGATGATATAAAGGATCCCAAGAATGATCCAAGGCACGCCGAATCTGTTGGTCGACGCCAATCCTGCTGGAAGCCATCCATCGTCGCAGGCCTGCATAGTGGGCTTCGGAGCCCAGGCCATCTGGCTGTTCAGCGTTGAAATCAGGGCAAATCCAGCGCCGCATACCATGAAGAAAACATACAACGGTTTGGAGAAGATCGTTTGCGCAACCAGCGCCAAATTTTTCCCCGCTACCTGCTCCAAGGGAAGGACCCCGCCAGCAACAATGCTAATCACTGCATACAATACGGCGACTCCCAACGTGGACGTCACGATGATGATTGGAATATCCCGCACGGGATTTTTTGCCTCCGCCGAAAGGTCGATGATACAAGTAGCACCGCCCGTAGCAAAAGTCAGCAGCGCACCGGCCTGAAGCATTCCCATCCAGCCCCCCGTAAAGAAAGTGGACTGAGCATAGTAATTCGGGGCAATTTTCGTCACTCCGACAGCAGCGAACATCGCCAATGCCACAATCAGAAAAACAACAATGAGATTTTGCGCCCAAGCAAATTTGTCAATGCCGCAGTAATTCAGTACGTAAAAGATCGTAAGTACGACCAACGCTACGGTTTTTTCGCTTCCGATGCCCAACAGAGAAATGAAGTAACTGGCAAAAGAGAGCGCATACATCGAGATTGACAGGTTTTGAAAGATATAAACTATGCTGTACGCACCTGCAAGCTTCGTGCCACACAACATTGCTGCCATGGTATAGCGTCCGCCGCGCAGACGGACCGTACCTGAGATAAAGAGCATTGGCAAAAACTGCGTAATAGTAATTGCCGCCGCAATCATAAACGCAAACGGAACCGATCGCCCCGTCATGGCTAGCGCCGCCCCGAGCAAGGTCATGATGCCTGCGCCGATAATTTGCCCAATAGCAGCGCTCATCAAATCCCAAAAACCCAAACATCTTTTCAGCTTGGTAGTAGAGCCGCCCTTGTTCCCGTCTTGTTGCATTCTTTCCACCTCCTGTTGTTTTTACAGAGCGAAAGCCCTGCATAAAATAGCGGTTACAAAAGTTTTACCCATACGCAGTAGACTCGGATCTCAATAATCAACATGTAAAAAAACGCCTCAAGCTTACATTTGAACCGCCAAAGATATCGGCCCAGAACATCTCAGAATGTCACATAGCAAGCCCCTAAAAAGATCCAAAGCACTTGCTTCCGCACGCATCTAAACGTGCTGCGAAATCTAGAGACAAAATTCGAGCGCTTCCTTATGATAGAATGAGAATTCAGCACGCACGATGGGAAAAATTTTCGCGGCCAAATAGTTCATATGCTAAACTATTAGAATCCTATCATTGAATTTTCCATACGTCAATATTCGTTTTAAATTTTCCTATAAAATTCCTCTTTCATGCGCTTCAGTAAGACGGTTTCCTTAGTTTTTCCGCCAGTGTCGCAAGGAGCAATATACGCCAAGCAAAAGACGCGATAAAATCCGTATAATCCTGTCATATCAAGGATTTAAGCAAAAAATCCATGAAAGGACAGATGTCCCGCAGATGATAAATACACGAAATCCATTCATCGCATTCGTCATAGAATACAAATTAAAAAAACATTTTGTTGAACTTTCCCCATGAGGGTGTTATTATCAACTCAGACAGTTTATATCATTAACTATTTTCGAGAAAAACCGCTTTTAATTGACGAAATGCAACACGTTATTTCATGCATACAAATAGCTTCATCTAAATTATATAGAACATATCTGTTATCGCGTTCAGCGTAGACCAAAGAAACACAGGAAGAACATGCGAACAAAAATCACAAGAAAACTCTTTTGCTATCAATATGTCTGCTTTCAGCAGTGCTTCACTTCGTGGAGTGAATACCATTTTTACCGGGAAAAGGAGCGATGACAAGAAATGTACAATTTCGACATGATAATCGATCGCCACAACACGTACAGCATCAAATGGGACAGCATTAAAGAAAACGCCTGCCCTCCTGATACGTTGGCCATGGGGACGGCGGACATGGATTTTGAAGTTTGCTCGGCTGTCGCTGAAGCCTTGGCACGTCGCGCGGCCGGTCACCGGATCTACGGTTACAGTACCAAGCTCAAAGGCTGCGACGAAGCCGTCTGTGACTGGATGAAGAAACGACACGGTTGGGAGCCTCGTCCAGAATGGATCTTGAACACGCCGGGAGTGGTCTGCGCACTGAAAATGATCATTCAATGTTTTACTTGCCCGGATGACGGCATATTGATTACGCGACCTGTATATTATCCTTTCATGCGTTCCATTGAGGGAAACGGACGGCGAATCGTGAATTCTCCATTGCTGCGAGACGGCTCTCATTATGATGTGGATTTTGACGACTTCGAGGAGAAGATCCGCCGTAACGGCGTCACCATGTTTCTCCTTTGCAACCCTCATAATCCGGTGGGACGAGTTTGGACAGCCGATGAACTGCGAAGAATGGGGGAAATCTGCGCGCGCCATCACGTGCTTATAGTCACCGATGAAATTCATTGCGACTTCACCTTCGCCCCTCACCGCTTTGTCCCCTTTCTGATCGCCAATCCTCATCTCGAAAACGAGGTTGTCGTTTGCACGGCACCAAGTAAAACTTTTAATTTGCCAGGTTTGAAATATTCCAACATTTTCGTTCCTTCACGAGAGAAAAGAAAAAAACTGCTAGACCATCTTGAACGATGCGGAATCACTACCTGCAATCTGTTCGGTTATATTGCATGTAAAGCCGCCTATACACGAGGAGCTTCATGGTTTGACGGGGTGCTGAAATATCTGAAGAGGAACTCGGACTTTTTCAGGGAGTCGATGGCTCGAGAGCTTCCCATGATGGTCGTGTCTGAATTGCAAGGCACTTATTTGGCGTGGGTCGATTTTAGTGTCTTAGGACTGTCAGACAAGCAGTTATATGAGTTTATGATTTACGATGCGCATGTCCGACTTGACGATGGCATCATGTTTGGGCCAGAAGGCAGTGGCTTCCAGCGTTTCAATCTGGGATGTCCACGGAGCGTGATTGGTGAATCTGTCACCCGAATCAAAAGAGCGGCGGACGCGCGAGGACTTATTTAACTGTCTTCTTAATGAAAAAGATATATCGTGAAATTAAGCGCTCTTGAGATGGGGAATAACGTGGAAACATCGTTAACGCGCGCCTACGGTTCCTTCATATCCTTACCTTTTCGACGTTAAGATATATCGTCTGATTGTGGGTGCCGCCGGAAGGCAAGTTGGAGGCGTCTTCCTCACGTCGATCGGCAACCATCCTTTGCGTTTTCCGGCGACAAAGTCTTTCCCGAATTTATTAAAAAAATTTGCGCTGTGACTTGCTATACAAAGGCTATTTCAAAAGCTGAACACACTCCCCTAAAGCAGACGCACGAGGAAAAGCCGCGTGTCGATTGAGTTAGAGGAGTATTTTTATTGGGACAGCCTCTCATGGGAAAACAACAATGAGCGGAAGTATGGAGAGCCCCAAGTATCCATAGAGAAAACGTGCTCTTTTCACATGCAGCGTTTGCATAACCAACTCTTTGAACACTGCCCATTTTCTATTTCTCTTCTCATATATAAATTCCTTTGCCGTGTTCTTTTTTCCCGATTCTTCGGTGCCAAAAGCGGCGCGACAGGATATAATGGGACCGTTGCATTGCGTTTGCCTTGCGACAGGGGGAGCGATCTTCATGATCTACGATGTGACCAGAGACCTGGCGGCCGGAGAAGATCTGCCTTACGAAAACGACTGCGTGATGATCTTCCGCACGGGGCACGGCGGCGTGACCGTGAAATTCGATTCGGGCGTTTCGCGCGCCGAGGGCGCCCGCATCCTCGCCCGTCTCGCGGCGGCGCTGGCACGAGACGGCGCGGCTGAAAAGCGGGAAACTGCCGAAAACGTGCCGGAACAGCAGGATTTCAATTTCGGCGTCGTCGATCCCGACAGCGTCACCGAAGATTTGGTGCGCTGGCGCGACGGCTACGCGGCCTACAAGCTCGAAGGCGGCGGCTGGTGGTGGGTGAAATGGCGCGGCGACACGGGCGAACGTTGGGGGCTCAGCGGCCCGATGATGGGCTCGGTCGAAGTGCGCAAGGGACCGTTCGACAGCTTTGACGACACGCTGGCCAATCTGACGCTGTTCCGTTCCGAGGGCGCCGCGTCGGAGCTCCTGCAGGGCTGAGCAGCCGCAATGGATGGGGCGCATCTTCTCGCGGCAGCGGGCATCGTCTTTTTCGGCGGCGCCGTGCAGGGCGTGTCCGGATTCGGCATGGGCATGATCAGCGTGCCGGTACTGCTGCGCTTTCTGCCGCCGGCAGCGGTGACGCCGCTGTCGCTGATCGCGGCGACGTTCATGAACTCTTTTTTCCTCTGGAACCTGCGGCGCAGCATCCGCCTGCAGCTGATCCTGCCGATCCTGGCGGGCGCGGCGCTGGGCGTGATGCCGGGGATCTGGGCGCTGAAAACGGTACCGGAAGGGCCGTTCAAGACGACGGCGGGGCTTTTCATCGCGCTGGCGGGCGCGTTGCTGTGGCTGGGCTGGAAATGTCCCGCGGAAAAACGGCCGCTGCAGCTGGGCGTCGGCTTTGCCTGCGGCGTGCTGAACGGCGCTCTGGCGGTCTCGGGGCCGCCGATCGCGATCTTCCTCGCCGCCGGCGACGTCAGGAAAGACGTGTTCCGCGCCTCGATCTCGGCCTTTTTCCTGATGCTGAATCTGTTCACGCTGATCGGGCTGGCGCAACAGCGGCTGCTTGTCCCCTCGCTGCTGAAAGAGGCGCTGCTGCTCGCGCCGGCCGTGCTGGCCGGCGCGTTGGCGGGGTTAAAACTGGCACAGCGCGTGTCGGGAAAGCTCTTTCGCGTTTTCGTGATGACGATGATCGTCGTCTCGGGGCTGTCCCTGTTGCTGTGACGGCGCCGATTTTTCAGAAAGGAGCGTTCTTCATGAACGATATACTGCAGCAAACGTACGCGCTCGGGCAGAGCGTCTGGTACGATTCCATCAGCCGCGGGGCGATCCGCGGCGGCGAATTGAAAAAATTGCTCGATGCGGGCGTGCGCGGCGTCACCACCAATCCCGCCATCTTCCAGAAAGCGCTGGCCGGCTCCGCCGATTACGACGCCGACGTCAAAGCGCTGATTGCCGCCGGCAAAAACGACGCGGAAATCTACGACGCACTGACGCTGAGCGAGGTGCGCGAGGCCTGCGCGCTCTTCCGCCCGCTGTGGGACGAATCGCGCGGCAGCGACGGCTTCGTCAGCCTCGAGGTCAATCCGCTTATCGCCGACGACTGTTCCTCCACGGTGTCGGAGGCGCTGCGCCTGTGGAAGGCGCTGAACTGCCCCAACGCCATGATCAAGATCCCCGCCACGCCCGCGGGCGCCGCCGCGCTGGAAGAATTCGTCGCCGCGGGCGTGAACGTCAACGCGACGCTGATCTTCTCGCTGGAACAGTACGAAGCTGTTGCCGAGGCGTACATCGGTGGTCTGGAGCGGCGCGCCGCCAGGGGGCTGCCGCTGGATCAGGCTTCGGTCGCTTCGGTCTTCGTCAGCCGCATCGACGCGGCGCTCGATCCCGTGCTGGCGGAAAAAGCTCCGGCGCTGGCCGGGCGTATCGCCGTCGCCAACGCCCGCGCCGTTTACGCCAGGTTCGCGAAACTGTTCTCGTCGCCGCGTTGGCAGGCGCTGGCCGCCAAGGGCGCGCGCGTGCAGCGCCCGCTCTGGGCCAGTACGGGCGTGAAGAACAAAGCCTATTCGCCCACGCTCTACGTCGATTCCCTGATCGGCAGGGACACGGTGAACACGCTGCCGCCGTCGGCTCTCGAGGCGTTCATGAAGCAGGGAACGCCCGCCGACACCGCGCGCACTCCCGGCTTCGCCGACCAACTGGCGGCGCTGCCGGCACTCGGCGTCGAGCTGGCCGCCGTCACCGAAAAACTGCTGGCCGACGGGCTGGCTTCGTTCGCTCAGTCCTTCCGCGACATGATGGGCATCATTGCCGCCAAGCGCGCGGCGCTGGTCTGAGCCACGACTTCCCCGAAAGGAGCCGCTTCTTTGAAATATCTGAAATCATGCCTCGCCCTGCTGTTTCTTCTCGGCGCTTCGGCCGCCTGGGGCGCGCCCGACCGCGGCCAGGAACTGTTCGGCGTGTTCCTGCGCAATCTGGCGCCGGAAAAAGCCTATTTCCAGCTCAGCTCGGCGCCGCGCGAAAACGGTTACATCCCCTGGGGCTATCTTGAATGCGTCAACGCCGACGTGCGTGGCATGCGCATCCGTTCGCTGAAAATGGACTGCTTCGACGCGCAGGTGACGCCGCCGGCGCAGTGGGCGGGCATGGAGCACCCGCGCGTGGAATCCATGCTGGCCTGCCATGCCGAGGCGACCTTCACCGAGGACGACGTGAACGATTTTCTGCGTCGCCACGTTTTCGGCCACGAAAAAGAGTGGCAGAGCGTGCGGGTGAAGATGAGCGACGGCCGCATCAACGCCACGGCCTATTACCGCGCCGACTTGCGCCTGATGCGCCTCAAGATCCGCCTCGACCTTTCCTGCCGCATCGTTCCCCGCGGCACGGCGTTGTGGCTCGACGACATCAGGCTCAAGGTCAACAGCCAAGAAGTTTCGGCGGGAGCGGTCGAACGGGCGCTGCAGAAGATCCAGCCCTTCATCGACATGAAAAAGTACAATCTGCCGCTGTACCTGAGCAAGGTCGAGTTCCGCGACGGCCAATGCTCGGTGCACAGCCGTATCCTCCCCAAGCCGCTGCCCGGCGGCCTGCGGTGGGACTATGCCGCTTCGCAGCCCGAAAAGAGCGCGGCGGAAAAGCGGGCTTCTTGAAACGGCGCGGGCGCGCGCCGCTGAAAAACATCGAGCAGGGAGGTTTAAACCCATGAACTGGAACAATCAAGACGGAAACGGCCCTTTCGGCGGGTTCCCCTTCGGCACCGGAGGTTCGCAACGCCGCGAACAGCGCCCCTCTTTCCCCAAAGTATCGCTGCCCTTCAGCAGGCGCACGCTGTTTTTGCTGGCGCTGCTGCTGATCGTCGCCGTCGGGCTGCCGATGATCGCCTCGTTCCTCGCCGATTATTACTGGTACGAGGCCGAACATCTCACGTCGGTCTTCTGGACGCGGCTGCTGCCGCAGTGGGCGCTGCTGGGCGTCTTTTCGGCCGTCGCCTTCGTGATCGTCTATCCCAATCTGCGCGCGGCGCTGCGCGTCGCCCGCGGCATCCCCGGCGCGAACGACGTGCTTTCGCTGATCCTGAACCACAAATGGAGCCGCTGGCTGCCGCTGGCCGTCGGGCTTTTCATGGCCGTCAGCGCCGGTTCCGACTCCATGGGGCAGTGGCAGATGATCCTTCAGTTCGCGCACGGCGGCGCCTTCGGCGTGAAAGACGCCATTTTCGGCAACGACGTGGGATTCTACGTGTTCTCGCTGCCGTTCTGGAATTTTTTGCAGAACTGGCTCATGGATCTGCTGTTCAACGTGTTGGTCGTCTGCGGCGCGCTGTACGCCTTCCGCCTTTTCAGCGGCGCGCGCCTCGGCAGCGTCGAGATCCCCCGCCCCGTGCGCGCCCATGCGCTGACGCTCGGCGCCGTGCTGACCGCGCTCTGGGGGCTGTCGTATGTGCTGCAGCGCTATCTGCTGCTCTATAACCCCAACGGCGTCGTTTTCGGCCCCGGCTATACCGACATCCACGCCACGCTGCTGGCGCTGTCGGCGCTGGCCGCGCTGGCTTTCGCCGCGGCGGGGCTGCTGCTGTTCGCGATCAGGAGCAACCGCAGCTGGAAATTCATCGGCATCGTCGTCGGCGTCTTCGTCGTCTGCAACGTGGCGCTGCGCGGGCTCTATCCCGAGCTGGTGCAGCGTTATATCGTGGTGCCCAACGAATTCGAGAAGGAAAAGGAATACATCAGCAACAACATCGAGGCCACGCTCCACGCCTACGGCATGGACAAGATCGAGACTAGCGAGATCACGCCCGACGCGGGGCTGACCGTCGAGGACGCGGCGGCCGATCCGGAGACGCTGGAGAACATGCGCCTGTGGGACTACCGCGCGTTGCTGCGCAGCTACAAGCAGCTCCAGGAGATCCGCAGCTATTACGATTTCTCGGCCATCGACATCGACCGCTACACCATCGGCGGCAAGATGCGCCAGGTGATGCTGGCGCCGCGCGAACTGGACCTGAGCGGCATGCAGAACCGCACCTGGGTCAACCAGCACCTCGAGTTCACGCACGGCTACGGCATCGTCATGAACGGCGCGCGCGAAGTGGGACAGAACGGGCAGCCCAACCTCTGGATCAAGGACCTACCGCCGGTCAGCGCCGTGGATCTGCCCATCAGCCGGCCGCAGATCTATTTCGGCGAAAACCCGATGAGTTACGCCTTCGTCAAAACGTCGGTGAAAGAATTCGACTATCCCATGGGCGAATCCAACGCGCGCAGCACCTACGAGGGCGACGGCGGCGTGCCCATCGGCTCGCTGTGGCGGCGGCTCGTCTACACGCTGGCGTTCGGCGACTCGAAGATCCTCTTCTCCGACGTGTTCACGCCCGAGAGCCGCGTCATCTACGAGCGCAACGTCCGCGCCCGCCTCAACCGCGCCGCGCCGTTTCTGACCTACGATTCCGACCCCTACATCGCCGTGATCGGCGGCCGCATCGTCTGGATCGTCGACGCGTACACCACGTCGAGCCTCTATCCCTACTCGGAGCCGGTCGGCCAGCGTTACCGCCGCGGACGGCTCACCGGCGGCATCAACTACATCCGCAACAGCGTCAAGTGCACCGTCGACGCCTACGACGGCCACATGAAGTTTTACGTCATCGACGAACAGGATCCCATCATCGCCTGCTGGCGGCGCATCTTCCCCAGCCTCTTCACGCCCGGCGGCGAGATGAGTTCCGAGCTGCGCGCCCACCTGCGCTATCCGCGCGACCTCTTCTCCGTGCAGGCCAACATCTACCGCACCTACCACATGGCCGACCCGAACACCTTCTACAACAAGGAAGACGTGTGGAACACGCTGCAGGGCGAGGCAAACGAGGGCACGCTGTCGTCGTACTACGTGATGAACAAGCTGATCGGCGAGAGCAAGCCCGAGTTCCTGATGATGACTCCGTACACGCCCGTGGGGCGCGACAACATGATCTCCTGGATGGCCGGCCGCTGCGACGGCGCCAATTACGGCAAGCTCGTGCTCTACCGCTTCCCCAAGCAGACGTTGATCTACGGCCCCAACCAGATCAGCGCCCTCATCAACCAGACGCCGGAGATCAGCGCCCAGCTCTCGCTGTGGTCGCAGCGCGGCAGCGACGTGATCCTCGGCCATCTGCTCGTGGTGCCCGTCAACAACTCGCTGCTCTACGTGCGCCCGCTGTACCTCAAGGCCAGCCAGAGCGACCTGCCCGAGCTCAAGCGAGTCATCCTCTCCAGCGGCGGGCACGTCGTCTGGGACGAGACGTTCGAAGGCGCGCTGGAAAAACTGCTCAACTATCGGCCCGGCGAGCAGGACGCCTCACTCTCGCTCCCGTCCGGTCAGACTCCGCAATCGGGCTTCCAGCCAGCGCTCCCCGCTGCCGGAGACAGCGAAATCCAGGCCCTGGGGCGTCAGGCGAAAAACGCCTGGGACCGCTCCCAGCAGGCCCTGAAAAGCGCCGACTGGAACGCCTACGGTCAGGCTATGGGCGACCTGGAAAAAAGCCTGAACGCGATGTTCCCCCAAGGGATCCAGTAGCGCTGTATTGTAGAGAAAACGCAAAGCCTCGGCCCGTTCCGGTTCGCACTGATATGCTCCCCCCATGAGGGGCAGTGGGATAAATCACTGTCAATTATGGAGGGAGCATATCAATAATTGTATATTATGGCTATTCTTATAATATTGTTGTTGTAAATATCGTTTTATTAGAAACTATAAGACTCAGCTTATTCTCTTCTCGTGTTACATTTGGCTCGTACATCTAAAGTTATTTCTGTAACCTGAAGCGCGCATAAACTGCCTGCCATGTGCCATCGCTTTCAGGAAACTCTCTCCACTGCGCCCCGTTTCCAGCGATTCATATCATCACCCTGCCGTGGATCGTGTTTTGCTTGGACGTCCGTGTTGACCTGTTTGGGGCTGGTAACAAGATATCTTTGATCCAATCCCATTCGTTGCCGGTCAGTTCATATCCTCTTATTCCCCTCCTGTAGATAAGCTTAAATACTTCTAGATCTTTAAATAATACAGCATTTTAATAAGATCTAGTATGAGAAAGGAGGAATTTGCCTTGTCAGATTATCAGGTAACGCTTCTGGGTACCCCCAGTGTTTATCGAAACGAAGAGCTGGTTTGTTTCCCCTACCGGAAAGCAGAGGGGATCTTCTACTATCTCTGCGTAGAGAAAAACGCCAGCCGCGACGAATTGGTTTCTTTTTTCTGGGGATCCTGCGGCGAGGACTCCGGCCGGAAAAATCTGCGTCAGGCTCTGTTCCAGATCCGCCGCTGTCTGGGGGGGAATGTTATTATTCTTCAAGGACGGAATGGGCTGAAGCTGAACCAACGGTGCGGCGTCCGGACGGACTGGGACGCGCCGGATCCGGAATTTGCTCTGTGTCAGGAGCGATTTCTGAACTTCTTCTATCTGAAAGGCTGTCCGGAATTTGAGGCTTGGGTAGAACGCAAACGGGAGCTGCAAATTTCCCGTAGTCTGTCCTACATCGGAAATCAACTGAAGAACCCCGCCGTTTGCGAGGACGTTGCCCGGCTGCAGGAGCTGATCGGTATCTGGCAGTTCTGGAAGCCATGGGACGAGGAAATGGTTCTCACCGGCATGAAGCGTTTTGCTCAGGCAGAAAAATACGATCTGGGACTTCAGCTGTATCAGGAGTTTGTCAAGTGTCTTCGGGATGATCTGTCTGAATCCCCCTCCCACGCGGTGGAACTGCTGTACCGGACGCTGCTCCACCGGAAGAAAGTTTCCTTTCTCCGCAGACCTCGCGCCCATGATAATTTTTTTGGCCGTTTGGCAGAACTGCAGTATATCGATGAACGGATCTTCTGGTTTTTGAACGAGGAATCCACCGTCTCCGTGGTTATTGAGGGGGAAGTCGGCGTAGGCAAAACTGCGCTGATGCGGCAGATTTTAGAGATGAACCACGGTTTCGACGTACTGCAACTGTCCTCCCATTGTTATAGCGTGGAGGAGGAAATTTCCCTGAGCGCTTGGAGGAACCTGTTTGTTCAGTTGGAAAGTCTGTGTATCGCCGGGACGCTCCAATTATCCGCGCGCAGTCTTCAGTTGTTGCCGCTTCTGCTCTCCGGACGAATCAGCGAAGAAGACGACAACAGCGCCTGGACTTCCGCTGCACTGATCAACGGCGTATTGGGACTGTTCAAAGAACTGGTAAGTCAGCGAAAGGTCATTCTGTATTTTGACAGTCTCCAATGGATGGATTCTGTCAGTCAACAGCTTCTGCAGCGAATTATGATTGAATTCGGCAACGATCAAGTACTTCTTATTGCCACCTGTCGCACTGACGAGCAGAAGAACATTCTCGGGCTGTTGCTGGCGCTGCGGGAGCGGAATATCATTACCTCTCTGCCTCTTTCCCCTTTTACGGAGGAAGAAACCGCTGCTGTCATCTGTGAAGCTCTACAGAACCCCGGCACATCCAATACCCCTGATACTCACGAACTGTTTCTTCGCTCAGAAGGAAATCCTCTGGTGCTGATGGAGACTCTGAGCGTCATCCGCCAGGAAGGGTGGAAAAAAGGATTGCCCCTGCCCCGGCTTGACATGCTGATCCAACTGCGGCTGAACCGTCTTGATGCCCAGCAGCGCCGGGTTCTGGATGCTCTGTCCATCCACTTTGAGCATGCAAATCTGGAAGACCTGGAACTTCTGACCGGCATTTCCTCTAAAGAGCAGATCGAATTGTTGGACCAGTTGCTGGCCGCCGGGTTCATCGTGGAGCAACCCTGGGGCAGCGGTATTGTTTATAAATTCAAGCACCAGTTTTACAAGGACTATGTTTACCAGAATCTCTCCATGGGAAAACGTCGGCTATGGCACGCTACTGTCGCAGAATTCTATGACAAGCAGAAAACCGGCGACCGTTGGTGGATCTTGCTTCCTTATGCCATTCGGCATTATGAATACGGCGGGAATCCGAAGCGGGCAGAGGCTCTGCAAAAACTCCAGAATGAGCGGAAATCATAAATCCTCTGAATCCATCTGTGAATAATTATTGTCTCTGAACAAACCGTCCACAGGCTTTTTCATTATAAGAGCCTGTGGACTTTTTATTACATTGTCAGAAAACAAACGTAGAAATTAACGTAATTTTAACGCTTCAACGCTACACTGAAAATGCGTTTGGCACCAAACAATATCCTTAAATTCTTGAAAAGGAGGAACTAAAATGACCCCTGAAGAAAAACGAATGCTGGAAATCATTGATGAGAACAGGGACAAAATTCACAAGATTGCCAAAAAGATCTGGGAATTCAAGGAAGTCGGCTGGGAAGAATTCCAGTCATCCACCCTGTTGATGAACGCGCTGGAAAAAGAGGGCTTTGAAGTTCAACGGGGCCTCACTGGAAAGCATCCAAAATTCAATCAGGACGTGGACATGCCTACCGCCTTCAAGGCCGTGTTCAAGGGGAAGGAAGAAGGCCCCGCCATCGGTCTGATGCTGGAGTACGACGCTCTGCCCAACGGGCACGCCTGCGGTCATAATCTGATCGCCGCCGCCGGCTTCTCCGCCGCATTGGGCCTGAAAGAGGCATTCGCCCCCGTCGGATCTGTCATCGTCTACGGCACCCCCGCCGAGGAATTGGAGGGTTCCAAGCATTACATTCTGGAAGGCGGCTACATGGACGAGGTGGATCTAATGCTGGCCAACCACTATGGCGCCGACTGGTGCTCGGAAGTGACCGGCAAGGCCATCGTCTGGCCAACCCATGATAACTGGCTTACCTTCAAAGGCCGTACTGCCCATGCCTCCTCCGCTCCCCAAAAGGGCCGCAGTGCTTTGGATGCAGTGATTCTGACCACTGTGGGCTTGGAATTCCTGCGGGAACACATGTTGGAAACCAATCGCATCCACTATATCATCTCCAAGGGCGGCACGGCAGCCAACTCTGTTCCCGATCTGGCCACGCTGAATGTGGAACTGCGGAGCAACGACTCCGCCGAATTGAACTCCCTGATGCGACGGGTAGACAACATTATCAAGGGTGCCGAACTGATGACGGATACCACTGCCGTTTACAAGTGGGACGCCCCGTGGTACTGCGCCACTCCCGTTCCTTCTCTATACCATTACGCGGCGGAGTACGCTGCCGATTTGGGAATTGATTCCTCGCGCTTTACGTTCGGTAATCTGCCCAAGGCTTCCTCTGACTTGGGGTGTGTGGCCTATAAGATCCCTACGGTGGAAATTACCTTCCCCATTGTGCATGACGGTGAGCCTGTCCCCGTGGGACATGCGGACGAGACGGCTCTTCTGACCTGCAATGAGTATCCTATTGATCAGTGCATGCTGGCCGGTAAACTGATGGCCCTGACGGGCCTGCGGGTGGCTGGCGACCCAAAGAAGCTGGCGCATCTGAAAGCCGAGTTCGCCCAAAACTACCGCGAGTGATCTCCTTTGAGTCAAGCGGTAATCCAGAGTTCTCCGTCTAAAGTAAATGCCAAAATGTCAAATTACGAAAGGAGAGAGTAACATATGTCAGATAATATGAAAAATCTATCGTCCACAAAAGAACTGAAGCGTGTCCTTGGCTTCTGGGACCTGATGGCAGTCGGCATCGGTTCCATCATTGGTTCAGGTATCATGTCTCTGACCGGCTGGGGCATTGATGACACCGGCCGAAGCATCTGCATCGCTTTCGTTGTTGGCGGTCTCATCGCCATTTTGGCCCGCTCCCCTCAGATCTTTTTGAACTCGGTGGCTCGTTACAGAGGCGGCGACTATTCTATGGTCGGCACCTTCCTGGGGCCCCGCTGGACCGGTACCTACTCTATGATTGCCCTGCTGACCAGTGTTACACTGTCCATGTACGCCCTTTCCTTCGCAGACTACGCCATGCCCTTCCTGCCTGCCCTCACCCGAAAAACTATTGCATTGGGCATACTGACACTGCTTTTTATCACCAACACTTTCGGCATCAATGCATTTGCTAAAGTCCAGAATCTGGCCGTGATATTTCTGGTCATTTCCCTGACCATCTTCACGGCTGTCGGGCTCACTAAGCTGGACGGCAACTACTTCGACCCCGCCAGCTTTATGACCCGCGGATTTATGGGGCTGTGGCAGGCTTCTGTCCTCATGAGCTACACCTGTGACGGCGCCCAGTTTGTCACTCAGATGAGCGGCGAAGCCAGGAATCCCACTCGCGACATTCCCCGGGTCATGCTGTTCTCCACTCTGGGTGTTTCCGTGTTCTACGGTTTGATTGGCATTGTGGCCGCCGGAGTGCTGCCTATCAATCAGGTTGCCGGTCAACCTCTGAGCGTCGTGGCTTCTGCGATTCTGTCCAAGCCCCTATACTACTTGTTCTGCATCGGCGGCGGTTGGATGGCCCTGCTGACCACCCTGAACAGTTCCATCGCTACCTGTACCAAGCCCCTGATGCAGGCCTGCAACGACGGCTGGTATCCCCGCTCTCTGGCCCGTTTGCATCCCAAGTACCGAACTCCCTTGATTTTGCTGGCTTTCTATTATGTGGTTGGCTTTGTGCCCATCGCTTTCAATATTAATATCGGCATCATCAGCAATATCACTATTACCGTAGGCGCCATCACCAAATCCATGATCGTGCTGTGCCTATGGAGAATGCCCAAGGTGCTGCCGGAAGTCTGGAAAAAGTCCGACTTCCATATCAGCGACGGCGCATTGAAAACGCTATGCATCGTAGATCTTCTGGTCATTGTTGTCTCCGGCGTCACTTCGTCCTTTAAGCTGCCCTTGTCTCTGTTGTTAGGCAACTTGGGCGTGGTCGCCTTCGCCTTTCTCTTCGGCAGTCTCCGCTACAAGAGCGGCAAGGTCAAAGTGGAGAACAGCTATGAGTTATCCTGACGCATTCTGATTCCGCGCTGCATTTCATACTCCGCAGGCTGCCAGTTGCATTCCGTTCGCAAATTTCATGCGGTTTAGGTACGTGATTTAAGCGTTCCGAAGAAGTTTCCCATCGATGAATTATCGTAGGAACTGTTTCTATTGGGCATTGACGGCTGAAAGTGGCATTCTTGATCCAAGTTCTAATATTGTACCGCGACTCCTGGTCACTCTGGAGAGCGAGTCTATCAGTGACCTTTTCGTTTTTTAAGCTTCGCAGATCGTATCGATCACAGGAGAAGCCGTCATGTTCGTGCTGATTCTGTACCCCCTACTATCTTGCCGCAGAGGTCAATGACGGTGCATATATTCATCCCCTTTTACCAGATATTCTGCATTTGAATATTTTCTTGTTAATACGAAAGACCTTCTGCCGTAGATTTCATTCTACTGCAGGAGGTCTTTTTGTTCTTAGGTATACAATCCAAGTGCAACGGGAAATAAAAGAAACATTGAACCTCGAGTGAGGACGAAGTGTTCACAAGGACAGTGCTGCCGATGGACAGTGCTGCCGATGGGTTGCTTTTCCGTAAAGCGAGATGCGGCTCGGATCAGAACATCAGGTGCATGAACGCCGCCGTGATGGGGATGGCGATGAAGGTGCGCTCGAAGAAGCAGATCACGAGATCGCTCAGCTTGAGAGGCAGTTTGGAAGCCAGCATGACCACGATGGTCTCCGAGAAGAAGATGATCTGGCAGATGGAAACCGTGGTGACCATATAGCGCGCCTTGATGGAAAGCTCGCCCGCCTTGTCTGCGATGAGCATGACGGGCAGAAACATCTCGGCGATGCCTACGGGCAGCGAAGGCGCGATGGCTTCGGCGTCGGGAACGGCGCAGAGCTTGAGGAGAGGAACGAAGATCTTGCCGATCCACTGGAACACCGGCGTGTAGGTGGCGACGATCAGCCCGAGGATGCCCACGCCGGCCAGAAGCGTCAGGACTTTGGGATACACCGTCATGGCATCGAGGACGCTGTCCCTGATTTCCGGCAGAAGTTTTCCGGCCGTATAGGCTTTTTTCTCGGCGCGCTCGAAGCCTTTGGCAATCAGGTTGCCCGTGCCGCGCTGGGCCAGGATCTCCGCCTCGGTCTGGGCGCGCCCGTCGGCGTAAACGCTGCGTTTGTTCCGCAACGGCGGCAGGCGGCAGATGACGGCGCTGATCATCAACGTGATGACCAGCGAGCAGAAATAGACGCGCAGGAAGTAGTCGCCCAGCCCGGCGGTTTTGATGACCATGTAGGCGAACCCCACGCTCACGGCGGAAAATCCGGTGGCGATCAGGGCGGCCTCTTTCTCGGTGTACAGTCCTTTGCGGTACTGCCGATTGGTGATGAGCACGCCCACCGACGAGGAACTGACGAAGGAAGCGATACAGTTCACCGCAGCGTATCCGGGCACTTTGAACACGGGGCGCATCAACGGCTCCATGAGCGTTCCCACCATGTCCACCAGACCGTAGTTCAGCAGGAACGGCAGGAACACGCAGCTCACCGGAATGATCCACGCCACGCCGACGACGATGGCAGGCACGGCGGTGCCGCCGGTGGCGGAGCTGACGATGAACTCGGGCCCCGTGAAAGCGGGGATCGTGGCGTCCATCGTGTAGATCAGCGTAAACACGCCGCCCATCAGATAAAACACGGGATAGACGAAGGATTCGCCGCCGTAATACCTGCGCAGCCGCGAGCCTTCGGGCGCGAAGAACTTGCCGTAAACGCTGAGGATACCGTTGAGCGCGATGATGATCGTGATGCCCCAGAGCCCCGCGTTGCCCAGCGCGCTGATGAAGTAGTTGTAGATATGGCCGAAGGGCACGTCGCTCTTGCCGTTGACGGTGACGTTGACGAAAAACACGAAGATAGCGACGGCCGAAAAGAGAACGGCTTTCAGCGCGCCGACCGCTTTGCTCCGCAAGGAAAGTTCCAGCCGGTCCACCAGCAGAATGTCGTTAAGGTTCAGCGACGCGCGTTCTTCCGCGGAGAGTTTGTCGTAGAGGATCTTGTCAGAGTTCATGAAATCCTCACCCCCGACTTATTTGCCTTCTTTCCGATTTTTCTGAAGCGCGAGGATGGAGAGGAACTCGAACACGATGTTGGCCGCCAGATAGGCCGTGATCTCGCCGTGATCGTAAGCGGGAAGCACCTCGACGATGTCGAATCCCGCGAAGTTGACCGTCGTCAGCGCCCGCATCAGCGTCAGGGCTTCCAGCGACGTGAATCCTCCCACTTCCGGCGTGCCTGTTCCCGGCGCGTAAGCGGGATCGACAAAATCGATGTCGAAAGTGAGGAACACGGGCTTGTCGCCAACGCGTTCCTTGATGGCGTCGACCAGCGCGTCCAGCCCCATCTCGCGGATCTTGTGGGCGGGGATCAGTTTCATGCCAAGATCGGCGGCCATCTTATGCTCGTTGGGATCGTAAAGCGAACCGCGCATGCCGACCTGGATGCAGCGCGAAGGCTCGATGAGCCCCTCTTCGAGAGCGCGGCGGAACGGCGTGCCGTGGTTGTACTTCTCGCCGAAAACTTCGTCGCAAAGGTCCGAATGCGAGTCGAAATGAATCAGTCCTACGGGGCCGTATTTCTTTGCGACGGCACGAAGCTCGGCCAGAGTGATGGAATGATCGCCCCCGAGCACGATCGGCAGGGCTCCGTCGTTCAGGATCCCGGCGACGCCCGCCTCGATCGCGGCGTAGGAAGGATGGATGTAACCGGGCACGATGGGGAAATCCCCCAGATCGCCGCCGGTCAGGGAATCCATGATGTTCACCTGCTGTATCACGTTATTGGGCTTCATCATGCAGGAGATGTTGCGGATCGCCGAAGGCCCGAAACGGGAGCCCGAGCGGAAGGAACTGGCGGTGTCGAACGGAGCGCCGGCGATGGCGAAGTCAAGTCCCTTGGCGTTCTGGACGCGGGCCATGCGCATAAAAGTTCCCATGTTGCAGAAACGAGGCGAAGAGAGCGCGCTTGCAGGCTGATTGGACATAAAATATTCCCCCTATAATTTTTGGATGAATTTCACTGACACTCAGAGTACCGGTCTCTCTGTGTCTTCACGATATCACGGGTCTTTGTTTTTGTACTTATACTGAAAAAATAATGACCTATATCGCTCACCAGTCTTAAAATTATTTATAAAAAGGTCATTTATAGATTTACGTCATATTATCGAAAAAAGATGCGCCTCAATAGACAAAGTGCCGGACAATCTATCCTGAAAACGTTATAATCTATCAGCCAATTCATATGTCCCTTTCTTCTTATTAAAATGATAAACTGTTTTTATGAGAGAAATCGTGTTCACCGGCGGCGTGTTGCGGATCAAACGCAAAAGGAGGCGACAGAATGAACCTGAAGCAACTGGAATACGTGATCGAAATCAGCAAGTGCGGTTCCATCAACAAGGCCGCCCAAAACCTTTACGTGGCGCAGCCGTCGCTAAGCACCGCTATCAAGCAGCTGGAACAGGAGCTGAAATTCAACGTCTTTCGGCGCAAGAACTCCGGCATAGAGCTCACCTCCGAAGGCAAAATGCTGCTGCTGTCGGCCAAGCTTATCATCTCTGAGGCAGAGCGCATCCGACGCATTCCCCTTCTTTTCGACAGCCAGAAGAACCTCTCCATCTGCGGCACGTGGTCGTCGCTGCTCATGTGCAGCTTCATGCAGTTCCGCAACGAATTCCCCGAAGCCTCTCTACAGGACAACATCAAAGAGACCAGCATCCGCCAGGCCATTCGCGACGTGATGGACCAGACCTACCGCCTTTCCATCGTTTCCTGCCTCGACAGCCGCCGCAGCCTCTATCACTTGGAAATGCAGAAGTATCATATCAAGATGACGCCTCTGGCCGTCAATGTGCCTCCCGTAGCCGTCGTTTCCATGAACCATTACCTGAGCCGTTTCCGCGCCGTCACCACCGCTCAGCTCAAAACCTGCCCTATCGTCGCTTACGACACCTTCAACAGCGATGACTGGCTTGGCGCTTTCGGACTCGACAGCAGCTGCGAGATACTCAATATCTTCGACCGCGGCGCCCTGCAGGACGCCATCCGCCATAACTACGTCGCCATCCTGCCCATGGATCCCGATCTGGAACAGAGCATCCCCAACATCGTCATGCGCCGCATCTCCGACGGCCCCATGTCCAGCATTTACATGCTGCACCAGATCTCCTATCCGTTGAACCCGCGCGAGAAAAAATTCATCGCCCGCTTTCAGGCCCGCTTGGACTCCATCTACGGCAGCCGGGCGCGATAGGAACCTTCTCGACGGAGAAAAGCGCCGCCCCTCTTGGTTTCGTGCGAAATCAAGAGGGGCGGATCGTTTACTCTTACCAATAAGCGTTTGAATTGCCTGCGGTAACTTCGTCCGCGCAGATTGTTCCGCATAGGATGAGCTATGTGAAAAGACGCGGCGTTGAGGAGTGTTTTTCGGCCGTAAGGGATACGGGGCCCGGAGTGCGGAAAAAAGGTTGACATGAGTGTATAGCGGCTATATACTTTCGCCATGATGGACATGAAATTTAAAAACAAGTCAAGACTCAGTTATGTTTTTCTGCGGATTGTGAGCAAAACCATGGATATCGACAAGAAAGCCCGATATTTCGGGACCGACCAGCCTCTCTACGAAGCCGAGATCCACATGCTGAAGGCGGTCAAGGAAAACGAGGGGATCCATGTCACGGGGCTGGCCGATATGCTGGGCGTCACCAAGGGCGCTGTTTCTCAGACTCTGATGAAGTTGCAACGCAAGGGGATGATCGTCAAGGAAACAGATCCCGCCAATCTGTCGCGGCTAACACTCAAATTGACGCCGAAAGGAAAGACGGCTTACCTGAGCCACGAAGAGCTCCATCGGAAATATGAGAAAGTGTTCAGCGATATCCTTGCGGATTATCCGGAGGCGAACAAAGCTTTTTTGCGGAGCTTTTTCAGTATGCTCGAGGAAAAGCTTGACAAGTTTATGGAATGAAGAAGCGGAAGTTTTCAAATTCCGAAAAACTTTCCGGGGAGCGGAGAGGGATTGTTTTTTGGGAAAAGAGTATAGTTACTATACTCTTTCATGCCATTTTACAGAGACTTTCTCGGCAGGCAAAACTTTGTTCCGTCTCACGATCGAAGGTGCCCGCGAAACGCCGAAAGGTTCTGAAGGAAGGAGTAAGTTCAGATGAACTGTACAAGGAGATCATATCTGTGCGCGGCGCGATCCTTTTGTCTGCGGGGGCAGAGGATGACGCGGCTTTCCCTTTTCGCCGTCCTGTTCGTCCATATTGTTTCGGCGAACCTGCCTGCGGCGAAAGCGGCTTCGTCTCCCAACCGCCCCGTCCCCGTGGAGCTCTTCGTGGCGAAGGAAAAGGATATGGCGCTGACCCGAGAGTATATCGGGCACGTGGAAGCCGTTCAGGCTGTCGAACTTCGTCCGCAGGTGTCGGCTGTCATTGAGAAGGTCGAATTCCCGGAGGGCGCCGAAGTGAAAGAGGGACAGCTGCTCTTCACTCTGGATCGGCGTTCTTTCTCCGCGGCGGCGGAACTGCGCAGGGCGGAACTCGCTCAGGCCCAGGCCGACAAGGACAGAGCGCGGCGCCTCCTCAAACGCATGGAGGCCGCCGATAAACGCTCGGTCACGGCGTCGGCCCTTGACGACGCTCGTTGCGCCGTGCTCGACGCCCAGGCAAAAGTACGGAGGGCGACGGCGGCTCTGAGGATGGCCGAGATCGACCTGGAACGAACGAAAATCTGTTCGCCGATCGACGGCCGCATCGGGGCGGCGCTGGTTACCCGCGGCAATTACGTGACTTCGGCGACCCCGCTCGCACGGGTGGTGCAGACCGATCCCATACGCGTTTCATTCGCTCTGTCCGATCGCGAGTATCTCGCCGGCCGGGCGTTTTTCGCCGGCGGCGCGAAGGGCGCCGGTACATTCTCAGTTCGCGCCGTTCTGCCTGGCGGAGTGGAACTTCCCGGCCAGGGACGTCCGGATTTTATCGATAACCGCATGAATCCCGGAACAGGGGCTATCCTCGCGCGCTGCCGCTTTGACAATCCGGACGGATTATTGGTGCCGGGAGAACTGGTGACGCTCCGGGTGCTCCGTTCTGCGGGGCCGGTGCTGATTGTGCCGCAGGAAACGGTCATTTCCGATCGGCAGGGCGATTTCGTCTGGTTCGTCGACGACGGCGGGATCGTCTCTCGCCGTTCCGTCGTCGTCGGTCAGACTGTGGACGGGCTTGCCGAGATCGTCGAAGGCCTGGCCCCCGGCGACCGCATCGTGCGCCGAGGGATGCAGCGCGTGCGGCACGGCAGCGCCGTAACGGCAATAGCGCCGCCTGAGGAACGGTGACGGCGTCATGATCTCGAAGTTCTTCATCGATCGTCCGCGTTTCGCTGTCGTTCTTTCTCTTCTCATGTCCGTCGTCGGAGCGCTGGCGCTCTTTCTGCTTCCCGTCGCCCAGTACCCCGAGATCGCGCCGCCGACGATACGCGTCTCGACCGTTTATCCCGGCGCGTCGGCTCAGGTCGTGTCCGACACGGTAGGAGCGCCGCTGGAAAAAGCCGTCAACGGCGTCGAAGGTATGATGTATCTGTCGTCGTCGGCTTCGGATTCCGGGGCGTACGTCATGAGCGTGACTTTCGAGCTCGGCACCGATCCGGATATGGCGCTGGTCCGGGTGCAGAATCGAATGCAGCTCGCCTTGCCTCAGTTGCCCGTCGAAGTGGTCGCCCGCGGACTCTCGGCGTTGCCGGTATTCATGTCGCCCATCGCTCAGCTGAGTTTAGTCTCTCCCGGGGGGACTCACGACCTGCTGGCGCTGAACGATTACATGAAAAACAACGTCAAAGACGCCATCGATCGCGTCGACGGCGTGGGAGACTCGTTCCTCATCGGTTCGGGGCGAAGTCTCAGAGTCTGGCTGAATCCGGAACGCATCGCCAACCTGGGACTTTCCGTCGACGACGTGGTAGCGGCGATACGGAGCCAGAACCGGCAGGCGGCTATCGGAGCCGTGGGGATGGCTCCGGGCAACGAAGGGACTCCGATAGCTTATTCCCTCGAAACGAAAGGACGTCTGAACGACGCGGAGGATTTTAGAAACGTGATCGTGCGTACGGATTCCGACGGCAGTCGCGTCACTCTCGGTCAGATCGCCCGCATCGAGATTGGAGCCGAGAGTTACGGCTTCGAAGGGTTTGTCAACGGGGCTCCCTCGTCCAGCTTGAAGATCAGCCAGTCGCCGGGTTCCAACGCCTTGGAGGTCATGGCGGCGATCAGGACTCAGATAGCCCGTCTGGAACGGGATTTCCCGAACGACATGGAAATGGCGATCGTCTACGATGCGACGGCTTTCGTCAGAGCGTCTTTCGTGGAGATCCTCGCGACGCTGGGGCTCACCTGTCTGCTGGTTGTCGTCGTATGTTACCTGTTCCTGCAGAGCTGGAGAACGACTCTGGTGCCCGTGGCGGCCATCCCCGTATCCTTGCTGTTCGCGCTCGCCGGGCTGTCCGCCCTCGGGTACAGTCTCAATATCCTGACGCTGTTCGGGTTCATCCTGGTGATCGGCACGGTGGTGGACGACGCCATTCTCGTGGTGGAGCGGGTGCAGTTCGTCATGGAACGGGACGGCGCCGATGCCCGCTCGGCAACGGTCCGCGCCATGAAGGATATCACGACGCCTATGGTCGCCACAACGATGGTGTTCCTGGCTATCTTCGTCCCCGTGGCTTTCATGAAGGGGATGACCGGCATCATCTACCGGCAGTTCGCGGTCACCATCGCCCTCGCCGTTTTGTCTTCGCTGGTCGTCGCGCTGACGCTCAGCCCCGTGATGTGCGCATCCCTGCTTTCCGCCGCCGCACCGACGGCGAAAGGCCCGCTCGCATGGTTCAACCGTCTGCTGGAACGAACCCGTTCAAGCTATGTGAGGGGATCGGTATGGATCGCCCGCCGTTCCGCCGTAACGCTGCTGCTGTTCCTTCTGATCGGCTGCGCGGGATGGTTCATGCGGAGGAAGATCCCCACGTCGTTTCTGCCCGACGAGGATCAGGGCTGCGCTTTTCTCGTCGCTCAGCTGCCCGAAGGGGCTACCAGGAGCCGGACGGTCCCTTTGATCGAAAGGCTGTGCCGTAGGGTGGAAGACGTGCCGGGGATCGAGTGGGTCCTGGGTTTCCCGGGCAACAATTTCATCGGCGGATTCGGAGCGGACGAGAGCGTGGGCTCTGTCTGGGCGACTCTCGAGGACTGGTCGGAACGCTACGCGCGCGAGGGGCAGGATCTGAACTCCGTCATGGCGAAACTGCGCGGCATCGCCGCTTCGGTTGCGGAAGCGCGGGTGATGGTGTTCACGTTGCCGCCCATCCTCGGCGTCAGTCTGAGCGGAGGACTTGACTTCCGTCTCCAGTCGCGCCGGGGATTCGATCCCGCCGAACTGTATCAGGTGCTCCTGGATTTTCAGGGACGTCTCGCCCGGTGTCCGGAAGTGCTGTTCAGTTACAGTCCTTACACCGCCAGCGTGCCTCATATGCGTCTCAACGTCGACCGCGCCAAAGCGGAAGACCTGAACGTACCGATCTCGTCGGTTTTTTCGACGCTCCAGTGCTATTTCGGCACTTACTACGTGAACGACGTCAACCTTGGGAACCAGACCAACAAGGTCCTTCTGGGAGCGGACGCGCCGTTTCGGCAGAACGTCGACGGGATGGCGCGGATCCATGTCCGCGGCAGGACCGGACGGCAGGTGCCCCTGAGCGCTTTGGCGGCGACGGAAAAAAGCTTGGGGCCGAGCGAAGTGGATCGCTACAACCTCTATCCCGCAGCCGCCGTTACCGTAAGACTCAAACCCGGCGTCAGCACCGGGCGGGGGATGGCTCTCCTTGAAGAACTGGCAAAAGAACTGCCCGAAGGCTATGGCTACGAATGGTCCGGCATGAGCTTTCAGGAAAAGCGCACCGGCGAATCCGGCGAACTGAGCCGCGTGCTGTTGCTGGCGCTGCTCTTCAGCTATCTTTTCCTGGTGGCTCAATACGAGAGTTGGACGCTGCCCCTGTCGGTGCTCCTGTCGCTGGTAACGGCTTTCGGCGGCGCTCTGGCTGGCGTGTGGATCATGAAGCTGTCGCTGAGCGTCTATGCCCAGCTGGGGATCCTTCTGCTCGTGGGACTGGCCTCGAAGAACGCCATCCTCATCGTCGAATTCGCCAAAGCGCTGCGGGAACGAAACGGACTGTCGATCCTCGACGCGGCCTCGCAGGCCGCCCATGAACGATATCGCGCCGTGCTGATGACGGGTCTGACCTGTGTCTTCGGCATCCTGCCCATGCTTTTTGCCGCAGGCGCGTCGTCGGCCAGCCGAAGGGCCGTCGGCAGCGTCATGGTGTTCGGGATGGCGATCGCTACGGTATTGGGCGTTTTCCTGATCCCCGGGCTGTTTGTCCTGTTCGAAAGACGTGCAAAAAGCGGCGGCGCTCCCGCCGTCACGCCGAAGAAGACGAGGTGAGACCGACGCGATGAACGGGAAAAAATTTGCGCTTGCCGCGCTGGCGACAGCGGCGCTGACGGCACTGGTTTGTCCGCAGGGACGCGCCGCGCGGAGGACGGAAAAGGCAAATGAAGGCGACTGGCTGCGTCTGGCGGAACGATATCCTTTGACGGCTTCTTCGGCAAACGGAGAACGGCTCTCCGCATCGGTTCTGGCCAGATGGTGGGACGCGCTGGACGATGAGCTTCTGCCGGAACTGATCGTTCGCGCCCTGAAACATAATAAAGATATGGACGCCGCGCTGGCGCGGGTATACGAAGCGCGGGCAGCGCTGGGCATTGCCGAGGCCAGTCTCTCGCCGACCGTCAGCTTGGGCGGGAAAACCCACAGAAGCCGGATTTCCGACAACACGGGAGGAACGGGAGAACGCAGCGGACACCGTTTGGGGTTCGACGCTTCATGGGAGATCGATCTGTTCGGCCGGCTGCGCCGGGGCGCTTCGGCGCGACGCGCCGACCTGGAAGCCGAGGTCGCCGGACTGCAGAACGTCTGGGTCTCGATCGCCGCCGAGGTGGCGCTGAACTATGCCGATTACCGTTCGCTCCAAGCCAGGATCGACATAATGGAACGGAATGTCCTGCGTCAGGAGGACATGCTTCGTCTCGTCGCCTCGCGCCGCGCAGCCGGCCTGAGCGACGGACTGGCGGAACAGCAGGCGCGGTACGGCCTGGAGTCGACCCGCGCCGGTATTCCGCCGCTGAGGTCTGCTCTGGAAGCGAAGAGCAACGCCCTCTCCATTTTGATCGGAGAGATCCCCGGTTCTCTGAACGACGCGCTGGCTTCCCCTGCTCCGGTCCCCCGACCGAAGGCCGCTCTTGTGACGGGAATCCCCGCCGAGACGCTGCGCCAACGCCCGGATATCCGCATAGCCGAACGTCGTCTGGCTGCGCAGGCGGCGCGGAAAAAAAAGGCCGCTGCCGAGCTTGCCCCTCAACTGCGCCTGTCGGGTTCCGTCGGTTTCGAATCACTGAATTCAGGAAACCTTTTCTCGCCCGGATCGCAGGGATTTTCGATCGGCCCCCTGATCTTCAGTTGGCCGCTCTTCAACGCGGGAGCCCTGCGCCGCAACGTTCGGGCCCAGGGTGCGCGTGAAAAGGCGCTGCTGGCCGCCTATGAAAAGACCGTGCTGAAGGCTGCCGCCGAAGTGCGCGACGCCCTTGCGGCCTACGGGCAGGAAAATTTGCGCCGGCAGTCCCTGGAAGCCGGGCGTTCAGCAGCCCGGCGCGCGCTTGAACTTGCCGAAGACCGCTATCGTCAAGGGCTGTCCGATTTCAGCGAAGTGCTGGGAGCACAGGGCGCGCTCCTGTCTCTGGAGGACGGACTGGCGGCAAACGCCGGCAACATGACCGGCGCTCTGATCAGACTTTACAAGGCCCTCGGAGGAGGCTGGGCGCCTTTGTCCCCGGAGGGAAGACTTCAGCCGATCTCCGACGCCGTCAAGCACGGACGGTAGCCTTTTCGCACTTGCAAAGCGCAAACTTCATTTCGCGCGTTTCCCATGCGATATTTTGGGACCGCGGCAGGTATCTGACTGTAACCCCAGTCCATGCCGAAAACGTGCTCCCTTGCCGACGAAAGCCGTCAAACGACGTTCCGCCCGTTCCGGTTTCGCGCGAAACTGGAACGGGCGGAACGATTATTTATTTTAGTGCATGTAAATTAACTCATTATAATGACTGCGTTTGCGAGAAATGTTCCACGTGGAACATTTCGTATAGGTGTTTGGAATAGCATCTGCTGACACTACTCCAGCTTCGTCGCCTACACAAGCTCGCTCAACACCCGCGCGGCGATGGAGCGGGCGAGGATCACGGGTTTGCCGGTAATTCGGCGAACCTGTTCCTTCATCGCCAGCGTGTAGCCCATGCAGTCCATGACGAGAGCGTCGGCGCCCCAACGGGCGAGTTCTTCCGCCGCGGCGGGGATCGTTTCTTCGGGACGGACGTAGGGCGATGCGCCAATGGAACGATTTTGCTCGGTGATCTGCGACCAGCGGCGCGACGACTGTTCCAGCTGATCCGGCGACGGCATGAAGACGCCGAGTTTCGCGCCGGCCGGCACGACGGCCTGAACCATGTTGAACAGGATTTTCTGCGGCCTCAGCAGCAGCCCGCCGGTTGGAAAGTCGGGGAACTCGCCCGTGCAGAGCAGCAGGACGGCGGGGATCCCCGCGGCGAAGTGGGCGGCGATCTTTTGGCGCAGCAGCGGCGTCACCGCACGTTCGCAGATTTTCACGGACGTGCCGTCGGCCATTCTCGTGACCAGCACATAATCGCCCGGGCGCGGCGCCATGGCGGCGATCTGTTCGGAACTCAGGCCGTCCAGCGCTCCCGCTTCGATCAGTTCCACTTCCGCCCCGAGGATCTTCATAAGGTCAGGCGTGACGTCTGTTCTTGGCGCCTGCCCAATGGTGACGGTCCCTACGCGCAAAGTCATGGCCGGGCCTCTTACGCCTGAGGATCCGCCGGCGGCAGATCGCCCATGCTTTGAAGTTTGTTCATGGCCCCGTAACGTTTGAGGGTCAGATCGAATTCTTCCTCGCTGTAAAACTTGCACTTGCCCTCGCCGAACGCTTTCGCCGTTTCGATGGCGAAGCGCACGGCCGCCTCGATGTCTATCGGTTGCGAGCTTCCCGTAGCACAGCCGGGGACCGTCGTCTGCGACGTCAGCGCCACGCCGACGACCGGCGCTTTGGTGGCCGTGCAGGGCTGGAGGATGCTGTTCAGGTGATAGAGCCCGTTGCCGTAGGGCGTGATGTCGGTCATGCTGAGGGGAAAAACCTTGGGCAGCTCCCCCGTGACGGAGCTCATGATCTCGAGCAAATCTTCGCTGACGCGCAGGATCCAGCCCTCCTTGACCGTCGGCGAGATGGCAAAGCCGCGGGCGTTGACGATCCGGTTGCCGCGCGTCGTGTCGATGGACAGGACGGCGTCCAGCTCCTCGCCCATTTCTTCGCGGTTGGCGATGGTCATGTTGATGGGAGAACCCATGAACGGCACGGGATCGTGAGGGCGTGTAGGAGAATTGGGGCAGATGTGAGTGGAGACGAACACGTCGCCTTTGAGCGCGTCGCCCTTTTTCGCCATGTCGCCCAGTTTCATGGCGACGGCCACGGCCGACACGGCGCCGTCGCCGTCGGAAACGAGCCCGATCCGTTCGGGGCGCGCGCCGATGCCGCCGAGACGGCCGACGATACCGATGGTGGGAGCTGTGCCGCCGTTATGTTTGCCTTCGGAGCCGTAGAACCACGTTTTGACGAAGTCGGTACTGCCTTTGGGGCCGTGAACAGTTTTGACGGAGATCTGTTCCCCCGGCACGCCGGCGGCCATCAGCGCTTGTTTGACGCTCTCGCCGCTTACGGACGGCGAGTCGAGCAGTTCAAGCGCGTTCATCGTATAAAGAAGAGACATGATCGGTACCTCCTTGATTTTCTACGTCTATTTTTTTCTCTTCGGTTATTGCGAACACGGCGGCTGCACTACTTCAGCGTGACGTAGGGCAGCACGTCCCTGCCGACGACCTTCTCGATAGGTTCCAAAAGTTCCCGGCAGAACATGCCTGCGCCAAGAGGGATCCTGTCCGCAGGGACCAGCGTCACGAAAACGCGCCGCCCCTTTGCGAGCTCCGCCGTGGTGACGGGAAGTCCGGTTTCTGCGTCCGTGGTCATGATCAGATCGGGGAAGGTCCCCAGCCGTTCGCCGCCGCGGTCCAGCGTCATGAATTCGTTCCAGAACGCGAGTTCGCACCCGCCTGCGGAAACGACGCCATGGTCGAACCCGCCTTCGGTAATCAGGTCGATAGCGTCCACCGTGCCCGCCGTAACGACGCGGCCGCCGAGAAAGCCGACCGCCGCCTGGACAACAGCTTCGGCTCCGCGGGAACGGGCTTCAAGCATTTTCGTCCCAGTTTCGATGGCCAGCATCACGGCTCCCGGCGCGGCATGTTCTTTCAAATAATGGGCTTTGACCGGATTACGGGCCACCGCAACCAGTCCTCCGGCCTGAACGGCGCACTGCCGCACAAGCGCCGCTACGGCCTCCATGGGGCCGCTGAAAGCCGCTTCGAGGTAGCGCCCCGTCTCGGGATTTCCTCCCGCCGCCGTCTGCTTCGAAACGTAACGATTGTCGCGGTGCAACGCCATAGATCCCATGACGCCGGTGGGATGCGCGCGTCCGTTGCACGGCGCGTCGATCAGGGGCAGCCCGCTCATGGCGGCCGGCAGCCAGCCGTTGAACGTCGAGCCGCCGCCATTTTCGTTGGTGATCAGTCCGGCCGGAGGCGACACGTCCAGTTTTGCCATCAATTCAATGACGCGCATGGCCGCTTCGGGCTTGGCCATCGCTTCTTTCGAGGCCGGCGCACCCACCGCCGAACAGGTGACGACGACCGCTTCGGGATCGATCTCGTCCAGCGAGACCAGTTCCAACGGACCGGAGGAAAGAGCCGCTTCGCCGAGCGCGCGCCCCTTGGCCATCGAACCGCCGCCGCCACCGCCAAGAAAACAGCCGCCCAGCAGCGCGGCTTCCACGTGTTCCTGAGTCAGTTTCAATCGAGACATGCAAAGACCTCCTTCAACACAAGGCCGTCCACAGGCAGGTGGCCGCGCAGCGCAGCGGATCCAGCACCGGCAAGCCGACGCGGCGACGCAGCTCCGGAGCGGCGTTGATCGTCGCCAAACCGGTGCAGGCCAGAAGGAGCAGCTTGGCGCCCTTGCTTTTCAGCGCACAGCCGGCTTCCGCGAGCGCGTCCATCGCGTCGGGGCGGAACAGATCCAGCGTCGTATGGATCTGCGGCGGGCGCAGAGAACCGACGATACGGCCGCCTAAAATTTTTGCGATCTCTTCCGGTACGTCGTCCGTGATCCCCAACACTCCCACGGAAACCCCGTAGGCGCTGGCCACGTGCGCCGTCGCCGTGCCGGCGCCGACGACCGGGACGGCGAGCTCCCGTTGGAGGATGCCGACGCCGGGATCGCCGGCGCAGCTGATATAGACGGCGTCGACGTTTTCGTCCGCGAAAGCGCGCCCCAGCGCCAGCACCTTGGGCAGCGCCTTCGCATGACTTGCCTCGTCATGGATCCCTTCGTCCTGATCGGCGATGCACCGCGATTCGACGGACAGACCGGGAAAACACGATTCGATCATACGCCCGTGAAGCTGGAGCAACTCCTGATCCGGCGTCGTCAGGACGCGGATTAGACCGATTTTTTTCTTCTCCGACATCGAATTTTCACACCCTTTCACGGCAGCGCCGTTTTTATGGAAGCATGGCGCTGCCGGTCACGTCGAAGATACAATGCGCTTACCACCAACCGAAGGAACGCCCGATGGCGTTGAAGAAACCGAAAAGCCCGTCGCCGGCCACGAAACCCGCGCCGTAGAGCTGCATCGCCTCTTCGTGGTTTTTGATGAAGAGCGCCCGCAGGATCAGGGCGACCACCAGGCCGACGCCGTAAATGGGGTTGCGGATCAGCAGTCCCGTGGCGCAGAGAATGCCCAGCGCCTTTTTCGAACCGCCGGCGACCTGCAGAAGCGCGCCGGGGACGGCCCAGCACAGCATTTCAAGAAGGATCGCATAATCGGAACCCGCCTGGATCGTGGCCGCGAAAACCCGGCTGACGGGTGGAAGCAGATTGAGATTGAAATGCATCTTCATCAAAAGTCCGACCACCACAGCAGCGATCAGGCCGCCGAAGAGTTCGGAAAACATCTGCTGGCGACGTCCGTCCAGTTCGTACTCGCGATTCTTCCCGCTTCCTCTGATGACCCAGCCCGTCTTCAGATCGTATCCCATGTCGGCAAAACATGGGCCCGTGCTGGAAACGAAGCCTGCCAGCACCGCCAGCGCCGCCGGCGGAAAGTTCATGAACAGGCCGAGGCTGACGAAAATCACGGTCACGGCAAAACCGGGGAACCAGCCCGAGAACATGGCGCACAGCCCGACCAGGATTGCGGCGGAGATCGACGAAAACGTGCACCAGACACCCCAGAGAATGAGCTTGGGTGTCTCCATGGAAGTCATGAACCCGGTAATGGCCGCCAAAATGACAGCCGCCACGGCGAAATATCCAATATGGGCGGCGATGGCTTTCTTAGCCGCCGCGTGAGTCACCGTGGGCGCGCTTTCGGACGAGAACTCGCGGACGGATTTTTTGAAGATCATGACGAGCGCCTGGATCAGCGAGATCAACCCGGCGCCGATCATAAAACCGTGCGGGATGTACGTTTTCCCGAGATCGGCCGGGAGATTCGTCAGTCCAAGAGAACTGAGCCAAGGGACAAGGCTCGGATAATAGCCGCGGATCAAAAGCCCCGCAGCCAGAGCCGACATGGCCCATGGGTTGGCGATAAACGCGATGCCGACGCCGGCCATGGGAAGACCGCCGGAAAGAAAAGGCTTGATCCGGCATCCGGCGCCTGCCGCGCCTAAAACGATGCCGCTCAAAAGCGTACGTCCTTTTTTACCGCCTTCGTCTCCAGCGATCAGCGCTTCCGCGGTGGCGATCCCCGGCGCCCACGATTCCCGGGCGGGGAACATCTCGGAATCGAACAGCGAATAAACGAGATGCATGCCGATCAGCGTCGCCATACCGGATCCGATAAGCATCGGCACGATCAGGGAAGGATCGCCGAAAACGTAGAGGATCCCGACGGCAAGCAGGCAGCAATTGGCCGCGCCGAATCCGGCGGCCGAAGCCATCGTCTGCACCAGATTCTGTCGGTCCAGGCTGCGGAATCGGCTCAGCCTGGCGAAGGGGATCCTGGCAAGCGCCATGGCGAACAGCGCGCCGATGACGGATGTGTTCGGCGTCGTTCCGATGCGGGAGATGATCTGCATACAGATGACCGCCGAAAAGACGGAAACCAGCGCGCTGATGACAAACGTTTGCCCCTCGAAAGCCTTGACGTGCGGAACTTTTTTCTCTTCTGACATGTGACTGACCTCCTGACCTTCGTCGAAAATGGTAAGACCTTCTCAAAAGAAATGCCTGCACATAACCCTCCCGTCGATAAAGTTTTTAGAGATCTTATTGAATTTTATCATGCTAAATAATATAATAAATATATTTTTGCATAAAAATACAGTATCAAATTATGCAGGCGCACAATTCTAAAAATAAAGCCCCCTGAAGGAGCGTCCTTTCAAAACGCGTTCCTTCAGGGAGCTTTTACGATTCTCCGCCGGCGTCGTTTTTCGCGTACAGAAAAAACAGCGCCAGACGGAACGGCGTTGAGCCGTATCGGTTCAGGGGGAGAAGTTCCATGATCCGCTTGTGGCGGTAAAGCAGGGTGTTGCGATGGATGTGCAGCCGTTGAGCGGCTTTTTCGGAGGAACCGTCGCAGGCGAACCAGACGCGAAGGGTCTGCGCGAGACTGGAATGCTTTTTCACGTCTTCGTCGAGGAGGGGACGCAGACAGCGCGAGGCGGCCTCCTGAAGCTCGGCCGGCGGCCGGTTCTTTTTGAGGAGATCCAGAAGTTCCAGCTCCGAGTAGACGAAGACGCCTTCGTCGAAGCCGAGCTGTGCGCCGAGCTGCAGGGCCGCTCTCGCTTCCGCGAAGCTCTGGACGATATTTTTCAGCGGCGCGGGGCCGGAGATGCCCAGGCTTTGGCGTTCCATCTGCTGCGGCAGGCAGCATTTCAGAAATTCGACGAAGTGATCCGCCCGCTCGCCGGGCAGCTGAGCGACGAGCATGCGCAGGGAGCTGTTGGCGCTGTACTGGAAAGCGCGCGGCGGCGGCAGGGAAGGCCGCTGCGGCGGCAGATTCTCCCATTGCAGGCTCCATACGCTCCGGGAGCTTTCCCAGCCCTGCCGTTTCAGCGACTCGAGCAGGCCGACGGGATCCTGCTCCAGCTGAAAAAGGCTGAGAGGCTCGCCGGCGTCGTCGCGACAGCTCCGTTCAGTACGGAATATCTCGCGCATGACCGTGCGCGAGACAACGGCATAAGCCAGTCCTTTGGGCAGGATGACCAGGGGAAAGTCCAGCTCGTCGGCGAGGCTGAACGCCTGCGGCGGGATCGCGCTGATGAAACGTCCCAGCTTGACGCCCAGCCCGGCGGCTCTGCCTGCGCTCAAGACGCGGATGATGCGGCAGATCTGCTCGGGATTGTTGCGGAAGGCGTAACCGGTCGTGAAGGAGAACGTGTCGGGGCGGCACCAGCCGGAAGGGTCGGGGATCTCGATGAAATCGATGAAGCGGACGCGGTTTCCCGTCCCTTTTTTGCCCGCAGCGATTTCATGGCCGGCGAAAACGGGCAGCTCGAGCATGTCGGCAACGGTAAACATGACGGCCATCCTAGACCGGAAGTTCTCTGCGGCGGCTTCGGTACCAGCAGCCGCGGTGCTCCGCGCCGGTCGGGCCGCAAGCGGTGTCAAGACAGCTTTTCAGCGACTTTGCGTCGCCCGCGCTTTTTTGAAAAACCGTGCCGGACAACGCCAGAATTTCGTTGAAGAACGCCTCGCCCTGAGGGCGTTCGTCAAAGCTCGCCAGCAGCGTGCAGCCGCCTTCCGCGCCCTGGATGCCGCCCCGCGCGACAATCTGCACTTCCGCGGCGCCGAGGATCTTGCAGGCTTCCGCTTCGTTGATTACGCGGCCGGGGATGGGAATCAGACCTGCCGCCATGCCCATGGACAGATCGGGGGCGAGACGCGACGCGGCGGCCACGGCGTCGTCCAGCGAACAGGGCGCGTATTTTTCGAGTCCGGCCGCAACGATCATCTCCACGCCTTCGGCGGGAAGGCTCGTAAAAAAGTGCAGCGCTCCGCCGAAAGGGCTTCCGGCCAGCATCGCCGCGCGTCCGTGACGATCCACGAGGTTGGCGCCGATCACGCAGGCGTCGCCCGGCGAAAATCTCAATTTTCCGGAGGACCAAAGCTCGGCGTCCAGCGGCGCAGGAACGCCCCGATGCAGCAGAAGGCTGTGAGGGGCCGCGCAGTTTCCGGCGCAGGAACCGGCGCCGCGGCGGTCGATGCGCCCGCAGATCTTCAGCGGAACGCCGCAGACCGCTTCGGAAATCAGCGAAACGGTCGTGCCGCCCTTAAGGAGCAGCCGCCCCTCCGCCAGCGCCCTCCGAACGGCGGGCAGCGTCGATATCGCTTTGGCGATCAAACGCTTGCCCGCTTCGACAGTCAATGAAATCTGCACTTTCACGTGATCCCCTCCGTTCTCGAAAACTGGATTTTTTCCTGAAAACGAGCGACGGTCAGTCCGAATCACACCAGCCGCCGTCTCAAGCGCCCCTTTTCGACCGTTCCGCCGTCGGCGGGGATTAGGTACTCGGTGCGGTCGATGAGGAAGATGCGCTTTCCCACGCGGGGCCGGTAGCTGTCGCCGCCGCTCAGCTCGACGGCGTTGGGACCCGCGGCGACCATCCCCAGTCCATGCCCCTTTGAGAGCTGCGCCATTCTGTGTGGCATTTTTCATTATATATTGTTCTTTCACTGTTTAAAATGGCCCAATCGCAAAATCTACAAGACTCAGGCTTATGGTCACAGGAAGAACGGTTGATAAAAGACAGAGCTTTAAATTGCCCTTTGACAAAGGAATCCAAGTCTGGTATATTACGTGTCGCGTTCGTGGATGGGGTTGTAGCTCAGTCGGTTAGAGCGTCGGCCTGTCACGCCGAAGGTCGAGAGTTCGAGTCTCTTCAGCCCCGCCATTTTCCACGCGGAAGTAGCTCAGGGGTAGAGCACAACCTTGCCAAGGTTGGGGTCGCGGGTTCAAATCCCGTCTTCCGCTCCATTAAGAATGAAAGCCCTGCCGTCTGCACGGCGGGGCTTTTTCGTATTTTTCGTCGGGAGCGGCCGTTTGTTCCGTAAGGAAACTATACGTCTCGCCGGACTTTCCGACGCTGGGAATTCTCTTTTAAGGTTTTATCAGGTATGATAAGCGAGATCGCGGCAAAATGAACATCATGATAAGGAGCGGATCGATCCATGCTTGAAAACATCGCAGCGCGTCTGCGCGTCACCCCCGAAGCGCTGAAAGAGGAACTGCGGACTTTTTTCGTCACCACTGTCGGCACCCTGCTCTACTGCGTCGGCACCGTTTTCTTCATCAAACCGGCAATGCTACCCAACACGGGCGTCATGGGCGTTTGCCTGTTCCTCAACTACCTCAGTGACATTCCGCTGGGGCTCAGCAACGCCGTGTTCAACTTCGCGCTTTTCCTTTTCGCTTACAAGATGCTCCCCAAGCGCTTCTTCTACTGGACGCTCTACTCTACCGTCCTGATGTCGCTGGGCATGGAATTTTTTGCGCGTTTCCCCGCGCCGGTCATCGCCGACCGTATGCTACTGGTCGTCGTCGCGGCCGTGCTGCACGGCATCGCGCTGGCGACGGTGTTTTCAGGCGGCGGCTCCACCGGCGGCATCGACATCGTGTGCGTCGCGGTACGGCGCAAAACGGGCGTGGAGCTAGGCAACATTTCGATGCTGCTGAACTTCGCCGTGATCCTGCTGTTCTTCTGGGTCGTCTCGGTCGAGAACGTCGTCTACGGACTGCTGCTGTCCTACATCACGTCGCTGGTCATGAACGGCGACCTGCGGGCCTTTTCCTCGCGCAAGGAAGCCATGATCATCACCAGCGAAGCGGAACTGGTGCGCAACTACATCGTCTACACGCTGCACCGCGGCGTGACGATCTTCGATGCCCGCGGCGGCTTCAACGCCGCCCCCCGTCACGTGCTGATCACCCTGCTCGCCCCGCGCCAAGAGATCCTGCTGAAGCTGTTCCTCAAAGAACACGACCCCAACGCCTTCCTGCGCCTTTCCGTCGCCTCGGAAGTGCTGGGCAAGGGATTCCAGAAGTGGGAAGAATAACTGAGCCAAATAGCATGTGTCATAAAACTGATGAATGCTTTATGTCGTCCGATAAAAAGAGTTATTCGAGGTCTCCTTGAATAATATTTTGTTAATCAACGATGCTTCCGCTACATATATTTTTCAGGACGATAACCTAGGTCATAACTGTACACGTCAATCCGACGGTTCGCGAGACGGCTGTTTGTCGGATGGAAATATTTGCGCCTACTGTCACACAGATCAACGTCAGCGTAGATAACTCCTTCTTTCATGAGCCCGGGCCCCGCAATTGGATTTCCCCATGGTCCGACAATAATACTCTGTCCGGGGAATTTCATCTTTCCTGTTTGTCCCACGCGGTTCGTGCCAGCAACAATGATGTGGTTGGAGAGAGCATTCGCCATGCACAGTACAGGAGCCATTGTCCAATAAGGATCCGGTAAAGCGCGTGTTTCCTTGACGTCACTCCAGTTGGATGGGACACAGACAATGTCTGCGCCCTGCAATGCAAGTATGCGAAACGTCTCTGGGTAATATGCATCAAGACAAATAATTACACCAATGCGACCTATACGCGTATGAAACACTGGCAGACCGAGATTTCCCGGTTCAACCCAATAGACTTCATCTTCGCAGGGATGAAGCTTGCGATATTTGCCTACAAAACCGTCAGGTCCCACTAATATTGCAGTATTAAAGAGATCGTTTTCTTCCTTCTCCACCAATGAGGCGACAATATAAATGCCATGTTTACGAGCTATATTCTCCAGCATCCGAGAGCTTCTTCCATTCGGCACCGCTTCCGCAAGCGCAAACACGTCGGAACGCCTGTCAAACACGCAACCGGTATTATACATTTCAGGCAGAACAAGCAGATTGGCCCCATTTTGACAGGCTTGCTCGATCATTCGCTGGGCGGTATCAAGATTCTGTCCCACATTTCCCTGTACAACATCCATCTGTACACAAGCTATTCTTGCTGGCGACTGACCGTTCATAATTATCATCCCCCCGCTCTTATTTTTCTTCCAGATAAGCGGGATTCTTCTTGTCCAATTTACTGAAAACAATCATCGCCACGCCAGAAGCAAGGCAACCCCAGATCACATAAGGAATGACCGACTTAAAGTGCATAGAATAGGCACAGACTCCAACACCAAGGATCATGCCGGCGATGAGCCCATTCTTTGTGATAATTCCCTTACGGCGTAGCATATAGCCGAGGAAGATCGGGCAAACAAGCCCGGCAGCCGAATACGAATAGGTCAACACGAGGAGGTTGAGTACCTGGGGAAAATACATAGCAATCAAAGCCGCTGCCGCCAGCACGATCACAGAGAGAACGCGGTTTATCTGTACAGCGGATTTCTCCGAGACTCGAGGATTCAGCACACGGTAAATATCACGATTCAAATTAACAACTACCGATTGGATACCAGAACTGATTGTGGAAAGAATCGTGCATACAACCAATCCAGAAAAGACCGCAACCGCCCATAGAGGTAATTCGTTCATCAACCATCCCGTTGCCATTTCCCGTTCAAGTCCAGGGTTCATGGAACGAACACTCAGTCCAACGACAATAGCCCAAACATAGGCTAACAGTGCACAGAAAGCAGAAATAGCTAGACTTTTAATAACCTTGTTCGTTTCTTTACAAGCAAGGATACGCTGATAATACATCTGATTTGTCAGTCCACCAGGAGTGAGTGAAAAAATCCATAAAATACTCGTAGATAAACCGACACTGAATAATGAGCTCGGGAACTGTACAATATCCTGAGGAACTGTCCTCATCACATGTGACATGCCGCCAGCCATTCTCGCTGTTGCAATTGCTATCGTTGTACCGATGATAAACATCAGACAACCAAAGACAAAATCCGTCCATGCTACTGTTTTAAGTCCGCTAGGCAATACAAAAAATACACACAGGACAGCCATAGCGCAAATCAAGATATTTAAGGGGATACCTGTAATTGTCGTATATAATTTTGCAAATGCTGTTAAATTTGAACAGCACCAGCCAAATGGAACAACGATAGTCATCAAGCCAGCCAGAATCCTCACAGTTTTGCTAGGACCTGAATAGTGCAGTAAAATTTCAGGAACAGTCGCAAACTTATGTTCGCGCAACCATTTAGCGACGAACATAAGAATAACAAAAGACAACTGGCACAGAATGCCGTAAAGCATCACTGAATATCCGTTACTGAATCCATTGCCAACTTGTCCGACTAGAATTCCACCTCCCATTGCTGTAGCAAATTGTGTACCTACAACGACATACAGAGGAAGCTCGCGGCCGCCGACTTCCCAATCATCTACACTAACACTCTTTTTTCTGCCTTTCTTGTCATCAGCATGCTCAATCCATAGGTTAATAGAAGCGTAGCAAGAATCGCAAAAACAATAACCACAGATTTCATATTAACGCCTCCTAAATTATATTATGAACATCCGGTCATGCCAAAGCAGCTGTTCTAGCCCCTAAAATAATAAAGACTATATATTTTTAGTGGCACTTGACCTTCTGATACAGGTTTTTGAAAGCCGGATTTTTGCTGTAGCCCGTCCACAAAAGCCACCTTTTCAGATCTGCTTCTACCTCGTTGGTGTCTTCGATTTTTAGAAGCCGTCGAAGCGTTTCTTTCATACGGTATGCGCGACAGAGATGGCTGCTATTCTCAGCAATTGTGGCGATCCAGATCTGCTGCTTTTCCAGCTGATGTTCTGGTGCCTTGTCAAGAGTGTAGGCTACATTTTCGATTTTCTCCGCCCGTCCTCTTGTCGCCGCAACAAGCCAAGCTTTCGTATCGCCATTCGTCAGGCATTCCTTATCTCTGGGATGAGTCTGTGCAGCCAACAGAGTCTCGGCGTAAGCTGCGCTTCATGTCTCGTGCTTAACCTAATCCAGGGTGCCCATGGCTCATTTGACGGTGTGGAAAGGATCGATGCCGAGATTCATAAAGTGGTTAACACGTCTAGAACGCTCCGGTTCAATGACAAGGGAGGATATCTCCGTGCTGGCCATAATAGGGGCATGTACGATGGAGAAAGGTCAGTTATTCTCATACCAGTAATCAGAGCGAGCATGGATTCTAATACTGATTCTTAATAGAATAGTTTAACGACAGTCCTGAAGCACTCCAAGGGAGTCCAGTCGCTCGGGCCTGTCTCGCCGGCTGCGCAGTCCGTGCAATTCGCTTTGTGGATCTCCCTCGGAGCGCTATTGCTATTCAGCGTTTCAATTAAGAAATAGTTATTAACACCAATTCAGATCAACGGCTGCCAGTCTCAAAATAATGAATGATTTGTTCCCTCTCCATACTGTCAAGGCTAAGATTCTTTAAACAGCGACCGCTCGCTCGGAAATCTCGTTTATAGATTGCGCTTGTCAGCTGGATAACAGCGTCGATATTGGGCGTGGCAACGCCCGCTTTACGCCCCAGCTCGGAGATTGGCACAAGGCTCATTGGTACATCCTCAGTAATATAACGGGCATCAATTGTCTTTGGTGCCTTGATTGTGCTGTAGGCGGCATTATTCTGAATCAAATGATACAAATCCTCTCCATGAGTATCATACGATTCAACCAGCCATTCTTCTGCACTGAGGACGCTCACACCATAAGCAGCGGCAACGGCCATACGTTCATTGTCAATCTCTTTGACAAGAACAGTCACGGAAGGGGAAATCCCATCAAGGTAATAACGAAAACCACCAGTTTCACTCTCAACCCTACCGATATTCAGCAACAGCGGCGTTGGATGGAAAAGCGCACCAATGTTAGAAAGACTTGTCTCCAGACAGTTCTTCGCTGCCACGAACTGTGGATAAAAAGGCCTGAGCATTGCCAATACCTGTTCCGTACGGTTTGCCGGAAGAGCTCCCAGAAGGATCTTTTTCTTTATACCGCTGATTTCCACAGACGAGGGCCCCGTCTTACGACAGGCATAGATCAGTGTCTGTGCCTCCGCAATGGTAACGTCAGCCTTGCAGCCCCGGCTACGGATTACATTGAGAAAATCCAAAGCTCCGCCAGTACGTCCAGGATTCAAGACAACAGTCTGTCCCTCTTCCAACGCATTGAAACAAGCTTCTGCAATCAACCGATGAGTAAAAGAAGGTGTGACAACCATGATCAAATGAATATCCTGAATGGCAAGAGGAATATCAGTCGTCACTAAATTCAACTGACAGTGCGATGTTCGCCCGTTCACGGTTAGATTAACGCCATTTGCTTGTTGAATGCCGGCAATGTACTGTGGAAAAGGGTCACATAGATTTACTTTTACGCCTTGGCTGGAAAGGTATGCGGCGATTGCCGTTCCGCCATTCCCTGCACCAATAACTGCAACACTCGCTTCCATAAAAAAGCTTCCTCTCGCATAAAATAGACTTATCGCTGTTGTTTCTGAATGGCCCTATTCCAGAAGAACAAACGCATCACAACGATCAGGGCAATTGAAGCCGTACAGAGAGTCAACCCTGTCGCCAACGCGCCAAAGTTTTTGATAAAGTACGGATACATTGTCGTCACTAGCCCACCGCCGATAAAAGGGCTCATGAGAGGACACCCAAGAGCATAAATGGTTCCAGCATCCGTCTCCATCTTAGGATCGGACGTACGAAGCAGCATATAGCCAACGGCAGCTACTCCAGTAAATGCACCGAACCGAATGATGCCCTGCTCAAACCAACAATGGGAAAAAACGCGCGGGCTCAGCCAGAACAGCCAGAAATACATGAAGACTGTAATAATGACAGTAGCAATCAGCAGCGGCATCCAATATTCGACCACAACTGGAATCTTGATAGAAGCCATCGCTGCGACGATCAGAATTTCAAGGGCCATGCCTTGGATACGCTGAAAAGTGGCACGATCAAAAAGATCGTGGAGTGACGTATGCTGAATGACAATGTTGATCAACCACCCGCCAATCATGGCAAAAGGGAAAAGCGGCAATCCCTTGTACTTGAATATGGCGCCAAAACTCCACACGATCAGGCGCCCAACAATAACAGCGATACCAATAACGCCTAAATGAAGGGCAAAAGGTTCAACAACATCTTGACTGACCGTCATCTTGGCACTTGCCTCGCGATTACCTTCAGGATAGATCTCCCGCGAGTCTCCGCCGCTTGTTGGCCCAGTCAGAACTTTTGTGTATCTCTTACGAACTCCATAGTTGATAGCCCCCATACCGCCGAAAATACCGATAAGAAGGCCGATCGTAGCTACGGTAGGTGCCAAGGATGCACCATCAATCCAGTTAAGCAACTTAGGATCTTCGAAAAGCGAGGCCATGCCACCCGCCGTTCCATGTCCGCCAGCAAAGCCGATCTCAAACAGGGAGCCAAACAGCGGGTTAACACCAAAAAACGGAGTAAACAAAACGACACACAACAGTGCGGTGACGCCCACCTGCATAAAACTATTCGACCATAGCCAAAGAAGCCCCGTGACGCTGTCATGCAGCGCATATTCTCCCGTCTTCTCTTTTTTCACTCCCAGCAACATACAAGAGAATACAATCGTGATCATTGAGCTTGGTAAAGCACCAATAGATGTCATCATTGCAGCAGGGATAATTTTTAGCGCGTAGGGGCCTAAAGCCAAACCAATAACTCCAGCCAGTAGCGAAGCAGGAATAAAGGCTTTGCGTAAAAAATGTACTTTGAGTCGGATAAGACTGGCAACGACAAGTAACAGACCAACAATACTGATATATAGGAGCAGATTATTAATAGTGCCGCTCGTAATTTTTTCCAAAGGGAACATGTTTTGAGCTCCTTTCCTGAAATACGGCAAAAAATACAATTTTTATGTCACTTTGCACCTATAAAAACCAATATCATCGTATATTTACTTACAAAACGCTCCTAAATAAAAGGCCGCTTAGAGAGAGAACAGAACTATTTCTATGCAAAACCTCATTCTTTCACTTGCAGCGGCCTCATTCTTTTAATATCCTGAGCGATATTAAAGGACCTATTTTATTTGCAAGGGGAAATTGACAAGCAGCCTACACCCAATAAGGAACCTTGGTTCCTATGCCTTTTTCCACTGCTTTATGGTAGGCACGGGAAACTACTGCAATATCTTCAACCCCCATACCGACGGCGTTAAAGTAGATTGTTTCTTCGTCATTCTCACGCCCTTTCTTTTTACCGTTGATGATCTCACCAAGCTCAGCCGTGATCTGTTCATCCTTAAACAGACCATCTCGCCACATCAGCGCTACAGTGCTAATCATACGATGTTTGATAGTTTCCCACGTATCAACGAAAACCTTGTCGGCCAGCCTGACGCAGTCATATGTGTATTCATAATCAGCATTATTGATCATGAGAGCGCCTTTTTTAATCCATTCCGCCTGCACAACGGGCTCTGTCGCAATAGTTACGGTGCTGATAATATCGCTCTTCCTGCAGGCACCGGAAGCGTCTTGAACTGCCGTAACTTTAAGACCGGGATACTTTGCGGTCATTTCCGCGGCGTAGCTTTCGGCACGTTCAAATACAATGTCAGTAATATAAACTTCCTTGATGGACGGACGAACGACCATAGCGGCTTCGAGCTGCGTACGCGACTGTGCTCCCGCACCGAATATCGTCATTGTTTGTGCGTTTTGCACCGCGAGGTACTTCATCGCCAATCCGGCAACGGCGCCAGTACGCTTGGCGCTGACCGTAGTCGCGTCAGAAATACATACCGGCACTTTCGATATTGGATCATTCAGAATCACGGTTACGGTTGCACGTGGCAGTCCTTGTTTGTAGTTGTTGGGATTGCTGCCAATCCATTTAATGCCAGCCATGTTGTATTCGCCACCGACAAAACCTGGCATGGCATTGATGCGCCCGTAAATGTTTTCTTCTTCGATGGTTTTTCCCCAATGAAGAACGATTTTACCGGCATTGATCGCTTCTCCCTTGTCAAGCATCGAGAGAACTCGTTCGATATCGTGAATAACATCCGGCATAGAATTGCCCGCGAGAGAATTGACCTCCTTATTGTTCAAAAATAGAATTTCAAGATGCGAAGTACTCATTGCGTCGCGCTCCTTTTGGAATAAAATTTGCCGAACTGTCCCTGCAGCATCGTACGATGTAATTCAATATTAGCATAAAAATTTTTCTTGCAACAAAAAAATAAAATTATTTTGTATACATAGACAAAGATTTTTCGACTGAATGGAAAAAACTTTGTTGAAAACCTTGAGATCTTCATCTTCTGAGATATTCATGATGTGATTCAAGCGGAAATTTGTTATGATGGACATAAATCGAGGTGGGGCTGTAATGCAAAATTTCTTGGAAAAAATTCAAAAGAGACAATCTGCTTTTTCTCCCGCAGTGAGAAAAGTTGCAACCTACATCATGGAGCATTACAGTGACATTCCTTTTTGTACGATTACTGATGTAGCGACAGCTGCCGGCGTAAGCGTGACATCGGTGATAAAGTTTTGCACTGAAATGCAGTATTCCGCATTTTCGGAGTTCAAACAGGCAATGCGGGATCATATTCAGCAAACTTTGATTAGTCACTACAATATCAACGACGATAATTTCACCGAGGCACACCAACAGAGCGTTTTGGATGAAGTAACAAGACTAGATATCGAGAATATTCACAGGACAATGAATAACCCGATTAATCAAGAAAATATAAAGAAATTTTTTCACCTAGCTGAAAAAGCTCATATTATCTATACGATGGGATTCCGAACCTCGGCAATCTTTGCAACCTACACAAGTTTATTGTTGCGTATGCAAGGACTTACGGTTTTTCCGATTACGCCCGGAATTGGCGATTATATCGACAAAATGCTTACGGTTCATTCTGACGATTTAGTTATGGCCTTTTCATTCAATCGTTATTCAAAAGACGTGGTCAAGATGCTCAAAACGCTGCATGACAGAAAAATTCCTATCGTTTTAGTGACGGATGACAAGCTTTCACCGTCATATGTTTATGCAGATTTAGTTTTTACATGTTCGACACGGACACAGAATTACGTAGCGTCCTATGTAGGCTGCATGTCGCTCCTCAATTCAATTTTTGCTTATGGTATTTCACATTACAAAAGCTACGTGAAATCTTTAAGTCAACTTGAACAGTTTTATTCTGACTACGAAACTTTTTACGAGCCGTAAGCCCGAGAATTCGATATAAACGTCAAGACACATTGAATGGAATCTGAACGTTATAAAGAAGAAAAATCTCCCGTCAAAAGGAAACTCCAACACACGCACATTCTCTGGGGAGTCGCTGATTTAATCAGCGACTCCTTAATTCATAATGATTAATCCATCCAGCGCATCATATGCTTCCATAGTGATAGCTCTTTAAGATGATTGAAAATTAACAAAGCCCGGGTTGGATCGTGGCGAACTAAATGTTCGACATGATCCAACCTGGGCTTTGTCGTATCTCGTATCGATAAAAGCTTTTATTCGATCGCGGTGACGGCGTAGTCCTGATCCTCGACGGCTTTTTTCCAACTTTTAGAAGGCAAATAGTCAAACCAAGCGCAACGAGGCAGAGTAGAAAACTTCGTAAGGAGATTTCCAGTGAAGACATTTACGAGGTCGAGAGTTCAAGCGTCTGACATACATCTGGATAACTTCATTAGGTATATCCGTGACATCCTTCTTCTTTGGAAAACATTCCCGTAACAATCCGTTGGTGTTTTCGTTCGTACCCCGCTGCCATGGCTGGTGTGGTTTCGGATAATAGAGTTTCGTTCCGCCCAGACCGGCGCCAATCTGTTCGAAATTGTAGAACTCGCAGCCACGATCCGGAGTGACGCTTTCATGGGGCAGATCTTTCAGCATATCGATGACGGTCCTGGCGACGCTCTTGAGGTACGTACAGACAAAAGCGCCGCTGGAGATGCAGCGGTAAATCGTCGCATAGCTGATGGAGATAGAGTTTTTTCTCTTCTTTCAAGCGTGTAGCGATCTGTTCGGGAGACCACTGCCTGAAGTCCCGACTTTTACAAGGGAAACGAAGACAACCCCATGCAGCATCAAGAGTGAGCGCGTTTTTTTCAACCGCAAATTTTACGGATAGTTCCTCCTGTCGCTTCCCGCACAGCAAGAGGCCATCTCAAAAGCCAATTAAGGCGGCCCTTTGCTTTTCTGTGATGAAATTTATCCAGTGTTGAAGCACTGCATGTAAGCGGAACGAAATGGTATCCTTCGTCTTTAAAGACAGTTCTGCAGTTTGGAGACAGTCTCTTTATTCTGCGCCCCTGCCGGTCAAGAAGAATTTCAGAGCCGCCCATGCAGCTTCAGCGAGCTTTCAACTTCATCTTGCCGCCATTGTTGTTTTGTTGAAGGAGTACAAATCACGTTGTTTTTTAAACAAGGCCCAGTATTATTGAGACAATTTTTGTTACCCCATCTCTTCCATGCGCTTATACCATACGTCCTTCAGCTGACGCGCAGTCTTCGTCGAGGCAAGTCCGCCAACCAGAGTGCCCCGAAGCTCGCGAGGCAGAAGCTGCTGTGTGTTGATCAGGGCATCCACGACTTCGTCCGGTGGAATGACACTCCTGATGCCAGCAAGTGCCATATCGGCTGCAACGTAGGCATTCCCAACGCCAATCGCGTTGCGCTTGATACAGGGAATTTCGACAGGTCCTGCCACGGGGTCACAGATAAGCCCCAGGATGTTCTTGAGGGCAAGCGCCATTGCCTCACAACACTGCAAAGGGGTTCCTCCGGCAAGTTGGACAAGGCCTGCCGCAGCCATCGCGCTGGCGACGCCGATTTCAGACTGACAACCGCCAAGAGCGCCCGATACCGGCGCGCGCTTGGCGATGAGCACGCCCGTCATGGCCGCGACGAGCAGGGCGTCAATGATTTGGTCCTCGCTGGAGTGGAGCTGCTCGGCAGAGGTCAGGAGGCAGCCGGGAATGACGCCGCACGAACCCGCCGTTGGCGAAGCGCAGACACAGCACATGCTGCCGTTGGCCTCCATGACGCCGATCGCGCGCGCGACAGCCGTGCCGACGATGGGGCCTGAGAGATTTTTGCCTTCGTTCACAAGCTTCATGAGCTTCGCACCGTCGTCGCCGGGCATGAAGCCGGCCACAAGGTTGTTTTTGCCAAGGCCGGCGACGACGGACGCCTTCATGGTTTTCCATGCCTCGAGCGTCTTTTTGCGGATCCACTCGCGCGTAACGCCGCTGCGCTGCGCTTCAAATTCCTCGGCCACCGCGGGGATCGAGGAAGCCTTTGCGCGGGCAAGAAGCTCATCGAAGCTATTCACGATCGGTTCAGCGTTGACAAGCTTGAAGTTCCACAGGCCAGCCAGAGGATAGACCTTTGAAGCAAGGAGCTTCAGCTTCGCCATGGCGTCCTCGCTCAGGGACTTGTCCGAGATCGCCGTGTGGAAATAGACGCCGTCCTTCACGGTCGACACGCAGGACTGGAAGGTTGCGCCGACTGCGGCAGAGAGCTCGGCAGCGGTGTAGGCTTTGGAGGTGGAGAACAAAACGCCGTCCTCGCTGCCATGGAGTTCGACAGGAAAACCGTCGACCTCGCTCATCTGGATTTCGCCGCCGCCGATCGTCAGGCCGACAATCCGATAACGCTCCCCGTTCCGGGTCAGTTCTGTGTCGACAGTTGCCGGGCTGTGGCTTGTGTCGTCTGGGTAACGATGGACGACGACAGGGATCCCTTGCGCCTTGGCTGTCTGGAGCGCCGTTTTGATTCCCGGAGAATCCTCAAGCTGGCCCAGCAGGCCCGCAACAACGCCGGAGTCACTGGCGTGGCCCTTGTACGTCATCGAGAGCGCGCCGTAGAAGTAAAGGTCGATCGTGTCCGGTGCGCCGCCAATCAATTGGCGGCACATGCGCCCGATACGCACCATGCCTGCCGTATGCGAGCTGGATGGCCCCGTCATGATCGGGCCGATGGAGTCAAAAAGGCTCGGAAGACGGTCGGTATTGCCGCCGCTGTTCGTGCACATACCACACTGGGTACAGATGCTCATATGTATTCCTCCATATTTTGTAATAAACCACGCGGGGCGGTCGTATGTTGAAAACGTTTTCTGTTTCACGCTGAATTTCGATCGTAAATTTCAATCGCCTGGCTCCGCTACATCGTCGCGAGCTTTTTGTACCACCAGTCTTTGAGCTCGTGAGCTTTTTTCGTCGCGCACAGCCCGCCGCTCATCATGCCGCGAAGCTCACGGGGCAGATACTGTTGTGTGTTGATCAGGGCGTCAAGGACCTCGTCAGGCGGGATGATGCTCTCAATGCCGGCAAGGGCCATGTCGGCCGCGGCGAACGCATTCGCGACGCCGATAGCGTTGCGCTTGATGCACGGCACTTCGACAGGACCGGCGACCGGATCGCACACGAGCCCAAGGACATTTTTCAGCGCGAGAGCATACGCCTCCTGGACCTGCTTTGCCGATCCGCCGGCCAGCTGAACCAGTGCGGCTGCTGCCATAGCGGACGAAACGCCGATCTCGGACTGGCACCCGCCAAGGGCACCGGAAACGGGAGCGCGTTTTGCGATAAGGACGCCGGTCATTGCGCCGGCCAGGAGAGCGTCGATAATCTGGTCGTCGCTCGAACCAAGCTTTTCTGCCGCGGTCATCAAGCAGCCAGGCATGATGCCGCAGGAGCCTGCCGTCGGACAGGCGACGACCTGACGCATGGAACCGTTACTCTCCATGACAGCAAGCGCACGTGCGATTGCTGTACCCACGACGGGGCCGGAAAGATTCTGATGCGCGTCAACGAGATTCTTGAGCCTCGCGCCGTCGTCGCCAGGAGTCAGGCCGCCCAGCAGACGGTTATGACCAGCGAGGCCGTTCTCGACTGCCACCTTCATGGCATTCCAGGCGGTCAGCGTCTTTTTGCGCACCCACTCGCGGCTCACGCCGCTCCGGCGCTCTTCATACGCCTCCGCGGCAGAGGGGGCTGACGTCTTCTCAGCAAGGGCGAGCCAGCTGGCGAAGGTGTCGAACAGAGGAACCGGGTCTTTCAGTTTAAAATCCCACAGGTTGCGCAGAGGGTAAACGCGGATCGACGCGCCGCGAAGGGCGTTTATCTGCGGCTCTGTCAGGGCCGTCTCGGTCAGAACGGTGTGGAATGCTTTACCGTCGTACTCCGTGGCCGTCACGGACTGGACGGAACGGCCGAGGAACGCTTCGACTTCGCTTTGGCTGAAACGGCGGTCCGCAAGGAACAGCGCGCCGTCTTCAAAACCATGGAGCAGGACGGGCCAGCCGTCCACCTCCTGCATCTCGATCTCGCCGCCGCCTATGGACACGCCGGAGATGCGGTAATGGACGCCGTTCCGCACAAGCGCCATGTCGACGGTCATCGAGTTGCGCGTCGATTCGGGGTCGGCATGATCGTGAACCGGAATGCCGCGTTCGGCGGCAATCCTGAGCATCTTCCCAATCAGGCCGGAGTCTTCGAGCTCACCGAGCAGACCAGCAACAACCGCGCCGTCGCTCGCATGGCCTTTGTACGTTGTCGAGAGCGCGCCGTAGAAATACAGATCGATCGCGTCCGGATTGCCTCCGATCAGCAATCGTCCCATACGCCCGATACGCAGGACGCCCGCTGTGGCGGAGCTGGACGAACCGGTCATGACAGGTCCAATGGAATCGAAGAGGCTTGGCAGTCGGTCTGCACCGCCGCGATCACTGTTGATGCACGCGCCGCAAGTGCTGCAATCAGGCATGGATATTCCTCCAAAATGACTTAAACGAAGTGAAAAGCATAACATAAATTTATCTAATAATATATATAAAACAGCGCTGAAAAAGGGCTGCGGCACGAAATATCGCGCGACAGCCCCAGATCATCGCAAGCCTGGCACCCTGCAGACGACCTTCCAGAGTTCAAATCAACTGCGATTCGCGTTGGAAACCTCGGGGTGAAGCTCCGGAAGAGTAGTGCGCTGCGTTGTTATACGAACTCGTACTCTCCGCCAACGCCCTTTTCCTTGGCACGCTCAAGCACGATGCCGCCGACAGCAACGTCCATCGAACCGGTGCCGATCGGCAGGCAGAGAATGCGCTCATGGCTCTCTTCGACCGGGACGACACTCTTCTTGTTGGCGACGACTTCACCGATCGTAGCATACACGTCGCTCTCCTTGAGCTCGCCCTTCTCATAAAGGCCGCTCAGAGCACCGCGGTGCATGCACTGTTCGATGTGGTCGACAATGATTTTGTCGGCGTTCTTGATAAACTTGTCCTCGCACTCCTGGTAGGAGCCCATCGGGAACAGGATCTGGCCGGGCTTGATCCACTCGTCCTTGACGTACTTGTCCTTGGACTGGGTGACGCAGACAATGATGTCTGCATCTTTGCAGACCTCTTCCGGCGTCTTCGCGATGACGATGTTGCCGTCCTTCACAAGGTGCGCGCAGTCGGCCTTATACTTCTCAGACGCAGCGGGGAACACGTCGTACACGACGACCTTGTTCAGCGTAAAGCGCTCGGCGAACGCCATGGTCTGGGTGTGCCCCTGCATGCCGGCGCCGTAAAGCCCCAGCGTAATATTGCGCTTCTTCGTGAGATAGCACGAAGCGACGGCAGACTGGGCGCCGGTGCGCAAGTTCGTGATGTGAGCGCTGTCCATGACGCCGATAAACTGGAGCGTCGGAGCGTCGACCAGCATAAGCAGGGCAGAGACATAGGGCAGGTCCATGAGCGGACGCATGCCGAGGTTGCCGCCAGCCCACTTCAGGCCCGCAATGTCCTCGAAGCCGATGAACGCGGGCATGGCGTTCATGAAGCCCTTGTACGGCGGGTATTCGGCAGTTTCGCCAAGGTCAAGGTTCACCTTGGCGGGGTTAATAACGGTACCTTCGCCCATGCCGTGGTATGTCTTCTCGACGACGTCCACGACGTCTTTCATCGTGATGAGGCTCTTGATCATATCCTGGCTCAGCAGACGGGTTTTCATGTGAAACGTTCCTCCTTATGGGGAAACCTGCGCGACAGCAGGTTCTAAAGGCTTTTGGCAGGGGCCGAAGCGCCACGCTGATCACGGCGGTTGGACAAGAATCCGGCAGCGGCCCGGGAAATCACTCTTTTCAGTCCAGCGGTTTTACACGAACTGGAAGCTGCCACCGATACCCTTCGCGATGGCGCGCTGGTAGATGACGCCGCCGACAGCTACATCCTGAGCGCCGGTGCCAATCGGGATACAAATCGTGCGCTCAGCAGGGCGGTCTTCGACGTATGCGAGTTTCTTTTTGCCAGCAACAAGTTCGCCGATCGTACAGTAGATGTCCTTCTCGGAAAACTTGCCCTCGGACACCACGTGTTTCAAGGCACCGCGGTGTAGGCACTGGCCGATGTGGTCAACGACGATCTTGTCAGCGTTGAGAATGAACTCGTCCGTACACTCCTGCCAGCTGCCCATCGGGAAGAAGACTTGCTTCGGCCTAATCCAACTGTCTTCGACGATCGGTTTCTGGGCCTGGGTGACAGCGACAATAGCATCACAGTCTTCGACCACGTCACGCGGAACAGAGCAGATCTCAATGTTGCCATTCTTCACGTACTGAGCAACATCTTTCTTGAACTTCTCGGCAGCCGGTGTGTAAACATCATACACCTTGATCTTGTTGAGCGTAAAGATTTCAGCAAATGCCATAACCTGCGTACGAGCCTGCATTCCAGCGCCGTACAGACCGAACGTGATGTTCCGCTTCTTCGTGAGGTACTTCATTGCAACGGCAGATTGAGCGCCAGTACGGTAATTCGTAATCATCGCGCTATCCATGACGGACTTGAACTGGAGCGTCACGGGGTCAACGAGGAACATCATCGAAGAAATGTAGGGCAGTCCGAGGGCTTTTCGTTTACCGAGCGCGCCGCCAGCCCACTTGATGCCGGCAACGTTCTCCCAGCCGATGTAGGCCGGCATGGCGTTCATGTAGCCCGCATAGGGCGGGTATGGGCTGGTCTCGCCAAGGTCAAGGTTGACCTTGGTCGGGTTGATGACGTTTCCTTCGCCCATGCCGCGGAAGTTCTTTTCCACGATTTCGACAACATCTTTCATTGTAATCAAGCTCATGGCTTCCTTCTGGCTCAGCAACAACGTTTTCATGCACAGATTCCTCCTTGCGGAAAAGTAAGACCGTCAAACTGAAAACCATATAGACGCAAAATAGAGTAAAACGTTTGAACGTTACGGCAACGCAACGGGACCGCAGGCCTAGCACAACGCCCAGCCAGCGGAAAGACTTTAGACGCAACGCATCTACGACGGCTTGGCTGAGTCAATCTTGTTGCGCTCGTAGAGCAGGCGACACATCGTCTGATCGGCACCCGCTGTGCCTTCCTTGGCCATGCGCCCCACAAGGTGGACAGTCTCATCCGCTGTGTTGCAGACAAAACCATCGCCGCCCTTGACAAAGTGACCGTTCATCGCCATGTAGGAGCTCTCAATCGCGACGCCGGAGGACATGGACAACTTCAGCGCACAACCATGCTTCGCACCGTCACACAAAATGCCAAACACAGAACCTACGACGTTACGTATCGCGCCATCAACTTCTTTCGTGCCACCGCCTAGCAACATCACCATGCCGCCTGCGATACCGACACTCGACGCCAGCGCGCACGCGCAGAACATTGAGAGACGACCAATCAGACTCTTCATCTGTACACAGAGCAGGAAACTCGCTGCAAGAGCGCGCATGATCTCTTCTTCCGATTTGCCAAGACTCTCCCCCATGGAAATTAACGGCATAGAACATGTGATACCGACATTACCACTCGTTGCGCAACTCATCGTCGGATATTCAAGTCCCTGCATGCGAGCATCAGAAGCCGCCGCCGCATAGCTCTTAGCTTTCGTAATTGGGGAAGGCCACGGGATCTCGAGAATTCCGTTGCCGAAATTTTCGCCAACACCCGGCTTATACCCCTGCTCGGCGATAATCTTGTTCATTCCGATGGCCTCGCGGCAGATGCTGATTTCCTCAATCGGGACCTGTTTCGCGAAGTCAATGATCTCGCTGATTTTATAGTCAAGGATCGTGTCATGCGAACGGTCAACAACAGAATCAAAGTTCTTCTCGTACTGTCCTTCAATGAGCTTGCCGTTCAATTCGCGGAAAATGATATTCGTGTGCGTTTTGCCGACAAGCACGTGTCCTTCGCCCTTGTCTGTCGCAACCCATGCTTCAATATAGAGGCCAACGCTGTCAAAATCCCACTGAATCTTGACGTCAACGTTCGGCAGGAAGGCCTTGGCTTTTGCTGCATCGGACGGCGTCACATCCTTGAGTACTTCAAGCCCCGCCGATGAAACGCCGGCGATAGCGCCCAACGATGCGGCGATCTCAATACCACGCATGTCAATACCTGGGATACCGACGGCAACGTTCTTGATGTACGAGTCTTTGTCCATAACAATGCGAACCTTTTTCGGTTCGCCGCCTACAGTATCCTTTGCGGCAGCCGCAGCAAACGCAACAGCTACAGGTCCCGTACAGCCAAGGGCCGGTCTGACTTCCTTGTTGAGAATGGTAAGTAGAATACTTTGACGATTTACCATCGACAAAAATCCCTTTCCTATAAAATGTACAAAATTATTCAATTTGTGCTGCCACTGACACATGAAAGCTTAGGGAATATGTTCCCAGCCTTTTTGTTAGTTTGATATTAGCTCGATATTATTCTGCACAGTGATTAATAATATATTTCACAACGTTTCGATGCCTTGCGTGAGTTTTTGATGTGTGCTACGATTATAATCTACTTACAGAACGAAACAGTGCAAAAAGAGAATAATCAATAACACATTTTAAATGCAAATCTGATGGAGCGTGTTTTTATGATTCGACCGCTGGAGAAAGGTACCTATTACACTGAAATTATTGCCCAGCTGAAAAAAGAGATTGCAAACGGCACGTGGAAACTTGGCGAACGCTTGCCTGGAGAGCTCGCCCTCGCGAAGCAGTTCAATGTGAGCCGCAGTAGCATCCGCGAGGCACTTAAAGCTCTGGCTTACGCTGGCATCGTCGAATCAAAACCCGGGCGAGGCACATTTCTACTCCACGTACTCGATGCTCCTGAAGCGGACGACTTCGACGACAGTGCTTACGCGAAGCTCATTGAAGTCCGCAAGCTTATTGAGGGACAGGCCGCGTACTGGTGCGTACAGCGCGCCACGCCACAACAGATTCAGAAACTTGAAGCTATCCTCCGCGAAGGAGAGGAGGACGGGGACGCCGCACTTAACGTGGCACATATGAAGTTCCACGCCGCGATTGCCAGGCTAGCCGACAATCCGTACCTGACGCGCATGATCGACTCACTGAACGGTGAAATCAAGCGCCAGAAAGAGGTGAATTTCAAGATGTTGCCACGAGAAGACCGCAAGGAGCACTGGAAAGTTCTTGAGGCGATCAAGTCCGGCGATCCATCTCTGGCCCGCCGCGTCATGGTGAAGCACGTCGAGGTCTTCTGGAAAAAGGGGTACAAGCACGCTCCTGCGACAGAAGAGACACAAGAACAATAAACGCACTAATCAACACGTTGTTTTCTAAGAGCGCGCCCTCAATTTGAGAGCGCGCTTATTCTTATGAATCTCGATTTCATCAACAATTCAATTCAGATAAAAAGATGTTAGTCAACGATCGTTGCAAGGATTTCTTCATAGCCCTTCTTGCCACAGATTTGCTCAAGGACCGGAAATGTCGCCTTGCGTCCGACCTCGGAAAAGTGCTCAAGCTGTTCGGGCGTCGGACGGTAAACCTTAATGCCTTTTTCTTCAAGCTTCTTGAGATAGCTTTCAGTCTCAGGCGGGGCAACGGCCCAACGCTCAGCTTCGAAGTCCGCAGCAGCCTTGTCAAGAGTGGCACGATCAGCATCGGACAGTCCGTCGTACAGCTCCTTGTTAATGATGAGCGGCCAACACTCAAAGTGCGTGTTGATGGGAATCTCAGCCTTCATTATGTCCTTGAAGTTCACGTAGTGGTTTTCAGCACCGGCACCGAAGATGCCCTCAACCATGCCAGTCTGAGCCGCAGTAAAGAACTCGGAGAATGGAAGTGGCGTGGCCTGAAAACCAAAGGCGTCAGCAAGCGCTTCCCACTGCTTCGTGCTCGGCACACGAACCTTCAGGTTCTTCTTCTCGGTATCAAGCGGATTGGCGACATCTTTGGTCAGAGCGATACCGCCAAAGTAAATCGGCCAATAGGCAAGGACCTTAACATTCTGTTTCTCGAGAATCTCTTCGCAGAAAGCTGTGAACTTTGCTCCCTTGCTGTAGTTCTTCTTCGCTGTCTCCCAGTCCTTGACAAGGTAAGGTTGAATGAAGGCGGACAGACGTTTGTCGACCTGCCAGCTCATGGAACCACACTGCATCTCGACCGAGCCGAGAGAGACAAGCTCCTGCACTGTCGTGTAGTCGCCGAGAACGCTGTTCGGATAAATCTGGATATCAATGCGGCCGTCGGTGCCCTTCTTCACGTCGTCAACGAACTTATGAACCGCGATATCAATCGCTGAACCTTCGGGACGAATCGTGGCAAGCTTCCACGGCGCGGCAACTGCGGCTGTACCCATGTAGAAAACAGCGAAAGCAGCAAACAGAACGTTCAACTTTTTCATGTAAAACCCTCCTCAACAAAAATAGAATATGTGCGTTACGCACGGTACATTGAAGCCAGTAAAAATATTGGAACTGAACAGCCCGACGTTACGAGGACAAGAAAAACGTGCCTCGCGACAGTTTTATTTTTTTACACGTAACCAAAAACACGCGGGAGGAAAAGGGACAGTGCCGGCCAGTAGGTCGTAGCAAGCATGACCGGCAGGTAGCCTAGCAGGAACAGACAGACGTACGGCAGGATATCAGAAAACTCAACCTTGCCGACGCGCATGCCGAGATACAACAACGAGGCGTAAGGCGGAGTCAGGCAGCCAATGCCGAGGTTAACGCCAAAGATAGCCGCGTAATGCACGGGGTGGATACCAATTGACATCGCCAGCGGCTGGAGCAACGGCGCCACAAGAATGATGCCTGTCGTGTCATTGACAATCATGCCAACAAAGAGCAACAGGGCATTGATGAGGAGAAGTATTAGAAACTTGTTCTGCGTGATGCCGAAAATTGACCCCATGATGGCCTGAGGAACCTGAAGCCTAACATACGTCTGGCTCAACATCATCGAACACATAATCATGACCATGATTGTGCCCGCCGATACAGCAGAGTCCTTCGTGATTTGGAATGTATTCTTTGGTTTCAAACCCTTGTAAATCAAAAAGCCGACAGGGAAGCAGTAAACTGTAGCGACGGCCGCCGCTTCGGTTGGCGTCGTCGCGCCGGAATAGATACCGCCGAGAATAATAAGGGGCATTAGAATGGCCGGCAGAGCCTTCCAGCCTTTACTGATAATTTGGCGACGTTTCTCCTGTTTAGAAAGCGGAGGAAGAAGCTTCATATCAAGTTTGTGACAGATAAGCATGTTGATTGCACAGAAAATGATGATTGTCAGGATTCCGGGGCCTACAGTGGACAGGAAACAGGCAAGGACGTTCGTGTTAGTAACCCAACCGAAGATGATCATTGGCGTTGAGGGTGGGATCAGCGTGCCGAGAATCGACGAAGCTGTAATCAGCGCCGTAGCGCAAGAACGTGGATAACCTCGCTTCACCATCTCGGGAATCAACATGCTACCCGTCGCGGCAAGACCAGTGAATGCGCTGCCGGAAATGGCGCCCATGATGCCGCAAGTAACAATCGCAACGATGCCGAGACCGCCCTTGACGCGACCAACGAAAACATCAACGAAGTCAAGCAGGTATTTTGCTATGCCTGACCCGCTCATTAGCGAGCCTGCATAGATGAACAGCGGCACACACAGCAACGACGGGCTTAAAATCTGCTGGAGCCCCCACATCATCATACCCTTCATCGAGATATCACCAAATGTAACCATGAACAACAACGCTCCGCTAAAACAAAATGCGATCGGCACGCCCAAAGACAGCAGGATCATCAGGATTAAAAGGGAAATAATCGAAAGAGTCACGCCGTCCATTTAGGCCACCTCCTGATGTTTCGGGACAAGGGCGTCCGTAGGCGTCATCCGGTACTGCTGAACGCACTCCTGCATTTCGACGATTGTGTAGAACAGCATAAGAGCAAACGCAATGAATACCGTCACTTCATAGTAGATCATTGGGATAAATAGGATATCCGTCTTCTTACCGACGCGGAGAGCATACTTGAGGTAATCCCAGCCCCACCACGTGAGCCAGCACAGGATAACTGTCGAAGCAATAGAGGCAATGATACGAATAGCGTAAATACTACGTACCCTCTTGCAAAAGATCTCTAGTACTCTCGCAACAAGCTGCCCCTTTTCGGAAGAGGCTTTCACGGCGGCCATCAAGTACAACCATGTCGTTGGAAAGTTGTTAAGCTCTTCGATGCCCATAAGCGGCGAGCGCAGAACATATCTCATAACAACCTGGACAAACATGAGCGCCGTAACCGCGAGCAGAGCGATGACAATAACCGCATCAATGACATGGTCAAGCCCACGAATCCATTTTGCTCGAACAATTGTCATACTTTTCATGTTTCCCCTCCTTATGTCGTGAACGCTCTTCTATTTTTAAGCCCATGAAAGTCGCAACAGGATAGAATAATGGACACAAAACCACTGAGCTGCAAAAATGACGAAACCCAAAATATATGTTTTCCGACGCCCACATGCTTCCTCAAGTACCATGCGCTTGAATTGAAAAACTATTTCAGACTTGAAACAAGTGCAGAACCTACAGAATTAGCCTATGTCAGCATATTGATGATTTCGTCGATAGACTTGTCGGCAATGCCTATAGACTCGAGCGTTGTGCCTTGATGCCAGTAATCGGTACCATGCAGCTGCGAACAGAAGTTAACAATCAAGTCCGCCCTCGGTGACCTCGTTCCTGCCTTGCGCGCGATGCAGGCGATCGGCATGATGACCCCCGGCACGTCTTCTGTAATATAACGGCTACGAACGCTCTGACCAACGAGATCAGAATACGGCGTCTCAGGGCTGTGCACATACTCGAAAATATTCTTGCTGCTATTGTTGCCGTAGTACATCTTCATCAGCTCAAGAAAACCATCAAGCTTAAAACCGCAGGCCGCACCAATTGCGACACGTTCCTTGTCCAGTTCGTGCATTTGCTCGCTGATGAGTGGCGTGATCCCGTCGATGTAGTGACGCCATGTGTCACCGCGCTGCTCAATCGCACCCCAGTTCAGAATCACGGGATACGGATGCATTGTAAAATTGATGTTGGACATGTCGAGTGCAAGGATGTGATCGGCCTTCTTGTACTTGACGTATCCGGCAAATGCAGAGTTCAGGATGTCAAGTATTTCCGGGGCCGCTGAAGCCGGCGACGTAGCGAGGTAGATAGCCGTCTTGCGCTTGTTGATGTTTACCTTGTCAACAGCACAAATGCGGCAGGCGTAGGGCTGAGTCTCTACCGTAGAAATCGAGATTCGAGCCTTGCAGCCCATTTTGCTCATCATCGTCTTGAGACGGTACGCACCGAAGTTGCCCGGCACGATGACGATATGCTGACCGTCCTTGAGGAACGGAATCATCTTTTCAAAGATAGGCCCGTGAGCGAACGAGGGTACGTTCACAACGACAATCGAAGCGCCATCCATAGCTTCTTTGATATCGCGCGTCACAGCGTGAAGGTGTCCTGTGACCTGAATGTCTCCGACGAGGGAAATCGTTTTTTTCTCGTGTAGTGTCGGGAAATCCGGCACATTATCAAGCGGCTCCCACATGACAATCGGATAACCAGCGGCGCTAATCTGAGCGCACCATGCACGTGCCCCGTTGCCGCTGCCAAGCATTGCAAATCTCAACATATCCAATCCTCCTCGCTAAAAATATAGAACAAACTGCCATGCGACTACAAAACGCCGAGAATCACAGGAACATGGCTGCCGTAAGTCATGTTCTTTGAGAAGTCGCGGCCTATAAAAGTTATTTATGCCGTGATATTGTCTGACAGTCAGACAATATCACGGCATACGTTCTTTGTCAAGAAAAGATTTTCATGCATTGTAATTATCTTCAATAAAAAGGCGCACCTCAAAAGTTCTCTTCAATACTAACGCCTAATATTGTTTCTTGGCAAAACAAGCTAATATTACCGCAGCTTATAACATGTCTAAATTGATCTAAAATGGCTTAAAACATGAAAATTACTGAGAACAAAAAAGCGAAAATTAAACTGGCATACAAGAACAATTGATATAAAAGGACCAAGTTAAGACTGAAAAAAAATCAGCTACCCAGAGATGCATCAGACCAAGAAGGGCGCCCCGTGACATTTCGGCATGAAAGCCCATCGTCCGTTGACGCTGAGACGTCAAGAACAAGAGAGGGCGAAGTCCGTACGGACTTCGCCCTCTCTTGTTCTTGACGTTTTCTTAAGACGCAGAAGCCCGAAGCGGTGACAGGCAGCGTTTTCGTTCCTCAGGCCGCTGGAGAGTACGCCAGACATGGCCAGATCGCAATGCCCCAAGTTCATCGAGATCCGGCCATTTTTTATCCGTTCTTTTTTGTGAAAAGTTCACTTCACCGCGGTAACGGCGTAGTCCTGGTCCTCGACGGCTTTTTTCAACACGGCGTCGGGGACGTCCTTGCTCAGCGTGACGACGGCGGTGCCTTTTTCGTGGCTGACTTCGGCGGAGGCGACGCCTTCCACGGCTTCCAGGGCCTTTTTGACGCGGGCTTCGCAGTGTCCGCACATCATGCCTTCAACGTTCAGTGTCTTGGTCATTGGTCCATTCTCCTTTTCCGATTCGATCTGATCCAGCCCCACGGGCCGGATTTTTTTATCCTTTTTCGCGCTGCGCAGGTCGAAGAAGTTCAGCCGGAGCGCGTTGGATACGACGCAGAAGCTCGACAGGCTCATGGCCGCGGCGCCGAACATGGGGCTCATCTTCCAGCCCAGCAGGGAGATCCAGGCGCCGGCCGCCAGCGGGATGCCGACGACGTTGTAGAAGAAAGCCCAGAACAGGTTCTCGTGGATGTTGCGCAGCGTGGCGCGGCTCAGGCGCACGGCGGCGGGAACGTCGCTGAGGCGGCTGTTCATCAGTACGACGTCGGCGGCGTCGATGGCGACGTCGGTGCCGGCGCCGATGGCGATGCCGGTGTCGGCGCGGGTGAGGGCGGGGGCGTCGTTGATGCCGTCGCCGACCATGGCGGTCTTGCCGCGTTTCTGCAGCTCGCGGATCACGGCTTCCTTACCGTCGGGCAGCACGCCCGCCACGACCTGATCGACGCCGGCCTGCGCGCCGATGGCGCGAGCGGTGCGTTCGTTGTCGCCGGTGAGCATGACGACGCGGATGCCCATGTCCTGAAGTTCCTTCACGGCCTGCGGGCTGTCTTCCTTGATGGTATCGGCCACGGCGATGACGCCCATGAACCTTCCGCCGCGCGTGAAAAGCAGCGGTGTCTTGCCCTGTCCCGCCAGCGCTTCGGCCTTGGCATTCATCTCTTCGGGCACGGCGGCGCGGCCGGCGATAAATGCGAGGCTGCCGCCGAGCAGTTCTTCGCCGTTCAACGTGGCGGTCAGGCCGTTGCCGGGCAGGGCGCGGAAGTCGCCCACCTCCGCCGCGGTCAGGCCTTCGTCGCAGCTTTTCCGCATCACGGCGCGGGCCAGCGGGTGCTCGCTCTTGCTTTCCAGCGCGCAGGCCAGCTCGAGCAGTTCCCGTTCGCTCGCGCCCCCGGCGGGCAGAAGGTCGGTCACTTCCGGCTCGCCGCTGGTGATGGTGCCGGTCTTGTCGAGCGCCACGATCTGCACGCGGCCGGCGGCCTCGAGCGAGGCGGCGGTCTTGAAGAGGATCCCGTGGCGCGCGCCCATGCCGTTGCCGACCATGATCGCCACGGGCGTGGCCAGCCCCAGCGCGCAAGGGCAGGAGATGACCAGCACGGAAATGCCGCGGGCCAGAGCGAAACCGAACTCTTCGCCCAGCAGCCACCACACGGCGACGGTCAACAGGGCAACGGCGATCACGGCGGGGACGAAGACGCCCGACACCTTGTCGGCAACTTTGGCAATCGGCGCTTTGGTGGCCGCGGCGTCGCTGACCATGCGGATGATCTGCGACAGCGTGGTGTCCTCGCCGACGCGGGCGGCGCGGCAGCGGAGGTAGCCGGACTGGTTCACCGTGGCGGCGCTGACTTTGTCGCCGGGAGCCTTGTCGACGGGAACGCTTTCGCCGGTGAGCGCCGCTTCGTTGACGGCGGAATGGCCGTCGAGGATCACGCCGTCGACGGGCACGTTCTCGCCGGGATGGACGGCGAACTCGTCGCCGACCTGCACGCGGTCGATCGGCACGACAGTCTCGGCGCCGTCTCGAAGCAGCGTGGCGGTTTGGGGAGCCAGTTTCATCAGCCCTTTGAGGGCGTCGGTGGTGCGTCCCTTGGAGCGGGCCTCGAGCATTTTGCCGACGGTGATCAGCGTCAGGATCATGGCCGCCGACTCGAAATAGAACTCGTGCAGATAGCGCGCCGCCGCGGCCGCGTCGCCCCGCGCCTGCGCGCCGGTCATCAGGAACAAAGCCGCGACGCTGTAGGCGAACGACGCCGCCGAACCGAGCGCCACCAGCGTGTCCATGTTGGGCGCGCCGTGCATCAGCCCCTTGAAGCCGCTGGTGAAAAACTTCTTGTTGACGAGCATGACGACGGCCGCCAGGATCATCTGCGCCAGTCCCGCGGCGACGGGATTGCCGTCGAAGAACTGCGGCAGCGGCCAGCCCCACATCGAATGTCCCATGGAAAGGTACATCAGCGCCCCCAGGAAGCCCAGCGACGCGAAAAGGCGGCGTTTGAGCGCCGGCGTCTCGCGGTCTTTCAGCGCCTCCTCGTCTTCGGCCAGCTTCGCCGCGGCGGAGGGCTTCGCGGCGCCCTTGAGCGAGGCGCCGTAGCCCGCCTCTTCCACGGCTCTGACGATCGCCGCTTCGGACGCCGTTCCCTCCACGCCCATGGAGTTGGTCAGCAGGCTGACGGAAACGGAGCTGACGCCGGGCACCTTCGACACGGCCTTTTCCACGCGGGCGCTGCAGGCCGCGCAGCTCATGCCCGTGACGTTGTATTGCTCCATCGCGAAAACCTCTTTTCCCGCAAAAAAAATCGCCGTCACTTCATCAGCTTCTGCAGCGTCGCCAGCAGCTCGTCGATCGTTTTCTCCCGCCCTGCCCGGATGTCGTCGAGCACGCAGGAACGGATGTGGTTCGCCAACAGCTCGCGGTTGAAGGCGTTCATCGCCGCCGTGACGGCCGAACACTGGATCAGGATCTCCGGACAATAGGCGCTCTTTTCCACCATGCCCTTGATGCCGCGGATCTGTCCCTCGATGCGGCTGAGGCGGTTGATCAGCTTGCGGTACTCTTCGGGCGAGCGCTCCTTGGTACGGCGGACGTTTTCGCAGTTGTTTTCTTTCATGTCTTCAATTCCCTCCTTGTTTCATTTCAGACACACAATATACCCATATAAGGTATTTGTCAAGCGCCCGACGGCAAAACTGTGCGCAGCACGTCATAAGCCCGTCATTTCGCGCTTACGGACGCCCTCAGAGGGATCACGGCGATGGCGTTGAAAGGGCTGCCGTCGAGCAGCAGCGTGGAGGTGGCGAGATAGACGAAGCAGTCGGTCTCGCCGTCGTAAAAGCGCACGACCTTCATCTTGCGGAAGATGGCCGAGCGGGACTTGAACACCTGCGTCTCCTTTTTCTGGCGTGTGTCGGGAACGATGGGCTCGCGCCCGGTCCGCACGATGGAGAGCGAGAACCGCGCCGGATCCTCGGCCAGCCCCAGGGCGCCCGAGACGCCGCCGGACTTGGCGTAGGAGACGTAGCACACGATCGAGGGAAAATCAGGATCGCGGAACGCTTCGACGACGACTTTGTGATTTGGCCCCACCAGTTTGAAAGCCGTGTCCACTTCGCCGACTTCCCAGCGCTCTCTCGGCGCGCTGCTTCCCGGCAGGGCGAAAGTCAGGCACAAAATGACGGCAACGATCAGTTTCTTTTTCATTTTCGACTTCCTCCGATTTGAATGAAACGTGCCGGAGAACTCTTTGCGAAAGAGTTCTCCGGCACTTATTCTACACGACGTTATTTCTTTTCGGGCGCCGGAGCCTTTTTCCAGCTGCCGTCGAGCTGCCCTTTCTCGCGAAGCATTTTCACCGCTTCGCCGGCGCTCTCATAGACGGCGCCCACGCCCTTGGAATCGGCGGCGTAGTCCATGGCGGCTTCTTTGCGGATGCCCAGCGAACCGGCTTCGGCCACGGAATCGATGTTGGCGCCCATGAAGATGAACTGCCAGCCGTACTTTTCCTGCGCGTCGGAGACAAGCTTCTTGACGGCGGCGCGGCTGAACTCGCGGCTGGCGTTTTCCAGCCCGTCGGTCATGATCATAAAGATCACCAACTCCGACTTGGGACAGGTCCCGTTTTTCTTGAAGTCGCCGTCCACCTGCAAAACCGTCCGCCCCACCGCGTCGAGCAGCGCCGTGCTGCCGCGGGCGAAGTACTCCTTCTCGGTGAGCGCCGCCACGTCCTTGATCGGCTTGTCGCTGTAAAGGATCTCGTACTGGTGGTCGAACAGCACCGTGGTAACCACGGCCGAAGCGACTTCCTGGCGCTGCTTGTCGATGAAGCTGTTGTAGCCGCCGATGGTGTCGCCGGTGAGGTGCTGCATCGAGCCGGAACGGTCGAGGATGCAGACGATGTGCACCTTGTCCTTGTCAAGCGGCGGACATTTGTCGCTGTGATCGTGGGACAGTTCGGGCAGCTTCCCGTCGCGCGGCAGGATCTCGTTCGGCCGCTGCTGGACCTGCTGAGGCGCAGGCGGCACGGCGGCAAAGGCGGCCGCGGCCGTCAGGACGGAGCACAGGGAAAGACACAGAGCGCAAAGCTTTTTCATGAATCAATCTCTCCTTTCGGATCGTTTCCTTGATTTTAGATTTACGACGCGGAACGTGAAACTGAACTGATTGTAAAGCCAATCCCGGCAGATCTCATCACCCGTTCGGGTGAACTTCCGCCCACAGAGCTTCGGCGCCGAGCAGCGGCGCGTCCTCGCCGAGGAGCGCCAGCCGTATCTCCGGCCCCGGGCGGTACACGGGCGAGAGCAGCGGCTGCATGTAGTCGCGCAGGTCGTCGAGCAAACCGTCGAGATGCGACAGGCCGCCGCCGACGACGATCGCCTCGGGGTCGAGCAGATGGGTCAGCGTCGTAAAGGCGCAGGCCAGCGCGCGCAGTCCCTCGGCGAAAGGACGAGCCAGCCAGGCGTTCTCGCGCTGTTCCCAGAGGGTTCTCATGTCGCCCCCATAGCCGTATTTCTCGCCGGCGCGTTCCAGAACGTCGGCGGAAAAAAAGCTTTCCACGTGGCCGCGCCCGCCGCAGCCGCAGCCGCGGTCCTCCAGCAGCGGGAAGTGGCCGATCTCGCCGGTGCGGCCGAGCCGGCCGCGCACGAGCCGTCCGCCGACGATCACGGCGCCGCCCACGCCGGTGCCCAGCGCGCAGAAGACGAAGTCTTTCAGCCCCCGCGCCGCGCCGCCGCGCATCTCGCCTAAGGCCGCGCAGTCGCAGTCGTTGGCGAGGGACGTTTCGCGCCCGGTCAGTTCGCCAAGGGCATAGTCCGTCAGCCCGTCCCAGCCGTTCAGGTTCGGGCAGCAGCCGATGCTCCGGCCGTCGAGCACCATGCCCGGCACGCCCATGACCAGCGGCGCGTCGCCGGCTTCCAGTTCCGCCAGCAGCGCCGCCAGCGCCGCACAGACGGCTGACGGCGTGCGCGGCGGCGACGTCGGCACGGTCTTTTTGCGCAGCACGCGCCCGCTTTCGACCAGCCCGGCCGTCAGCGTGTGCCCGCCAAGATCCGCCGCGGCGATCATGGCCGCGCGCTCCCCACTTCGGCCCAGCGCGTCGAGAACTGGGCGATCAGCTCGCCGCCGTCGCTGCGGATCTCGTGACGGAAGTCCAGGCCGTCCTGCTGCGTCGTCACCGTCAGGTCCATGCCGTAGACGGCTTCATGCTTGTAGAGGATGTCGGCCTCGACGAGGCCGCAGCTCATGTAGACCTCGCGCGGCACGGCTTCGGCGGCCCAGCTCAGATAATAGGCGTTGTTGACGTGGCCGTTTGCGTCCAGCTCGCCGAGACGCACGTGCAGCCGCACGGACCGATCGGCGCGCTCCAGCCTTTTCGGCGCCACGAAGACCGGCTCGAACGGCGTCTCCTCGGCCTTTTCCATGAACACCTCCGGCAGGCGGCGGCTCAACCGCACGGGACGCCGCGAGGCCAGATCGACGAAGATCCACATGCTGTCGGCGAGCCCGGTCTGCTTTCCCCGCCCGTCGAGCAGCCGGAAGCGGCGCACCGAATAGAGATCGCGCAACGGCATGTGCCCTGTGTTGATCGCGCCCGCGTCGCCGCTCATCAGCGGCCGGTCGAGGCGGATCGAATACTGGTGCAGCATCCATGCGCAGCCGCAACGCCAGTAGTCGGGCGGCGGATTCATGGCGTCGACGGCGCCGTCCGCCGCGTCCTGAAGCATGTTCAGCAGGTGAAACGGTTTCAGCGCGCGGCAGGGCGTCACCTCCGACTGGGGGACCGCGAATTTTTTCGTGAACATCAGGGCCATGGGCTATCTTCCTCTCTCCGGGCCGATTCTAAATGAACGGCGGCAAACGGACATTGTCCTTTCCGACAATTTTACCACGCCGCGATCCCGGCGCGTCCGCCGCGCCGGTTCCAAAAAACGGAATGCCGAGCAGATCCCGCCGACAGCGCGTCCCCCGATGGTTCGGCCGTCATCGGGGGACGCGCAAAATGTTCCACGTGGAACATCATCGTTCGTTCGTCAAATTCAGTTTCCTGCGTCCTTACGGTCCGCTTGGGGCGAGCCGCGCGTTTCAATCCCGCGTTTCGGCGCCGGCGGGAGCGTAGTCATCGACGCGGCCGGACACGGCGAAGAAGGCCGCCGCGACCAGCGCCGCCCCGACTGCCAGCGACAGCCAGTGATTCAGGCCGAGGGCAATGCAGAGATAGCTTGCCGCCGCCCCCACGCCCGCCAGAAGCGCGTAAGGAAGCTGCGTCTTGACGTGGTCGATGTGATCGGCGCCGCAGAACATGGACGACATGATCGTCGTATCGCTGATGGGACTGCAGTGATCGCCGAAGACGGCGCCGGCGAACACGGCGCCGACGGTGGGCAGCATGTAGGTCGTCACGTCGATGCCGGCTGCGGCCGAAACTTTGGCCAGCAGCGGCACGACGATAGGCATCAGGATTCCCATCGTGCCGTAGGACGTGCCTGTGCAGAAGGAGATGACCATGCCCGTCAGGAAGGTCAGCAGCGGGATCCAGCCGGGGGCGAGAAAGTCCTTCGTGACCGAGACGAGATACGCCGCCGTGCCGACGGATTTGATCGAAGCGCTGATGCCCCAGGCGTAGATGAGGATCATCGAACCGACGAAGACCGCCTGGCCGCCCTTGAGAAAGCCGCGGAACAGGCGGCTCAGGCTGGCCGCGCGCTGAAGACGGAACAGCGCCAGCGTCATCACCGCCGCGGCGTAAGAACCGTAGATCAGCGCCAGCGAGCTGTCGGAGTTGGCCATGGCTTCGCTCAGCCCCGCTTTTGGAAAACCTCCCGTGACCAGCAGCATGCCGACGATGAAAACCACGAGAAACACGACCGGCAGCACGAAGTTGACGACGCGGTCGGGCGCGTTTTCGGCCGGCTCGAGGTCGGGATCTCCGGCCGCACTCGTCAACGGCATGGCGCCGTCGCGAAGGACTTTGCCGGTGCTGCGGGCGCGGCGCTCGGCGGCCAGCATCGGCCCAAAATCGCGGCGGCTCAGAACCACCAGCGTCACCAGCAGAAGAGCGATCAGATTGTAGAACACGAACGGGATGGACCGAAGATACGTGTTGTAAGCGCTGCCCTGAATGCCGAGCTCGCCGTACTGTTTGCCGATCTGGCCGACCATATAGGCCACCCAGGACGAGACGCCGGCGATGGCCGCCACCGGAGCGGCCGTGCTGTCCACGAGATAGGACAGTTTTTCCTTCGACACCCGGTAGCTGTCGGAAATGGGACGCATCGTCGTGCCGACCACGGCGGCGGTCACGTAGTCCTCAAAAAAAATCACGATCCCGGCCAGCTCGGTGAACAGCATGGCGCTGCGGCTGCTCCTGACCTTGCGCGACAGGGCGTTGACGGCGGCGCGCACCCCGCCGCCCGCCTGCATGACGCCGACCATGCCGCTCATGACGATGCACGTCATGAAGATGCGGGCGCCCCACGGATCACCGAGCGAGTTCCAGATGTTCTCGATGGCCGCGCCAAAACCGTAAATCGGATTCCAGCCGTTGACCATGGTGCCGGCGATCCAGCTGCCGACGAACAGCGAGGGAATGACCTCGTGCGTGGTCAGGCAGAGCACGATGGCGACCACAGGCGGCAGCAGCGACAGAACCCCGAAGTAAGGCGAGGCCGCTTCGTCCGCGGCGGCACACGCCGTTCCGCAAAGCGCCGCCACGAGAGCGGCCGCGACGAAAAGCACCAGAGAAATTCGACGGTGAGACATCACAAAGACCTCCTCGAAAATCGAAATCGGCTCATACCGTTTTACCGGATCCAGCGGCGGCGTTCCGCCGCGAATTCCCCGCCCACTCCAGCTGACCGCTCAGCAGCTCGTCGAGCGTCTGCCGGCGCACCGCCACGCGGGCCTGTCCGTCGCGGGCGAAGATCACGGCGGGGCGCAGGGCGCAGTTGTAGGTGCTGAACATGGAATAATTGTAGGCGCCCGTCAGCGGCACGGCCAGCACGTCGCCGCGGCGCAGCTCCGGCACGGGAGTGTCGAGCGTCAGCACGTCGCCCGTCTCGCAGCACGGCCCGGCGATCGCGGCGCGGCGGTCTGCGGGGCGTTCCGTGTCGTTGACCAAGAGCACCCCGTATTCCGCCTGGTAAAGCTGCGGGCGCGGGTTGTCCGTCATGCCGCCGTCCACCGCCACGTAGGTGCGCACGCCGGGGATCTCCTTGACGCCCTGTACCGTGTAGAGCGTAATTCCCGCCTCGCCCGCTATCCACCGTCCCGGCTCGAAGGCGACTTCGGGACGCTCCAGACCCAGCTCGGCGCAGCGCGCGTCGACGCGGTCGAGGATGGCGGCGACAAAGCGTTCCGCCGGCGCTCCGGCCTCGCCGGGACGCTCGGGAATGGCGAAGCCGCCGCCGAGGTCGAGCTCGCGCGCCGCGAAGCCCGTCGCTTCGCGCAGCTTCAGCATGATCTCCGTCATGCGGTCCGCCGCCCGCAGATAGGTTTCGACGTCGCGGATCTGGCTGCCGACGTGGACGTGCAGCCCCGCCAGGTCGAGCCCCGACGCGCCGAGGGCGAAGCGCACGGCGCGCTCCAGATGCGCCAGAGGCACGCCGAACTTGCAGTCCTTCTGCGCCGTCTGGATGGAACGGTGCGTACGCGCCTCGATGCCGGGGCTGAGGCGCAGCAGGATCTTCTGCCGGGCGCCGCGTTTCGCGCAGAGGCGCGCCAGCAGCGCCAGCTCGTCTTCGCTGTCGACCGCCACCGCGCCGACGCCGCGTTCCAGCCCGGCGGCGAGGAACTCTTCCGTCTTGGCGTTGCCGTGCAGCGTCACGCGCTCCGTCGGGAAGCCCGCCGCGCAGGCGATATGGAACTCGCCCGGCGACACGGTGTCGAGGCACAGCCCTTCTTCGTCGATCAGGCGGGCCATGGCGGCGTTCAGAAAAGCCTTGCCGGCGTAGCAGACGCGCGCGTTCCGCCCCGCTGCCGCGGCGCGCAGCCGCCGGCAGCGGTCGCGCAGCATCGTTTCGTCCATCACGTACAGCGGCGTGCCGTATCGTTCGGCCAGCGTCACCGTATCGCAGCCGCCCCAGATCAAATGATTCATCGTCATCCCATCCCTTCGGAAAAGTTCATAAAAAAGCGCGTCCCTGTGTATTTTTCGCAAATACACAGGGACGCGCTTCTCATTTTCGGCACGCGGTACCACCCTGCTTGAACGCAGCCGTCCTGCCGGGAGGACCGTGACAGCGCGGGAAGCAAAAAGGCTCGTCCCCGCGCTGTAGGGACGAGCCTGAAATCAGTCTCGCGGTACCACCCTTCTTGGACGCATCGCTGCATCCCGCTCGGACCCGATCACGAGGGTCAATCCGGGAAATCTACTCCGGCGTCGAATGCGCTTTTTCAATCCCAGCTCCCCGGGCCTTGCCCGCCGGATTCTTTCACGCGGAAACCCTTTCAGCCTGTGGGATCTCCTCTCTGGCACCGTGAAAATGACGAATCGACGGGATCCGGTTCATCGCCTTTATCCCTATTCATCTGTTGCTGAAAATTATAACCGCAGTTTCCCGTCTGTCAAGGGCGAAATCGAAATAATTTTTCACTGTTCCGTCAATTCCGACAGCCATTTTTCGCAAGCGTTTTTTCCCGGCCGCCGCGGCGAAACCGCCGTCGCTTCAGCCTGATACTGGAAAAAAGGCGGTGTTTGTGGTATTTTATTATAAAGAAGAGGGTCTTTATTCCGTGGCTGCACTCATTTTTCCCGGACGATCTGCGTAAAAATCCATTCTCAAGAGGCAGGAGGGACTGATTCACATGACAGCACGCATCATCACCATCGGTCGCGAATACGGCAGCGGCGGACGCAGCATCGGCGAACGGACTGCCCAAATGCTGGGGTACGGATTCTACGACAAGGTCCTGATCGACCTCGCCGCCAAGAAGAGTGGTTTTGCCATCGATTACATCAGAAACACCGAAGAGCAGGTCACGCCCAACTATTTGTTCAACCTGGCCGCCAACGGCTATTACGCCAACTCGATGTTCATCAACGACGGACTGCCCGCCTCGGACAACCTCTTCATCCTGCAGAGCAAGATCATCCGCGAACTGGCCGAGAAAGCTCCCTGCGTCATCGTCGGGCGCTGCGCCGATTACATCCTGCGCGACCGCACCGACTGCCTGAACGTGTTCATCCACGCGCCGCTGGCCGACCGCGTCGCCCGCGCCGTCGGCGAATACGGTCTGCCCGCGGAGGGCGCCGAAAAAACCGTGCAGCGCAACGACAAGATCCGCTCCAAGCACTACCAGTATTACGCCGGCAGCAAATGGGGCCATATCCATCGCTACCACCTCACACTCAACAGCAGCGCCTTCGGCTGCGAGGCCGCCGCGGCCCTGATCGTCGAGACCGCGCGGCGGTTCGGGTAAAACTGGCCGCAGACAAAGACGAATCAAAATGTTCCACGTGGAACACTCGGTTTGGAATGACGGATGACGCTTCTTTGCAAACTATTGACTGAAAATAAGGTGTCGCTTTTCGACAACGAACGAGCCGCCGCGGGGGATCTTTTTGCGTCCCCGCGGCGGCTCGTTTTTACAGAATGTCGATGTACTCGCCGGCCAGCGCCTTGTTCATGCTGCGCACGGCGCAGAATTTGCCGCACATGCTGCAGGTTTCGCTGTGGTCGTCTTCGGGGGCCCGGCTTGCGCGGATGGCTTTGGCGGTCTCCGGATCGACGGCTTCCAGCCACTGCGCGTCCCAATCGAGCTTGCGCCGCGCCGCGGCCATGCGGTCGTCCTGCTCGCGCGCGCCGGGAATGCCCTTGGCGATGTCGGCGGCGTGGGCGGCGATGCGGCTGGCGATGATGCCCTGTTTGACGTCGTCCACGTTGGGCAGGGCCAGATGTTCGGCGGGCGTGACGTAGCACAGGAAGGCCGCGCCGTTGGCCGCCGCCACCGCGCCGCCGATGGCGGCGGTGATGTGGTCGTAACCGGGGGCGATGTCGGTGACGAGGGGGCCGAGCACGTAGAACGGCGCGCCCCGGCAGATGGTCTGTTGCACTTTCATGTTGGCGGCGATCTGATCCAGCGGCACGTGCCCCGGGCCTTCGACCATGACCTGAACGTCCTTCGCCCAAGCGCGGCGGGTCAATTCACCGAGGCGGACGAGCTCCTCGATCTGGCAGACGTCGGTGGCGTCGGCAAGACAGCCGGGGCGGCAGGCGTCGCCGAGGCTGATGGTGACGTCGTGCTCGCGGCAGATGTCGAGGATCTCGTCGAAATGTGAGTAGAACGGATTTTCCTCGCCGGTCATGCTCATCCAGACGAAAACGAGGCTGCCGCCGCGGCTGACGATGTTCATCGCCCGTCCGCAGTTTCTGATCTGCTCGATGGTCTTGCGCGTGATGCCGCAGTGGAGCGTGACGAAATCGACGCCGTCCTCCGCGTGCAGGCGCACCACGTCGACGAAGTCCTGAGCGCTGAGCGTGGCGAGGTCGCGCCGGTAATGGATGACCGCGTCGTACACGGGCACGGTGCCGATCATGGCGGGACACTCGCCGCACAGTTTGCGGCGGAAAGGCTGCGTGTCGCCGTGGCTGGACAGGTCCATGATGGCTTCGGCGCCCATATTCACGGCGCTCATGACTTTCTGCATTTCCACGTCGTAGTCCTTGCAGTCGCGGCTGACGCCGAGATTGACGTTGATCTTGGTTTTGAGCATGCTGCCGACGCCGTTAGGGTCGAGGCCCCGATGCCCGCGGTTGGCGGGGATCACGGCTGTGCCTTCGGCCATCCAGCCCATCAGTTCCCGAACGCTGCGGCGTTCTTTTTTCGCGACGATCTCCATCTCCGGCGTGGCGATGCCGCGGCGCGCCGCTTCCATTTGCGTGTGGTAATTTCGCTCCATATGACGGACTCCTTTCCTGCTTCCGCTGCGGACAGCGGATTTTCCGCGGAACCGGCGCTTTTGCCCGAACGAAAAACAAGGGAGCGGACTCCTCGTGCGGAGCCCGCTCCCTCCATTTTTTTCTGCGTCTTCCTCCGCGGGCATTATCCCAACAGGTTCACGGGTCGGAACGCCAGTTCCCTCTCAGCCTGCGTGACGCAAGCTCCCCGGTTCGCTCTTCGTTTGATGCAGGACCAGTCTAGCAGGCCGCGGCCGATTTGACAAGCGCCCCGCGGCGGCAAAAGGCGAAAAATTTCTATTTCCCGCGGCTTTTGCCGTAATCGAGCGCCAGCGCCGACAGCAGCTTCACGCCCAACGGCACGACGGCGTCGTCGACGCGGAACTCGGCGCTGTGATGCGGCGTGTCGGTGCCCATGCCGAGGTTGAAGTACGCGGCGGGGATTTTTTCGCCGTAGTAGCTGAAATCCTCGGATCCCATGGCGAACTCGCGTTCCACAAGACGATCCTCAAGCCCTTCGGCTTTCGCCACGTCCAGGATCCAGTCGGTGACGTCGGGATCGTTGACGGTGACCGGATAGACTTTTTCGTACTTCAGATCGGCCGTGCAGTTCCACGCCGCGGCGATGCCGTCGACGATGCGGTGGAAGCGTTCGGGCATGGCTTCGCGCGTTTCCATGTCGGAGCAGCGCACGGTGCCGCACATCGTGCAGGTATCGGGAATGACGTTGCGGGCTTCGCCGGCTTTGATGGCGCCGATGCCGACGACAACGGGTTCGAGCGCGCTCACTTCCTGCGGCGCGATGGCCGTCAGCGCCGGCACCAGGGCCGCCGCGCAGAGCATCGGATTGACGGCGCGGTGGGGGCTGGCGCCGTGGCCGCCCTTGCCACGGATGACGATGTCCCAGATGTCGGCGGAGGCCATCATCGGCCCTTTCTTCCAGCCGATTTTACCGGCCGGCATCTGGCTCTGCACGTGCTCGCCGATGATCGCGTCGACGCCTTCGAGCGCGCCGTCGGCGATCACCGCGGGCGCGCCGGAGCCGGGGCCCGCTTCCTCGGCGGGCTGGAACAGGAACCTCACCGCGCCGCAAAGTTCGTCCCGGTGCTCCTGCACCACCTGAACGACGCCGGCGAGGATAGCCGCGTGGGCGTCGTGCCCGCAGGCGTGCATGACGCCCGCGCATTCGGACGCGACGTCGTGGGACGGATCCTCGGCGACGGGCAGCGCGTCGATGTCGGCGCGGATCATCAGCGTCGGTCCGGGCTTGGCCCCCTTGATCTCGGCGACGAGGCCGCACTGAGTGCCCTTGAATCCTTTTTTGATCACGGAAACGCCGAGTTCCGCCATCCGGGCGGTGATTTTTTTCGTCGTCTCCACCTCGCGCCAGGAAAGTTCCGGGTGACGGTGAAGCTCGCGGCGCAAGGCCACGGCCGCTTCGGAAGCGCGTGTGACGCTGTCCTGCCTGTCTGCCATCATAAAAGACTCCTTTCGAATCGTTTGAATTGTCGGCCCCGCGCCGCGGAGCCGCTTTCAGCCGCAAAACTAGAAAAACTTGACGAGGAACGCCGCCAGGAACACGGAGGCGATGGTGACCGTGGTGAATCCGGCGATGAGCATCTTGGGAAGCACGTGCGAGAGGACGAACTCCCGCTCTTCGTCGCTGCCGCCCAGCTGAGCGGCGACTTCCTCGGAGATGATCAGCGTGCCGGGGAAACCGATCATGCACGTGGCGCTCAGCGCCGCGGAAAGGCCCCAGCTGTACTTGAATATTTTACTCAAAAGGATGGAAGCGATAAAGATGCCGGCGACCGTGGCACCGAAAACGATGAACAGCGGCCCGAGCAGATCGAGGATCATGCGCGGCGTCGCCTTGGCCAGCCTGATGTAAATGGGGATCATGATCGCGAACATGACCATGCCGTTCGCGTTGCCCAGCGTCATGATGTTCGTCTCGATGAAGCCCAGCTCGTGAAAGACGATGCCGAAAAGCAGCGCCATCACAAAAGGATGCACGGCGTCGCCCAGCAAGGACGCGGCCTTGAAGCTGAGCCAGGCGACGGCGAACGCTTTGGCGATGTAAACGTAGCTGGTCTGCCAGCGCTGGGGCATCGGCGGGATCAGTTTCTCCCACTTGGACGTGCCGGGCTGCCCCGCCGCCAGCGCGCGCTCGCCGGCGGCGAAACGGGCCTTGAGCTTTTTGCCCTCGTGCAGCAGGCAGTTGGAAGCGATGGGAATGCCGAAGAACCCCTGCACCGTCAGCAGCATCGTCACGAACACGCCGATCGCCGTCAGCCCCTTGGCGTCGGCCGCCTCGGTCATGATCAGCCCGGCCACGACGCCGCCCGACACCGGGCCGGTCGCCGCCACGGCATAGTCCCAGCCGATGAAAGGCGACGCGGCCAGTAGGATCGCGCCGGCGCCGGCGCACATGCCGAGGAACGACACCGCCACCGTCCTCCACTCCTCCCGCAGCTTGCGGGCATCCATCATGCTGCCCATCTGCACCATCAGCAGGGCGATGAACGACGTGGCCAGCGGCACCATCTTGCTGTCCTCGAAAAGAGTCGTCGGCACCCCGCTCCAGAACAAAGCCAGGAAAATCACCGAGCAGATGAACATCATGCTCACGCGGGCACGGGTCTTCATCGCCAGAAGGTTCGCCGCAGCGTACACGAGAGCGATGACCGTCAATGCGCTTAACTGATCCATAAATACCCCACCTTTCGGGAATTGGCAACGAAAATTTTTTCAAGCGCTTATTTTACGCAAAACGCCTCTCCGGAAAAGGCGTTTCGGTAAAAACGGGAGAATAAAAAAAGACCGGCTCCCGCATGGGGACCGGTCCTTGATCTTTGCGCCACGACGCGTTAAACGTCGGACCTCAAGGGGATTCCCACGCCATGGACGCCGTAATAAAAGCTAAAGTAGAACTGCTGCGAGCTCATTCTTCTCATGACGCGGGAACGCTCCTTTCTTTCTCAGTTAACGCCGCGCACCGCGACGAAAATATTTTTACACCCGGACACTAAAAAGTCAATACCTGAACAAGGCAAAGCTCCGGCATTTTTACTTTCTTCTTCCACGAGGCGGCCCTGTCCCGCCAGCAGGGCGCGCTTCGGCCGGCTCTTACGGACCGTTCCCTCTTATGCGCCGCTCATGACGCGGGCCGCCCAGCCGGAGTCCTGCAGGATCGCGCGCCCTACGCCGATCAGGTCGGCCTTCCCTTCCCACAGCAGTTTTTCCGCGCCGGCGCCGGTGACGACGCCGCCGGTCAGCAGCACGGGGACGGAAACCTTTTCCTTCACCGCCGCGGAAAGCCGGCTGAAATAGCCCTCGCCGTCCAGCCCCGGCACGATGTAACCGCACATGCCGCCGGACAGGCTGATCATGTCGACGCCGCAGCGCTCGAAGAATGCCGCCGCCCGCGCGCCGTCCTCCGCTGTCGCTCCGCCGGGCATGTAATCGCCGGCGCCCAGGCGCAACGCCACGAGGTAATCGTCGCCGACGGCCTCGCGTACCGCGGCGATCACACGGCCGTGCAGGCGCACGCGGTTTTCCGGCGAAATGCCGTATTCGTCGCCGCGCCGGTTCGTCAACGGCGAATAAAATTGGTCGAGCAGATAGCCGTGAGCCGAATGGAGCTCCACGCCGTCAAAGCCCGCCTCTTTCGCGCGGCGGGCGGCCGCGGCGAAATCGCGGACGATTTTGTCCAGCCCGGCCGCGTCCAGCGCCACGGGGACGCGCGTGCCGCGGCGCGGGTTCGTCACCGCCGAAGCGCCGTACGCCGGCAGCCCCGTCACCTCTTCTTTCGCCAAGCTGCCGGCGTGGTTCAGCTGAGCCACGAGCGGCGAGCCGTTGGCGTGCACCGTCCGTACCAGCCGGCTCAGCCCTTCAACGTCGCTGTCGCGCGAGATCGAAAGCTGGCACGGACTCGCCTGCCCTTCCGGACTGACGTAGCAGTGCTCCGTTTCGACCAGGCCGATGAATCCGCCGCGGGACTTCTCGTCGTACCAGGCCAGCGTCGCCGCCGTCACCGCGCCGCGATCGGCCTTTTCCGTCGCCATGGGCGGCATCACCAGACGGTTTTTCAGCGTCACGTTTTTGATCGTCACAGGTTCCCGCAAAAGTCGCATCTACATCGCCTCTTTCAGCACCGATTTTGTGAAGAAAAACAGCTCGGCTTTCATTATGGGGCAGCCGGCCTCCGATTTCAAGACCGGAACGAAGCGACAAAAAACGGCGCCCGAATCGCTTCGGACGCCGTACATTCGTCTGGTGGAGGTAAGGGGATTCGAACCCCTGACCTTTTGAATGCCATTCAAACGCTCTCCCAGCTGAGCTATACCCCCAGATGCGTCACCCGTGTCCCGGATGACTCGTGCATATTAGCACGACTTCATCAAAATTGCAAGAGGGCACAATATTCCCCCGCGCCCAACGGATCGCGGTTCAACGAACGGAACGGGGCGCTGCGTCTTTCCCTAATGGATCTTCAGGTACTTTTCGGGCACTTCGATGTCGGTCATGTGCTGCGGGCCGGCGCCGAGCATGTAGGTGTCCTGAAGGATGAGGATATGGTTTTTCGACTCCACGTCGGTCTGCGCGTCGGCGTAGTAGCGTCCCTTCCACGAGGAGTTCGGCGACTCGGCGTCGAAGAATTTGATGACTTTGGGGATCTCGAAGTAACGGCGGAACTTCTGGTGCGTGACGCCCTGCTCGATGCAGTCGATCGCGAATTCGCCCAGCGCCTTGGAGGTGGTGAAGCCCAGAGAGTAGGCCCAGACGCCCATGCGTCCGCCGGCGCCGCGCGCGATCACGGTGTCTTCGACGCGCTTGAGGATCGCTTCGAAGTTACCGCTCACGTCGGCGAGATCGAGCCCCAGCGCGCCGGGATAGCCCATCAACGGCGAGGGCAGGTCGGCCTCGATGAAATAGCCGCCGTGCTCGACGATGCTCTTCAGCATCGGTTCGGTCTGCGCGTCGTTGGTGCAGAAGAAGGCCGTGTCCTTGCCGTACTTGTCGATCCAAGTGGGCATCTTTTCGAGGATGAACTGCTGCGCGCCGGCAACGCCCACGTCGCTGGTGGGATCGGGAGCGGTCTCGAAGTGGAAGCCGAGGCCGATGTCCTTGCAGGTCTGCTCCATGATCATGCGGCGGCGGGAAAGAAGCTCGTAGCTCATGTGGCGGGGGAAGGAGATGTGCACGAAGTGCTTGCACCCCAGGCGCTTGGCCAGGACGATGTTCAGATAGCCGCGCGACAGGTTGTCGTTGCCCACGGTGAGATCGGAGATGCTGTCGATGACGCTGGGATCCTCATGGGCTTCGCCGACGAAGAGCAGCATCTCGGGACGCTTCTCGCGGATACGGCGGAACGCCTCGGTGGTGCCGGGGATGCCCTGGTTGACGATGACCGCCTTCATCAACGGGTCGTCGGCAAAAGCCGCGATCTGGGAAATGGTCGTCTCCTGCTCGGTCATGAAGCTGTCGGGATAGGTTACGTGCTTGATCATGCCGCCGTCGGTGACGTCGCCGTATTTCTGGATCAGCGCTTCGGCGCCGCGAAGGTCGTCCTCCGATTGCGAGACCGTGCCCGTGCAGATGCCGATGTGGAACTTCGCCGGCTCGGCCGCGCAGGCCGCCCCCGCGAACACCGCCGCGCCCAAAAGCAACGCCGCTGCCAGATGGTATTTTTTCATATTTTTTGCCCCCTCTTTCAACTGTTAAAAGATAAATTACGAGCCACGTGGCAATTTTAATCTATTTTAAATTAACGGTCAAGAAGGGCGACATAAACATTTTTACGATAAAATATTTCCGCCGCAAGCGACGCCGCAAAGCACATGCAAAGCCACATCCGCAGCGAGCCGATTTTTCTCGAACCATACGGCAAGACCAAAACGAAACAAATCCCGTGGAACAAAAAAACGGGGAGCGCTCTTTATTCGAAAAAGAGCGCTCCCCGCTGCCGCGCGCCTAGTGGATCTGCAGATATTTTTCGGGAATCTCGACTTCGGTCATGCGCTGCGGCCCGACGCCAAGCGTGTAGGTGTCCTGAAGGAGCAGCACGTGATTTTTCGCCTCCACGCCCGTCTGGGCGTCGGCATAGCAGCGCCCTTTCCATGACGAGCTCCCCGATTCCTCGTTGAAGAAACCGATCACTTTCGAAACGGTGAAGTAACGCCGGAACTTCTGATGCGTGACGCCCCGATCGGCGCAGTCGATCGCGAATTCGCCCAGCGCCTTCGTCGTGGAAAAGCCGAGTGGATAGCGCCACAATCCCATGCGGCCCTTTCCGCCGCGCGCCACCACAGTATCCTCGAGGCGCTTCAGGATCGCGTCGAAATCCCCCGCCGCGTCGGACAGGTCGAGCCCCAGCGCGCCGGGAAAACCGATCAGGGGCGAATCGCCCTCGATGAAATAGCCGCCGAGCTCGAGAACGCACTTGAGCAACGGCTCCGACTGCGCGTCGTTTGTGCAGAAAAACGCCGTATCCTTGCCGTATTTGTCGAGCCAGCTGGGCATCTTTTCGAGAATGAACTGCTGCGCGCCCGCCACGCCCACGTCGCTGGTAGGATCGGGAGCGGTTTCGAAATGGAACTCGACGCCGATGTCCCTGCAGGTCTGCTCGATGATCTTACGACGGCGCGAAAGCAGCTCGTAACTCATATGACGCGGGAAGGAGATATGCACGTAATGCTTGCACCCCAGCCGCTTGGCGAGAACCACGTTCAGATAGCCGCGCGAAATCATGTCGTTGCCCGTAGACAGATCGGCGACGCTGTCGATCACCTGAGGATCCTCCTGCGGGTCGCCGCTGAACAGCAGAATATCCGGCCGCTTTTCGCGGATGCGCCGGAACGCTTCCGTCGTGCCCGGAATGGCCTGATTGACGACGACGGCCCTCATCAGCGGATCGTCGGCGAAAGAAGCGATCTGTGAGATCGTCGTCTCCTGCTCCGTCATGAAATTGTCGGGATAGGTCACGTGATTGACGATGCCGCCGTGCATCACGTCGCCGTATTTTCTGATCAGCGCTTCGGCGCCGCGCAATTCGTCTTCCGACTGCGAAACGGTTCCCGTGCAGACGCCGATGTGGAACTTCGCCGGCTCCGCCGCAAAAGCCGTTCCCGAGCACCAAGCCGCTCCCAGAACCAACGCCGCTGCAAAATATTTTCTCATACCTTCCGCCACCTCTTTCCATAAATTTTGCTCCGCGCCACAGAGTAATTTTAATATATTGAACATAAAGAGGCAATCTTCGGCAAAAAACTACGGCCCCACCCGGCAGATGCCGCAGCGCGCCTGATTCCGACAAAAACAAAAAAGAGCCCGGCGCAATGTCGGACTCCCTTGCGAATTCAGCCGCGCCACCGCAGCTGCGGGGAAGATCAACCAAAGATCAATCCTTGGCGGGAATCACGTGAATCGCCTTGATCAACAAATGCACCCTGTCGCCGGGATTCAGATCCAGCTCGGCCACTGAATCACTTGTCAGCACGGAACTGAGTTTGCCTGCGGCATCAAGGGTGCATTCGATCTGCGACATAATCTCGCCCTTCTTCACCGCCTGGACCGTCGCCATCAGGTCGTTGCGAACGCCGTATTTCATAAAAAAGCCTCCTTCGATTTTATTTTGACCATAAATCAATATTAAACTATCATCGCCTCACCCGATTGTCAATGAATCTCTTATAAATATTATTCTTTTAAGAATAGATATCCAAACGCCGCCCAACATTTTTGCAGTTCAATCGCCGGCTCCGGACAAAAAAGTTCCGGCTCTTTCGAACCGGAACCCGTCTCTCCGAAAAAATCATTTCGCGCCGCCCAAAAATCCACCGAGGAACGGCCCCGCATACTGCCAGATCAGATAAACCGCGATCACGATCAGCATGACGATCTTGAGAACCCGCTTGAAACCGGCGGTTCCCGCGTTCTTGGGCATCACGTCGCCCAACTTCTTGCGATAAGAAACGCCCTTGCCCAGGCCGAGATTTCCGAAGATGCCGTTCGTGCCGACGTTGATGCTCTTCCCCTTCGGCCCGATCGTGGCGCTGACGCCGGTTTTGCTGATGTTGATGCTGATGCCGGGCAGAATTTTGATGCTCTTTTTAAAGCGCAACCCCATGTTGTCCAGCCTCCTTCGAATATATCCGCGCCCCGCAAAAACGCGCGTCCGCAAAACAGCCCTCCATATACGACTCAATTTGTACATAAATTATAACTTACGGCAAGACGCTGTCAAATAAGTTTTCCGTGGAAGAACGCCATGAAGGAAGCCCCCGTCAGACCTTCAGTGCCAGCTGTTTCTCGCCGTTATGGATACCCCGGCGGCAGCCCGTTGTAACGGCACGTGGTGTCGAAGATAAGTCGAGGACAAAGAGACAATTACCGTTTCAGGCCCATCTTCTCATCCAAGAAAAACTTGGCGATGCTGAACGCGCAGCCTCTTTTGATAGTGCAACGAACTGTAGAAAAGGAGATGAAAAAGATATGGCTTTTTCATTCGGCTGACCGATGAAAAAAAACATCTTGCCGCCAGCTACGTGAAGCTGCATTCGATGTTCATCGGAGAAGTCTTTAAAACCTAGATTCCCGTAACCCCACACTAGAAAAAGACAACCAGCCCAGCTGAATCCCGCTAAG